>DHVJ01000015.1 GCA_002412595.1 Anaerolineaceae bacterium UBA5211
GCGCTGGTGGGTTCATCAAACAGCATTAATTTGGGGCGCATGGCCAGGGCGCGGGCAATGGCTGCGCGCTGCTGCTGACCGCCGGAAATTTGCGCAGGCAGTTTATCGGCTTTTTCCGCTATGCCCACTTTTTGAAGCTGTTCCATGGCAATGCTTTCAGCTTCCTTTTTACTGGTCTTTTTGACTACTCTCAACGCCAGGGTGATATTTTCCAGAATGGTCAGGTGCGCGTAAAGATTGAAACTCTGGAAAACCATGCCAATTTCAGTCCGGTGGCGGTTCAGTTCTTTCTGGTCACTGGTCATACGCTGACCATTGAACCACACCTGCCCATCCGTGGGAGTTTCCAAAAAATTAATGCAGCGCAGTAAAGTGGATTTGCCCGATCCGCTCGGCCCGATGATCACCATTACTTTTCCGGATTCTACATCCAGACTGATGTTATCCAAAGCCTGTAAGTCGCCAAACCATTTATTGACCGACTTGATTTCAACCAGATTTTCGGTTGTGAGATTAGCCATTTTTCGATAACCGCCTTTCGAGTAATTTCACCAGCATGGAAAGCAGCAACGTCATGGTCAGGTACATAACCGAAAGAGTTGTGTAAGCCTCCGGATAGCGGAAGGAATGCCCGGCATATAAACGGGCAATTTGGGTGATATCACGCACTGCCAGAATTGAAACCAGGGAGGAATCTTTCAACATGGAAATGAAATCATTGCCAATGGCCGGCAGCACGTTGCGGATGGCCTGCGGCAGCACCACATTGCGCATGGCCTGCCCGTAGCTCATTCCCTGCGAACGGGCAGCTTCCATCTGCCCTTTGGAAACCGATTGAATACCGGCGCGGAAAATTTCCGCGGAGTATGCGCCGTAGGTCAATGATAGCGCAACCACCGCACGTACACTCATGGAAATCGAGCGGTTGCTTAAGCCTGCAAAAAAACTGCCGATGCCGGTCAATCCCAAATTGACCAGGTTGGTGCCAAATAACGATAGGAGATCCACCACGCCTGGTACCATAACCAGGGCAATGAAGAAGATCAACACCAGCATGGGTATACCGCGCATAACTTCTACGTACAAAGTCGCGATATTCTGGGCAACCACACTGGAAGAAACCCGGCCCAAACCAGTTATCAAACCGATCAGCAGCGATATGGCATAAGATATTAAGGTGATATATAAAGTAACGACCATCCCGCTGCGGATGGTAACGAAAGCATCACTATAGGTGGGGCTGTTGGTGATCAGCAATAGGGTGCCGATTACGATCAAAATAATGATTACCAGCCACCAGGGAAAGGTGGCCAGCCGGGTACGTAATCGCTGTCGCCTGGATTGCTGCAATGAAACTTTTTGTGCAGCATTTAACGAATCTTCTAACGCCATGATGTCCTCTATTTGAATTACTTATAAATTAGGCTGGCCGATTTGATCAGCCAGCCTAATCTTTTTAACAATTAATCTGCAAATCCAAAAAATTGTGTGTTCGTTTCTGCCAGGAAACCATTATCCTTCAGCGCTTGAATCGCCTGGTTGAAAGGAGCTACCAGGTCGCTGTCATTCGGGAAGACGAAAGCCAGGTTATCGCTGGAAATGGAGGGACCGACGAATTCCAAAGCACCCGGGTTCTCATTGATATAACCGATACCAGCTTGTTCATCAATCAGCACAGCGTCCACATCATTAGAAAGCAATGACTGCACAGCGAAGGGGTATTGTTCAAAAGCGCTAATGCGATCGGTGGGCAGATACTGGGTAGCCGTCTCGTAGTTGGTCGTGGCGGTCTGCGTACCCAGGATCAAGTCAGGATCTGCTACGAAATCCTCAATGGATACGAAGCGGTCCTCACCAGTGTTCACCATCAGGCGCTGATCGATGGAAATATAGCTGTCTGAGAAATCGACGATCTCTTCGCGATCAGGGGTATCTGTAATACCATCGCCGGCCATGTCATACTGGCCATCTGCTACGGATTGGATCATGATATCCCAGGAGCATTCCTGGAAAACAGGGGTGCAATGCAGCAATTCGCAAATCTGCGGAATTACCACGTAATCCCAACCGCCTGCCTTACCGTCTTCAATGTAATTAAAAGGCAAGTAAGCGTTCTCAACTGCTACGGTAATCTCGCGGCAGTCCAGGTCAACCAGGGCGGTGTCAGCAGAACCCAGGCAGCCATAAACGGGAATACCGTTTTCGTCATAGGTCAATTCAGCAGCAGCATCAGCTTCTGCCGGGGCAGCCGCCGCTTCATCAGCGGCCGTTGTATCTCCGCCGCCACATGCTCCCAATGCGAGAGCGCCGATTACCAGAAAAACTATTACCAGGTACTTCTTGTTGTTCATTTCTTCTCCTTTAGCATTTACGTTCAAATTTATTTTTGCAGCCTGCCGAATTTATAGGTCCAATCAGTCCAATAACTTAGTATCATTTCTTTATGGGTGCGATATTTTATATTTTTTCAGGCAATTCCTCCGTCTAATTTCCCATATTCAGCAGGCAACGAAAAAAGCCTTCCATTCCTGGAAGGCTTCCCACGTTCACTTATTAGGTTAGAAATACTCCATTTCCCTATAGCAAAACGCCGCTCCTTCCAGAAGGAGTGAAATGAGAATTACGTTTAGCTTTAGGTGATCGAATCTCTAACATGTTAGACACATTTTTATCATGCAGCAGGAAGTTTGTCAAGGAAATGAATGATTTTTGTCATTTCCAAGGGCTTTGTTCGCATCTAAATTTTCTTCCAGTCGTAAATTAATATATAAAAATTCTTAGATTCTATAGAAAGGAAACTTCACACATCAATTTGTGTTAGTATATAAAATATGTCCCTGCTATCCATCATCAACAGTCGTTTGGGTATTGGCATTGTTCTGGGTGTTGCAAAGAACACTTCCACAAAAACCGGTTATAAATTGGCCGATTTTGCGGCTAAAGTGATATGCAAGTACCCGAAATCAACGTTAGTTCAATCAACACGTGCGAATCAATGGGTCATTTCAGGACAAAAATTATCCAAAGAGGAATTGGATTTGCAGGTCGAGCAAACCATCCGCATGACCGCACAAAGCATTTTTGAGTTTTATCATTACATGCATAATTATCCAGCCATCCTGGAAAAAGTCATTTTCACGCCTAAAGTTACAAAACTGTTGGCGGACCGCGATGGATGTGGAGAAGGCACCATTTTTATCGGCCCGCATCTCGGTAATTTTGATTTGGGCGGGCGGGCAATCGCTCTGCATGGATACAAATTGTTTGTGCTCAGTTACCCGCAACTTAACAGCGGCTATGCCTGGCAGAATAAACTGCGCCAGGAAATAGGTTTGGACATTCGCCCCATGTCAACCGAAAATATGCGGGAAGCTAAAGCGTATTTAAAAGAAGGCGGTTTTGTAGTAACAGGTATGGAAAGGCCGCTCGATCGCACAAATTATTATCCAAAATTTTTCGGCCGACCAGCTCCAGTGCCAACCAGCTATGTACGCATGGCTTTACAGACCCATTCCGCAATTGTCGTATTGGCTTGCTTGCGCAATGCGCACGGTAAGTATGAGTTAAGTAGCTCAGAGCCAATTTACATGGATCCTTATAAAAATGCGCAGGATGAAATTGAAAGAAACGCCGAGAGAGTCCTGGCAGAAGGTGAGAAAATGATCGCTGCAAATCCAACCCAATGGGCAATGACTTACCCGGTTTGGCCGCCCGCATTGGAAGAAATGCCGTAAACCAGAGAAAATTCTTTAATCTAAAATAAAAAAGGTAGAATAAAGCTATGGGAAAAAAGAAGAAAGAACTCAAAAATATTAAAAAGCACCGTCGCGTTAATGACATTCTGCTCGGACCAATTGAGCGGCCCTCTATTCAATGGCTGGTGGAGCATATGCCCCACTGGGTCACCCCGGATCACTTAACCTTTTTGGGTTTATTTGCTTCCATCCTGATTGGGGTCAGCTACTACCTGACCAACCTTGATAAGAATTTTTTCTGGCTGGCTAACCTGGGTTTCTTCCTGAACTGGTTCGGCGACAGTTTGGATGGCAACCTGGCCCGTTATCGTAAAATCGAACGCCCACGCTACGGCTTTTTCATCGATCACACCATTGATACCATCAGCGAGGTCCTCATCTTTATCGGCATCGGATTATCCCCTTATGTGGATCTCAATCTGGCGCTGCTGGCCTTGGTGGGCTATCAATGTATGGCCAATCTGGTATATATCACCACTTCCGTGCGCGGAGAATTCAAGATTTCCTATGGATCCATGGGACCAACCGAAGTGCGCGTGATTGCCATGATCGCCAATACCATCATGTTTTTCATCGGTAACCCGCAGATCACCCTGCCCTGGCAGGAAACTCCCGTACTGTTGTATAACCTGTTTGTCATGGTGGTTATTTTCGCGCTGTTTTTCTTTTTCACCTACACTACCATCACCCAGGCTATCAAACTGGAACGCAAAGACCGCAAAAAATGGCTTAAAAAGGTTCAAAAAAGCAAAGATGCCGGTCTGGCTGACTAATATTTAACCCGAACTTGAAAAATACCGCATTCCAGCGGTATTTTTTTAACCCTTGACATTAACGTTACGTTAAGGTGTAAGATGAACGCACTATGAGCGATACCACTTACACGATCAAACAAATTGCTGATATTGCCGGCGTGACCACCCGCACCATCCGCTACTATGATCAGATTGACCTGCTTAAACCAGCAGATATCCGTGTCAATGGCTACCGTTATTATGATCGGTCTAGTTTACTCAGGCTGCAGCAGATTATGTTTTTCCGTGAGCTGGACTTGCCGTTAGAAGATATCCGCTCAATTGTTAACCGTCCTGATTTTGATTTGATAGACGCGCTTAAGAAGCACCGCATCACACTGCAAAAACAGCAAACTCGCTTGCAGCGCCTGCTGCGCACATTGGATCAAACCATCGACAGCCTGACCGGCACCGGTGAGATGAGCGAAAAGGATTACTTCGCAGGCTTTGATCAATCGCAGTATGAAGAAGAAGTCCGTGCACGTTGGGGCAATACCTACCAAACCACCCAATCCCAACAGAAGTGGGCCAGTTACTCGCCCCAGCAGCAGGAAGAGATCAAGGCGCAAAGCGGCCAGTTAATCATGCGTATGGTTGGCAGCGACCCGTCTGCTTCACCCGAAGACGCGGCCATCCAGCAGGCTGTGGGAGAATATTTTGACTATTTGAATCGCTATTTCTACACCTGCGACCTGGAATTCTTCCGCGGGCTGGCGGATATGTGGGTGTCCGATCCACGTTTCGCGGTTAACTATGAGCGTGTGCGACCCGGTGGGGCTGCTTTCGTGCGCGAGGCTGTACACCATTATTGCGATACACACTAAGCATTTTCAGAGGGGTTACCTTTTAATTTGCAATTAGTTATGCAAATAATAATTAATCCGGTTTTTATTTCTTTAAATCCTGCAATGGTTTAGATAATTAACAGTTGATTAATCCCTTTATTCTTACCCACACTGTTGCATATTTAATACTATAATTGCTCGGGTACGAAATCGGGATTATTACTTAAGGAGATATATATGATCGTTACTACCAAAAAATTATTTGAAGCGGCATACGGCAAATATGCCTTAGGCGCTTATAACATCAATAACCTTGAACAGGCCATGGGCTTATTCCAGGGAAGTGTTGACAGTCAAGCGCCTTTTATCATCCAAATCAGCAAAGGTGCACGCAGTTACACCAACAAACTGATGCTGGAATCCATCATTCGGGCAGCCGATGAGGTTTTCCCCGAGGCCGTTTTCGCAGTTCACCTCGATCACGGTGATGAAGCAGCCTGCTTCGATTGCATCGAAAGCGGCTTCTACAGTTCAGTCATGATTGACGCCAGCAGCGAACCCTACGAAAAGAACATCGAGATCACCAAACGTGTCGTGGACGCGGCCCATGCCAAAGGCATCGTGGTTGAAGCTGAATTGGGCCAGTTAGGCGGCGTGGAAGAACACGTCAGCGTTTCTGAAGAGAACGCCAAACTGACCAACCCCGGCCAGGCTAAAGATTTCGTGGATCGCAGCGGCTGCGACTCACTGGCGGNNCCATCGGCACCAGCCACGGCGCCTTCAAATTCCAGGGCAGCCAGTCCCTGCACTTTGATGTGCTTGCAGAAATTCAGAAGAACCTGCCCGGTTTCCCGCTGGTCATGCACGGTTCCAGCTCCGTCCCACAGGAAGAAGTCGAACGCATCAACGCGGCCGGCGGCAAACTATTGGGCGCCAAGGGCGTGGACGCTACCCAATTCCACCAGGCAGCTAAATTGGGCGTAACCAAGATCAACATCGACACCGATGGACGTCTGGTTTGGACGCGCGTCCATCGTGAATATTTCCTTCAGCATCCCGAAGGCTTTGATTTGAGAACTCCCGGAAAGATTTTCATGGCCGAATACGCCAAATTCATTGCACAAAAGAATGATTATCTCGGCAGCTCCGGACATCTGGAAGAAGTGCGCAAATTAGTTGCGTAAACTCGACTGATAGCTATAGCAATGAAGGGATCCGGTTGAAAATAAACGGATCCCTTTAAAAAGAAACTGATATAACGAATATAATAATAGTGGGTAAGTAAAATTAACACCATCAAAAGTAAGGAACAATATGGAAGAAAAAAAGAATTATTTAATTGACATGGACGGCGTTTTAGTTCATGGAAAAAAGATTGTCCCGGGAGCCGATACATTTATCGAGTCTCTCAAGAAGAACGATATCAAGTTTTTGGTGCTCACCAACAACTCAATTTATACGCAAGTTGACCTGGCGCACCGCCTGCAAAACACCGGAATCGACATTGATGCCGATCATATTTTCACTTCGGCATTAGCAACGGCCTATTTCATGAAAGCTCAAATGGATATTGGCTCCGCGTTTGTGATTGGTGAGAGTGGGTTAAATGTGGCTATTCACAATTTAGGCTACATTATGACCGATGAGAACCCTGACTTTGTGGTGCTTGGCGAAACCTTTGACTACAACTTCCGCCAGGTGACCAAAGCCGTGCGCCTGATCATGGATGGTGCCTCATTTATCGCTACCAACCCAGATCCAACCGGTCCCTCCGAAAACGGCGTCACACCCGCCTGCGGCGCTATGGCTGCCTTGATTGAAAAAGCCAGCGGCCGCTCGCCCTTCTTCTGTGGCAAACCCAGCCCCTTCATGATGCGCTCCGCGCTGAACTACCTGGGCGTTCACTCCGAAAACACCATGATGGTCGGCGATCGCATGGACACCGATATCATAGCCGGCATCCAAAGCGGTATGGAAACCACTCTGGTGCTGAGCGGCGTCACTTCCCTCAAACAAATTGAAGAATTCCCCTACCGGCCCGGCCGCGTGGTTAAATCGGTTGCTGATTTAATCCTCTAAGCAGACAAGGCCTCATATTTCGGCGATCCGCATGTTAACCATGTGGATTTTTGTTTTAAGGATTCATCTTATTTTATATAATCAATCTCATGAGGATTAAGCCATATGAGTTTCACGATTGAATTTCAGCCGGTCGGCCAGCGCCTGGTGGCGGAAGAGGCGCTAACTGTCATGGCCGCCGCTCGCCAAATCGGGCTGCAGCTGAGGGCGGACTGCGGCGGCGAGGGCACCTGCGGTAAATGCCGGGTGCGCTTCGTCCACCCCGCGCCGGATCTGCCCGTCCTGCCCGCGGACAAACGCCACCTTACAACAGACCAACTGGCATCCGGATACCGCCTGGCTTGCAGCGCACTGGTAAACAGCAGCACGCAAATCTTCATCCCGCCTGAATCCCTGCCCGCCGGGCAGGTGCTGCAAACCGGCAGCAATGCGCGCCAGCTAGCGGTTGACCCGCTCCTGCGGCAATCCACACTTCAATTGACGCCTGCCAGCCTGGGTGATCTGCGGTCCGACTTTGAACGCCTGCAAGCGTACACAGGTGACTCGCAGTTAACCGCCGGCATGAATGTGCTGCGTGAACTACCCGGCCTGCTGCGCCGCAATGATTGGCAGGTCAACCTGGTACTGCGCGGCAGCCGCATTCAGCAGATCACCGCCCAGCCCCTGGCTCCGTTGGCTGGAATGGCCGTGGACGTAGGCAGCACCAAGCTGGCCTGCTACCTGATCGACCTGGAAAGCGGCCAATCCCTGGCCGTCAAAGGCCTGCCCAACCCGCAAATTATATACGGCGAGGACATCATGGCGCGCCTGACTTACGCCCTGAAAGGCAGACAAGAAGCGCAAGAGATGCATAGCTTGCTGATGCAATCCCTGCAGCAAGCGTTGGCTGACCTATGCGCGCAGAGCGGTATTACTGCCAGCCAGGTTGCGGAAGTTTGTCTGGTGGGCAACACCGCCATGCATCATTTCTGCCTGGACCTGCCCATTGACGGGTTGGCTGTCGCACCTTTTGTGCCAGCAGTCTCCAGCGCCCCGCCAACACCCGCGCCTCAAATCGGCCTGAGCGGCATGCCGGGGATGCAAGTTTATACTCCGCCAGTCATCGCCGGTTTTGTGGGCTCCGATCACCTGGCTTTCCTGCTGGCATGTGATTTTGGCGAAGACCAGCGTGTACGCTTAGGCATCGACATCGGCACCAACACAGAAATCGCGCTGCAAAAGGGAGCGCGCATCCTCAGTGTCTCCACTGCGTCCGGCCCGGCTTTCGAAGGTGCGCACATCCGCTGCGGTATGCGCGCCGCGCCAGGCGCCATCGAGCATATCCATCTGGATTCCGGCGGACATTTCCTATGTGATGTCATTGGCGCTGGTAAGCCCACGGGTATTTGTGGCTCCGGCATTCTGGATGCCGTGGGAGAACTGCGCGCTGCCGGCTTGTTGAACCAGCGCGGCCGTTTGGATAAAAGCCATGCGCTGGTGGAATTGGACGCGCAGGGCAGGCCGCTGGTAACACTGGCAGCTGGAGACAGTGAGGGCCGTCCGGTCACCCTATCGCAGCAGGACATCGATCAGGTATTGCTGGCCAAAGGCGCCATCCGTGCCGGTATCGATGTGTTGATGGACGCATTGAAAGTGTGTCCGGAGGATATTGAGGAAGTGCTTATTGCAGGAGCATTTGGTTCCTACATGCTACCCGCGCAAGCCATTCGCATCGGTATGCTGCCGCAACTTCCCCAGGAACGCATCCACGCTGTGGGCAACGCAGCCGGGCTGGGCGCGCAGATGATGCTGGTCTCCCAAACTGCCCGCCGTCAGGCAGAAGAGCTGGCCGCCTGCATCGAATATCTGGAATTATCCCTCTACCCCGATTTTGAAATGTTCTACGCCAACGGCATTCGCGCCTGATTCCCGGTTCCGTTATACGCTGGAGCACTCTCCGTTTATACGCTCACCCCTGGCCCACAATGCTCTTTCTTGTGTCATCCTGAGCAAGTGAAATAATCGTTCGCACAATATTCCTCTTAGGGAAGAAGATCTCGACTGGGCTTCAATACAAACCACAGATACACACAGTTGAACACGGATCAATGCTTAAGTTTAGCTATTAACGGACGACATCAGGTGGATTGAAAACAAAGAGCTGAGATTGCTTCACTTGCCTGCGGCAAGTGAAGCAATGACAAATTGAATTTATATAAAATAGACCGCTCACTTTCATATATTCAGCGAGCGGTTCTTATAATCCGATATTGTTTTTACCAATTGCGAATGCGCGGCCAATATTTTTCCAATAACTGCTGGTTATATTCCATGCCGCCGTCCAGGTTGCCGTGCATGAAGACGGGCGGTTTTTCCACACCCATTTCGCGCATGGTGAAAACCACCTGCACCAGCATGGCATGAATCAGATAGGAACCCAGCACCCCGGAAGCCGGTCCCAATGGCATGGAGAAACCTTCCATGTTGACTACACAGTCGCCAAACACACCCTGATTGTCCAGAATGACATCGGCGTAATCCAGCAGGCGCTTGCCAGAGGAGTGGCGTGAAGATTGCGCCAGGCTGAACTCAGTACAAGTTCCCACAATTACCTTATGGCCATGCTTCTGGGCTTCGCGTGCCATTTCAATCGGGGCTGCGTTCCGGCCGGAGTTGGAAAGAACCAGGAATACATCCTGCGGCTGGGCATGGCTCTGCTGGTAGAGGATCTCGCCGATCCCTTCCAAGCGTTCCATATAGGCGCTTTTCCAGGCATTGACCGCGCCGGCCAACGATAAATCCAAAATTTGGTTGATGCCTGCCACTGTTCCAGCGCGGAAGAAGATCTCTTCGGTAATGCAGGCCGAATGGCCCGCTCCGTACACATGCAGGAGCCCATCGTTGATCAACGCTTCTGCGATGTAGCGGGCACCCTTTTCAATGTTCGGTCCCTGCGTCTCGCGGATTTTCTTTTGCAGCGCTTCGATCTCATCAAAATACTGGTTATACCCTTTTTCCTGCATGAATTCCTCTCCTAGTATTTATTTTGATGTTTTTTACTGCCTGGATGGCCCGCCAGTTAACTGCTTTTATAAATCACTGAACAGGACCTGGCCATTCACCATGCTCATGTGCACATTAAAATCTGCGTCCATCAGAATCATGTCGGCTTTGCGGCCGGTGGCAATTACACCCAATTCATCCTGCATATGGATCACTTTGGCCGGGTTCAGGGTAGCCATGCGGATCGCGTCCTGTACACTGACATTGGCCAATTGGTGCGCGTTCCGCACACACTGGTTCAATACGGCTGAGCTGCCGGCCAGCGTGCCGTTCGCCAACGTGGCACGCCCGTCTTTGACCGTGATGGTTTGGCCGATCGAGCTATAAACGCCGTCCGGCAGACCCGCACCCGGGATGGCATCCGTGATCAGTACTACCCGTTGGGTGCCCAACGCACGCAGCAGCACGCGCATAGCGCCCGCATCCACATGGATACCGTCGGCAATCAGTTCACCGGTAATTTCATCGGAAGTGAGCACAGCGCCCACCACACCTGGGGCACGGTGATTGAGGCCGGTTTGGGCATTGTAGGTATGTGTCACATGGGTGAAATCGCCCATCAGCGCTGCTCGCGCGGTATCATAATCGGTGTTGGAATGGCCCAGCGCTACAGTCACACCGGCTTTGCGGAATTCAGCCGCGACTTCCACCGCATTGGGTAATTCCGGTGCCATGGTCATTTGTTTGAGCCATTTACCGCCGATGCGCAGAAAATCGCGTGCTTCCGCCACACTGGGCGTTCGCAGCCAGGCCGGATTGAAAGCACCTTTGCGCTCCGGATTCAGATACGGTCCTTCAAGATGGATGCCGATAACGTTCGCTCCGGACATACCTTTCTCTATGAATCCCACATAGGTTTCCATCATCTCGCACAGTTCTTCGTGAGAGGCAGCGGATAGGGTGCAAAGGAAATCGGTTACGCCGAATTTCAGCACCCATTTGGCGTACTTTTCCAGGTCCGCTTCCCAATGATCGCCAACACCAAAACCGATTCCATCACCGCCGTGCACATGGATATCCACCAAACCGTGAGACAGGCGCAGGTTATCTGCCTGAATAGTTTGAGCTGCGTCCAAAGGCGCTTTAGTGCGTGGTCCAACAAATTCAATCCTGCCCTGATCGTTTACCACCACGCAATTGTCTTTTAAAACCGCCGTGGGTGTAAAAATCTGGCCAGCATCGATACGAATTAAATTTTTCATAGCAAATTCCTTTTTTATTGAAAGTCCATAAATTTTATGGATTGTTGTAATGTAGTAATGTAATTACCATTATAATATAACCCTTATTAAGTAGCATGGGTATTAAATTGGCTCCTGCTAAAGACAAGCAATTTGACGCGCATGCCATGACCTAATATACTTTAAAAACGTAAAAAAACGAGGTATGGGACAGGAAAAATGGACAAACAGAAAAAACTCAACAAAGCCAAAGCGCTGGCCAGCCAATTTTTTGACCTCAAACTGATCGATCTGGAAAGAATGACTGAAGACCAAAAATCAGAATGGATGCAGCAGTATAGTGGACTGACCCGTGAAGAATTCGAAGATGTGCGCCGTCAGGTCATTGAAGCCAAGACCAGCCAGCAAGCTCAGGTTGGTTGGCAAAGCCTGCCGCACGATCTCAGTGTGCTGGTATTCTGCCTGGTCACAGTTTTCTTCTCTCTAAAAGCAGGGCTGGTAGCCGGAGTGATAGTTTTGGCGCTGTTGGTCAGCATTACACAGGTTTATTTCAATGAAGCATTGTACAAGATATTGGGTTATGCCAACTGGCTGACTTATCCGGCGTACATTCTGCTAGCCTTCGCGTTATATCAGCGCGGGTTGATTTGGTGGCAAATCGCCGGCATTGTCGCGTTGGCCTGGGGCGGCACGTTCCTGTTGGGTGCAATCATGTCCATCCCCATGACACTTTACTTGCAAGCCCGCGCTAAATCCAACCAAATAAAATCCGAGCAGAAAAATAAAGCTGGCGGGAAATAAAGCTCTGTCTGCTAATAAAGATTTTCCGGTTTTTTAAAATAGGCCAGGATATCAAAGAAATCGTTATAACGATATGATGGCAGGTTATGCACCTGGCAATACTCCCACAACGCATCGCGCGCAAAAACAAAGTCAGCTGACTGGCTGGCTTCAAAATCAGTACGCCCGTCTCCAATCATTACAATGTGATTCCCCTGTGCTTTAAAGGCCTCCACGATATCCCGCTTGCACACACCCGTCTGTCTGGCCTCAGGATTGTAATAAGGAAACTCAAAGCGAAAACCCTGCGGCTCAAAGAAGATACGATTGGACATCACTCGTATATCAACCACCCCCACCCTGCTTAAAACGTAGCGAATAGCCCATTCGAGGCCATCGCTGACGATGATTAATTCAAGCTGATTATCGCGGCAAAAATTATAGAATTCTTTAAAACCGGCCACCACGTCAACAGTTGCCAAAGCTCGTTCCATTTCCTGCTGCGAGGCTTGAATGAACTGGAACGAGCTTTCAATTTCTTCTTTCGTACCAATCGACCCATCAGCCCATTGTTCTGAATACTTCAACCCGCATGACGCAAATTCTTCATACAGGAAATCACACAGGCATTGGCGTGTGATCGTACCGTCGAAATCACACAGAATTGTTGGATGGTCGTGTTTCTCCATTGCCCGCAAGTATATCAAAGATTATTTATGAGATAATCTTTTAGCCCAGGCGTCGATACTCTTCTCATCTACGGCATTCTGCTCCCACTCCGGATCATCTTTCACTTCCTCCGCCATTTTATTGATGACTTTGGCGGGATATTTTTCCACCCACAAGACCCATTTTGGTTTCATCCATTTCGGCTTACGGAGACTGAAAAACAGAATACTCACAATCAACAGCCCGAAGAGCACATAATAAATCGTCAAAGACTCAGGGCGGCTGCCAGAGATTTCCTCATAATAGGAATAAAGAACAAATAATAGCCCCATAGGAAGATATCCATAAATTCCACCCTTACTGGCAAAATACATTTTCTTAAAATACCCAAAGCGGATGGCGACGCCGAATAAAGCAAAGAAAATGCCCAACATTCGGATTATCCAGATTTCATTCATTATTTTTCCTTGATCAACTTTATGGCGAGTTCTTTAATATTCAATGCAGCCTGGGAAGAGAATGGGCTAACCAAATCCTCATAGGTGCCTGGTAATCCGGGTGCGGATTCGGGAAAATAACCTTTGTAATCATTGGCATACCCCACCAGGATAACCTGTGAAGGTTGGATGCGTTGTTTGATATCCAGGAAAGTTTTTGAAAAAGGTTCTCCCGGCACAGTAATCACATGCAGTGGACCAACCTGGATGCTCTGCAGTTCGGATTGTAATTTTTCCTTACCTTGAAAATATTTGATCTGCAATAAAAGGACCTGGATACCCTCAATTTTGGTCACGATTTTACGCAGCTCACCCACAGGTGCGTTCTCTGCTTGCATACGGCTCAACACATCTTTAGCCTCCTCCAAAAGCCTTTGCGATTCTGCTACAGTCGGAAAAGTTTTCAAAGGCAAGTCGATAGATTCCACCCGGGCATTAAGCTCCTGCGGATCAAATTTTTCTGTCGTATTCATAGCCTGCAGCACAGCCGCACCCATAATTTGTCCGAGGCGTGTTACTTCTGCAAAAGTCGCGCTGCGGCGGGTGAAACGCGTGCTGATATCCCCGGCCGCGCTGTTTGTGAACATGAAGACCGCTTGCGGATAAACCCCCTTCAACATAGCCCTGGCCGCGCCGGGATAATCCGCGCTGATCTGTAAATTATCCGCCCCCATCACGGTTGGGTGGCAGCCATAGTTGAACAACACCGCCAGCGGTTCCCCGGAAGCGTCGTCCAGTCGCAAAACAGAAACCTGCTGATCTGCCGAGCCTTTCTGCGGATCGTTGCGGTTTAGACCCAATCCGTCAATTACGCTGCGGCCCAACGAAATTTGAGCCGGCTGCAATTTACTGGCTGCCCAGGCGCACCCACCGGCAACTTTCTGGCAGGTAATTTCCTGTAAAGCCTCGTATTTGGTTTCCTGCAGAATCAGATCATCCAGGTTGAAGCCCTGTGGACCTGAATGAGTATGCGAACAGGCTATCAGGATGTGATCTGCTTCCACCCCCGTTTTCTCTTGAATGGCCGCGCGCAATTTTTTGGAGAATTGGGCCTGGACAGCCAGCAAATCCATGCTGATGAAAATAACCCTGGCAGCGTCCAATTCCAATAATAGAATTTGTGCTTTTAATGGATCATGGATGCCTTTACTGGCTTCCAAGCGAGCAGCATAACCCGCCATTTTCACCCCAACCGGGGGAGTAATGTCAACTTCAATTGCGGCAGCGTTTAACATGAATCAGGCACTCCTCTCCTCCATCGAAACCTCATTCTAAACGAGGATTACTATTTCACCCAGTCTGAGTAAGTCTTTTCGATCGTAGGCCAGAATTCATTTTCTCCGTCGTTTGGCATCATCCGGCAGGTGATCTTGATGCCTTTCTCGTGAATTTTCTTCAATGCCTGAACGCCCTCTTCCGTCAGGAAAACAGAGTTGGAAAGTTTTTTGGAATTCCGCACAAAAGCCTGGTTACCCAGGTTAAGTACCGGGATACTCAAACCGCGTTCCACCAATTCCAGACCATCTTCCGGTGTTTTGGCAATGATGAAAATATTTTCCTTTTCCGCTTCAGGGCTGAGGCAATATTTCACGCAATCCTCAACTTTCAACACAGATACCTTGGCCCCAATGGGTGTAACAGCCTTCAATAGGGTAATCTGCAGCGGATCCTGCGCCACTTTATCGTTGGTAACAATCAGATGATCGATCTTATAATGGGAATTCCACGAAACCAGAATTTGACCATGGATCAGGCGATTATCCATTCGGACATGCATAACTGACATATCTATTCTCCTTCCTTGTGTATAGTAATTTTATTCATTATTTTGCGTTTCGAATACTATCCGGCAGCATCTGAATGCCATCCAGCCCGGCCTGATAAGCCTGTTTGACCAAATCAGCCACGCTCTGGCCCTCCCGGTTGACCATGATTTCAGCCAACATGGGCAGGTTTACGCCGGTCACAACTTCAATTTTTCGTTCGCTTTCCAGGAACAAGCGGGCGCTTGCATGGAAAGGCGTAGCACCAAACAGGTCAACCGTAATCAAGACACCATCCCCATCATCAATTGTTTTCACGGTTTCGCAAATTCGGTCAATCAAGTCTTCAGGTGCTTCACTTTCCAGCAAACCTAATGCCGCTACATTTTCCTGCTCTCCGGTGAGCATTTGCAGCGCATTGAGCATACCCGCTGCCAACTCGCCGTGTGAGACTATCAAAATACCAATCAACGGACCTCCAAATGATGCTTATTTAAATAAACCGGGGTTGGGGAAATTGCCCGTATTCATCCATAATTCGCTGGTTATGCTCATCGGAACCATCCAAATTGGAACTGATCAAAACCGGCGGGACAAAACCTTCCTTCAGCATTATCTCAATGGCTTCCACCACAACCGCATCCATAAGCGCCGCGCCCAACACAGTGGACAATGCGCCGGAGCGGATGGGGCTGTTTTCGAAAGCCAGGGAGGCATCACCGGCCGGGGTATGGCTATCCAATACCACATCTGCCAATTGATACAACAGTTTTCCGGAGGAATGCCGTGAGGTGACCGATTTGGAATGTGCCAGCGAGGTGACCGCAATCAATTTTGCGCCAGCTTCCTTTACCGCTAGAGCAATTTCCAGCGGTTCCGGATTCCGGCCGGAATTGGAAATCACGAAAACGGTTTCCCCTTCTTTGAAATTCAGCCCTTCGATTAGAATAGGACCAAAGCCCTCCACTTTTTCGGCACGGCCGTTCATCGGGTCCGGGATATGCACGATTGGATACAGCCCGCCCGCGCGGCCGTGAACTTCCATAGCCAACAGCTGCGAATGGCCGCTGCCGAAGGTATATACCCAGTTACGGTTCATCAGAGAATCCGCCACCAACCTGGCAGCCTCACGAATATGACCCTCTTCATCAGTTTCAATGGCCGCAATTTTCTCAAGGGCCAGGTCAAAATATTGCTTTTGCATTTCTACTCCTAATAATAAGTTGAATAAAAGCAGGGTAAACATGTTTACCCTGCTTTTATTTCGTTCTGATGGAAATTAGCCGAAGATACCCAACGCACCGCCGAGGAAACCAACAACAACCAGCAGTACGATTACTTTAATGGGACTCCAACTCTTCTTCTTCAGCAGCCAATAGCACAGGAAAGTAGCCAGTGCCGGCAGCATATAAGGCAGAATCGCATCTAATTGTGCCTGAACCGACACAATCTGAGTCACTGTTTCGCCGTTCACAAGTGCACCTTGTTCATATTCCAAGGGTGTGGTCAGGCTGATGATGGATGGCGCAAAACCGCCAATCACAACCAGGCCAACGATGGTAGCAAATTCCGTGATACGGCCAATGGCACCGCTGCCAATCGAAGTTAGCAGGTGTGTACCTTCTTTATACGCCCAGGTGATCTGCCAGTAGCGAATGGCCATATAGGGGAAAAACACCAGGACCATTGCCAGGATGGGGCCCATCACATTGCCATTCAATGCCATAATGGCAGCAATGCTGAAAATGATGCTGTTATACAGCGCCCAGACCAATGTGTCGCCCACACCGGCCAAAGGACCCATCAAACCGACTTTCAAACCTTCGGTGGTATCGTATGAAGCACCGGCTTCTTCCAAAGCGATATGGGCACCCATGATCAGGGGGGTACCGACAACCGGGTTGGTATTGAAGAAGTTCAGGTTGGTGATGAAAGCTTCCTTGAAATCTTCCGGATCCGGATGCATCTTTTTCAAGACAGGCAGCATAGAATAGCAATAGCCAACAGACTGCATACGCTCATAGTTCCAGCCGCATTGCGCCATGAAAACATAGCGCCAGAAGCACTTCATGATATCGGCATGCGTAATTTTTTCTTTGGTAGCCATCTTATGCCTCCTTCTTTTCATATTTGACGTACTGGAAGATTCCAGCAACCGCCACGCCAATCAGAGCAATACCCACCAGTGGCATTCCCAAGTATGCAAAGAGTACAAAGCCCAAAATCAAGAAGGCCGGATATTTTTCCACAGGCAGGATCTTTAATAGCATGGCGAAACCGATGGCAGGTAATAGACCACCGGCAGCAGTGATACCTTTGTTAATCCAGGGATACGTTTCGAAGAAAGCGCTGATGCCTTTTACAACCGGCTCACCAAATGCAACAGCCAGGAAAACCGGGATGGCGCGGGACAAGCCCCAAATGATATGGCTGGTCCAAACCATCATATGCTCAAAGCCTTTATCATCGCCTGCTTCTGCATATTTATCCGCTTTGTGAACATATACAAAGTTCAAAAAACGGTTGAGGATGTCAACCTGGGTCAAAAGCAGTGCAGCCGGGACCGCCAGAGCGATACCGACATCGAAATTACCGCCTTTTCCAAAATAGGTACCCAGGATAGCACCCACGGTGTAATCGGGGACCGTGGCGCCGCCATAGGTATAAACACCTAAGGACATCAACTCCAGGGTACCGCCGATCAGCATACCGGTCTGGACATCACCGACGATTAGACCGGTCACAAAACCGGCAATCAACGGACGATTGGCCAAAACAAACTGCGTGGCTAACATATCGTAAACACATATATAAGCCCATATTGCTAATACTAATGCGGTTAGTATTGGTGACATAATTCACTCCTTTATAAAATTTTTATTTCTGCTAAGACGAATCTACAAATCTTATTTTTTCCCATGACCTCCTTTTATAGATTTATGTTATTAATGCTTATAAAGAGAAATTTGGCTCTGATAAAGAAGAAGACAGACCAAAATTTTTATTTCAGGTTTAAAGCCATAATTGAACCAGCAAAGTGTAAACTCCATAATTCGTTATAACGTTATGTTGTTACTACCATTTTATCATATTCAAATAAAAAATTAACAATCGATATATCCCGTCAATAATTTGTAATCAGAAAAGGCGAATTCTATAAATCAATAAAAAGCCACCACTAATTTCACCGCCTTATACCCACTATATAAACAAAAGAACAGGTCAATCAAATACAGAGCTCATCAATTTGGTAAACACTTATCACTATACCCACCTATAATTATCCATACTCCCCCATTCAGCCAACTTTTCAACATTTGCTACCGTTGAAAAAACAATCAATTAAATATATTCTACACTTCTTTCTTTATGTTTATATAGGTAAATGCCTGTGCGAATTTGCTATTTGAAAAAATAATCCGCGCTTCTCCAGCTTTGTTCTTGCCGGGCGTATTAACTTTCTCAAAGCGCACTGCATTTTTCAGGAGAGAATTTCGCTTAATTACTTCTGGGTTGTTTTCACGGCGGACTTTTTTATTCATCCATACCAAATAGCCAATTACGATTGTCAACCACAATACTCCACCCAAATAAAACAGTGCCTTCGGGAAGCTGGTGAATGGATTCAGCCAGGAGATCACGCTGAAAAGAATAATGATCACGCCAACAATGTTGGCAGGCTTAACATTGAAATATTTTCTATGAGCTTCTGCGTAAGAATCGCAAATCGGGAAATAAAAAATATATTTGTGGTTCCTTAAACGATTGGTTGTGGTAATCCGCCTTTTTTTCACTGGGTGGATTCACCGCAGGCGATGCAGCGCCCCGGCATGGCAAGCTTCCCATCAAACGTACATTGACATTGGTATTTTTCTTTTATTAGATTAGTTCTTGCTTTTTAACCGAAAAATCTGTTTAATAAATTTACAATTTGTTTACACTGCCAAATCAATATATTTTGATTTTCATCATAGAATAAGATTGACTATATTTTTACATCTAATATAATGAAATTCATCCCCGTGATGAAGGTTCAGCATAATTATGGCTTGCCAAGCGACATTAACAGACGATGAATACCGTAAAGAAATGTTGAAACAAGAATTCACAGACTGGAAGCTATAATATTTTCATCTCAAGAAAGACGGGAATAAAGAAAATGACCTTACAAATTCAAAATCCGCGTATCCTAATCATTGAAGATGACGCTGCAGTAGCGCGCAGTTTACACGACGGTCTGGTGCGTGAAGGCTATATCATCCAAATCTGCGATTCGGGAGCAAAAGGAATTGACGCGTCGCAGAAAATGCAGCCGCACCTGATCATCCTGGATATCCGTCTGCCAGACGGCTCCGGTTTTGATTTTTGCCGGCAGATCCGCCAGGCTGGTCTGCACCAACCCATCCTCATCCTGACCGTACGGGATGAACCCATCGACAAAGTCTTGGGGCTTGAAATCGGTGCGGACGATTATATGACCAAACCCTACAACCCCAACGAACTGAACGCGCGTATTCGCGCCCTGTTACGCCGCGCATACGGCGAATTTTCCTCAACTGAATCCAAACTGATCTTCATCGGTGACCTGACCATCGATATCCTGCGCGCAACCGTGACCCGCAATGAAGATGTGATCAACCTGACACCTACCGAGTACCGCTTGTTTGTGCATATGGCCAAACATCCCGGTCAGGTTCTCAGCCGTTCGCAGTTGGTCAGCAGTATTCGCGGTTACGAAACCGAAGAGATCAATGACAGCCAGACCATAACGGTCTATATCCGCCGTTTGCGCGAGAAACTCGAATACGACCCCGCCCATCCCAAACTGATCTTGACCGTGCCGGGCATCGGTTACCGCTTGTCAGCCAGCTCCGAAACATATTAAAAGACTGTAATTAACCATACAGGGGGGTGAAATATCGATCGTTTAAACTTACGGTCGATTTTTTATTATTAACTTAATTTAATTTGTTTATTTGTAAAGTTCATATCCGCAATTTTTTATTTTTATTATTGATTACTGATCCTTTGGGGGAAATTCAAAAAGAAAGGAGCAGGATCAGACAAAGAAAGGATTTGGTATGAACATCATTGAAACAATGAGGAAAATGAAAGAAAGAAAATCGGCCAACCACTGAATGGCTGCGGCGCACAGCTATTCAGCTTTATTCAAAAGAATCCCAAAACCAATGCGTTTAAAAACTATTTTCACAGGAGATTTAAAATGAAAAAATATTTGATTGCTTTGTTAGTCGTGCTGGCATTAATGCTGTCAGCTTTCAATGGTTCCTACAGCGCCATCGTAGCTGCCGATGACACCACCCCCACACCGGAAGAAGGCACACCCGGCAGCGGCCCCAAAGACGGCCAGCAGCGGGAGATTTCCGAGCAGGAACGTTTTATCATCGGTGTTTTTGGGTTAGAAGGAACCGATTTGGCTGTTACGGTCGATCAAGCAGCCAGCCTGGCAACCCTTTGGACTTCCATGGAAGAATATGCGCAGCAGGTCCGACTGATGCCAGAGGGAACTCCCGGCGCTCAGGCAGACACGCCTTCCGCCACTATGGAAGCTTTACAACCGGAAGATAATTCTGAGGAGATTAGCGCGTTGTTTGAGCAAATCCAGGCTGTGATGACCAGCGATCAGCTGGCTGCCATTGAAGCATTGGAGCTCGATCAGGACGCAGTCACAACTTTCATGGAGAAACAAGGCATTGAAATGCCGGAAGGCATGCAAGCCGGACAAGATGGCCAAATGCCCCCCGAGGGCACACCCGATGCAGCCATGGCTGCTCCCCAGGGCACCCCGGCCGCTGACGGCTCCGGCAATGGCGGAAATGGCGGCGGACAGCCCGGTCAGGGCGGCGGCCAGCCAGGCGGTGCCGGCAGAGGCGCCGTACAGGTTGCTTCAACCAACCTGATTGATGCCCTGATCACATTGTTGCAAAGTAAGGTCAGCGCATAAACATAATAAATTGAATGAAAAGGGTGCCCTCGTGATTAGGGCACCTTTTTTTTTGATAAACGAACTGTAATGTGTATTACAGTTCGTTGAAATGTCAAATAGCTAAACTTACCAACATCCCTAACTCTTTTATTTATGGAGTACTGTGTGAATACTGACGTCAATGCAATAAATGAGATCAAAAATGAAAATAAGTTTTCACTAAACTTCAAACGGATTGGGAAATTAATCACCCAACCGCGTTTGGTTTTCTCTGAAATCGAACAGGAAGGGAAAAAAGCAGAGTGGAGAACACCCATCGCCGTGGTAGCCGTGGTCATTTTACTAGCCAGCTTGCTTTCGGTTTCCAGTTCTACTTCCAACGCATCCCCCTCAAGCGCCACCTCCATTTCAGCCCAATCCGGTTTCGGCTCAGGTAATATGGGCGGCATGCCGGGCGGCGGAGGTCCAATGGGCATGCAGCAAGCCACAACATCCGCCGATACAGAAGATGCGCAGGGCGAGAGCGCCAGCCAGGCCAGCGGCAGTTCATCCACTTTTCTAACAAAAATTCTTTCTGCGCTGGGCAACATTCTCAGCTTTGCCTTGACCTGGTTGATCCTGGGAAGCATCATCAACCTTTTATCCATTTCGATGGGCGGCCAGGCCAACACCCACATGGCGCTCATCTTCGCGGCTTGGGCCAGTGTTCCGGTTGGCGCACGCGCCGTGATGCAAATCATGTATGCCCTCGCTACAGGCTCAAGCGTTACTGCCATTGGTCTTTCCGGGTTTGCCCCCACCGCTGATAGCAATGCGGCCATCTTTCTCGGAAATTTATTGGAACAAGTCGATATCTACATGATCTGGCAGGTTGTTTTGTTAACCATTGGGGTCAGCGTGATGACCAAATTGAACAATAAAAAGCCCATTATCGTGGCAGTTTCCAGTATGTTAATTTTGATCTTGATTAAATCCTTGTTGGGGCTTGGGATCGACCAATTATCCAACCTGGAAATCGATAGCAGTGTTTTGAATAACTTGGTTAGATGAATGCCATCATTACCGTCAACGATTTAATAAAAACCTACGAGATGGATGATGATGTGCACGTGGTCGCGCTGGCCGGTGTAAGTCTCGAAATTGAGGAGGGTTCATTCGTCACCACCATGGGACCATCCGGCTCCGGTAAAAGCACCTTGATGCACATTGTCGGCGGCCTGGACCGCCCCTCCTCCGGGAATGTAAAAGTCGGCAAATACAACGTCACCACGCTGGATGAACAGGAAATGGCTATTTACCGCCGCAGGATGATTGGGTTTATCTTCCAGTCGTTCAACCTGATCGCTACTATGACCGCTCTGGAAAATGTCGCTCTCCCACTGCGGCTGAACGGCGTCCCCAAAAAGGAGCGCCTCGAGCGGGCTTATGAACTGCTCGCCAAAGTTGGTTTGCAGGATAGGGTTCATCACAAACCCACCCAGCTTTCCGGCGGCCAGCAGCAGCGCATTGCTGTGGCACGCGCGCTGGCGAACAACCCGCCCATCATCCTGGCCGATGAACCCACCGGAAACCTGGATACAACCAGCGGTGAAAACATCATGGATATATTAAAAGATCTAAATCAAAGCGGCCGGACCATCATGGTGGTCACGCATGACCCGCGCATGTCCCATTATGCAGATCGAGTAATTGATATGCTGGATGGTTCTATTCGAGGAAATGGAAGACAAATTCATTAAAGAGATTGAATATGAAAAAATTATTAACCATAACGCTTTTCATCAATATGCTATTCTTTTCCGGATATACCGCTCATATGCCCTTCCTGGACCAAAAACCGGGCGATATACTTTTTCAGGATGGTGATACCAGCACGCCTACCAACACCGCTACTTCAACAGCGACCAACACACCAACTTCAACCAACACACCTACCGATACCAGTGTGCCGGTAAGTACCAGCACACCTACCAACACCGCTGTACCCTCCGAAACCTCAGCTTCATACCCAACCATCACCGTTACACCCACAGGATCCTATCAGCGCCCTTTATTGAATTTGCGCACCTATTATTATGACGACAGTGACACATACGCCGGCGGTGAATTCTCCATCCGCAGCGTTTTCCAAAATCTGGGTCAGCAAAAAGCCTATAATGTCGTGATCACATTTTCCTCAAACGATTTGACGCCTGTGCAAAACGGCGGCGTGGCCATCATCGGTTCCATTGACGTCAGCGAGAAAGTCTCCAAGACCATGTATTTCGCGGTAGCCGATGACATGGACTACAGCCCAGCCACCATAAACGTGGATGTGGATTATAAAAATGAGAAGGGAAATTCTTACTCCCAATCCTTCACCATTTCCATTTCCATCGCCGGCTACGGCCCTTACCACACCGCTACGCCGGAAGGCAGACCGCAAATAGTGGTATCCAACTACCAATCCAGCGTGGATCCGCTGGTGCCTGGATCTTTATTCGTGCTCGATATGAGCCTGCAAAACAGGGGTCTTTTGAGCGCTAACAATGTGGATATGACCATCGGCAGCACTTCCAGCGATTCCACGGACGACAACTTCCTGCCGGTGGGTTCTTCCAACGTTCAGGTGATCGGGGATGTGGCTGTTCAGCAAACCGTGAAGGTGGAACAATCTTTTGTAGTCAACTCAGATTTGGAACCCGGCGTTTATCCCCTCAACCTGACCTTCACTTATACGGATGAAGACGGCAACGATTTTACCGACAGTCAGATCATCACGCTTTTGGTGTATTTGGTGCCCAGCATTCAGATCAATTTTTACGAAGTGCCGGATAGTTACAACGTAAGCGAACAGGGAACGCTGCCCATCCAGGTGGTGAATTTGAGCAGTGATGATATCCTGCTGGGGGACATTTTAGTCGAAGTCGCAAATGCAGAGTTGTCCAACTACACCACTTTCGTCGGCACACTGGAAAGCGGCGGGACTTTCACCATGGACACCGATATCACGCCCCGTGAAGCCGGTGAAATTCCGGTCACAGTCACTCTTAACTACCAGGATAATTTCAAAGGGGCAGAAACCATCAGCGATACACTGACTATTACAGTTGAAGGGCAGAGCTTTGGCGGACCAGGCCAAAGTGGGCAGATGCAAGGTACCATGACCGCCCTGGATGGCGCACAGCAGCCGGGAAGTACGCGTACCCAGGAGCAATCCAACGGCGGATTTTGGAACACTGTCCTACGTTTTATCCGCGGCATGATTGGCTTTGACAGCAGTGCCACAACTAACAACCGCATTGGAAATAGCCGCTAATTTACTTCCCTTGTAGGATTAGATCCTTATGAGTTTTATAGAACTGGTCATTTTTATTTATGAAAATATTAAACGTCAAAAAGGACGCGTTTTATTAACTTCCCTGGGCGTCATGATCGGTTCGGCTGCCATCATCTTGTTAGTGGCTCTGGTAGGCGGGCTGCAACAGATCGCAACAGCCCAATTCACCGGCAACAGTGACCTGTCTGAAATCACCGTCAGTGCTGGTTTCGGTGGCATGAGCGGAGGTGGGGGTGGCGGAGGGGGCGGGCCTTCAGGCGGCGGGCCCGGAGGCAGCAGCAGCACCGTACGCACCAGTAGTTCAGCCGAGGAAGTTGCCCTGACCAATGATATGCTGGAACAAATTGGCGCTATCGAACATGTTGAAGACGTCATCCCAAAACAGAGTATTTCCGGCAGCTCCACCATGGTTTACCAGAAATTCGAAGGCCGGGTTTCACTGACCGGTGTGGGAGTGGAAGACCTTTCTCAAATGGGCCTGGCTGCTTCTGAAGGCGATCTCACATTAAGTTCCGGGTCGATCATTCTGGGAGCCAGCGTAACGGAAAACATGTTCCGTCCCAACTACTCCGGCAGCGACGCAACCATGACAACTGATTTGCTGGGTAAGCAAGTCAAGTTAGAGGTCACAAAAAGCACGACCAGCGGGCGCACCACAAAAACCATGCGCTTTAAAGTAGTTGGCATATTAGCCGAATCGGGTGATTCTTCCGATTATGCCGCATACATCTGCATGAACGAAGCAGATAACATTGTCTCCTGGGTTAACGGAGAACGCATCAACCACAACGATGATGGGTACTCATCACTGACAGTCGCGGTGGATGACCCGGATAATGTGCTGACCGTCGCAGACGAAATTACCGAGTTAGGTTTTCAAACCCAAACCGCGCAATCGTTTCTCGAAAACGTGAACTCTCTCTTCACCGTCCTGCAGCTGGTGTTCGGCGGTGTGGGAGCCATCACCCTGCTGGTGGCAGCCTTTGGTATCGCCAACACTATGACCATGTCTATTATGGAACGCACTAAGGAAATAGGCTTACTGAAAGCCCTGGGCGCCACCAATTCCGACATCCTCAGCCTGTTCATCGGTGAAGCCGCCGGTATTGGTCTTCTGGGAGGATTAGGCGGGACAACCCTGGGGTTAGTCTTGGGAAGCGTCATCAACGCGTTTTCTGTTCCCTATCTTCAGGAACAAGCTTCTTCCAGCGGCGCCACCGCCATTACCTCAGCGGTCTATATTCCTTTTTACCTGCCAGTTTTCGCCATTGTGTTTTCAACCATTATCGGCAGTATATCGGGATTATATCCGGCATTGAAAGCGCAATCCATGCCGCCGGTTATTGCATTAAAATATGAATGAAAGCATATAAATGAAGAAACACAAAATATTTAAATCATTACGCGCCCAATTGCCGTTCTCTTTTGCCGGTATCGTCCTTTTAACGATCACACTGGTCGGTATGGTCATGTATTTCACCATTTGGAGCTATTACAGCGGATTGGAAAAGCAGTATCTGGATACCAATGTTCACGGCACTGCCAACAACATTTCGCGCATAGTCGAAAATTCCGATATCACCCAGAATGATTCACTAATGGATTATCAGGATGTCTTTCAAAACCAGGCCAAGTTAACCGCCTTTCTAATCCAATCCCGTGTGCGGATTTTAGATATCGACCACAATTTAATCGCCGATTCGGGCTCTCCTTCCAAAAGCTGGAATATCACCGTACCCAGGCCCCAGAGAAACGATACACAGCCTGGCCCGCCCAATGGTCAAAATTCTGGTGAGGCTGCTGGAAATGATTCTGCGGGAACTTCGCAAACGCCCACTCCTGATCTATCCTCCTTTTCCCTCGAACCTTCTGAAAACAGACCTCCGCAAAACGCTAACGAAACGCCTCCGGACTATTCCGTCCAAGCAAACCCAAATTTATTCGGGTATATCATGGTGCAGGACGCCACCACCGAATATAACAATCGCTCATCTGTCGTAATAGAAGCGCCTTTTTATGGGAAGGAAGACCAACTTCTGGGTTATGTTGAGCTTTCTGAAAGCCCGGAATACGGAAGGCGCATTATCAAAAACGTGATTCAGGTATGGGGCATTGCCAGCCTGATTGGCGTGGTGGTTTCCACCGGTTTTGGCTACCTGGTCAGCCGCAGCCTGACCAATCCGCTGGTAAACCTGGAAAGTGTTGCTTCAGAGATGAAAGATGGCAATTATGAAATTCGCTCACCCATTTATAAACCAGCGGAATTAGCTTCTTTATCCGATACTTTTAACCAGATGGCCTCGCATATCCAGCACAGCATTGAAACCCTGCGCCAATTTGTCTCCGATGCCGCACATGAAATACGTACCCCGCTAACTTCCCTGCGAGCCGATTTAAATTTAGCTTTATCCGAGAAGTCTATGAAAAAAGCCGCTCCCATGATCCAACGTTCCCTGGAACAGGTGGACCGGCTGGACAAGCTTTCAAAAGATCTATTGGATCTCTCTAAATTGGAATCCAAGAATGAGAAACCGGATTTTAATAAACTCAACTTGACCGACTTGCTGCTGGAGATCAGTGAAATCCATGCCTCAGCAGCGGAACAAGCCGAGGTCGATTTCAATGTTATATTGCCGGATGAGACCATTTTTATCAACGGGGATGCTCAACAGCTTCAGCGCGCGGTCAGTAATTTGTTGAGCAACGCTGTCAAATTCACCCCGCCCGGCGGCACCGTAACGATGAACCTCTACGCCGAATCCGATTCGGCGCTGATACTGGTTGAGGATAACGGCATCGGCATTCCTGCCGATGAACGGGAAGGATTATTCAATCGCTTCCACCGCGGGAAAAACACACAAAATTACCCGGGATCAGGATTAGGGCTGGCAATCTCCAAGGCCATCGTGGAAAAACACAACGGCAACATCGGGCTTTTACCGGACAAGGATAAGACCATCTTCTTTATCCAACTGCCCTTGAACTAAACGCCATATCCATTTTCTCTGGCCAATAACATCAACACAATTAACATTGTGCCAGAAATACTCTGCTGGTTATCCTTAGGTAAATAAAAACAAGACAATGGTAATTATCGATATCATAATCGTCAGCCCGATAGCAAAAATATTCTGCCACTTTCGGTTAACCTGATCACCAAGGACTTCTTTGTCATTTGATATTTTCAGGATCAAGACCAATAGCAAGGGCAGCAGAATCGCATTGACAGTTTGCGATAACCACATAATTTTAAATAACGGTATCTTGGGAATTAAGACGAAAAACGCACTGAAAAGTATGACTCCCGTGAAAAGACCGTAAAATATTGGGGCTTCCTTTTTCTTATGGTTAAGACCTCGTTCCCATCCAAAGGCTTCTGTGATTGCATACGCCGTTGAAAGCGGCAATACCATTGCCGCTAAAATTGATGCACCCAACAGGCCTATTGAAAACAACAACGTAGCCCATTCCCCGGCAAATGGCTTCAAAGCCAAAGCTGCCTGGCTGGCTTCTTCCACTCTCACGCCATTGAGATACAACGTCGCGCCGGTACAAATCACGATGAAAGCCGAAATAATATTTCCCCAAACTGCGCCAAAAATGACATCCATACGGGTTGTTGACTTGTAATCCTGTGGATTTACTCCTTTATCCACTACGGAGGCTTGCATATAAAAAACCCCCCAAGGTGTAATTGTTGTACCGATGGTAGCCAACATCGCCAGAATATAATTCCTGTCCATCACCAAATCCGGTTTGACAATACTACTGGCGATTTCCGAAAAATCAGGTTTTATCAAAAAAACAGTAATTACATAGCTGAGTGCTGAAAGGCACAACACCAACAAGACTTTTTCCATGTATTTATAATTTCCCTTGAGAGCGGCAAACATAATCACAATGGTCACAACAGGGATGATTACATAGCGGGAAATTCCAATCAGCTCCCCTCCAGCTGCGATACCCGCAAATTGCGCGATCGTCGTCCCCAGATTGGCGATTAATAGACACAGCATTGTGAACATCGTAATCTTTACGCCAAACTTTTCGCGAATCAGATCGGCAGTTCCCTTTCCGGTTACAGCACCCAACCGGGCAGCTATCTCTTGAACAACCACCTCTCCAACGGTAATCACGACGATCAGCCAGAGGAAATTGTACTGATAAAAGGAACCGACCATGGAATAGGTAGCAATACCCGGAGCATCATTGTCAGCCGAAGCGGTGATTAACCCGGGGCCAAAAATTGCCAGATATAGCCAAATCCTTTTAAATAAATTACTCTTTTTTGTTCTGCTTTGCATTGATGAAATTCCTTATTAGAAAAATCGCGGTAGTCGCTTTTTATATGCAGTCGGCAGCACATAATCAATTGCGTCATCAAGCGTGACAATACCAATCATTTTCCCGTTCTCCTCGTCCACAACGGGAATTGACACTAAATTATATTTCGCCATCAGGTATGCCACTTCATCCTGTTGCGCGTTTGGGCTCACAGAAACAGGATCCGCATTCATTAACGCGTCAACCTGTACTTCAGGAGATGCCATTACAAGATCGCGTAGATAAACTACCCCATTCAATTGCTTATGGTCATCCAATACATAGATATAGTACATATCCTCGACTTCTTGTGCTTCCTTGGACGAGCGAAGAAAGGAGATTGCTTCCCCGATGGTTAATCCTGTATTGATCCATCCAAATTCAGTTGTCATTATTCCACCCGCTGAATCAGGTGGGAAATCCAACAATGACCGGACATGTTCCGCATTATCTTCATTCATTAACTCCAATAACTCTGAACTGGTTTCCTCAGGCAGATCAGCCAATAAATCTGCAGCTTCATCAGGATCCATTTCCTCCAGGATATCTGCCGCGCGTTCAGAATCCAGGTTTGAAAGTACCTCGATTTGGGTCTTGGTGGGGCTTTCCTCCAACGTATCTGCCAGAGTCTCATCATCCATACTTTCCAGGAATGTGCGGCTTGTGTTGCGATCCAATCCATTCATAATTGAGGCGATGTCGGCAGGGGGGAGTTTACTGATTTTCTCTTGTGAGATATTCAACCTTAGCGGGTCTTTTTCTTCAACGTAGACAACATTGTCCCACGAGATTACCTTCTTTTGAACTGGTATTTTTAGCAACTTCGACATGCCTGTCACAAGATTGTCCCAACCCAACCGTCGCAACAAACCCAGGTTGCCCACATCCACACCGGTTACCATAAAATGGTTATTCACAAAAGCAATTTGGACGTCATTTACCCTGACCACTCGTTTGCCCTCAACATCGACAATCTGATGATCCAGTATTTGATGCCCCAACCACAAATCTCTGCCTGTCTCGCGATAAGGTTCAATTTCATCGAGAATTGTATTAAGCGTAATACTCGGGAATAAACTGCTGATTTTCTCGATTGGGATTAAAAGTACGGTATTATCGTGTAATTCCAATTTTATTGCACAAATGATTGGAAATTTATGACCATTCTGGGAGATTAATAAATCTGGACACTTACCAATCTTTTTCCCGTAAATATCCCATACTTTGTTATCTATGATATTGCTGATATAAATCATTTTCCTCTCCTAAAACCAATCTTTCCATTTAAATAATATTACAGCAATGCCCATGATTGATAATGAAATCAAACCTACCCAACTAAACGCATCGGTATTTGTTTGGAAGGGCAGAGCCACATTCATTCCGAAAAAGCTGGAAATAAGAGTCGGTAAACTCAGAACGATAGTTACTGATGTCAGTACCTTAATGACCTGGTTCTGGTTGTTGGAGATAATGGAAGCAAAAGCGTCCATCATTTGACTGAGCAGGTTGCTGGCAATGTTGGTCATTTCAATGGCCTGCTGGTTTTCCGTGATAACGTCTTCCAGCAGATCAGAATCTTCAGGAAACTCTTTAAAAAAACGATTGCGCTGCAGTTTCTCAAATACCAGCTCATTGGATTTCAAAGCGGTGGACAACAGTTCAAGGCTTTTCTGATACTTGAGAAGCTCCAACACTTCCTTGTTGCGGATGGATTTTTGCAGTTCATCCTCAATCAGGTCTGTCTTTTTATTGATCGTGCGCACAGCCGCCAGGTATTCATTGGCAATCGCCAGCAGAATATTCAGGATGAATTGATTGCGCTTGTTGGTGGAAAAATAACGCCCCTTTTGAGCAACGGAATCCAGCAGCGGAATCTTATATTTGCTGATGGTAATGATGAAATCGTTGCACAAAATGATCCCCAGGGGAATGGTCGTAAAGGGGATGTCCTGCGTCTCACCCTGGTAATACGGGGTGCGCAGCAACAACAGCGTGGCACCGGCTTCTTTTTCGGTGCGCGGCCGTTCGTCCAGGTCAAGGGGGTAAGTGATGAAATCCCGCGGAATTCCCAGACCGTAAGTCTGTTCCACCTCTTTCGGAGTGGGATTCACCACATGCACCCAGGCGCCGTCAGCAACCTGCGGGATACTGACCAGCGCATTCTCAGTGGTCTTTAAAATCGTTAACATATTTACCTCCATTTCTCGTTTGATTCGAGCCCATGGAAAGCAAAAACCCTCGGCTTCATCCGTTGAACGGTACCGAGGGCGAGACCACCTCAAATTAAATCAAGGTGCGGTTTAAATCGTTTCACCACCCGGTGAAAAACATTCAACAGGATAAAGAGCCGAGCTGCGTCTAGGGTCAGGATCTAAATCTAATGAAATTTCTTCGCTCATTGTTCTCTCTTTCTAAATAGAGTTTACACCTATTCAATAAAGCCCGTCAAGGGAATTGACCCCCGGCGGGCTATTATTTCTGTTATTCTGTGCTATAAAGTTATTTGGGCTCGCCCAGGCAGGTCACCTTGCCCAGCATGGTCAGGCTCTGCTTTACCGTCGGCGTTCCGTAGTATTCTACGCTGCCCACACCGGCAATGGTCACTTCCAATTCCTTCTTGACCCATAATTGGGCCGAACCCACGCCGCTCAACACGACTTTGGCCGTGTCCGATTCCAGTCTGTGCCCGGCAAAGTTGCCCGCGCCGGCCAAAGTAACGGATTGGTCCTTTGCCTTGCCTTCCACCAGCACCTTGCCAGCGCCGGGGATTTCTGTCTTGAGGGTGTCAACTTTAATATCCAGCGCTTTGAGGTTGGAGGCGCCGATCAATTTCAGGTCCAATTCTTTGGTTTTGACGCCAGTGATTTCGATATCGGCCGCGCCGGTCACTTCCAATTCTTTGAGTTCCCTCACGACGATCGTGATGCGGATGTCGTTCTCGCTCAGAAAATCAAAACCCGCGCTGATCTTTTCCACCCAATCGCGCCCGACATCAATCACCAGTTTGCCGTCAGTTACATTGGTCGTGATGCGGCTGACCGCCAATTTATCGCCCTCGACCAGCACGGATTGCTCTTTGCCCTGAGAAACAAACAACTTGCCTATACCGCGCATGTTGATGCGGTCAAATTCGCCTAATTCTCTTTTTTCACTGATCTTTTCACCCATCTCGTAATCTCCTTAGGTATTCAATCTTATACTCTTTAATACGTATCTGGAAAGTTTTAGTTTCTTAGACTAAAAAAAAAGCAGCATAAGAAAAACTCATGCTGCTTGCTGTGGTAAATAAACAGGATGCGCTATACAAAGCTCAACAGCGCACCGGCTCCGGCTAAACCGAATATAGCCAATAAACCGCTGGCGATAGCCGTTACAACCGCCATGACCACCCAACCGATGATAACAGTACCGATGGTTTGCGGCCATTCCAGATCCAGCGCTTCTTTGGCCGCCATGAACCAGGCAAACAAACCCGCTAAACCGGCCAGGAAGGTGATTGGCCGGCTGATCCAGCGCATTCCGGAACCGGCCAGGGTGATGATGTTCAGGAATTTAACCACATTCCACACATACGCCAAACCCAGGGTGCGCACCAGTTCTTCAAATGTGACATCCGCATTGAAGAAAGTTTTTCCGGCCCAACCGATCACGAAAGCACCCAGCGCGAACCCGCCCACAGCAAATAAGGCTGAGAACAACGCGCCGAATATCCAGCGGAAGCTGAAGCCGTTGGCCGCCGCCGCGGTGGAACCCAGGCCGGAGAGGAAAGCCACAACGGCCACGATCATCCAGGCGCTGGAAGTAAATGAAGTGTCTTCCTCCACCTCTTTATAAACACCTGGCTTGAAAGAAAAAGCTGCAATTATTCGATCCATCATAATAACCTCCAATGAGTTTAATAAATTTTATAAAATAACCTCGGCCATAAACCTTAGTTATTTAGATTATATGTCAGTGATATAAGCTTTAATTTTTAATGTTTGATTAACATTTCTGACGTTTACGTATAATAAAACACACCTTTTATAACAAAGGTGTGTTTTGCTTAATTATTTTTCTTTATGTTCAATAAATGACGGCAGCGCTTATCCTTCTTCACGCAGGTACTTGATCGGCCCGGATAAATTCCTGAGGCCGTTTACCATATAGACAGCCTCCTCATCCAGCATATTCGACAACTTTTTGGCGCGCTCAGCCTGGGATTTATAAAAATTTAGTTTATAACTGCTGGGAACTTGCTTAGCCTGTTCATCCTTCTGGTAATTTTCCATATCCGCCTGAATGCTTTGCAGCAACGTCATCATTTCCTCAATATGGGTGATAAGTTCCAGCGTGCGCGCATCAGCACTCTGGTCTGGTTCGCTGCTGCGGCTGCCGGCCCAGCGGTAGGGCAATTTGACGATCGTCTCCGGTTCTTCAATCTCGTTGATCAGTTCCATCCCCTTGCGCATGATCTCACGCTGCAGCTCCGGTTGAAAAGCCGGCCCGAGCGGGTAACCATAAGGATAGCGCACATAAGCAGCCCGCGGAATATGCATGAAGTGTGTAACTTCCGGTTTGAGCGTCATTGCCATGGTGACCAATCCGGCATTCTCCAGGACATTCTGGATCAACCCGATGGTATGGTGGCAGACGGCGCAGCCCGGCGTCATAAAGACCACATCCACTTTATCTTCCAACAACCTGCGGGCAACTTCCGGCGCGGTTTCCGTGACCAGTTTTTGCGGATCCATGATGAACCCCATGAATCCGTAATGCGTCTCAGCTACACTGCCGATGAATCCTTTATCTGCAAATTTGATCAGGTGGGAGAGCGGCAGCAGACAGTTGATATCCATATCCGGCCCGGAATGGTCGTAGTGCACGTCCGAGATCATCAATTCCCCTGGGTTGACATGCGCAGGAATCCCGCGGAAACTCCAATCCCCCCAATCGCTGGCCACATCAAAAGCCGGCTGCGTTTTCAGATGAACGCCGCCTGTGGTCACCAGGGCTACCCGGCATTCACTCAAAGGCTTATGCAATTCTGTCCAAGCAGCTTTCTCATTAGGGCTCCAGATAAAATGCGCGTGCCAGGCATGCACGCTTTCCAGCCATTTCTCCAAACGTGTCTTTAATAAATCCGCTTCCGGTCCATTCTTTGCGATGATTTCCATTGCTTTGCTCCTGATTTGTTAAATCGTGAATTGGTATGTATTTTCTCGCCGCTGCTTGCGGTTTTACAAATTATCCAAAAAAGACCAGCACAATCCAATTTTACTTTACGATTGCTCCGGTTTTGCATATTTTCTTATATTTGCACTTATTCCCATTTTTACGTATTTTTTTCGTACCATTAAATCATATGATCCTATCCCCATACTATAATGAATTGAAGAACCAATCGAAGGTATGCGCGTATATCTTTTTAATCAAAGGTTTCTTTAGGAGTGAATATGCGTAAGTTCTTAGCCGTAATACTCAGTATTTGTCTGGTGTTCCCGCTGCTGGTCGCCAGCCAGGCTGCTCTCAGCACCGTCAGTTGGGCACTGGATCGACAGTTTTATACGGATGCATTAGATCAGGAGCAGGTCTATCAGGCTTTGCTTTCCGACCAAACGCTGGATAACATCCTGCGCAGCCAATTATCACTGCCGCCTGAAGCGGACACACAAGCCCTGAGGGACGTCCTGCGCAATGTCATCAGCCAGGATTATTTGAAAACACAGGTCAGTGCCATTGTGGACGGCTTTTTCGACAACCTGCAGGGCAAAACCGAAGAATTCACCCCCACACTGGACCTGCAGCCCATCAAAGCTGCCCTGACCGCCGAACAACAGGATGAGTTCCTGACAGCGCTGGTGGCCGCCCTGCCCGCTTGCCAGGCCGGTCAAACGCCCGGCTTCGGTGAAGGACAGACTGCTTGTAAACCCCAGGGAGTTCCGGATGAATTGCTGATCGAAGGTTATCTGAAACCGGCTCTGCCGCAGATGCTGGCACAACTACCGGATGAAATCCCTTTGGGAGACCAATGGCAGCAGTGGCAATCGCAACAGAAATGGCACGCATATCTGCCCGGCATGGCTATTCCGGCCAGTTTTATGCTGACCGTGCTGTTCCTGGCCTTCCTGGCGGTTTGCTTCTGGTATATCACCGCGCTGATCGCGGATAGCAGTTGGCGCATACGCTTACAGTGGCTGGGCTGGACTTTAATAGTCTCCGCACTGCCGGTCTTCATCCTGGGCATGGTGCTGCAGAGCAGCAGTGCTCTATATTGGGCACAGTACGGGCTGCAGCAAGCCCATTTCAGCGGTCTGCCGGCTTTGCTCAGCTCCCCGGATGTCCTGCAGGCCATAACCGAGAGTATCCTGCCGCGCGTCGCGGGCGCCCTTCTGACGGTGGGCGGCGTGGCTGGCAGCCTGGCTTTAGGCTTCATCGTGTGGGGGTTGGCGACCGGCAAAAAGAATCAACCGGTCTAACAGCTATGCGCAGATTAACTACCTGCTTGTATCAATCAGTTTAAAAAGAAAAACGTTCTCCATGCAAGTTCATGGAGAACGTTTTATTATTTAATTGACACAATAGGTTGGGCGTCCGTCCAACAGCGCGCTGACCACGTTTTCAGCTGTTTTGCGCTGTATCTCGTCCCGCGAACCATCCGAATTCCAGGCAATATGCGGCGTCAGGCACACATGCGGGTGGTGCAGGAAGACCGAATGCTCGTATTCATCGTCCGCCAGCACATCCAACCCGGCGTAGCCCACCTTGCCGCTATTCAGCGCCTGCAATAGGGCACTCTCATCGATCAGCCCCCCGCGTGCCGTGTTAACCAGCACCACACCATTCTTCATGTGCTCGAATTGTGCGCGCCCCAGCAACCCTTGGGAGGTCTTGGTCAGGGGCACATGTAAGGAAATCGCGTCCGCCTGGGCTAGCGCCTCTTCCAGCGGCAGGAAAGTGACCTCGGGGTAATCCGCCTGGCCTTTAAAGTAAGGGTCATAGACCACCACTTTGCCGAAGAAAATCCTGGCTTTGGCATACACATTGCGCCCGATGTTGCCAAATCCCACCAAGCACAAGGTGGTGCCGCTGATGCGCTTCATCGGCTGAATGGTATCCATTGAGAACTCCCCTTTTAGCAGCAAATCGCGCGAGAGCGTGATCTTGCGCATGGCATCCAGTATCAATCCGATGGCGCTATTGGCCACCTCCTCGATGCAATAATCCGGGACATTGGCAACCTTGATGCCTTTGCGGCTGGCGGCTTCAATATCGATGATGTCCATGCCAACAGCGTAATGGGCAATGACCTTGCATTGCCGCATGGCCTCAATCACCTGCGCATCAACCCCTGTGAACTGCGTCATCAATGCATCCGCGTCGCCCACAAAGGGGATCAACTTCTCAGGCGTCGTTGCGCCGCCCGGAATGATCTTGGTGCAATCTACAACCTCAATATCCTTCCCCAGGCGTTTAAAAATGCGATACTCCTGCTCCAAGTTGGGATAAAAATAATCCGAGATAACAATCTTATAATGGCTCATGCGGGAAACCCTGCCTTTCCAATGATTTGCACTTTTATTACTACAAAGTGTTCGGTGTACCAACCTTGAGGCCAGACATGTGGCCGGTTGGCAAATATTGGGCACAAGTATATAACAAATTTAGCAGCAGTCCAATAAAAAAGCCGCTGAATTTTGTGAATAATTTCCAGCAGGGGAAGATCTTACGCGAATCGCGCTAGCGCCAGTCGATCACCACACAGCGGTAATGCTCTTTGTCATAATGCAGCCGATATCCTGCCGCACCTTGCCAATTCTTTCTCGGCAGCGAGCGGCATCTACGCCACCTGGCTTTGGACTCTATCGTATAGGGATTATTACCACAAAGAAAAAACCGGAAAAAAACTCATTATTTTCCGGTTTTTCAAAAGCAAATTCTAATCAGGTGATCCTTCAGGCAACGGACTTGGAACGTAAATTCCAATTAGTGGACTTATACATATTTAAGCCTGGATCCTGAATAACACCATTCTCCACTTCCGCGGCATGTGCTTCGAGGAAATCAATATCCATCTTCACCCCCCAACCCGGACCTTCCGGTAAGTTGAAATATCCATCCACCACTTGTGGATAAGGAGAACCCGCCTCTTTCACGAATGAATCCGAGAAATCATTGAAATGCTCTAATATTTTTCCATTGCGTAGCGTAGCCATCAGGTGCACATTTGCCATAGTTGCAATGATACCGCCTACATTATGCGGTGCGACTGTCATGGACAGCGTTTCTGCAGTGGAAGCAATCTTCTTTACCTCCAACAAACCACCACATTGAGATATATCCGGCTGAACAATATTCACCAGACGTTCACGGAAAACTTCATTGAAAGCCATCGCATGATACCAGCGTTCACCGGCGGCTATGGGGACGTTGGTGTGATCAATTACGTATTTCAAAGCATGCGCATCCAAAGGCCGGCATGGCTCCTCCACAAAACCGGGTTTGAAACATTCGATATCCCGGCAAATTTCAACTGCCTGGTACGGAGCGAATCTGCCATGCATTTCAATAAAAATCTGCGCTCTTGATCCAGCCGCCTCACTGACAGCTTCAATAAGCGCCATTGAGCGTGCATATTCTTCCCGGGTCAATTCCAGGTTTCCATTCCCAAATGGGTCAAATTTCAGACCTTTATAGCCGCTATCCACTACTTTGCTGGCCGCTTCAAAGAATGCTTCCGGGGTGCGATCCACCCGATACCAACCATTTGCATATGCGGGTATCCTTTCTCGCACGGCCCCGCCGAGCAATTTATAAACCGGTAAGTTAGCTTTTTGCCCGATACAATCCCAACAAGCCATTTCCAGCAAAGAAAAGCCAGTCATGGACACCTGTCCCGGAGCCCCGAAATCCAATAAAGTGACTTTGTTATAAAGGTCTTCAATATTATAGACATCATGGCCGATGATATGCCGTTTTATATCGCGCAGATATTCTCTGACCGTATGTGTCTTTCCCACGATGTGAGCTTCTCCAAAACCAATGATGCCTTCATCCGTTTCGATCATCACATAGGTCAGGTTACGCCACCCTGTTCCAATTGTGAAACAACGATAATTTGTAATCTTCATGTCAACCGCCACAATTTACGCAATAAGTTGGCTGGCCATTTTCGAGCGCGCTCACGACATTTTCAGCTGTCTTTCGCTGCAACTCCAACAACGCGCCTTCGGAATTCCAGCCGATATGCGGGGTCAGGCAGACATTTGGATGCCGCAAGAACGGTGATTGTTTAAAATCCTCGCTGTTGAGCACATCCAAGCCGCAAAAACCGACCCTGCCTGTTTCAAGCGCTTCCAACAGCGCTTGTTCATTTATTAGCCCGCCGCGTGCAGTATTGACCAGGATAACGCCATTCTTCATTAGACGAAATTCACGTTGGGAGATCATTTCCCGTGTCGCTTTATTCAATGGGACATGTATGGAAATCGCATCCGCTTGTGCCAAAGCCTCCTCAAGCGGCAAGAAGACGACGTCCGGAAAATCCTCTTTATTGGGAAAGTAAGGGTCATACGCTACAATGTTCCCAAATAGATGTTTTGATTTCAAGTAAACATTGCGCGCGATATTGCCAAACCCCAACAAGCACAAGGTTGAATCGCACATGCGTTTAATCGGATTGATCGCGTCCATGGAAAATTCACCTCGCAGTAGTAAATCACGGGAAAGGGAAATTTTGCGCATGGCGTTCAGCAAGTGGCCAATAGCTGTGTTAGCCACCTCATCGATGCAATAATCCGGCACATTCGCTACATGGATACCCTTTTTCGTAGCCGCCTCAATATCGATCGTATCCACCCCAATGGCATAACGTGCAATTACTTTACATCGCTGCATAGCCTCAATCACTTCCGCATTGACCTGCGCAAACTGCACGATCAAGGCGTCTGCATCCCTGACAATTGGAGACAACTGCTCAGGGCTTTTCGCACCACCAGGGAAAACTTTCGTGCAGTCCACGATTTCAACATCATCTCCCAAGCTTTCAAAAACATGCAGCTCCTGGTCTATATTGGGATAATAATAATCAGAGATGACAATTTTGTATTTGCTCATTGTATGATTCCTGCCTGTCTAGTGATATTCAATATCCCATGAATACTAAGCTCATCAATCTCCTGGGTTTCCGAAATCTCAGTGAAACTGGCACTGGGATATTGCTTCATAAGTATATGATGATAAAGACGGCAGCGCTCTGGCGAGCCTACTAAAACAAAATTGGAAGGGGAAACATCTCCTAACATGCTTAACTGGCCGATAGCCAGCATGTCCTCCGCCGCAATCAAAGCTTCAAAGAACAAGTGGCGCTCATACCAGGCTGTATCCAGCAGGACATCCAGAAAGCGTGGAAACATTAACGCACGCACCAAACCCACTTTCTTTATCCACTCAAATGCGTCATCCACCACTTTCGGATCGAAATAGTCTTCAGGCGCGTTCTCTGAATCCCCCGCCCTTTCCACAGATTTACCAACGAAAGTATGGTTGATGATAGCGTCGTAGGTTTGACCACTCATAGTAGTCAAACTGCCCTGAACCATGCCAGAGGCATCCACTGGAATGAACTTAGTATGCGAAGAAAGGATCAGGATGGTAGTCGGAAGCGGGAAATCAGGCCGATCCAGCAGTCCCATCACTTGTGTTTCCTCTCCGCGCATAAAATCCAGCTCACCTACTACGCCCGTGGCAGATTTTCCAGCAGTGTCCATTTTGTTTTTAATACCCCGCACAAAGTAAACGGGGATTTCTTCAGCGACAATTCCGGTATCCTCCACTTTTGTGATGGCTGCGGCCAATTCCGCAGCACCGCAAGGCGCTTCCAGATGAGGAATCTCCGCCAATCCTATTTCAGATGTAATCATTCCCGAAGAAAGGACAGCAGAAATATCTCTGATTGAAAGCCCAGCTTGCTCAACAGCCAATTGCACAATCTCCCGCAGCCCATTCCGCAGTGTATCCCTGCTTCCCGTCGTGGCTGTATCCTTCACACCCACCGTCTTGGTGGCTTTGCTCAGGATGATGCCGTTGTTGTCAACCACATAAGCTCTTGAATTGGTTGTACCGCAATCAATCGTTACAAAATACATCACAAAACTCCCAGTTCTGTTAATGCCTCTCGAATTTGATTTTGTTCACTATCCGTGGCAGAAATAAACGGCGAGCGCGGATAAGCCTTAATTAAACCTTTAATCTCCGCAATTGCGTAGATGGCAAGCTGTGTAGAGCGTGCATAATACATAATATCGCGTATCTTGTTGATCCTGAACTGGCTGATCAAGCTGGCTTCAAGATTTCCATCCATGGATTGTTGCCACATTTCATGGCACAGCTCAGGAAAGACGTTGCCAATACCAGGAATAAAAGCCTGACAGCCTAAAGCGTGAGCTGAGACCCACATCGCTTCGGTGCCCAGCGGAACATCAAAATGATCGTCCACCAGTTCACGCGCATACGTGGCATATTGAAGGATATCAAAGGTCGCGTCTTTTATTCCTGCCAACCCCAAATCTTTTAAAGCGCGCATAACCGTCATACTCGTTGTATAACCCTGGAATTTCGGGTTATGGTACACATAAAAAGGAAAGGTTTTTGTTTCCTTCAAAATTTCTTCATAATAACGTATTAGGTCGAGATCCATATACGCATAATAGTATGGACCAACCGCCGAAGCAGCATCGCAACCGATATTTTGAGCATGTTTGGCCAGCTCAATCGTATCCTTGGTAGTTGCGGTCCCCGCGTGCACAATAACCTTTGTTTCCGGTAGCGCTGTTTTTTTCACAATCTCGGCCACTTTTTTACGCTCATCGAGTGTCATCAAAGGACCACTGCCATATGAACCACAAATGAATAAACCATCCACCTTTGGTGACAAATATTCAACCAGTTTTATTAAATTTTTCTCATCCAATGCTCCGTATTGATCAAACGGAGTAATCATAGGTGGGATTACACCTTTAAGTTTCGCCATTTCGATAATTCTCCAAATTTTATTTTCCTAACACATTGCAACCATATTGACAGGAGCCGCTTCAGCACCTTCCCATCGAATTGGAAACGCGTAAATTGCATGAATGGGCTGGTTAATCGAAACCAGTTTTTTCAGATCTACATCCTCGTACAAAAGCAGCGTTCTCGGGTTGTCCCCTTCCAATTTATCCAAGAAAGTTCTATGGACAGGGAAACCATTTTTAGGGCCATCAACGGAGCTCTCAACACTCACCACATCAATGGCAACTGCTTTCAATTTCAAAAAATTTGTGCGTAAATAATATGCCGCGTCGGGAGAAAACGCGGGGAAGTTATCCACATAGGCTTGCGGATTTTTGTCACGAGTATCCGCATATCCGGTATAAACGCACAATATATCAGCTTCCTCTATTTCCTTCTCAAATGGAAGTAAATCAGCTTGGGTAATCAGCTGCCCCTGGTTTTTTTTCATTTTCAGTACCAATGGGCGGGCATAATAAAAATCCTCAATGGGAATTTCAGTGATACTTCGGCCATTTTTCGAAAAATGTTTGGGGGCGTCCACATGCGTTCCATTGTGCATATGGTGATAAATCGAGGTCGCATTGCAGGGATCACCCTTTTCAAAACTTTGGTTAATATCCGGAGTTTCAGTTGGATTTGTAGGCCATTTGGGAATTGATTTGCCCAAAACATAGCTGATTTCAATTAACATTCGAACCTCCCGATTTTTATATTTTCGCTTAAAATAATTTTGTTAGGGATGGGGATAAACCCATCGGGATGGCCTCCCCTGCCCCGAAAAAGCGGGGAGGCCATTCGTCACCAATAAATGACTACTGATATTTATCTGCTGGGGATGGGGAAAACATCCTGAGCGAGTACCGGCCAAGTATCATATTCGCCAGCCGGCAGATTTGCCCAGCGGTCCATTGATTCGACATTTTCCGGGGTGATTAGCGTAACAGGTAAAGTGTAATCAGCTTCGTAAGGTTGTCCGTATAGTTCCGCTAAAATAACATTAACAGTGATCGCGGCGTGCAATACTGGGCTGTGTTCAGCAATGGCATCAATATAACCATCGCGCATACCCTGCAAACCAGTGGGATCGCCGTCGATCGAGCACAGTACGATATGTCCTTCTTCGCCAGCCGGTGCCAGTTTACCCTTGACGCGCAGACCTTCCAGAATTCCCTGCATCATGAAATCGGAGTGGGAGTAAAGTACATTAATGTTGTCATTGCGCTCAAAAGCATCCTGAATGCCGTCAAAAGCCACGTCACTTGACCAACCGGTATCTACTGTCTGGACAATCTCAGCATAATCCAAAGGCTCGATAATATTATGGAAACCTTCCATGCGCTGCTGAGCTCCGGACTGCTGTAGGCCGCCGGCAATTTCCAGAATGACGGCCGGATTATCCGCCGAGAAATTATCGGCAATATACTGACCGCAAGCTTCACCCAGCATAACCTGGTCAATATGAATGTAGGAATTGACATCCGCACCCGTCACAGCCATATCCATGGCAAAAACGGGATATCCTTCATCCATAGCTGTCTGGACAGCAGGCGCGATGGCTGCGCTGTCACTGGGATGCACCAAAATCGCGTCGGGATTCAATTGCTTGAGATCATCCATCATGGAAATTTCAAGGTTCAGATCGTAGTCTGAAACAAAGGACACAAATTCACCGCCAGCGCGTTCCCATAAGCTCTGAATATATCCAAGACCGGCGGTATTCCATCCACTACTGGTTTCGTTGAGCACATAACCTAAAAGATAGGGATTCCCGTCTTCGTCAACTGCTTTACCAGCCAGAGGATTGTCAACATCGGTTGCAACCTCAGCGGGAGCAGCTTCTTCAGGAACTTCAACAGCAGTTTCTGCTGCAGGAACTTCCGCCGCGGGAGCTTCTTCGGCGGTGCTTTCCGTGGCGCAGCTCACAAAGCTCAACATCAGTATCACTACCAACAAAATTGAAAATTTTTTCTTCATTACCTTTAGACTCCTTATTTTGAATTACCTAATTAATTTAATTCTTATTTCAAAACCAAACTACATATATGCACTCCTTTCTATCGATTGAAATCAGTGTTTGACATTTTTTATTGTTTTAAGCGCAGCTCTTTCCTGCGGCGCAGCACATCCGAAGCGATGGCAACGAAAATCACCGTACCTTTGATTGCCGTCTGGATATAGGGAGAAACTGCCAATAAGTTCAGACCATTATTGATCATGACAATAATGAAAGTACCGGCCACCGCGCCTAACACGCCACCCTCACCACCCGCCATGCTGACACCGCCAATCACAGCGCTGGCAATGGCATCCAATTCGCTGCCGTCTCCGATGGTGACTTGAGCGCACATAATGCGCGAGGTAATGATCAAGGCCGCCACTGAAGCCATGAAACCAGAAATGACATAGATCAGAATGCGATTCTTGTTGACATTGATACCGGCAATCCAGGCCGCTTTGGGATTTCCCCCCATGGCGTAAAGCTCTCGGCCAAAGCGGGAATATTTCAGTAATATGAAACCTAACACTGTAAAGAAAGCCAATATCCAAACCGATACCGGAATGCCAAGGAAATCACCCTGACCAAATACAGCATGCACTTCTGGAAGTCCGAAAATGGTTGTGCCACCCAATAGGTAATGGGCCAACCCCTGACTAATTTTTAACGTTGCCATGGTAGTAATGAATGCCGGCATCTTGAGGATAGAAATCGAAAAGCCATTCAATAAGCCCACCAGGATTCCCACCACCAACATAATCAGCACACATAAAAACCAGGGTAGGCCCAGACGCGTCATGCAAATAGCACCGATGGCGCTGCTCAAAGCCGCCACACCGCCTACGGAGAGATCAATACCGCGATCAATGATGACCATGGTCATGCCAATGGCAAGCAGGCCGATGGTCGTGGTTTGCATCATAATGTTGACAATATTGGAAGGTTTTATGCTCTTGCCTTCGGTTAAAATAGCCAACACAACTACAATAACCATGAAAATGACGAAGACGCCATTTTTTGAACTATTTTTCAAAAAAGAATTTAATTTGGAATCACGGAACCGCATAGCCAATTTTTCTCCTTATTTATTTAATTGCCAGGGCAAAAGCTTCTTCCCAGGCGCTAGCTGCCGGATCGATTTCTCCGACAATTTTTCCTTTGTTAAATACCAGCAAGCGATCGGCTGCATGATGGATTTCCTCAAATTCACTGGAAATAACCAGCACACTCACACCCATGCAGGTCATTTCTCGAATTAATGCGTAAATCTTTTCAATCGCACCCACATCCACACCCCGCGTAGGTTCATCCAGGATCAAAACGCGCGTTCCCTCACTGATCCAGCGCGCCATTACCACTTTTTGCTGGTTGCCGCCGCTCAATGAGCTAATTGTTATTTCCGGATCTCTGGGTTTCAGGTCAATAATATCCATTGTGCGATCAATAACTGTCTTGCGTGTTTTGTTATTCACAAAGCCGTGGTCGTAAATTTGTCTGAGGGTTGAGAGGATAAGATTGTCACCTACCGACATACCGGGAATGATGCCTTCCTCCTTACGATCTTTGGGCACATAGCCCAAGCCATGATTGACAGCCTGTTGAGGTGAAGTGCAATCATAAAGTCTTCCTTCTAAAAGAACCTCTCCGGTGTACTCCAATTCAATTCCGAAAAGTATGCGGCCGACGTCGGTTATTCCTGAACCTGAAACACCCGTGATGCCGAGCAGCTCACCTCGCTTCAAATCAAATGTGACATCCTCTAAATGTCTTTCCATGGATAAATTTCTTATCTGTATAACAGGTTCGGAAGAATCAGTGCTTTTTTGTTTGACAGACACCACACGTTGGGCTTTTTTCTTCTCCGATGGTTTCCCGACAATGGCTTCTACTAAACCATCCTTATCCAGTTCGCTCCCATTTTTAGTAAAAATCTTCTGCCCATCACGCAACACCGTAACGCGGTCTGACAGGTGCATAATCTCATCCAGTTTATGTGAAATGAAAACTACTGCTACACCCTGCGCTTTGATGGTAGCGATCTTTTCGTATAAGATTTCCTGCTCTTTGAGTGACAAGGCTGAAGTGGGTTCATCCAAAATTAAAACGGCCGGATCATAGGATAAAGCTTTGGCAAATTCAACCAGCTGCTGTTGAGCCAGAGAGAGTTTACCCATCAAAGATTTGGGGCTTATATCCAAATTTAATCGTAGGAGATATTGGGTACAGAGGTCCTGACTGGCTTTCCAGTCAATAATTCCATTACTTTTATGTACAAAACGCTGCATGAGCAAATTTTCGGTTACTGACAAATTGGGGAAATTGGATAATTCTTGCCATACCATGGCAATCCGATTCTGCTGGGCTTCGCGCGGGGAGTCGAATGTGACCGCTTTCCCATTTAGAAATATTTCCCCTTCATCCGGCCGAATGGCGCCCATTAGAATTCTAACCAGGGTAGATTTGCCGGCTCCGTTATGTCCAACGATGGAATGTATTTCATTGTATAAATCGAAATTCACTCGATCAAGCGCGAAAATTCCACCGAACTTTTTACTGATTCCACGCAACTCAACAATTTTCTGTGTCATTGCTTCCAATTTTTTATACTCCTGATTAGAAGTTCGTTATCTTGAGACTACGGAATATACATTCCGCCATTAACATGAAGAGATTGTCCGGTCATAAATCCGGCTCCATCCGAAGCCAAAAAGAAGATCACTTTGGCAATATCGCCAGCTTCTGCCAGCCTACCCATGGGAACCTGGGAAGTGAAACCATCCAGAGTTTGCGGGTCAAGCCAATTTTTGGTCATGGCTGTGCGCGCGGTTCCGGGGGAAATTTCATTCACGCGAATCCCCATCGGAGCGCAATATTTTGCCAGGTTCTTGGTCATGCATGTAACCGCAGCTTTGGAGCTGGAATAGGCCGGATTGCTCTTTATGCCCCCGGTGAAACCTGCCATGGAGCTGATATTTATTATGGTCGGTTCTTTTCCTTTGGATAAGAAAGGAAGCAGCATGCGGGTCAGAAAAAAAGGTCCTTTTACATTCACCTGGTAGGTGTGATCCCATTCTTCTTCAGTGATGGTTTCCAAAGGAGTCCCTGAACAAATCCCGGCACAATTCACCAGCACATCCAACTTACCCAAACTCTTGACATGTTCTACAGTCGGTACAAAAGAATCAAATTGTGCCAGGTCTAGTAGAAAGGGATCAAATATGGCTCCCTGGTAATCCGCGCGGGCTTGCAGCAACTCCAATCCGCTTTCCAGGCGGTCACATCCAATAACCCGATCGCCATTTTCCAGGAAACGGCAAGCAGCGTCAAAACCCATACCGCTGCCGGCTCCGGTGATGAGCACAATCCTGTTCACTGATAATCCTAGTAATTACCCATATAGGGCTGGCCAGTATGCGCCGTGATGCCGCCGTCAATGGGCAAATTTACACCATTGATGAAATCGCATTTACGCGAAGCCAGGAAAACTACTGCGTTAGCAATTTCCACTGCTTCGGCAATGTAATGCACCGGATATGCCTGTTTAAACTTCTCTTCTGCTCCTTGCACCGAAGTAAAAGTGTTTTCCACGATTTCGCTTCGGGTGATGCCCGGGCAGACCGCATTCACACGAATGCCGTCGGTAGCATAATCCAGCGCCATGCAGCGTGTCATGTTAGTAATGGCACCCTTAGCCGTGTTATAGGCAACCATTTCAGTATCTCCAAGCAGGCCGGAGACAGAGGACATATTGATAATGGTGCCGTACTTTTTCTCCAGCATTTGTGGAAGGAAATAGTAACAAACCAGGTAAGCACCGCGTAAGTCGATATTCATAATGCGGTCCCAATCTGCCGGCTTAGTCTCGTGCAATTTACCGGCTTGATGAATGCCCGCGTTATTGAATAACACTTCACAATTTCCGAATTTTGATTTCACAAAATCCGCCATGGCTTTAACTTCATCTTCATTGCTAACATCGCAATTAAAGAACAAAGCCTTTCCAGGGTAACCAGCAGCTTCAATTTCTTTTTGGAGTTCCAGACCCTTATCACTTCGCCGGCCGCAATATACAACTTTAGCGCCTTCTTCAACGAATCGGAGGACAGTTGCTTTGCCAATGCCGGACGTTCCCCCAGTAATGACACTAACCTTATTCAGCAGTTCCATTTTTCAACCTCTCTATCATTATTTTTAATCAATCGTCCATGGTATAAGCTGCACAAAGCAGCCCGCCATCGACATTTAAAGTCGTACCGGTAATGTAATCTGACATGGGAGAAACCAGAAAGAGAACAGCATTAGCAATATCGGTTGTGCTGCCTATGCGTCTCATGGGAATTCTGGAAATTACTTTTTGATAAGTATCGCCGATTTTTAGAACAGATTCGGATAAAGGTGTGCGAACATAACCCGGACAAATGGCATTGACATTGATCTGCTGGCTGGCCCATTCAACCGCGAGAGAGCGCATCAATTGAACCAATCCACCTTTGGAAGCGCAGTAAGCTGCCGATAAAGGAATACCCAAATAAGTACCAACCGAGCCAATCACCACAAACTTGGCATTGTGCTGTGCACCTGGCCTTTGTAAATACTTCCATGTAAAACGCGCCAGTAGGTATGCGGATTTCATATTGGAATCAATGACTGTGTCCCAATCATCAGAAGGCATATCTTGTAGAGGGCCTTTAATGGTCATGCCGGCACAGTGGATGACCATATCTAATTGGCCATAATATGCATAAGTTTTTTCAACACACATGCTTATTTCTTTTTCTTTTAATAAATCGGCTTGAAAATAAACTGCTTTTCCCCCATTGAACTCAACCTCGCCGCACAATTTCGCCAACTTATCCTGATTGCGCGCTGTAACCGCAATCTTAGCTCCAGCTCCGGCCAATCTGCTGGCAACCTCGTATCCAATCCCACTGCTAGCACCTGTAATTAAAGCTACTTTTCCTGATAAGTCCACGATAACAGTTCCTTTTCACGAAAAGATCTCATTAATCAATTGAACGCGCATATCAGCAAAATCCATCCTGCCAAACGTTGCATAATCAATCAATTTCCGGGATCTTTTCGAGGCTATTAAGCTGCAAGTGAAATTTATAAATTGTATTTTAGTGGGTTCGAGGTAAAAAGTCAAGAAAATTTTTTTTATTTTTGGGTTTTTTAAGCTATAATTGGCTTAATTACGGGTTAATAAATAAAATTTTTTTATTTAATATCAATGGACGTTATGATATGATGAATCTAATTAAGGATTGAAAATGATATATTTACAATCAGAGAATTTTCTGAATAACAAAATCAGGTTTATTAAAATATGAATAATTTGTCTGTACCCTCATCGCAACCAACGCTTCTAAAAATTAAAGATGAATACAGCAGCATGACGCGATCCCAGAAGAAAATCGGGGCGTATATTCTGAAAAACCCTTCGAGCGTAATTAATAGTTCCATCACTGAATTATCTTTAAAAACAGGTGTCAAGAGTGAAGCGTCCATCGTGCGTTTCTATCGACTTCTGGGATTTTCGGGGTATAAAGAATTCAAGATCCGCATGGCGCAGGAATTGGCTGGCCGCACATTTTATCATTCCTACGCTGATATCAATGTGGATGATCCACCTGCTGATATTAAGAATAAAATATTTTCCGGCGCCATTTCCACCCTTATTGCAAATTCCGAATTTAATGACCTGGATGCTTACGAAGCCGCACGAGATATGATTTATCAGGCAGATCGCATCATCTTTTTAGGGTACGCAGCTTCGGCAGCGTTGTGTTATTACGCTTACTTCCGTTTCATAGAGCTAGGCTTGAACTGTCACTTTTTTACAGACTCTCATATTAATGCTGCCATTCTGGCGAATCCTAATCCCAAAGACCTGCTCTTTTGCATTTCCCATTCAGGAGAAACACGTGATTTAATCGATCTGATCGAAGATATGCCTCAAAACGAGGTCAATATATTACTGATTACCAGCAAGGAAAATTCAAGCCTGGCCAAACTTGCGGATGTGGCACTTGTAACCAAAGCGGATGAAACCAGCATTGCCACAGATGCCATGAATTCACGTGTTGCCCAGTTATGCGCCATTGATTCCCTCTTTTCGATTGTCAGTTTGGGTAAAGGCGAGGATGCCATGTCTCATTTAATGGCTATCCGAAAGACTTTTTTGAATTATAAAAAACAATAATAATTTCTTAGGAGATAATTAACCATGGTATCCGCTTTAGATCTTTTCTCTCTTAAAGGTAAAAATATCATCATCACAGGCGGCACAAGCGGAATTGGCCGAAACGTAGCCGATTATCTGGCATCGGCTGGCGCGAATATTGCGATTGTCAGCACTAAAACAGAAAACTCAGACAAAGTGGCCCAAACCATTGCCGCAACCTACCAGGTTAAAACAGTCGGGATTGGCTGCGATGTTTCGGATGCAAACGCAGTGGAAGAAATGGTTAAAACAGTTTCCAAAAAGATTGGTACCGCGGATGTGCTCTTCAATAATGCCGGTATAAATCTCTGGGGCGGTGCTCTAGACTTAAAGTATGAGGAATGGAAAAGAGTCTTTGACGTAAATGTCAACGGGGTTTTCCTGGCTGCCAGGGCTTTCGCACAGCAGCTGGTTGCTGAGCAGAAACCCGGATCTGTCATAAATATGGCTTCCATTTCTGCCTCGATCGTCAACCTGCCGCAAATGCAAACCGCGTACAACACGTCCAAAGCAGCGGTGCTGCATCTTACCAAAACCCTGGCAGTTGAATGGGTGCAGCATGGCATCCGGGTCAACGCCGTCAGCCCCGGTTATGTCTGGACCGAAATGAACCAGGTCATTCCGCAAGAAATCAGAGATTATTGGGTAAACGCAACACCTTATAAAAGATTTGCCAAGCCGGATGAAATCGCGGGGGCTGTGATCTACTTTGCCAGCGACGCTTCCAGCTATACCACCGGCAGCGAATTGATCATCGATGGCGGATTCACCTGTATCTAATAACCATCTATCTAAGATATTGTCAAAACTGGAATCCGATCGGATTCCAGTTTTTTTTGTCTAACTGATGGCTATGTTGGTAACTTTTTTTATATTAATGCGTGGTTCTAAAAATAAATCGCCTCTCAGCGCCAGTCGATCACCACACAGCGGTAATGCTCTTTGTCGTAATACAACCCGTGATAGGCCAATTCAGCATCCTCCGGTCGGACAACGTGGCTGATGATTTTAGAAGCGTCGATTTGTTTACTCAGCATCAAGTCGAAAGCCGTGTGGTAGTTGCGCTCGAAGCTTAGCTTAATTCCGGGTGTGGTTTTCAACGGAACAGCATTGGCCAAAGCGCCCCTGACCGTCAACATTTTCATGTGAATTGGGTTAAAGATATCCGTCAGGTTGCCCTCCACTGCCACGCGCGGCGTGCCCAGCAGCACCACTTGGCCGTAAGGCCGCGTGGCTTGGATAGCAGTCGCGATCACGCTGGAATGCCCCACAGCGTCCACACCGATGTCCACGCCCAAACCTTCCGTGAGGGCCTTGACCGCCTCGGCCTGTTGCACGGGCGCGCAGGAGATCGTCTCGCGAATGCCCAGATCCTTGGCCAGCTCGCAGCGGCTCTCAACCGGGTCCAGCCCGATCACACGCGCGCCGTTGATTTGATAGAGCAGCGCCGCCAGCAGACCGACTACGCCCAGCCCGAACACGGCCACGCTGTCGCCGATTTTGACCTCGCTGTCGTTCGGCCCGGTCAGCGCGATGGCAATCATGCACACGAAGCTGGCTTCCACCGCGTCCAGTCCACCCGGCACTTTGAAGAAGTGGTTCCACTGGCTTTCGCCATTACCCGTGAAGCGCTGTAGGAAAGCATGGCTGCCCAGGTAATAGACCAGGTCGCCTTCTTCGTAATCCGTCAGGGCCGCGCCCTTGCGCAGGATGCGCCCAACCGAGCCATAGCCCGGCCGCACCGGGAAGGTTACGCCCGGTTTGAGCGCGAACACGCGCGAGAGTTCCGTGCCGGCGCTGATGATGGAAGCCTCGTTCTGGATGACAGCCTCGTTCGGCCCCAGGTCATCCAGGTTGATTTCTTCGTTTTTAACGACCACGACGCCTTTTTCGACAATTTCCAGGTATTTGCTGAGCATAATTTTTCTCCCTATGTAATGGTTGAACGTTAGGACGTGTGGATGGTCTTAATGGCCTTTTTATCCCGCTTCTTCCAGGAAATCAACCAGCAGGCCAGTCGCCCGCGCCACCAAATCCTTGCAGTCCGCCTGACCCGGCTGCCCCACCCAATGGTCACGCAAGTCCTGGCAGCGGGTGTAGCCAAATTCTCGCAGAAAACGCGTGCGCCAACCTGCGGCTAACTGCTGGCATAGATCATCATTGCTATGCGCATCCGAACGCCCGTACAGCGCACCGATCAGTAGCAGCCCGCCACTTAACGCGCCGCACAACTCTGTTTTCGTCGTCCCCACCCCACCCGCGAAGGGCGTGGACAGGCGCACGACCAGCGGATCCAAATCCGGCAGGTAATGATTGGCCGCCGCCAAAAGGATGGCTTCCGAACAATGATAATCCTCGACCATATAGGCGCGCGACAAATCAACAATTTTCTTGCGAGTATTCGTATCCATGCTTCCCTCTTTAAATCAGCAATAAGTGTGGTGTATTGAGTTCATTGTAACGCGCTTCTATGGGTTATTGGCTTCATGCAGCCTGAAAAGAGGAGGCAACCGTAACTATATCTTGTCTTTATTTGTACCATTCCCCCCACTCATGTCATTGCGAGGAGCTTGCCCACTCGCTTTTTTGTGGGCAAGCGACGCGGCAATCTCAGCTCCCTGATCACATTTCCACGATTCTATACCTGCTCCCCTCTTCTTTATATCTCTCCTATCTCAGAACTGAGATTGCTTCGTCACTACGTTCCTCGCAATGACAGATTTTGGATTCTTTTCCATTCATTGCAGGTGGTTTCATACTATTAAACTTCTGTTTTATCAGTCTCTTCTTTGGTTTACAAATACGAAAAAATAAATCCGAACCTCGTAGTAAGTTCGGATTTCTGTTAATCCACGTTATCTGTGTGAATCCAATTATCAAGAGATTTTACCGTTTTTATCCGTGGCTATCTGTGGAAAAAAGCGTAAATCCTCAAGCTTCCTGTTCGCCTTCACTGGCGTGGTTGTGCCCGCCCTTGAGCGAAAGGATCAGGTCGCGCCGTTTGAGCGCGCGCTTGCGGTCGATTTCCACCATTTCGGCTTTCTCGTCCGCCAGCTTGAGCAAAGCCTGGGTCCAGGAGCCGCTGTGCACCAGGGAATGCGCAACACGCCAGCGTTCCACCAGCACCGGCAGCTCCTGTGCGTTGGTAATGCGCTGATGCTTGACAGTCTTGGTCACGCCATAGTCTTCCGCTACCACATCATACTCTTCGATTTCCGGCTTGACCGGGCAAATTTGCATGCAGGCGCCGCACTTAATGCAGTAATAATCCGCCAGCACCAGCTCGCCCTCGTCGTTGATGTGCAGGGCGCGCGTGGGGCAGATATCCGCGCAGGCCAGGCAGCCTTCCACGCATTTCTCGCGCTGCAATTTCACGCTGCCCTTCCAGGGCTGCTGCACAACAAAAGCGCCGTCGCTGGCCACCTCGCACTGCCGGCAGCGGATGCAGTGGGCGTCGTCCACTTGCAGGGTTTCTTCTTCAGCATCGTAACTGATCACGTTGGTGGGACAGTTATCAATGACAAAGTCCTTGCGCGACCAATCGAACGCATTCTTATCAAAGACAGTGGACTGCGTCAATATCGGGAAGGCTTCGTATTTTATGACCGGGTTTTCTGCTTCGCCGTTGACGGTCATATCGATGGCGTTCAGCGGGCACATTTCCACGCATTCGCCGCAGAAAACACATTTATCCGCATCCACATCCACCAGTTGTTTGCCGCTCATGCGGCCATTTTCCAACACGGCGTCCACATGCGTCAGGGCTTCGTGCGGGCAGACGGTCGGGCCGATCTGGCAGCCTACGCAGCGTTCCAGGTCCCAGCGCAGCAGGTAATGGCGCGTGACCATAGCCCGCTCCAAAATGATCGCTGTGGAACTAACTTGTTTTTGGGTTAATCCTCGTTTGCTCATAATCAGCTCCTAATCCCGGCGCAATTCCTGCACCTGTTGGCGCTGGTAGTCAAAGACGCGCACAATCAGGGGTGTGTCGCCCGGGGCAGCATGTGTGGCACAGCCAAAACATGGATCATAAGCACGGAAGGCCATTTCTATTTTATTCATGACAGCGTCATCCACCGGTTTACCCGGCAGAACCAGGGCTTGAGCCGCTTTCTTGATTGACATATCGATCGCGGCGTAGTTATTGGTGGTACCCACAATCAGATTGACCTGTTTTAGCATGCCGCGTTCATCCGTAACGTAATGATGCGTCAGCGTGCCGCGGGGAGCTTCGACAATCGCGATGCCTTCAGTAGGCGTCGCGGTGGGAATGGTGCGCACCTCTTTGGAGGTAATCTCGGGATCGGTGGCCAGTTCAAGTGAACGTTCCGCCGCATACAGCAGTTCAATCAAGCGAGCCCAATGCGTCGCCAGCGTGGCATGCACGGGTTTGCCGCCCATGGTTTTAAAAAACTTTTCATATTCCTTCTGCGCCAGCGGCGTGGCCATGCCGTCGGCAGCATTCAAGCGCGAAAGCGGAGAGGCTCGATATACACCGCTGTCCGGTCCATCCACAAAACCCTTCCAGCCAATTTCCTTCAGGTAGGGGAATTTAAGATAAGTCCAGGGTTCGATATGCTCGGCGATGACATCCAGATATTGATCCGGCCCATACTTCACCAGTTCTTTTCCGGATGGATCGACTACGCGCACCTTACCGTCGTAGAAATTGACACAGTTGTTTTCATCCACCAGGCCCATATAATAGGTTTGGTGAGTATAAGCATCGCTCAGGATCATATCCAGGTACTCTTTATTCTTGAGCACCATGTCCTCAAAAAGCTGCAGCGTAAATATGGCCGTCTCAATCGAGTTGCGCGCGATCTGCTCGATGCGCTTGCGTTCATCTTCGGTGATGGGTTTGCTCATGCCGCCCACCAACGCGCCAACTGAATGGATGTAACGGCCGCCAATGATCTTGGCAATCTCGTGATTCTCGCTCAATAATCCCATCACGCGCGCGCCGGCCTCCCGGCCTACTTTTCGCACTACGCCCAAAATATTGCGGTCTTCTTTAGGCGCGTCCGGCCCTACCACAAAGTCGGGCCCGCCCAACACGTAAAAATGGGTGGCATGATCGGCCACAAAAAAGGAGGAATAGAGCAGTTCGCGCAGTTTCTTGGCGGCCGGGGGCGGATCAACGTGATAAACAGCGTCCCCCGCTTTGGCCGCGGCCACATGGTGGGCAATCGGGCATACTCCGCAAATGCGCTGGGTGATGCGCGGCATTTCCTCAACCGGGCGTCCTTCACAGAATTTTTCAAACCCGCGCAGTTCCGGGATGATCATGTAAGCATTTTCCAACCCACCCGCTTCATTCAGGAACAGGTCAATGCGGCCGTGTCCTTCCAGGCGCGTGATCGGGTCAATGCAGATTTTTTGGTTTACGGCTTGTTTTGCAGGCACGTTTTTTCTCCCAACTCTTTCATTTACCGTACTTCAGATCCGACAGTATCGAGGCGGCTAATCCAAAACGATAACTCAAACCGACCGGATCAACCACACCCTCAAGAATTTGTCCCAATACCTGCGGATCATCGGTATCCACTAAAGAGGCAATCGCGCTGACCAGTTTGGTACCCTGGTCAACTACGCCATCCGGCGGCCCGTAGCAGCCGCGGCAGGGCATATTCCCATTGATACAGGGCAAGCCGCAGCCGGCACGTGTGGCCGGACCCAGGCAGACAACGCCCTGGGTGAGAAAACACATCTCGGGATCCAATTCCACTTCATGCGGGCGTTTGAATTCCTTGATGCGCATTCCGCTGCTGCCTTTTTTGCGCGTGCAGACATCGCAATTGGTCTTGTTTTGCGCGCCAATCACGGAACCTTTTTCAGGCAGCTGGCCGGCCAGGATGGTCTGGAAAACCGACCAGACCTGGTCAACCACTGGCGGACAGCCGGGCATGAAATAATCCACTTCCACGGTCTGCGCCAGCGTTTTCACACGGTTATATAACTCCGGAATCTCAATCTCGCCTTCCGGCATCTCATTTTTTAACTGTGGTCGGGTACCACGCGAATCATCCAATGAAGGTGCGGTATCAAAGACCCTTTCCAGCAGCGTTTCAATATCAAATAAATTCGCCAGTCCGGGGATGCCGCCCAGATGGGAGCAGGATCCGAAAGCGATCAGAATTTTGGATTTACGACGCAGTAAATGCGCAATTGCTTCATTTTCACTGTTGCGGATTGCGCCGTTATAAAAACAAATATCGATTTCCTTGTCCTTCAATGCCTCCACATCGGCATATTTGAAGTCCATGGCCGCCGGCCAGAAGACAATGTCCACCAGATCGCCAACATCAATCAGGCGCATACCTAATTCGGTGATGGTGATCTCGCAGCCGCCGCAGCTCGAGGCCCAGTAGAATGCCAGTTTTGGTTTGTCTGCCATTATGACGCCTCCTGCAGCAATTGAACCAGCATGCCGTCAATTTCATGCCGGATGCGGCCCCGGTCTTGTGTGCCGAGCTGAACAAAGCGCACCTGTCCATTCGCAAGATCCATCTGGCCCAGCATTTTATCCAACAGGCTTAACTTGCAGGAACTGACATAATTTCCGCGCTGGTAATGACATTCACCCGGCGCGCAGCCGCACACCAGCACACCATCGATACCCGAGTTGAGCGCGATCAGCGCCATCTGCGGGTCAATGCGGCCCGAGCAGGGGATATGAATAACGCGCACGTTATCCGGATAACTCTCCAATATTTCCAGGTCTGCGTCCACCCGCAAGCACCAATCGCAAATGAAAACGACCAGTGAAGGGCTGCTATTTTGCGTCTTGATATCAATTTGGCTGGATATTTCGGCGTTGGAGACACCCGGGCGGGCGATGGCGCCCATCGGGCAGGCTGCCACACACATGCCGCAGCCCATGCAATTCTCCGCATCTACTTCGGAGAAACGGTCCATCACACCGTTCACTTCTTTTTCGATCAGATGAGGGGCTTCATAGGGGCAGGTCATCACACAGATGGCACAGCCCGAGCAACGCGCTTCGTCCACCTCCACCGTTTCCAGAGGCGTTGAATAGCCGGCTTCTACCGCCAAATTCTTGACCGCCTCAATCACATCCGAAATATGGATTTGCTGTGGACAAGCCGGATAGCACAGGTCGCAGGCCGAGCATAACCAGGTCGTTGGGCTATTGAAGGCCTCTTCACGCATGTCCATCATGACCATGCGCAATAGCCGGCGCGGGTTGTATTCCGGCTCCAATTTCTGTTGGATCATGCACTTGCTCACGCAAGTGCCACAGGAATAACACAGATCCAGGTGTTCTCCGCCGGGCATTGCGCGCACCTGATCAGCAAAGGTCAAGGGATGGTTACTTTCCATCTTTCACCTCCTTCACCTCCAAAACCGACATGGCCAGCGCCATTTCATCGGAGTAATCAGACGCTTCTGTTACCCGCGGAGCTTCGTACATACGCCGGGCGCGTTTTTCCAATTCGGCTTTCATGCCCTCAATTTCCTGGCTTAATTTTTCTTTGCCAATTTCATTGATGGTCTGCTGCATCTCATTGATCACGCGCGCGTATTTATCACCTTCGGCCGCCGAAATCCACTCAATGCGGAAACGGCCGGGGCTCATGCCTAATTTATCCAAAGTTCTCATCAACCTGTCGGCGCGGGTGGCGCCCACGCGTTGGCCGGTGATATAGTGGCAGTCCTGTGGGTGGCAGCCGGAATACAGCACTGCGCCCGCCCCCAGGCGGAAAGCTTCGTAGATAAAGTCGCTGTCCATACGCGCCGAACACATCACGCGGATACCGCGTTCATTGGCGGAATAATCAAAGTGGCTGGTGCCAGCCAGGTCCGCGCCGCCATAGGAACACCAGTGACAGCGGAACGCGAATATTTTTTCTTCCGGTTTTTCGGCCAGCAGAGCGCGAATTTGCGCCAGCACCTGCGCGTCGGTATAGTGCATTTGGGTAATGGCATTATGCGGGCATTCCGCCACGCAGCCGCCGCAGCCGTGGCACTTGGCCGTAACCACCTGAGCCGCGGTGCCTTTTTCAACTGTGATAGCGCCGTAAGGGCAGGCTTTTGCGCAGAGGCCGCATTGCTTCCCGTCCGCGCTGACACAGCGGTCTTCCCACACCTGCGCGATGATCGGCTCAATTTGCCATTCATCCGAATGCAGGATGCGGCCGGCGCGCGATGCGCAAGCCAAACCGGAAGATACGGAAGCCGGGATATCTTTCTGCCCCTGGCAGGCTCCCGCCAGGAAAATACCGTCGGTCGGGCTGTCCACCGGGCGCAGTTTGGGATGGTATTCCATAAACCAGCCGCCCGGGCTTTGTGAAATATTTAATACAGAACTAACTGTATCCACATCCGGTTGGGGCACCGCTGCCTGGTTGAGCATGACCATATCATATTCACGCTCCATCACCTTGCCCAGCGATACGTCTTCGGAATGCACAAACAGATTGTGGGTCAGTTCATTTTCTGTGATCAGCCCCGGGCGTCCTTGAATGAAGTGGATACCCATTTCGCGCGCCCGATCATAGAATTCCTCATAACCCTTGGAGGGTGTGCGAATATCCATGTAGTAAATCGATAATTCAATATCCGGGTACATTTGCTTGAGCAGGATCGCGTTTTTAATGGCATACATGCAGCAGAAGTTGGAGCACCAGGGGTTGAAGCGTTTATCGCGTGAACCCACACAGTTGATAATAGCCACTCGCTTGGGGTTCTGCCCATCGCTTGGACGCATAAGATTGCCGGTGGTTGGACCGGCTGAATTGTTCAGACGTTCCATCTCCATGGCTGTGATCACGTTCGGATAGCGGCTGTAGCCATATTCGGGCATCACGCTCGGGTCGAAGTGGTTAAAGCCGGTGGCTACCACAATGGAGCCAACGTCCTCCCACTCAACTTTATCCTCTTGACTGAAATCAATCGCATCCAGCGCACCGCAGGCATCCACGCATTTATAACAGTGGATGCAGGCGTCCTGGTCAATGGTATATAACAGGGGAACCGATTGGCTCATCGCGACGTAAGCCGCCTTGCGGGGAGCCAGGTTCATTTCAAAGTAATTGGGTACTTCGATTGGGCAGGCGCTCGCGCATTCACCGCAGCCATTGCAGCGGTCCGCGCGTACAAAGCGCGCTTTTTCACGCAGCTGTACTTTGAAGTTACCCACGTAGCCTTCTACGCGTTCTACATTAGTGTAGGTCTTGACTGTAATTTTCGGATGACGCGCCGCGTCAACCATTTTAGGTGCGAGAATTCATATACTACAGTCCATGGTCGGGAAGGTCTTGTTCAGTTGTGCCATGACCCCGCCAATGGTCGGTTCTTTCTCCACTAAAATTGTTTCAATACCCTGATCCGCCAGGTCAAGCGCCGCGCTGATGCCCGCTACGCCGCCGCCGATAACCATGGCCTTTTTGGTTACGGGTACGGTGATGAATTCAAGAGGGGCCAGAAATTGTGCCTTGGCAACCGCTGCCGCGGTTAAGTCCTTGGCTTTTTGCAAAGCGCCTTCCTTGTCATGTCCATGCGCCCAAGTGCATTGCTCGCGGATGTTGGCCATTTCCATCAGGAAGGGGTTCAATCCGGCTTCCGAAACAGCGCCGCGGAAAGTGGTTTCATGCATGCGCACCGAGCAAGCCGATACGACTACACGGTTCAGGTTGTACTTCTTGATATCTTCTTTGATGAGGGACTGGCCGCTATCGGCGCAGGCGTATAGCGTATCGGTGGCGCGCACCACCCCGGGCAGGTGAGAGGCCCATTCGGCCACCTCCGCCGGAGGGATTACACCCGCAATATTGCTGCCGCAGTGGCAAATGTAAACGCCGATACGCAGTTCCTCTTTTTTAGGACTATCGCTCATGCCGCTCCTTTGAAAACAGGGTATTGACTTGCATAACTAACAGGTTGTATCTTTTAAAGGAATCTTGGGTAGAACCTCATCCTTAATTGACTTGATGGCTTCCCGGCGGGCTTTCTGCGCCTGCTTTTCAGGCGTGGTCAACTTGAGGGCTTCTTTCGGGCACCACAACACACACTGCGGACCGTCTTCCTGGTCTTCACACTGGTCGCAAATTTCCACCAGTCTGGTGAGCGGGTTGACCGAAATCGCGCCGAAATCGCAGGCTTCTACGCACCAGGCGCAGGCGTCGCATTTCTGCGCGTCGATTTTGATAATGCCCGTATCCGGGTCCTGATCCAGGGCATCCTGCGGGCAGGCCAACACACAAGGCGCATTCTCGCAAGTGCGGCAGGCCAGGGCTGTGATCAGCACCTCGTCCACACGCACTGTGCGGATGCGGCTGCGGTAGGTGTTGTATTCTCCCGTCTTGGTGTATGAACAAACATACTCGCAGATCTGGCAGCCAATGCAAAGATCCGGGTCACAGTCAATATATTGATATTTCGAAGTTGATGATGGCATTATTCTTCTCCGTTGAGCTTACACGCCAATTTCTTCGGCCACGTCCGGCATACCCAGCTCAATTAATTTGGATTTGGGTATCAAGCCTTCCTTCGTCCAGCCTTTGGCTTCGTAATAACAGTCCTTCATATATTCCAACTCTTCATCCGAAGTGAAATGTCCGGCTGAAGGGCCTTTGGTCATGGGTTCATTCATCCAGCGGTACGGCAGGGTATCATCCGAGCGCTGCCAGCCTTCACGAATATTAAAGGCTTTCTTGATGGTATGGGCGCGCATGCCGATGGGGTCAATGTCGTCATATTGCAGATCCCAGCCCGTGGTGGCGTTGATCAGGTTGACAATGGTCGGCCAGGCGCCTGCCCGGTCGGCTTTGCCGGTAAAACAACGCCGGATGAACTTGCACAGCGGTAATGTATCATATACCGCCGCGTACTCTTCCGTATCTTTGGCTAATTGGCCGCGTGTTTCGTCCACAGAGAAGCGATCCACCTGGCCCTGGATATCCGGGTCATAGGCTGCCGTACGGTTATGGCAGGGGCCGCGCGTACCGACCGCCGAACCGAGCGAGAAGGTCTTCAATCCGCGTGCTTCGTAACCGGCCGGCTCCAACCCCTTGGAGTGCATGGCCCATTTATACGTTTCCGTGCCGCGCATCTCATCCGTGACAAAGCTGGCGACACGCGTGCCCTCGGATAGCATCTTGCCAATGCCTTCGCGGTCGCGGATCATCTCCGCTGTGGTTACGGCCGCTTCCCCATCCCCGAAACGCAATTCAAACCCTTCCGGATACTTTTCACACTTGAAATCTTCCTTGGTGAAGATGCCTTTTTCAAACGTTTCCATCGCCCAGGAAATTGTGATGCCCATCGAAATAGCATCCATACCGCTGCTATCCGCAATGGAAATCAGCTTGATAACTGCGTTGATATCGTCAATGCCCAAATTGGAACCATTGGCGAACAGGCATTCGTATTCGATGCCGGTCATGGCTCCCGTCCAAGGGCCTGTTTTTACCACGGACATCTGTTCACAGGCAATCGGACACTGTGCGCAGGCAATGGTCTTTACTTTATTATGCTCATGCAGGTACTCACCGCTGATGGTTTCCACACCCTCAAAAACGCCTTCGCTATAGTTACGGGTAGGCAGCAAGCCCAGCTTGTTCATGTTCAACACGTTAGTAGAAGTGCCCAGGATGCGGTATTTGGAGGTGTGTGGTCCCTGGGCCGCCTTGGTAATATCGAAAGAAAGTTTGTTCAAGGTTTCGGGGTCGGCCACTTTAATGCCATGTGTGCCGCGCACCGAAACAGCTTTCAGCTTCTTGGAACCCCACACGGAGCCGTGCCCGGTGCGGCCGGCCTGGCGGCCGTCGTTGGTCACGTTGGCAAAGCGCACCATATTCTCGCCGGACGGGCCAATGGTGGCAGAGCGCACCTGGTCGTCATTCAGTGCCTCACGGATGGATTCTTCGGTTTCAAAAGTGCCCAATCCCAGTAATTTGGTGGCGTCGCGGAACTCTATCCGGTCGTCGTCGATAAAGATATTCACCCAGCTCTCACTGGCGCCGTGGATTACGACACCATCCCAACCGGCGCGTTTCAGCGCGATGGTAAACCAGGAACCGGACAGACTGTCGCCAATGAAACCGGTCATAGGTGATTTGGAGGCCAGCCCATATTTGCCGCCCACCGGAACCGGCGTGCCGGCGAATATACCGTTGGCGATACAGACGGGATTATCGGGTGAATAAGGGTCGCAGCCCGGCTTGATATTTTCCCAGCACAAGCGCGAGGCCATCGACACGCCCCCAATCCACAGCTTATACCATTCTTCCGGCTTATTCTCCACCCATGTCTTGCGTTCTGTCAGATCGATATGTAAGATTTTTCCGCTGTAACCAAACATGCACGCTCCTTAAGCAAAAAATTACCGGTTTCTATCCACCGGCTAATAATGACAGCAATATTAATTTATCGCCGTCTTTTGGTTTAAAGGTCAGTTCATTTTCATGGATGATTTTTTCGCCATTCAGGCTGAAGACGTTGGTGGGAATCAGGCTCTCCCCGCTCTTTTCAAATACTTCGCCGACGAGGGCAGGAAATTGTTTGGCTAAGGAGATTACCACCTGCTGTAGGGTATCGCTGGGCGCCAGTTCCAGATCAACGCTGGACTGCCCCGTCAACATCCTGGCTATACCCGTAAATTCGATTACAACACGCATGGTTTCCTCAAATATATTTTTGCAAGCTTCATCCGGCTTGTTTGGTATTGTAGGAGTGCAATGGTTAACAAGTTAGTAATTAATTGATTATGACAAATATCTCGAAAAAGTATAACGATCCAATTTCTAATAAATCGTTGATAATGCATAATTCAGATATATTTTATCATGATTCATTTTCGCGGGCCAAACAAGGCCGTTCCAATGCGCACCAGGTTGGCGCCCTCTTCAATTGCCGTCAGATAGCTGTGGCTCATGCCCATCGAAAGCCAACGCACCTCGGAGTTTTCCTTTTTAATGCGCTCGAATATCTCGCAGGTGGTTTTGAAATACGGCCGCGACAGCTCCTCGTCGCCGGTCAAAGGCCCCATGGTCATCAGTCCCTGCAATTTCAGGTGCGGCAGCGCGCCGATTACCGCAGCTAATTCGTCCACTGCTTCCGGCAGTGCGCCGTCCTTGTTTTCCTCGCGCCCGCTGTTGACTTCGATGAAAACCGGCAGCACCTTTTCCTGCTGGGCGCAGTATTTTTCCAGGGCACGCGCCAAACGGGGCGAATCCACCGTTTCCATCAGGTCAAACAGTGAAACTGCCAGGTCAGCTTTGTTGCGCTGCAGGTGACCGATCATGTGCCATTCGGCCCGGAAGTCAATCTGCGGCAGCATGACTTGCGCCTCCTGTACGTAATTATGACCAAAGCAGCGGATACCCGCTTCCCAGGCTGCCCGTACTTCTTCCGGTGTGCGCGTCTTGGCCGCCGCCAGCAGGGTCACTTCTGCCGGGATTTCCTTTAATAAGCGTTCCGTGTTTTCTTTGATGCGATCAAGGGCGTCCATATCCTATCTATTTTAATCGATGGCGCCCAATATTCCATGATATTCATGCCGTTTTTTGTATAAACAACATCACTAACTATGACCCGCACTGGGTTTGGATTGCCTGCGACATCGTCGGCAGCATGGCTATACTGGGTTATCTTTGGCTGCACAATCGCACGGAGCGGGAATTAAAGCAAGAAAAAGCATAAACTCCTCTTTTTTATCTACCGGGAAAGTTCAGGCTGGGAACACCGTCATTTGTTAGGCAGAAAGCATGACTGAAATCACAAAAATTAATTAATCAGATAATTCCAATAAAGTTTTTATATTCCATACCTATACTTAAAGTATAGACAACTATAAATTCAAAAAGAGGTGCATATGTTCCAAAAGATCTTGATCGCCTACGATGGTTCAGACCACTCCCGCCGCGCTGCGCGAATTGCCGGCAACATGGCGCGTGTGCAACCCAAATCGGAACTGGTGCTGGTGTGCGTTTTAGAGGCCATGCCAAGCGGGTTAGGTACACCCTACATTGAAAACCTCATCACCGATCGCACCCGTGAAGGGGAAGTCATGCTGCAGCAAGCCCGCGAGATCATCGGCGGAGACGTGGAAGTCAGCTCGGAACTGCTTTTTGGCCCGCCGGCCGAGAGCATCATGAACGTGTCCACCAACCAACATTGCGACCTGATCGTAATGGGCACGCGCGGTCTGGGCGGCCTTAAGGGATTGCTGGTTGGTAGCCAAATACAGAAAGTGATCAGCCTGTCCACTATTCCAGTCCTGGCAGTCAAATAACACCAATCCCGCAGCAATGCTGCGGGATTTTTTTATAAAATGCGCTGTAATTTAAACCAATCCGGCTATCTATGAAAGCTTGTGAAAGGTATCTTTCAAGGCCGGGTAAAGTTCACGATAACGGGCATAAAGTTCGTCGTATTTTGCGGCATCATCAGTCGGCCTGACTTCATTCGTGCGATGGATCACGCTTCTACAGGCTTCTTCAACCGAAGGGAAGGCACCTGCGCCAGTAGCGGCCAACACAGCCGCCCCGAAAGCCGCACCCTCTTTCGAGTCCACTGTAAAGATGCTGGTATCCAACACATCCGCGATGATCTGCAGCCAGGTGGAGTTCTTCGCCCCGCCGCCGGTGATACGTACATGGTCAATCTGTCCCAGCCCGGCGCTGCGCATCAGTTCGTAGCTGTCCCGCAGCCCAAAAGCCACTCCTTCCAGCACCGAACGTGCAAAGTCGTTGAAATTGTGCCGGATTGTAGCGCCCACGAATCCGCCGCGCGCCAATGGGTCGGGGTAGGGTGTGCGTTCGCCCGTCAGATAGGGCATAAATAGCAATCCCTGACTGCCTTTGGGGGTCTGGGCGGCGTTCGCTACGATTTCATCGTAGCTCAGGTTAGGCGTAAATGTCTCGCGGAACCAGCGCAGACTGCCGGCAGCGGAGAGCATCACCCCCATCAGATGCCACCTGCCCGGAACCGCATGGCAGAATGCATGCAATCTTCCATCCTTCTCGATGAAGGGCGAATTAGTTGTGGCAAAGACCACGCCGGAGGTTCCTAAACTAATCGAAAGGATGCCTTCTTCAACTGCCCCGGTTCCCACTGCCGCGGCTGATTGATCGCCTCCCCCTCCGAAGACCGGAATACCCTCCCGTAATCCGGTTTCGTCAGCCGCGGCTTTGCTCAAGGAGCCGGTCGGTTCGGTACCCTCGAATGTCAGTGGGAACCAGTTTGCCTGCATGCCCAGTTTGTCAATCAATTCAAACGACCAATCCCGCCTTTCCAGATTGAATAACACCGTACCGGACCCGCCGGCCCGGTCCATGGCATAATCTCCGGTCAACTTGAAACGCAGATAATCCTTAGGCAGCAGCACGTGCCGGATCTTTTGATAGATGTGCGGTTCTTCTTCCTTTACCCACAGGATTTTCGGGGCAGTGAAGCCAGTCAGGGCATCGTTTCCGGTGATCCGGATAAATTCCGCCTTTCCGATCACCTGCCGGATTTGGTCACATTGTTTTTGGGTGCGCTGATCATTCCAAAGGATGGCAGGCCGCAGCACGCGCCCATCCTCGTCCAGGATCACCAGTCCGTGCATTTGCCCAGTCAATCCAATACCTTGGATTTCTGCTGGGGATATGCCTGTATCCTGCACGACTTTGCGTATGCTCTCCACTGCGGCCCGCCACCACAGCTGCGGATCCTGTTCACTCCAAAGCGGGTAGGGTGTCTCGTAGGAATATTCCGAAGCTGCCATTCCCATGATTTTCCCATTTCGATCAATCAGGATCGCCTTTGTAGCAGTGGTAGAAGTATCAATTCCAAAAAAATATGGTTTCGTGTTATCCATCTATAACATTCCTTGAAATACAGCAGCCATTTCGTCTTGCTTAATAAAATCGTGTAAAACCTCTGGCGTCAGCGCAGAGAATGGTTTTTCTGCTATCCGCCAGATTTCACGATGCACTACCGTCTCGCCCGGCCTGACAACCTGGTACAAGCCCAGGGTTTCCAATTCCAGACATTTATTATCGCAGTAACACTGCGCTTCAGCTCCCAAATCCAGCGAACACCCATTATCCGCTTTATTGGAATACTTGATGAATAAGTAAGGGGCAGTGTAATATGCGGCCCATTTCTGTGTATTGCTAACACCAACTTTTACAGCTTTTTCATTCTTCGGTAGTGTTTGAACGAAAATGAAATCCTTGTGTACATGGATTCTCTCATCGTATATGTCCGTGTATGGCCAAAGGATTAGCGAACGATCGGGCAAGAAAGGGCTTTCGACATTTGTCGATTTAAGCGGTAGCACCGCGGTTCCGCCAATTTTCATCTGGGTGATGGCCCAGGGAGCGATTTTCTTGTCTGAACTGCCTTCATTGCAAACCAGGTGGTCAACAATAACAGCATCTTTATTTCCGCTATCTTGAACCCGAATAATCTTGCGCAAGCCGGTCTTACGGTCAACCTCCTGGGTCAACTCCACCGTGCCCGGCTGCGAATTGACGTTGACAGGCCAATCATCGGGAATATAGGTCAGGGCAGGGTCTTCCGGCGCCAGCCACAGTCGATGTCCGCCATACAAATGGAACTTGCCCCCATTGAGGTAATCCAAGCTTGCATCCGGCAATTCGGCAAAGAGATTATCAGAGTTGCCGTACTTCAGAGAAATAATCCTGGGGCCAACTGATAGTGTAAAAAGCAGGGTGAAATTACCAAATTTCACTTCCAGGCAATCGGCACCCAGGAACTTCTTTTCATTCATTAGGTTTCCTAACACATTCTAGCGCAAACCCATGAGCAGCTCATTGGTCAGTTGGTCCAACTTTTCATAATGATATCCAACACTGCTGAGCGCTTTCCGGTCGAATGGATAATCCTTCAAGGCTTTCATTTTCTCAGACGTATATTTTCCGTTGAACGCAGCCATCGCCGGGTCTGCACGGTTTATCTCCGCCAGTAATCCCTGGATCTCCGCATCCGCGTTGAAGCGGGCGGCCTTCTCCTTTAGAATCAGGTAAGTGCGCATGCAGCCGCGCGCGAAGTCTTTCACGCCTTCGTAGTCCTCCGTGCGGTAGGCGTGCGCGTCAAAGTGGCGGCTGCCTTTGTAACCGTTATCTTCCAGCAGTTTGACCAGGAAGAAGGCAGTCTTCAGGTTCACCGCGCCAAAACGGAAGTCCTGGTCGTAGCGGCCGAAGGCCTGGTCGTTCAGGTCGATATGAAAAAGCTTGCCCGCGTCCAGCGCCTGCGCCACGCCGTGCACAAAACTTAATCCGGCCATGGATTCATGCGCAAATTCAGGGTTCACGCCCACCATTTCAGGATGGTCCAGCGTCTCAATGAAAGCCAGCATATGACCGGTGGTTGCGAAGTAAATATCCCCTCTGGGTTCATTCGGTTTGGCTTCCAAAGCAAACTTCAGGTCATAGCCCTGGTCTTTGACGTATTCACACACGAAATTCATGGCTTCGCGGTTGCGCTGGATGGCGGTTATCGGGTTCTTGGAAGCTTCCACTTCCACCCCTTCGCGCCCACCCCAGAACACGAATATCTTCGCGCCCATTTCAACGCCCAGGTCAATCGCACGCATTACCTTCTGAAGCGTATATTTCCTTACGGAAGCATTATTCGAGGTAAAAGCGCCATCCCGGAAAACTGGGTTGTAAAACAAGTTGGTAGTCGCCATCGGCACCACCAAACCAGTATCGGCTAAGGCTTTCTTGAATGATTTTTTAATTTCGTCCGCCTCAGCAGGTGTCGCGTCAATGGGGATCAGGTCGTTGTCGTGAAAATTCACGCCATAAGCTCCCACTTCCGCCAACAGATAGACCAAATCCGCCGGCGATTTCTTTTCGCGCACATCATCTCCAAAAGGATCACTTCCTGTATTTCCTACAGTCCACAAACCGAAGGTGAAGCGATCTTCTGGTTGGGGTTGATAATTGTCTTTCATTATTTATTTCTCCCTTTCATCGTTTATTTTTAATTAGCTGCCGCTATAGTTGCCATAAATTCTCAAGCACCAGGCCAATCGCGCCCATGACGCTGGATTCCTGCCCCAGGAAAGAATTGGTAATCACAAGGTCTTCCTGGCAGAGGGAAAGCGCGTTTTCCTTTACCACCCTTTCAACCACAGGCTCTATGAAATCCTTGGCGTAATTCAAGGCGCCTCCCAGAATAACCATTTGAGGGTCAAAAATATTAACCAGGTGTGAGACCACCAAACCCAATTTGCACCCTACGTCATTCAACGCGTCAATCGCAATTGGGTCATTTTCAATTGCCGCATTTACGACCGCGTCATAATTAATAGCATTTTTATTTCCTTCTGTTATCTTGATGATAGTTTTGTCTCGACCTTTTTCCTTTATCAACTTCTGTACATTTTCAATTACCGCCCGAGGGCCAATGATGGTTTCATAGCAACCGCGCTTTCCGCAGCTACACAATTTTCCATTGGGATCATAGACCATGTGACCCACTTCCGAAGCATAGCCGTTATTCCCGCGCAGCACCTTTCCATCCACCATGATTCCGGAACCCAAGCCGTAACCGGCCGCGATATAGATCAGATCTTTTTTCCCACGCGCTGCGCCAAAATAATACTCACCTAATGCTGCCGCATTTCCATCGTTCTCAACATAAACCGGATAATGAAATTGCTGGTTCCAGATCAATCGCAGCGGCACATTTTCCCACTTCAAGTTTGGAGCCAGCTTCAGCACGCCATTGTGCACGTCCACCAAACCGGGAATCGCGATTCCAATCCCCAGGCCTCTTCCGCATTTCTTTTTCCCAAATTCAATGGCTTCTCCAACCAAATCGAAGGCTTTCTGCAGAATAACAACCTGCCCATCATCCGGATCAATTTCTAGATTCTTTCTCCAGATGACTTCTGTTGAAAAATCAGTTACCAGACACAAAAGAAAATCCACACCGATTTCAATTCCGACTGCAAATCCCCCATCCGGATTGATTTCCAGCAGCATCCCAGGGCGCCCAATTTTATCTGTCTGCAAGGCTGTCTCACGAACCCAGCCGCCATCGATCAATTCATCGATGATAGACGATACTGTAGAACGGTTCAATCCTGTGATAGCCGAAAGGTTTGCCCTTGAAACCGGAGCTTCTTGACGTAGGATGTCAATGACGATGTTATTGTTCAGCTTTCGAACAAGTTTCTGATCTGCGGTGTTTCTCATTGTGTTCAAAAATTATCCTTGTTTATCTATTTTTCTTTAAGTATACGTCTGCGTAAACGGCAACAACCAGGACGATGCCCTTGAGAACATATTGCCACGCAGCCGGCACATTCAACATTTGCAAACCGCTGGTCAGGCTGGCCATGATCAGGGAGCCGATGATAGCCCCGAAGATGGTACCCACCCCACCCAGGGTGGATGTGCCCCCTAAAACCGTGCTGGCAATCGCGTCCAGTTCATAACCCTGACCGGCCGCGATTGTGCCATAGCCAACGTAAGAAGCCAGCACCACCCCGGAAATACCGCACATCAAACCCATTAATACAAACACTCTAAATACATTCTTATTGATATTAACGCCGGACAACCGCGCGGCTTCGCGGTTACCGCCAATCGCATATGCATAACGGCCAACCGGTGTGTTTGTCGAAATGTACGACATCACTACCGCCGTAACCGCCAGCAGCATCACCGGAATTTGGACACCGTTGTAGCGATTCACAATGGCGACATAGATTGCAATCAAGACCGACAAAGCAACCAAGCGGATGACCTCGATTGCCATCGGCAGCGGTTTAAAACCATACTTGACCTTATTCCGGCGGCTTTTCAGCATGGAAAAGATCAGAAATAGAATAACCAGCGCGGAAACAATCCACCCAACCGTGGGAGACAAATATCCCTGGGCGATTACCGAAAAGACCGGTTGGTTGGCAGGAATCGTTTTTCCCTCTGTGATGATCAAAATACCGCCGCTCAACACCCAACTGCCGCCCAGCGTAACGATGAACGCGGGAATGTGCAAATAAGCGATCAGATAGCCCTGGATGATCTCAAAGACGGTACCCACCCCAATACCGATCAGCACAGAGAAAATGGTAGTTAAAACCTCGTGGTTGGGGATGTAATTGAACCAGATATCCGCCTGGAATCTGGCCACGATCACCGATACAAAACCGGCCAATTTTCCCACCGACAAGTCGATGTTTCCCGTAACCATCACCAGGACCATGCCCACCGCCAGGAAGGAGGTGATGACCATCTGGCGGAAAAGGTTGGAAATGTTTTGGGGCCCGATATAACGCCCCTCTGTCAGGAAAGAAAACAAGATCCAAATTACTATCATAGCCAGGATAATGGCATAGGTCTGGAAATTTTTCTTCAATTGTTGTTTTAGATAAGAAACTGTGTCACTCATGAATTTTCCTCCTCGATAATCGGCTGTGCGCTAACAACCTGTGGCTAACGCCATGATTTTTTCCTGGTCGAATTCGTTTTGCTCAAGCGTAGCCATGGATTTCCCTTCACACATCACCAAGATGCGGTCGCTCATACCGATTACTTCCTCCATTTCGCTGGAGATCATAATGATGGCAATACCTCTCTCAGCCAGTTCATTCATCAGTTTATAGATTTCATATTTGGCGCCCACGTCGATTCCGCGTGTGGGATCATCCATGATCAGGATCCTGGGGTCCGAAAGCAGCCATTTGGCGATCACCACTTTTTGCTGGTTTCCGCCCGACAGCGTCTGGCACAGGACGGACAAACTGGGTGCCTTGATGGCCAACTTCTCTGCAATCGAACTGGTGGCCGTGTTTTCGGACATGAAGTCGATCTTGTACCACTTCGAGAACTGATCCAGGTTTGCCAGCGAAATATTTTTCTGGATCGTCTGAATGAGGATCAAGCCAAACTTCTTGCGGTCCTCCGGAACCAGGCTGATGCCATTTTTCATCGAACGATTTGCACTGGATATTTCAATCTCTTCACCATCCAGCAGCACCTTCCCACTATGGATCTTTCCGTATTCTCCAAAAAGCGTTGAAACTAATTCCGTTCGGCCCGAACCCATCAGGCCAGCAATTCCCAGAATTTCACCTTCCCGCAAATTAAAGGAAACGCCTTTGACCACTTCGTGACTGGAATCGTCAGGGTCGATGGCATGCAATTCTTGTACCTGGAAGATCTCTTTTCCCGGTTTGCGCTGGCTTTTCGGGAACCTTTCTTTCATTTTTCTTCCCACCATTTGACCGATTAACATTTCCTCGTTCATCTGGTTGGTTGGTTGTGAAGTGATCACGCGGCCATCGCGTAAAACAGTGACCGTATCGGTAATCTTGAACAATTCGGATAATTTATGAGTAATATAAATACAAGTTACTCCATGAGATTTCAGGACTCGCAGGATTTCCATCAAGCGCTCGGTCTCTTCTTCAGACAAAGCACTGGTCGGTTCATCCAGAATCAATATCTTGGCATTCTCTGAAAGCGCTTTGGCGATTTCGGTCATTTGCATCTTGCCGACACCTAAATTCTTCACCAACTCATTGGCATCGATATCCAGGTGATATTTATCCAGGATTTGCTGTGTATCCGCGAACAGTTTATTCCAATTGATTCCTGTTTTTGTTTTCGGTTCCCTGCCCAGGAAGACATTTTCTCCCACGGTCATATTAGGTACCAGGGTTAGTTCCTGGTAAACAATTGCGATGCCTTCGTCGCTGGCCTGCCGGATGGAACGGTTCTCCAGCTTGAGTTCCTTTCCTTCGTATAAGATTTCACCATCGTATTCTCCCCAGGGGTACACTCCCTTCAGGATCATCATCAATGTAGATTTTCCTGCCCCGTTTTCGCCGCAAATGCCGTGAATTTCACCGCGTTTGATTTGGATAGATACTTTATCCAAAGCAACCACGCCGGGAAATTCTTTGGTAACATTACGAATATCGAGGATAATATCATTTAACATGTTTTTCATCCTTTGAATGAAAAGGGGCTTCACTGGAGCTGATAGAACCATTTGAAGCCCCTTTTCAGTTATATTTTTATTCGCGATTACGGTTTAGGAGGCTTCTCAGCGTCCGGAATATCACGATAAACCTCGTCATAGGCCTGGAAACCACTCTTCACAACGATGTCATACACGTTGTCTTTGGTTACCTGCACAACGGGGAGGAATTTGCAGGGCACTTCACCGGTCAACGCATCGTTGAGGGTCAGTTCTGCCAGGGTGTACATTTCAAGATCGGGGGTTTCACCCTTTGCCAACTGGTCAGCCAGCTCAATAGCCAGCGGGCTCAGTTCACGAATGTCCTTGAATACCGTCACAGATAATTCACCTTTGACGATGCTATTGCAGCCGTCAGCGGTGGCATCCTGACCGGAGATCGGAACGATCCCGGCCAATCCCTGCGCCTTGAGGGCCTGCAGTGCGCCCAGCGCAGTGCCATCATTTGAAGCTACTACAGCATCCACATCATTGCCAATCGAAGCCAGGATGTTTTCCATCAAGGTTACTGCTTTGGCAGCATCCCAGTTATCCACCCATTGGTCGGCTACGATTTCAATCTTACCGGCTTCCACCAGCGGGTCGAGAATTTCATCCTGACCTTGACGGACCAGGATGGCGTTGTTATCGGTCGGGCTGCCGCCCATCTTGACCACTCTGGCAGGTCCGTTGGCATCCACATCCCAATTCTCGATATCCAGCGCTTTCATAACGCCATCTGCCTGGTTGTAACCCACGGCCACGTTGTTAAAAGAAATGTAGGCCGCGATATCGGGTGATTTGATCAAGCGATCGTAAGCAATGACCTTTACACCGGCTTTGGCAGCGCTGGCAACCGCGGTCGCAGCAGCATCACCATCTTCCGCAATAACGATGATCACTTTTGCCCCTTGGGTGACCATGTTATCGATCTGGTCATTCTGCATCTTCACGTCATGGTTGGCTTCCTGTGAAAGGACTTCATAGCCTTTGTCTTCCAGCAAACCGCGCATCAGAACTTCCTCATTCTTCCAACGTTCAGTTGCGAAATCAGAGAATGATAAACCGATGATGGTTTTTTCGCTGGCAGCCATCTCTTCCGCAGCAGGTGCGGCTTCTTCCGCTTCCATCGCATCCCCTTCAGCGGGTACTGCGGCTGCTGGCGTGCAAGCGCCAATAACCATGACAGCCAAAACGATCAAACCGATTAATTTAATACTTTTTGAGCGAAACATATTTTTCTCCCTTGGATTTATTAATTTTTACGACTGATAATGAGAATTATTCGATAGCCACCTCCATCAATTTATATTGTGTAACATGCATGTTGAAAAAGCGCTTATTTTCTCCCTAGTTTGTTTGTTGCGCCACCATACTAACTGAAGATATAATAACAAATTCAAAATGACTTGTCAACATTTTTTAATATTTTGGCTCTTTTTCATTTTTCTAAATGAAAAGATAATTTTTATGTTATTCTTGGGAAAAGGCCGAACAAAGGACACCAACCATGGATTTAGAAACAAAGGAGACCCTGGTCGCGCTGGCCATCAAAGAGGCGCAGTGTGCCACAATGGAAGGCAACTACCCTTTTGGAGCAGTCATGGCCGATGCGCAGGGCAACGTCATCGCCAGCGCACATAATACCCAAAAAAGTGAGCATGACCCCACCGCCCACGCCGAAATCAACCTGATCCGCAAACTGGCAAAACAATATTCACCGGACGAGCTGGCAGATTTCTACCTGGCCAGCAACGCGGAATCCTGTTCGATGTGCATGTCCGCCGCCATCAAAGCCGGTATTGTTCACTACATTTTCGGCGCCCCCAGTGAACCGCATATGGAGCCTTACCTGACAGTCTCTGATATATTAAATTACTGTCAGGCAAAATTGGATGTCAGTTTTGGTGTTTTAGCGGAGGAATGCCGCCGGCAAATCGCCCAAGTGCGCGATGAACAAAGTGATTTAGCTCAGTAACCATTTTCTATCTATTACATTAAAAGAGAAAGCGCTCAATTTTGAGCGCTTTCTTCTTATTCATTAAGCTCGTTTGATGAGCACATTTTTATGATCGTGGAAGCTGTAGTTGCCGGTATGTCCCAACACGCGCGAAACATACTCTTCCTGTACGTCCAGGATAGTATGGCTATCCTGAATCATAATCTTGCCGATGGCGCTGCCGGGAATATTGGCACAAGATGCGATGGTCCCAACTACTTCGCCAGGGCGAATGCCATGCTGGCGGCCGCGTTCCAGACTGAGGCGCACCATACCTTCTTCAACCGTGGTGATAGTACTCCGTCCGCTGCGAGCGCCGCGCTGTCGTTCCACGGGTTTGCGTGAATTTTTACCTTTACCCTTAGGCCCTGAAGATCGCTCTCTTCGGCTGTCGCCCGAACGCTCGTTCATATCAACTTCACCAATCTTTTCAACTGGGCGTTGGTTCTCTTCCACCCGTGCCATCCTCAACGCCGCTGCTGCGATGCGCACCGGATCATGCCCTTCGGCCATCATCTGTTCTACAATTTCCTGCTCGCGTTTGCTGCGATCGCGTTCCAACCAAACTGTTAATTTGTGGACTAATTTTTCTTCACGATGAGCGTACACTTGAGCTTCATCAGGCAGCTGTGCCTGGCTGATCTTCTGTTTGGTGTACCGTTCAATACGGCTGATTTGAAAACGGTCTCTGGGGGGAACCAGCGAAATCGCGATACCTTCCCTGCCGGCACGCCCAGTGCGGCCAATACGGTGCACATAGGCTTCGGCGTCATTAGGGAGGTCAAAATTGACTACATGCGAAATACCTTCGATATCCAGGCCGCGCGCGGCCACATCCGTGGCCACCAGCACTTGCACCTGCCCGCTGCGGAAGCGGTTGAGCACGTGAATACGTGCTTCCTGCGCCAAATCACCGTTCAGCGCTTCTGCTGCATATCCACGTTGGATCAGATCAGCGGCCAGTTTGCCGGATCCTGCCCGGGTGCGTGTAAATACCAATGTCGCACCAATCTCATCTACTTCGAAAATGCGCGTCAGGGCAGCCAATTTATCTTTCTCATTGACCAAATAGAATCGCTGCTCGGTAGTTGCCACGGTCATCTGTTTTTGCAGAACCATGACTGTTTGGGGATTGTGCATATATTTATCCGCCAGAATGCGGATGCTTTTCGGCATTGTGGCCGAGAATAACGCGGTCTGACGTTCAGTCGGGGTTTGGCTGAGGATATTTTCGATATCTTCGATAAAACCCATGCTGAGCATTTCGTCGGCCTCATCCAGCACGACTGTATGAATAGCGCCCAGATCCAAAATATTCTGGCGCATCAAATCTTGCAAACGTCCGGGAGTTCCAACAATTACATCCACACCGTTGCGAATGCGCCGTTTGGAAGTATCATAACGTTGTCCGCCATAGACGGCCATCACTTCCACATTGAGATGGCTGCCGTATGTATTAATCGCGGTTGCCACCTGAATGGCAAGTTCGCGTGTGGGGGTTAAGACCAGCGCTTGTACTTTACGGGGGGATATTCCGGTTTCCAGATTCTGTAAAATTGGCAGCGCAAAAGCAGCTGTCTTGCCGGATCCGGTTTCCGATTGGGCTATCACATCTTTGCCTTCCAGCAATAATGGGATAACTTGGTCCTGCACCTGGGTAGGTGTGCTATACCCAAGGTCATTGACCGCCTGTTCCAGTTCCTGGTCCAGGTCAAGGTGAGTAAATTCAGTTGTCATCAAAATCTCCTGTTACGTTTTGACAACTCCTGAAGCGCCGCACCTTACGAAGCAGCTAACAACCAAACAAGTCTAAGACCGCAGGTTGCTCCCTTTTTGTCCGCAGACATAAAAAAAGCTCGTCCAGATATTGACGAGCAACCCTTTGGAATTTTCAAAACATAAGCTATTAAATTTCTTTTGGTTATATCCAACCAAGTGGTGCATTATAACACCAAATTAGCAAATTTTTCACTGGGAATTTTTATTCTCACTAAACAGCCTATCCTTGCCAATCATCCAAACAAGAATTTCCCTAGTCAATATAGACTAAACGACCTTCAACTTCAGGGCAGGAAATCACATGATTTCCATGCAAATATTCTTCCACCACAGATATAAAAGATGAGGTCACAACTTTCTTCCCATCAAGCTTCAATAATTCCTCTTGAGAGACATCTAAATTTGCTTTTGAATTTTGAAAATGGAATCCTTGGATACCTAAAGAAAATTCCATATCAAGCTGAACCGGTTCTCCCCTAATTAATAGTGTTTCAAGATGGTCCTTATTTTTACTATAAATAGCTTTGACATTGTGGTTAACCTGAAAGCATTCCCCATCATTGTTGCAATTCTCAGTTCGTAAGAAATGCGAGAATATTTTCAGTAATTTTTCTCCCTTGACCAAAAAGCAAAGATAACTATCGGCATAAGGGATCATTTCTTTTAATTCTCCTAATGTGACTACCGGACCAAATTCTTTTACTCGTAAAGTACCACTTCCGATCAAGATCACATCACAGCCTGTTATCTCAGCATAAATATCAGCGATAAAATCTCCCATACGTTGAGATAATATCTGCTTTATACTCTTAATCGCATCAATTAAAAATGGGTAACCAATAGTTTCTTGTTACGATCAAAGCAACTACAATCACGATGACAAGCAAAATAATCCAAATATTGTCGCAAATAAATCCGATGACACCTTCCCACCAACGTGCGTGCATTTTACTCTCCTTGTTTTATTAATGCCAGGACATGAAACTTTCGTGCCGTTTTTCCACATTTTTACCGACAATGTTCCCAATTACAAAAGCCATGATTACATCAACAACAATCCAAAAAATGATCGTGATACCCCGTAGATAAACCAACCTGCCATAGCTTTCCAGAAAGAAAAACCGTACAAGTAAGAATACCCATACCATCAGGCTGGTAATGACCGGGGCGCCAGCAGCTGCTGAGGCAACCCCTTTTATGCTTCTATAAGTATCCTTGGTATGTTGATATTGTTTTTCTCCTGCATAATTAGCAATAAATGCGTAAACTGCTAATTGGATTAGCCAAACTACGAAATCCCAACGGTTGTAACCCCCTCCAAGAAAAATCGCAAATAAGTGCGCTCCAACCATAATTAAAAACCCAATTAGCCCGCCAGACAGGCTGGCATTGCCAGTGCGTTTTTCCATATCAGATATCCTCCTCCTTTAGTTTCATAAAATGATCTTTAAACTCATTATCTCTACCTGGAAAAGATGCATCCCGAAATTTTGTTAATATACTTGATGAATAATCCTTCGCTCGCATCTGGTCATACGCGACTTTTTGTGGATATTCAATGCGTTGAAATTCAATCGCGTTATCTTGTGGGTAATAAAGAACGTAACTACATCTCCCATCCAAATCTCTAGGAAATCCCAGGGACCCTGGGTTGATAAATACATAAGGAAAGTCAACTGAATATTTTTCGCCATAATGATAAAAAACTGGTTTGGGAACCTCATCCTGCTGGCCAGCCACCATCAACATTGGAATATGTGTGTGCCCAGACCAGTGAATCTGATTTCGTCTTGTTGGGATCTTTTTTAACGCCAATAATTCAAGTTCAAGATACGGTTCTTTCCATGGAAAGATATATCGATAATTGTCTCGTAGGTTATCGATTGCTCCGTGAACAAACCAATGCTGAACTCCTCGAAATGAAAAATGTTTAACACGTCTATCACGAGAAATGCTTTTCATTGCCTTACGATATAACTGATCCTCTGAGCTTAGTTCTCTACAATGCTCTAAAATTATTTGGATCGCATCGGCATTGGTAGCCTGCCAATCACTTTTCCTCAGTAAATTCTCAATTATGACCAGATCATCCCCTTTAAATTTTAGCGAGAAGGTATTACTCGCCAGTTTGGAATTAAGTTTTGGATCTTTGGCAGCCAATAGTCCATGCAGCATCATATCGTGATTTCCCCATACACGACGTTTTTGGGACACATTGGATAATACCCAATCCAATGCTTTGACTGGATCAGGCCCATAGCCTACTGCGTCACCCAGAAACCAGTAATCCGTAACGCCTTTTTCTTGCGCATCCTTACAGAATGCATCCAATGCAGCACCATTTGCGTGGAGATCTGAAAACACTGCAATTTTCAATGATTTATTCCTTCCTAAACAGATTTACTACTTTTTGTGAGAATGATTTTGATTTCAGATTTTTTTTCTCGACATATCGGTTGTAATGATTTTTTGCATTCGCGAGTCGATCACTTTCTTCTTGACTCGATGGGCCGATTTTTTCAGCCTCTTCGATCAATTTTTCCAAAGTGCGTTCTTCATTATTATTCAGGAAACGGATTCCTTCACGAAATTTTTCTGCTGAAGGAAACGTCGGCTGATCTCCTCTAATATCCACAATTTGTTTGATATTTGATTGAATTGCTTTACGGATATCCTTAGATTGTGTCTGATATTCTTCGGCCAGGTCGCTTTCTACTTTATACTCATTGCATGCATTCACATTGACTAACAAGTCATTATAAAGATTCAGGATCCTGCTCCATGTTTGAAAACGAGCAAATTCGTTTTCAAAATCATTTTTCATGCTTAATAATTGGAACTCTCTATCAACGTTTTCCTTTTCGGAGAGAACTTGATTGAACCAGTTTTCCCAGGTAGCCAGATCCCCCGCCCTCTGGAGTGCAATTTTTTCAATTTGTCCCCATCCTTTGTAATCACCCCAAAAATCAGAAATATAAAGTGACCCATCCAGCCACTGTTTTCTTTCTTCATAAAGTTGTTGGTTAAAAAATGGATTTGAAGTGCTGGTGAAAATATTAACAGGCAGGACTCGAATTTCCCGGAATATATCGCATACCTTTTCAAATTTATCTTCATTGAACTGATTGATGATTTCTTGAGATTTGCGATTAAGGTAATCAAACAATTTCTGTTCATGATCCAGACGTTCACGAAAGTTTTTTACATCCGTAAGGCTTCCAAAACCAGACTCGTTAATTTGTCTGCGGTTGCCCATCAATTCATCCCAATTTCCGGATCTCCAAGCCGTCTCCCATATCTGATCTTCAGATACCTGGATTAATTGAGGCTTTATCTTTTCAAGATTCAATATACTTTTGGAATTTTGCTCACGCACTTCAAAAAGGTTGTTCTCAAAATTCTTGATTTCCTTTTTTGCGCGCTCTGATAAAGTCCGATTCTTACTTAGTGTTTCGCATATATAAGCTAAGGCATTAACACGAAGCCTTTTTTCCTGAAGGATTTTCTCCACTTCTTTTTCCGGCAATTGGTCAATAACAATATTGCCCAAATCATTTAACATCTCCGGTAATACTTCGATCAGTTCCTGAGATAACCTGGATAAACTTCGGATGGATTGCCTTTTTGATTTGGGAAGATCAATAATGTCCTCGAATTTTCCCAGCTCAATCAGATGCTTTACTGAATCAATTTTTTCATTGTAAGAAGCATTGCTTTCCAAACCTGGTTGAGCCAAACGATAATAATGACTTTGTCCTTTTTGGAAGATTTCTTGTTGTTTAATTGACACACGGCTATTGTTCTTCAATTCAGGGTTATCCATCATTGAATTCAACAAGATCAATGCCTCCACATATTGTTCACCCGCAATATATTCATCCAGATCATCAATCCAGGAATTGAGTTCTTTTTGTTGGATCAGGTTTTTGGTTAGTTCTTCTTTCGATTGTCGATATTTAGAATTGCCGGGAATTCTGCTTAATTCCTTTTCAGCAGCAGCATAATCATGGTCGTCAATCAACAACTCAACCAATAATAATGGCAGTCTCATATCATTCGCTAAACCTGCCTGTTTCCTGGCTGTAATAATAAGAGCTATTGCGTCTTTTAGGTTGCCTGAAGCTACCAAAGTCATTGCCTTTTTTATGGTCGCATCTATAAATACCTCAACATATTGGACTTCAACATCCATATTGCCGGGATAATCTTTTTTCAACTGGTCCCAAACTTGAAGTAATTGATCTGGGTCAGGCAATTCATCCGCATAGGTTTTTTGCAGTTCTGCGTAGAATTTTTCTGCTTCGTAGATCTTGGCTTTATCAGACTCGTCTGTAATTAAATGATATTTCCACAGCAATCTGCTATTTTGATAACATGCCAAAGCCTCACGAAAATGTCTTTTTTCATGTTCCGGGCTCGAACCCACAAACTGGACGATAGGAAGCAAATATTCCTTGCGAATTTCATCTGACAGCTGGTTTGCATTTTCTTCCGCCTTCTGAATGAAAAAATTCAAGGAATAGGGAGGAAAAGCCACATCCGGCTCAAAAACACCCCCTTTCAGGAATTTATAAATGTTTAATGCCTTTAATTTGGACTCCAAATCAGCCCGCTTACGCAAGTCCCCCGCTTTCTTGAAAAGTTGAGCAAAGTTATCGTTATTTGTTACACAATCATCGATAATTCCTTTTTCGATTTGCAAGCGAGATTCAAGCACAGGATTTAGCTTAACCGCCTGATCCAGAGAATTTTGAGCAGTAGTCATGTCTCCCAAACGTACTGCGCTTTGAACAGAGCCAACCAGAATTTCCCCTTGCGCTTCACGATAATAAGTTTGAATTTTCTCACTTTCGTCTTGTTCCAAATCTTTAGAAAGCAATTCCTTACAAATCTCTGCCAGTAAAGACCAATTTTTATCTTGATAGGCTCTGTCTGCATCTAAATGCAGCATGCCTTTTTCTTTTTTTCGGACTATTTCTCTTTCAAATGATTTAATTTCATTGATTTGAGCCAAGTCTGCATCACTTCGAAGATCCTCAAATTGTTCCAAGACACTCATTAACTTCTTGGGGTCTGCTAAGTCCGACCTGAATCTTTCCAGTTTTTTAATTGCCTGATCGTATTTGTTTTTACGCTGGAGAAGATCTTTCCTAACACTATTGCAGGAATCCCTGGCCGTGCTGATCTCCTTTGGAATATCCGCTAGAAACCAATTTTTTACAGCTGTTTCGGCTTTTTCCACTAGTTCTTGAGCTAACTGATAGGATTCCAGGGAATTCTGATCGATATAGATTTGAGCCAATTCAAGAGAATTATTCACCTCGGCATTAATATCATTTGCTGCATTTTCTTTATATCGATCGATTTTGCTATCGATATCTTCCAAATATTCAAATATTTCTTTGGCATTTACTGCGTAATGCAGCCGCTCAATGGGTGAAGTCCCTGCAATTTCAGCCTTTGCTAATGTACTTAGTGCTCTCTTTTTTATTTCAAGCGCACTTTCAATTTCACTGTTAATCTTGTGATATTTGGCTAAATATTTTTCTTCAACTAAAGTCGAATATTCGTCGGAATTGAAAAAAGAAAACTGGTCATTTAAACGGTCTAATGCTTCTTCCGGGTTAGCGGGTAGGAAATCTTTAAGAATTTGTTCGTGCTCATCAGTAATATTATGAAGGAATAACTCATTTAGCGATTCTTTATAATCATTAAAAGCATCAACAATCGGTACGTCGCGTTCAGAGATCTCATCATACCAAACCTCTGTTCCAGTCATCATTCTGTTGCGAATTTCTAATAACGCTTTTGCTCGCTCTTTTAATTTGCCAGTTCTTAAGATTGTCGTAAGGATCTTATTATCAAGAGCATATTGTTCATAATATTCTTTTGCGTCTTGATATAACTCTAGCAATTCCGGTGAAAATGTCTCGAGTGGGTTTAATTTCTCAGCCTCATGTATTACTTCACGCAATTCCCCAAAATTATCACGTGCCTTTAATTTTTTTTCGAGAATAATTAATTTCCGTTTTTTTTCTATTTCATCAAATTTTCGGTTGATCTCTTTCTCAATTGCCTTCAGGGCATTATTATCTGGATCTTTTTCTATAGCTCGATTAAATATTTCTTGCGCTTTTTCCGGGTCATCGCGTTTCAGCGTATCATCAATTAAACGAATGTTTTCATCCGTCTGCTGCTGTAAAGCAATTCTCGTTTCCGCAATAAAACCACGCGCAGATGATTCTAATTCTGGCATACCGGCAAGAGCGGCTTGACGCGCCACATCGGATGCCAAATTGATCGCTAATAAGAAATCGTTTTTATCAAAATATCCCTTAGCGTTTATCAGATCCTCACTCAGCTTCTGATATTCCTCTAAATTTTCCATATCAATTTGATTAAATAAATCGTCCTGATCCATTTGCATCACTCTCCCCGGCAAAAAAATTTATAAATCACAGCTATGCTTTTCTTTAATTTACTATCGTGTTATTTCTGATGATTGCCACTGCGTCAAATCCAGCTGAGATTCCTTCAGTGGCTGCAGTAACTTCTGATCGAATTACAACAGGTAACTTTTCCTCAAGCACCCATTGTCCACCCACAATCCATTGGTTTGCGCAATTTTCTGACGACACGGTCATTTCGCTACCCGGAATTTTTTCCAAGTCAAAGGATTCTTTTCCCGCTTCAAACTCCGTGAGCCAAAACGACTCATTCGCCTTACAGGCGTCTGCCGATATATGTACAGCTATCTGGTATTCGCCAGGCTCCAATAATGTTTGTCCCGGGAAAACAACTGTATATGTTGAACCAAGTTCTAACCCGTCCAATTTAGAAAAACCAGACCCCCAATATCCAGTGTTTTGAACCGTTGACTTGCCAGAATTGGACTGAATGCCTTCATCGTCTTTTATTACAACAATCTCTGCTTGATCAGGGATGGTTATCCCCAGATTCCGGATTAATTCTGCTTCTTCATCTTTTAGCCGTATGATCATTATCTGGGTCAGGGGAAATTCAAAATCTTCTTGTTCAATAAGGATATCCACTGTTATAGAAAAGTCTGGTGTCGAGGGGATATCATAATAGCCCAAACAATTCCAGCTCGGTTCAACTTTTTCTTGGTTTTCTCCAAAATCTAATTTGCTCTCTCCAGCGGAAAGAGGGAATAGCAAATTTCCATCCGCCAGTATTGAGAAGGTATATTCCCCATTTGCATGCTCAATGGGTTCAAGATAACAAATCTGATACAAACCTGCGTTCATTGCATTTTTGAATGCCAATAAAACACTTTCCCCCTGGCCAAAATATGTTGGCGTGTTCGGATCAGTTTGAACAGCTTCACTGCTTACCTGAACATAACCGACTACATCAAATATCCAAACTTTCTGCGGGTCCGTAAGGGGTATCACCGGAGAAATAGCAGCACTATCATCTACCCATCCCTTGCTTTCATCATATACGATTGGTGTAGGTTCCGGGGTAAAGGTTGGCTGAGGGGTGAATGTAGGTGATAGTGTTGGGGTTGGTGCAATGGTTTCAGTTGGCGCGGCTACCCACTCAAAATCTCCCTTTTTAATTTCTTCAATAGACGGCCTGCGCAACATATATAGAATCAAAAATGCCAATACTAAAAGCAAAAATACCAAACATATACCATACAAACCATTTACAATGATTTTTTTACGTTTAATTTTTTTCTCATATGTTTGCTTAGCTGTCAGCCAATCCTGATGTGAAATTGCTCTAGCAGGATCATCTCCAAGAACTGAAGATTGCTGAATTAATTTTTCAAGATTTTTTTGATCTCTTTTTTTTGACGCATCAAAAAGTGCGTTGATGAATTTTTGTTTTTCGCGGGTCATCTTATTCCCCTCTTCCATTCGCAATATTTTCAGAGAATTCCCTTGCAGTATATTCTGCATCTATCCATTTTTTAAGCAAACCCAGAAATTCCGGATCCTCTACCTGCTTTCTTGAGTCCAGCACCGCTTTTTTAGATCGAGCACACACCTGTTTAATATATTGCCCGATTTTTGCTTTCTGCCAGTATTGAATGGGTAATTTCAATCGAGAATATGTTCTTAGCTTCGATAATATTTCATTATTCGATACATTCGCTTCAATTTCTTGTTCATTTTCCTGGATAAAGCGCTGAAAAGTGTAAGCCGCCAGTACATTGATTTTTGAATCCAACCAAATTGGATTGTTTAATGCCACTGCAGCCAACTCATTTAGCTTGACAAGTGCTTTGTCAGGCTCACAGTTGTTGTAGTCTTGCTTGACACTTTCAAAGACAGTATCGTATTGCCCTTTTGGATCTTCATAATCTTTAGCAGCTTCATTCCAGAGACGCGGTGTGTGCAAGTCAATATAATTACATAAATCGATAATTATTTCATTGATCTTCTCATCTTTTTGATCAACCGCATTGAGATATTGATAACAATCTGAAAGAAGTTCATCAATTTTAATTTTTAGATTACTTTCTGAAGCAATCTCTTTACCTTGTTTACCAGACAGTTTAAGCTGCTCAAATCTTTCCGGAATGTTTGTATAAAACTTGTCTTGAGAAGAATTAAAATTGAGATTTGTTTTTGTAAGCAGGGTCCCTATTTTTGCTTTTTCTTCCAGAAGAATCTTCTTTAAATTACTGATGCGTGTTTGCTTTTCCGGATTTCCGGCTAATTCCAAAGCTTGGTCCAACCATAGATTTGCTTGGTCAAGCCGCGCATTGCGATTACTAATAAAATCTATCTGATGAACCAAATCAGTATTTCGCAATATGTTCAAAAAAGATGAAGCATCACGATCAAAATTAATAAATGCCAACGCATTTCCAATCAAATCCTCTGCCTTCTCATCTCTTAACTTTCTTTCTAAAATTATTTCCTTATTGAGTTCCAAATCCGCAGCCATATCTGACTGATTTAGAGAATCCAGTTTGTTAACAACAAGTTCCATGTTTTTTAATGCCATCAGATCATGATTTGCAGCTGCTTCTTTTTTTACAAATTCTAACCACCGCAGGATCACTTGCTTTGAATCAAAATGCTTTGCTAAATAATTTGCATTTCTTTCTAGAAAATCTAACAATCCGAGATAGTTCCGCTTAACATAGAAGCCGTCACCTATTGCTAAAATACCGGCCAGTGTTTTGATTTCAACTAATTCTTTTTTATTTCGTTGGACCCTAAGGCCTAATTCAGAAAGCTTGTAAGCTTCAGAAAAAGCACCTTCCTTGACTGCCCTTCTGCTCACATCAATAAATGTTTGTAAATTGTCCAAACTGTCGGGCGCACTCATATAGGCTTGTTCTAACTTTTGGAGCGTTAGAATCCAATCACCCTGTTTCATTAAATTTTCTGCTTCGGAAATTAACTTTTGTGATTGGCCGCGCGAATCGCGCAATCTTTCAATCTCCTCACGTTTATCTTGAATTGACCCTTCTTCATCGATAATTAATTTTGAATATGGAATTTTTCCCAACCACTCTTCAGCCGCTGCCAATTTTTCAGCAGCTAGAGATAACTCTCCTACTTTAATATGCATTTGAGCAGTTTCATATTGCTGGTAGAAGTTAGCTTCTTGAATCAATTGTTGAATATTATCTGATTTGGCATTAAGGTTTAGGCGATCAAGACGATTAATCGCGTGCAAATAATCACCTTCCTGCAACAATTCATTGATTTTTGTAACTTCTAATTTTATTTCAGAAAAATTATTGGCAGGTAGTTCTCTGACTGCCTCAGATAATAATAACCATCTGTTTGCCCGAATAATATCATCTGAGTAATCAACAGCACGATCGAAATTTCTTTTGGATAAATCGAACTCTCGCATTTCAAAGAATTTGATTCCATTTTCGATTTCATCATTTGTCTTTAGAATCTTATTTACTTTTGATAACATGGATTGAACACTGCTTTCTGGTTGACCAGTCTTAGTCAACCAGATATCCAATCCTGCTTTTGTTGTCCATGCCAAATCCAACATATCGTCACTTACATTTTCGCTGGGCAGGAGAGTTAAGTTATCGATTTTCTTTTGAACGTCAGTAATTATTTCGTCCTCAGAGAGAATCCAAAAATGAGCCAAATTGAACAATTTACTGGTGATTTCCTGGGCTGTCTTAAAACGATATTCACGATTGCGATGAAGCATCTTTTGCAAAATGTTTCTGGTCCCCCAGCTTACTTCCAATTTATCGATTAGTTTATCAGCCCTCTCTTTTAAATCACGTTGATTATATGAAAGGCTATAACCGGAAAGCATCTGGAAAAAAAGAACCGAGCATCGTAAAACATCTCGCTGAACTTTGTAATTTTCTCCTTTTATTGGATCCATAGAACCAAAATCTGTTAATTTAAGTTGACCACCCCAACCATCTCTACGTTCAACCCACCAAAAGTCATTGAACTTTAAATCAATGTATGATTCATCCAATTCTTTATGTAGAATATGAATGGTCCTAAAAAGATTCCAAGCAATAATTAAAGATTGTTCCTCAGACAGGGAATTCTTAGTTGCCATCAATTCAGCTACACGGGTCCCCTGAATAAACTCCATCACAAAGAATGATGTATCGCCATATTTGCTTCTTCCATAAAAATGAGGAGCAATATAAAAATCTGAGTTCGTTATTTCATTTTCCGTTTTCTCATATTCCATTAGAAAACGCAATGTCATAATTTCATCCAAGAAATCCTTTTCCCCAAACTGAAAACCAGCTGGATTAAGGACTTTAATGGCAACTTCAACCAGCTCATCCTCGGAAATTTCCAATTTTCCAGTAAAGATTTCCGCGGTTGCACCCTCATTTATTTTTTTGCCAACATATAATTTTTTTCCATTGAAATCCAGATCAATATTTTCGGGTAACAATCCCTCTTGTCTATCCATGCCCATTTTTCTCTCCATTTCCAATGATTTCTTTCAAATCATAAACGCTATGTAACAATTCCAACATTTCATAGATAAACAGTGACTCCATCCCCGCTTCAATAGAGGACACACCATTCTTTGTTTTATGAACTCGATTCCAAAATTCCCCGCAAGTCTTCTTCAAATCAGATTCTGCTGTTTTTCTGTCAATTTCATTTTGTAAGTCTTCGAGAAATATTGGACGGTTTTCATGATAAAAGAAATGACCAGCTTTTTCTGTCCTACAAGCATCGTTATTTGGAAGCTCCAATGCGAAGGCTTTTAAAGCCTGATAAATGTCTTTTAATCCGCCATTTCCAGCCTCACAGATAACTGGATCAAAATAACGGCCAGTTTTTGGGACCTTAAATTTCCAAGTCAATGTGTCATCAGAATCGGAATCGGTAATAAGAACACCTAAAATAGTCGAACGTAAAAATTTTGAAACTAAATCCATATCGTATAAAAGTTCAACCACTTCACTGGGAAGTAATATCTTTCCGGCATATCTCCCGAAATTCTTGAGCTTTTTTTCAATTCGAATCGCATTTTTTTCTTGTGGGAATATATATAAAGCTGAATCAGGATAATAATCTTCAGAAAATTTATCCACTGCTTCTATCTCATCAATAGGGACGTTATAAAAGATCCGATTGGCACAGATTTCATTTTCCTTTTTTTTATCAATAATTGAATGCCTGTTAGCACTACTCGTGTCTGAAAATACTGAGGCAATAGTCCCATCAGCATCCTTCAGAAAACCGGAAATCAGATACGATGAATGCTGTAAATGATTTTTAGTCATGCTATCTTGAACAAAGTGACAATTTATCATCATCGCATTGTTAAGGTGTTCAATCAAATCAGGTCGGATACTTTCTAATTTGAAGGGTTCAATGTTCAAATTAGATTCTAAATAACACAAACAATCCTGAATAAAAAAAGGGATTTGATCCGGCTCATAATATTTTTTTTCTTCAGGATTAACTCCAGTTGTCAATTGAATTTGAAAACTAGCGTCCGAATTACATCTTACAGAAATATATTGATTTAATGATTCAATTAATAATCTACCCGCATCTTGTGAACCATTCATCGAATTTCTGAGAAAATTATTGATATAAATTTCAATCTCATTATTATTTGCTGCGTTTATTTGGATTGGATTTAGGAGAAATAAATTGTCTTTCGCAATAGCAAGTTCACTCTGCAAAATATCCAAGAATTTATCGCTTCGATTTTCATTGAGGTGCGTAAAACGGGTCTTCCCTGGTGAATTAAAAAGCACTTTCCATTCCCCAATTTCTCTGGCAATATCCTGAGATTCTTTTAGAAGTTCCTGAAGGAGTCGTAGAAATAATTCATCACTTGAATTTTGGGAATAATTCAAACGTGCGGAACCAATCTGGTTTTCAATTCTATCAATTATCAGATGGATTGCATTATCGACGAAATTAAAACTGTCACGATTTACATTTTTAGCTAAAGAATTTCTGACACCTTGGTGTACACATGATCGAAAACTTTTAATATAGTTGCGCAAGTCACTATCTAAATTTAGTTCAATTTCTTTCTCGTTATTTTTAAAGATAAGCGATGATAATTCTGCTGTCTTTGGAAGATGATCAGCATTAAACCAATCTGCTAATTCCATGCTAATTTGGTTCCAGTTGACATTTAACGAATTTCTTGAAATGCTTTCAGATCCATCTTCTTCATTCATTAATTTATATATCAACAGTTCGATTGCAATAATCCGTTTGATCCTACTGTTTGGAGACGAGATCGTTCGTAAGGATGTACTCAGACAATTTCCAAGGAATTTTTGATTGTTATTTTTCTTTTCGATAGAATTCTGCATCGATTGCAATAAATTCTGGTGGATTAAATAATTATTTTTATTGATAAGGTTAACTATGAATAAACCCATTGAAGGTATTGCATTCGGGAAAGGATCATTAGGAGCATAGCGGTCCTTCTGATTTTTTTCATCTTCAAAAATAAATAAATAATCATAGACCCTCTTTATATTTATTTTCTCATTAGGAAGGCCCATAATATGATAGCCGTAAGTACCTAACCGGGATATCTCGCGCAAACCCGCATAGATTTCTTCATTACGAATCTGATTACCACTGGATGAAGAATTTATCGATAAGCAGAGATAAACGGTGAAATTCTGAAGAGCAGAATCTACCCGTAATCGATATAATGTGTCTCCGATAAGTGATGCTTCCAGTTCACCTAAAGAAGCAGCGAGGATAATTTGAGAATTAGAACCACTTTTATCAAAATTGGAGACGATGGAATCCCTTAATATATTGGGGATATCAGATCGGCGATAGTCCTCAAGTATTTTTCCTCGTGAAGTTTTAGAGCTTACGAGTTCAATTTGGGATATAGGAATTTTCCCCGTACCCATATTGTTTTTTTCATTGGAATTGTTTTTCGAGTATATTGAAACAAACGACAATATGGAAAGTGCAGACGCATCTAAAGAAATATTTCTATAGACGGACTCGATAATTTTTTTCCCCGAATCTCCCAACCCTATAATTATAGTTGGGAAAAAATCATCGTTGTTATAGCTAAGTTGAGTAGTTCCCATCATTTTATGATTAATTTAGTAGCAATAAATAGAGAATTCATGCTCTTCAAGTCAAATTTATGATATTAATTACTGAACGAGCCGAGGTAAAAAAAACATCACCTCGGCTCACAATCTAATCATGCATTATTCATTTTTCAGGTAATTCGTAATCTTTGTTTATCCTATGAATTTCATCAAAATAAATGACTTTCGCAATATCTGCCAGATCCAGATATGCTTGTTGATCAGCCGTTGGTTGGCTTAGTTCAACATCAAATACCTTTCCTTCATTAAGAATTGCTGCAACCAGGCCATCATTACTCTCAACCTGTTCTATTAATGCATTTACATATTCTTCTTCATTCTTATTTCGGTATTCTTTGATCACTTTTGTTAGTTGTGAATAGTTCACATTTATCCCGAATTTTTGACGAGCATCTTTACCAACCAATGCAAATTTATATATCAATCTAAAGAAATCATCGTCGTTATCAGCAATTCCTTCTTTATTCAATCCTTCTCGCGGAGTAGTCAGATAAATCTCTTTTGGCCCTGCATTAATCAGACTCCAATAAAAATCGCCATCACTATCCGCTTGCCGTTTTATATAACCCAAAGCAACAGCAAGGAAGAACAGGAAGAAATTATCACTGTTCTCCAGTAGCGCTACAATTTTGGGCGTTAAGATACGATAATTCGACATCAGAACTTCTTTCATATGAAGTTCCATTTTTGCAGCATTCTGTACTGCTGGCAGAATATGAATTGATTCAGGCGTGATATCTATGGTTGGGTCATTAAGCACCGAAATATAAGCATCCCGGCATTTCTCCCATTGATCAAAATTCTGGCTTGGCATCAAATTATCAGCGCGGAATATCGTCAGCTTGAAAGGATCGTCCGATTCGACTACTTCAAAATCCAAACGGGCTTCGACTTCTTTGTATTCTCTTTCATACGCATCAAAGTATGCCGGATCCGCATTATGGGCCACTCGCACATAACAAACAGGGTCTTGTGCTTGCATGGATGGTTGAGTTGATTGAAAGAACAATGGCTCAGCCATCCGTAAAGTCTCATTGGCTAAATCTTTAGCTTGTGGGAAGACTTTTTTCAGTTCGTTAATGAACGAGTTCTGTTGTAAATCATCCACTATGTCGCGGTAGAATCCTGCAGAAACGCCTAATAATAAACTAAGGTTATGCCGCCAAGCTTCATATTCTCCACATGCAAATTTCTTGACTTCCGAATTACCATCGCCATCAGTTGGAAAATCTGCAAAGAAGTTGATTGTCAGTTTTTTCCCTTTACTTCCATCCACTTCCCAATGCAAACGGCCTAGAGCTTGTTCAAGGTAAACCTCTTTTTCTTCAGCCAAGGTGTTTTCAAGCACTCGAATCACTTGAGAAAGGTTCGCATCCGTTTTATAGTTAACTTCAACATTCTCTGCTGAATTTAGCAGCCGTCGATATAATCCCTCCACATTCCTTTCAATCCCGCGCTCATCAACACCATGGATACCATTCATCAAATGATATATCCAGTCATTGATTTCAAATAGCGTATTTTTTGCATATTCATTAAGTTCGACTGCTGTTTCTCGCATAACCTCCAAGAATATGTCTTCTTTTCGCCTTTGGATATCCAGGTTAACAGCTTCCAGGTAATCCCGCTGTGCCTGAATAGCATCAGGATGAATATAATCATCCCAAAAGCACAATGGGCATTTTTTGTCCATGTTATTTTTATAATTTGCTAAACGGCTGGTTACCGCTGTTGTTCTTTCCTGCTTTATCTTCAAATCTTCATTACGATGATCTTTTACGGAATCCAAGAACTCAATAAAATATTCCAAGGTCTCAGAGAAATTCCTATAAAATCCTCGAATATAACCAATCTTTCCAGATCGCGAAATTCGGATATCCTGAGATTTCCCATTCAACGTTCTCTCAGTCCACTTTGCCAACATTGTTTTTGAACTTTCTAAATGGGCTTGTTTGGCCTTGGCTAACATTTCCCCATATTTACCGCGATACTTGATATGATCTTCGCTGTCCTCCAAGCCAAACCATTCATTGGTTACTTCTTTTACTTTATTCTGGACATCATTGAATGCGTCTGCAGGAGAAATCCTCGTTTCACTGAAAGGTTTCACAAATGCCCAAATTGGGAAATGCAACTTTTCCCAATCAATTTCGCCAACAATTTTTTGCTGATTGCGGGATAAGCGCATAAATTTATTAATGGGCAGATTGTTGGGATTTACCATTTGCCTGGCCCAACGATGCTTATTTTCCGCATCCTCATTATATTTTTGCAGCCGAGCTTCGGCGACCATCGGAAGGAAGTCAGTATTTGGATAAGTGATATGGTTTTCCCCATCATCTACAGTAATCCCATCACTACTCATAAACTTATAAGCTACCTGGAAGGGATCAATTCCTTGTGCATCTTCCTTGTTATCAATTTCCGATACATCCGTTTTATTTTCATTGGGGCTTAACAATAAATTCATCACTTCTATTGCCAATTTATGAGAGTATTTCTCATGCGCGTAATAAACCGGTAATTTGATTGTATAAGTCCCCATGGCAGAATGATAAGGCTGAGTCTGCAAAGCAGCCAATTTCACTGATTTATTTGTGGTAACTCGATCTGTATATAGTTGGCCACTTTTTCCATCAATAATTGAGGATATCGCTTGTGCTACTGTTGGGAAAACTCCATCTTTCGGTTTAACACCTAGAAGAGAGTTTTTTGAACGCATTGGATCAATCATTATTGACTCATCAAACAAACGGTCCGTTATTGTGAACTGTAACGCTTGATTGGTATCATGATATTTAACCGGATAACCGCCGTAATCCTTATGCATAACCAGCGATCGATCTATTTCTCTCCATGCTGCAAATGATGCGGCATACATCTGCCGATTCATATCCGGAGTTGTTACAAAGGTTCGTGGCCCAAAAATAAAGGCTCGAATAATATAGTTTCCTTTTATAGGAGTTGCATCTGTACGATTTCGAACCAGTTGTGCCAGATCAGCCAACATTCCCGAACCGGTGCCCCCTGCGATTGACCCGACGATAATGATTTCCAGCATTTCATCTTTGGTAACCGAACCCTGTAATTTTTTTAGCGCTTGATCGATTTTAGGAATAACACGGTTACCAGAAATAGACGTCACATCGCGAAAAATAGCCATTCGCCCAAATGCTCGCAATCCTCCTGCTCCACGATTCAAATCAAAAGCCGATGGTGGTAGTTTCTCGATAAAGCGTTTGGCTGGAAACCATTGTAAATGGCTATATTTTCCCTCTCCGATTTCTTTTGCTAAGTCATAGACACTACCCGTAATCGGCACATATTCAGTCCCCTTGTCCAACGAGACCGCTCCCGCACGTACAGCCTCAGTTTTCTCTTTTCCGCCATCATACCCGATTCCAGCTTCTTGATATTCTGTAGTATCAAAACACAGAAGGGCAATATTTTTAGGTAATTCTCCTCCACCAATTTCCAATAAATCTTTCTTCAAAAAAGATAAAACCCACTGCCCTGTTCCACCTGCTCCAATAATTAATGCCGGTCTTGTCATTTCAATCCTCCTAAAAATATTAATCGGGTTTATAAACCATTGTTGCTGTTGTATCCTGGCTATAGGTCACTGGAATTTTCGGTTCCAAAGCAAGCACGTTCTTCCGGCTACCAGGTTTATCCACTTGGTAGGTTACAGTAATGCCAGAATTGATACTTTCATCGAAATAATTCGTGTTCCATTCCTCAATCTCATCCTGATCTTTCTTCTTCTTCGATTTTGGCCGACCGCTATTGGTTACACGGATATATTTCAAATTCAGGTATGGATGAGCCTTTAGCCAGTGCTTAGAAACAACCTTCCAATTCCATTTTGAATATAATGGGTATGATTCTTCATTACCCTCATCAATAAAGACCAATTCACCCATAACACGGTTATTCCGTAATTGACTTCGAATGATCAATCCCACCACCAGAAGCAAGACGAATAAACCGAGCAGTAAATAATATGAAGTCTCTCTATGGAAGAATGTATCGTATCGCTCAAAGGTAATATCGAGCACACTACGATCTGCGCGATAATCACCTTGAGGTTTTTCGATTAACTCAACTTTTAATTGCATCTCCCCACTCTGGTTAGTTTCAATATCCGCGCTATACACTTCCGGATGAACCGGATCTTGAACCATCAAAATTGGTTCCACTTCCGGTGAAGAAATCAGAGATACCTTCAAAGGTGTTTGTGAATTCTCAAAAATCAAACCGGGATCGAGGGGATTTCCACTACGATCGGTGAGTTTCACTTCAACATGTAATGGAGAACTCTTTAAAGGCCATCCATCCAAAATTGTTGCGTGCACATCCCCAACTTTTTCTCCATCGTTAGGTGTCACAGATTCAATTATGAATGGCGTTACTGGGGTTGTAACAAAAGATAAGCCATTGTGCTCAAAGAGGGTTCTATTTGAGTTAAAGATTTGTTCAAAAGGTAATTCATTTCCGATTGATAGTGTACCTTCGTGGTAAATTGTTGTCCCCTTTATATTTACCTTATAAGTACCTAGATAGCGAACTTCTATAGGAGATTCCGACTTAAATATATCTTCATTTTCGATATATTTCATCGGGTAATCCTTTGTATTCCCCATGGGATCAGTAACCGTAACATCCATATCCACATTAAATCGTGCATCGTCCGCTTGAGGAATTATTATCCCGGTAGTATCCTGCATCTGATATTCAATATAATAGGGGTTGTCTTCATCATAATATGGTTCAATATCATATTGCGGAATATTTGCGAAACCTAAATCATAGCCTTCAGTATTGATCTGTACTTCCTGGTAATATGCATCCAAACCCGAACAATTCTCTGACTCTAAACGCCATTTTCCCGGATATGGGTTATTGAAAACATAGCGTTCATTTGCTCCATATTGCTGGTATTCAGCTACATTAAAGCTATTTTCCAAATTTTGTTCATTCGCCATAATTGAATGTTCGGTACCGTCAATATCCTCATAGCTTAGAGTAACCTTTATGTCGGGATCATATTTATAAAAAACCAAAATCGCTCTTTTCTGGTAAGGATTCACGACAAATGACCCACAATCTACTGAGGGAATATCAACATCTGCTAAATCTGCAAGAATATCCTTGAATGTAGCGGGGATATCCTGTCGATTGGAACTAAGGGTTACTAATCTTCCCCCATGATCCTCTGACATAGCTTCTATTTCTGCTCGAAAGTTATCCGGATAAGGTAATCCCTGGTTCAGCAATATCGTATAAATATAGGTGCTATCTAAAAATGTTTGGTCATCAACATGATAGTCAGATAAGCACTTGTTCAATTCCTCTGCGGTTGGTTCGGAATTCTGATATTTGTCCTCTAGATTCTGAAGGCATTGCTCTTGTTTTAACAATATAGAATCAAATGGTAATTCTTCTTCAACAATATTCCGAAGGTTTTTAACATAACCTATTACATCCATACTGACCCCACAACCAAGTTCTGTGAGGCAAGGTGTACCGTCAGTAATAAAGACAATTACACGTTTTCTTTTACCACTTATTGAATCTTCAGATTTTTTGAATATGTTTATTGCTTCACGAAAAGCAGGAATGGGATTCGTCTGGCAAAGGTTATCAGCAATAATTGAATCTTTGATACTTTCTCTTAATGCTTGTGAGCTTTCAAAAGTTGTGGGGTCAATATCTGTTAAAGGTAAATCAACACGTGCAGCAGTACCGAATGATATTACTGCAATTCGATTAACAGATCCTGGACAGACATCCAATGAAAGGTCAGCTAATAAATCTACCATTGCTTCTGCAGCGAACTCGCGCTGGCCGGTTGGATCATTTGGGTTTGGAATTTTTGTCCCTGTTCCACATTCCACGCCCCCCATACTACTGGATTGGTCCATAACAAATATCACATCCACAGGTGTACAACTAGATTGAGAGGTTTCTGAATCTTGGGAAGATACACTAGCTGCTGTATCAGCATAGTTTACTGTTGAACTACTTAACAAAAATAATAACGTCAATCCGCAAGTTAATAGTTTGCGTAGCACAAGACCCTCCTTACTTTACATTATTAAATTGTTTTGTGGGTTTTAAAATGAAAGATTTAATTCAATTCCCACCAATAAAATCCTACTGTATTTTATTATATTACAAAAAGAAATTTTATATAAAATATCAATTATAAATTTGAAATCTAATACATTTAATTTTCAATTATGCTTCAATAAATTAACAAGTAGCAAATATAAGCTGTATAATCCCATAAAAAACTTAGAGGCTAACATGAATCGCGCTGATGAAGTGAAATTAAAGTTTGAAAAAGTGCAGCAATTTTTAGACGAAAAGAACCTGGATGCAGTCCTTCTAGGTACCAATGCCAACTTCAGCTGGTTAACCGCCGGGGGTGATGATCACCTGGAAATCATCGACAAAACCGGTTCGGCCATGATCTTTGTTACGAAAAAAGAAATGACCGTCATTGCGAACAATAACGAGATTGACCGACTCAAAACCGAAGCCTTTGGCGAAGTCGCTTCCTTGTTCAATTTCGAGGTGCCCAACTGGTACGACCCGCAGGGCACAGACAACGCGCTGAAAAAACTGGGTTCCAACCTGAAGTACGGCGCAGATGTCCCCCGTGAGGGCGCGCGGATGATCAAGGACGATTTCGCCAGCTTGCGCTATGACCTGACCGAGGCTGAAATTGAGCGCTTCCGTTGGCTGGGCCAACACACTGCTGCTGCAGTCGAAGCCGTTGCGCATGAGATCGTACCAGGCATGACCGAGCATGAAATTGAAGCAGCCATGTCTGCCAAGATGCTGGCGGATGACATCTTCCCCACTGTGCTCTTAATCGCCACGGATGAACGCATTTTCAACTTCCGCCACCCCATTCCTTCTGAAAAGAAATTAGATAAATATGCCCACCTGGTGCTGTGCGCCCGCCGCTGGGGGCTGGTGATCTCCTTCACGCGCTGCGTTTATTTCGGCCAGGCACTCGCCGATCTAAAGCATAAACAGGAAGCTGCTGCTTACGTGGACGCGGTCTTCATGTCCGAAACCAAACCCGGTGCAGTAGTCGGCCGCATTCTTGACAAAGCCAAAGACGCCTATGCGCAACAAGGTTTTCCAAATGAGTGGCAGCATCATCACCAGGGCGGCCTGATCGGTTACGAACCGCGCGAATACATTGCCTTCTCTGAATCCACCCAAAGTGTGCGCGCCAACCAAGCTTTCGGCTGGAACCCCACTGTCCAGGGTACCAAGTCCGAGGATTCCATCCTGGTCAAGGATGACGGGCTCGAGATCCTGACCCTCACCACCAAATGGCCTGCTATCGATGTAGAAATCGACGGGGTTGTTTACCCGCGCCCGGCCATTTTGGAACGTTAGGGTTATTTTCTTACTTCCGGTTAATTCATGAGCGACCCCTGAGCTTGTCAAAGGGTCGCTCTTATTAATAAAAAACCGCTACTTCCTTGTCAGGATACTTCGCAATCGACGCGCTTCGATGAACTCAGGGCAGGCAGCTCAGTGAGCGGTTTTCATTTGTCTCCTTATTCGGCGAAAGGTGAACTTTTGCCTTCAAAAGGATCGCGAAAGTTATAAACCGGGATGTCCGGGATAATCACACGGTCTGGTGCTGTTATTGCAAACACAACTGCTTCGGCGATAGTTTCCGGCGGCACGAAACGTGCCAGCACTTCCGACGTAAGTTTGGCACCTACGTCCGGCCACCAAGACGTATTCGTGGCGGCCGGAGTAATCATGTGAACATGGATGTTATCCCGCACCAGTTCCTCGCGCAGCGCCGCATTCAATCCCTCCAAGCCCCATTTAGCCGCGCAGTAAGCCGTACGATTGTCCTCACCCACCTTGCCGGCTTTGGAGCCGATGTTGACAATGCGTCCGGCGCCTGCCTTGCGCATATAAGGCACCACCGCACGCACGCACAGGAAGGGTGCTTTCAGGGTGGTATCCATCGTTCGATCCCAAAATTCCTCGGTGGTTTGCTCCAGACTGCCGGGCGGCCCCCAAAAAGCGCAATTCACCAGAATATCGATGCTGCCCAACTGTTCGACTACCTCGGCCGCCATGGTCTCCACAGCCTTGCCATTCGTGATGTCCGTGGAGAGCGCAATCGCCTGGCCGCCGGCTTTCCCTATCTCCCCTTTCAGTTCATTCAGTTTATCCATGTTGCGCGCTACCAAAGCCACCCGCGTGCCTTGAGCCGCCAATTTCAGGCTGACTTGCCGCCCAATCCCGCCGCTGGCACCCGTAACAATCGCAACCTTACCCTTATTCTCCATAGCCTAACTCCTTTCGTCATATTATTTTTACACGCAAATCATCTACTATGCAAATCAGTTTGTTTAAACGAGAAGAGGAAATGAAATCTCATTTCCTCTTCTTTCCACGCTACCAATAAATTACTTTTGAAAAATGATCTTCCTGAAGAATGCCATATTCTCAACGGCATTTCCATTCTTAATCAATTCTCCCAATTGATCCATGCCGACGCGATCGATCAATTCATCGAACGCCATCATCCAGCGTACACCTTCGGCAATGGAAGCGGCCGGGTCTGTGCGGTAATTGAACAGATCCAGGGATTTCCAACCGGAGTAGTTGGTTTTCCGCAGCCAGTAGAACATTTCCAGGAAAGCCAAGAAATGGACAGAAGCAAACATCATATCGGCATCTGCATCCGCATAGTTATCATTCATATGCAGATGGAATAGTTTATTGCCTTCGCGCTGCGCCAGGGCAACTGACTCGCCCAGGTTCTCGTGCGCGTAGAGCATGTGGCCCACATCAATGTTCAAACCGACGTTCTTGCGGTCCACATCGCGTATCATCAGGAGCGATTTCGCGACATTGCTAATGGTTGAATATGAACGTGGTTCATAAGGCTTGGGCTCGAAACCCAGTTTGATATCCGGGTTATAGTCTGCTGCTGCCTGCATACCCTCAATCCAGCAATCATAGGCCTGGGTATATTCGGTTGTGAAATAATAATCATAACCATCCTGGCCGGGCCAGATATTCACGTACGGAGCACCCACCTTGGCAGCCAGGTCCATAGCTTTTTTAACCAGATCCAGCGCATCCTTGCGTGTTTTTGGATCCGCCGCACCCAGCGTACCATTTGCGAAAGCATAGCTGCTCCACAGGTTCGGGGCAATACCGATAATTTCCAGTCCGTTCGCATCCAATGCGGACTTGACGTCTTTCCAGTTTTCGGTGTTGATGCCGGTGCAGTCTTCCGCAGCCGACTCATCCATATTAAATTCCAGACCTTTTACCAAGCCTTGCTTCCCGGCTGTTTCGATCAGGCTGAGGATCAGTTGGTTGGCACCCTGGATGCCGTACTCTTTATTGAAACGGTCAGTGGGGTAATTGTAATTATGTACAATCGCCGCGTATTTCGCTTTGCTCATTTCTACTCCTGTTTCCAGTTCCTATTGATAAATTGGTTTGTTAAGCAATTCTGCAATGTTCTCTTCCTTTAAGTAATTCCGTAAATCACTTGGAACTACTTGCAATCGGATGCTACTGCCGGTTCCTTTTCGTGTACGACTTTCGGTTTATAGCGGAATTTTTGCGCTTCAATCAATAGCGCCAGCAGGATAATAAAACCACGTACACTCTCTACCCAGAACGAATCAACCGACATCAGGTTCAGAGCGTTGTCAATTAAAGATAGGAGCAACACACCGGCAAATGCGCCGCCAACACTGCCGATACCGCCTTTCAAACTGACACCACCGATAACAGAGGCCGCCACCGTCTCCAATGTCATACCCGAGCCTAGGCTTGAGACTGCGGTTTCAAGCCGTCCCAGGAGCATCCAGCCAGCAAATGCCGCCAGGAAACCGCCAATGGTATAAGCGAGCGTAATTGTCCGTTTGGGGTTAAAACCTGAAGCCTGCGCCGCATCCGGGTTCGCGCCCACTGCCCGCAGTTCACGTCCAAACTTGGATTGATTCAGCATGTAGTTCACACCCACAAATAACAGGAGCGTCACAATAACTGAAACAGGGATGCCATATATCTTTGCACCGCCCAACCAGTTGAATGCCTTGGGTGATCCGGTCATGATCTGACCATTACTGACAATCATGGCTACACCGCGCAAAACCAGCTGCGCAGCCAGTGTCACAATAAACCCATTCATATTCAACCGGGTAATCAAAACGCCGATAATATATCCGGACAGTGTACCTAAAATCAAGATTATAAAAATTACCAGGTAAGGATTCAACATCAAACCGGAACCCTGGGCTGTACCAACCACAGAACCTGGTTCAATCATCAACCACATAGCAAGAATGGTCGAGAGAGATACCATCCCTTCGGCTGAAAGGTCAAAATTACCGGTCATCAGCACAATCGCTTGACCAATGGTAAGTACTCCCAAAACACTGGCATGCAACAAAATATTGAGCAGATTGGTTTTACTAGTAAAATTCGGTACATTTACCGCAAAATAAGTAAACAGAACTGTCAAAATCAACCAGATAAAATTATCCAGAATTATTTTTACCCAATCTCGTTTTTGACCCTTATTCATTGATCTTTCCTCCTTCAATTGCCGCGAGGATTTTCTCAGGTGTCATGTCCTTCTCACCTTTTTTAAATTCACTGGTCAATCTCCCATCATTCATAACTAAAATTCGGTCACAAACCCCAATCAACTCACGGATTTCAGTAGAGATAATGATGATTGCCACACCTTGGGCCGCCATAGCATCAATGATGCGGAAAATGTCCATTTTAGCGCGCACATCCACACCCTGTGTAGGCTCATGCAGGACAAGAACACTGGGTTGGGTAGAAGCTAGTTTTGCGAAGACAACTTTTTGTTGGTTGCCGCCGCTCAGAAGGCGGGCCGGTTGTTCCTGTGAAGGAGTTTTGATATCCAGTTCGCCAATGTATTTATTGACGATGATTTTTTCTTCTTTGCCATTGATAAGGTTCATCAAGCGAACCAGCTTATTCAGGATTGGATAAGTTACATTTTCACGAACTGAGCGCAACCCAACCAGACCATAGCGATAACGATCCTGGGGTAAATATGCAAGTCCCTGATTGAAGGATTCAATGGGCCTAACCGCAGTAAATTTCTTGTCAGCCAGTATGATTTCACCAATACCGCGCGGTTCCAGGCCAAACAATCCTTTACCCAACTGTTCTACACCACAACCCTGCAAACCGGTCAGACCAATGATCTCGCCTTTGTGGAGCTCGAGGTTGATATTCTCATAATAACCGCGACGTTCCAGTCCGTTCAGGACCATTACGGTTTCGTCTTCACAGGTCGATTCACGCGTGTAATCTTCCACATCCTCACCGACCATCATGACGATCAATTTGGGCACATCAATTTCCGCAACATCCGCTGTGCCGACAATGTGGCCGTCCCGAAGGACAGTCACGCGGTCGCAAATTTCAAACACTTCTTCAAGATGGTGAGAAATATAAATAAATGAACCGCCCTTGTCTTTAAGTGATTTGACAAAAGCAAACAGGCGGTTGATATCCGTACGAGAAAGTGAGGCGGTGGGCTCATCTAAAATGATCAATTTGGCATCACCAAATAAAGCCTTAGCAATAGCCAACATGGTCTGTTCAGCCACACCCAGACCTTCCACTTTCTTGGTAACATCCATCTCCAAGCCTAGTCGATCAAGACGTTCTTTTGCCTCTGAGTTGACTTTCTTCCAATTTACAAATCCCGATTTTGTTTTCGGCAGCTCTCCAGCCAAAATATTTTCAGCTACGGTCAAGCTATCCATCATGGCCACGTGTTGGGGAACGTAGGCAATGCCTTTCTCGATAGCCTCTTTGGGGCTCATGGCATGGAATTGCTGGTCACCGATGATGATGGTGCCCTCATTGGGTTCCAGAATGCCCATCAGAATAGCCATCAATGTCGATTTTCCGGCGCCATTTTTACCAACCAATCCATGGATTTCGCCGTCCATTACGCAAAAATCCACACTCGTCAAAGCTTGGACGCCAGGGAAAGCTTTGCTAACGCCTTCAACACTAAGGATTGGTGTTCTTTCCATTACTTTTTCAGTAGTATTCATTTCACCACTTCCTTAATCAGTTTTTAACAATGGTCTTGTCTTTGAGGCCAATCGTGCTCTGCAGCAAGATATCGATCAACGAACGCTGATGCACTTTCTTGACCTTGACCGCATCCAGCCAGACAGCAAACAGCAAGATCAGACCGCGGCTGGTTTCAATCCAGAAAGGAGAAACCTTCATGATGCTCAAACCGTTATCCAGAATGGACCACAGCATCAAACCGCCTAAAGCACCGATCATATTGCCACGGCCGCCAGCCATACTAATACCGCCGATCACGGCTGCTGCCTGTACGGGGAAGGTCAACCCGGCGCCGGTGCGCGGCGTAGCCGAATCCAGACGTCCCGCAGCCAGCAAACCAGCCAGTGCCATGCACAAGCCATCGATGAGATATACGATGCGGACAATCTTGTCCGTGTCGATACCGGCATCCTTAGCAGCCGTAAGATTGGAGCCGACCGCGTACATATTGCGGCCGAATTGGGTATAGCGGGTAATGATATGGGATACCACAAAAATTAAAATTACAAACAGTGTGGCAACCGGAAAACTGAAGAAGCCTCTCTCCAGTGGAATTTTAAACAAAGTGCCGCCGCCCAGCCAATCGAAAGCCTTGGGAAAAAAGCTGGCGGTGGATCCGGGGGAAATAATGTAAACCAGACCGCGCAAGATCATCTGCATTGCGATGGTCACGATCAAGTTGTTCATTTTCAGGCGAGTGATTAATAAGCCGTTGATAAGACCAATAAGTAAACCAACACCAATCATCAGGACAATTGCAACAAATGGTGAAACTTCCCAGCCCAGACCACCGTTATCGGCGCTTGCCAGAGCCAGCGCGGCTACCATGGCAGTCAGACCCAAACCGGATTCTGAGGACAGGTCAAAATTTCCGGTGATCATGGTGAAAGATTGACCCAAAACAAGCAAGCCTAAGGCCGCTGAGCGGTAAAGCAAACTTGCCAAGTTGTTCGGAGAGCGGAAACTTGAAGAGAGGGATGAGAAGATGATTAAACCAGCAGCCACCAGCAGCCAAATCAGGTTCTCAAAGATTACGTCAAGAAGCTTGCTCGTATTTTTCTTCACGAGTACACCTCATTATCAAAATTTTTTAGGACATACATGAGATTATTTTAGTGAATAAGCCGTATTGCTACGGCTTATTCATTTTAGTTTATTTCAGCAACTAAATTAGTTGTTGCCCCACAATGCAGCGCTGTCAGCATTGTCAGGTGTTACGGAGGTGGTGGCCAGGTTCAACTGGTAACCAGTGTCGGTCATGACAATGGTAGCAGGTGACCACAGAGCGCCTTCCTGGATAACTTCGCCTTCAACGGGTTCTTCGCCGGCGAGTTTCTTCTCAATCCAGTCAGCAATGATACCGAAATCGGGGATGGGCTGGCTGGAAGCCTGATCGGACCAACCATCGCGAATAGCCTGCATAGCATCAGGGCTGCCATCAACACCGGCCAGGAATACATGGCCTTCTTCGCCGCGGGCGAATTTCTTGCCAAGCTGCTCTAGGGCTGCCAGGACAACGGTGGTTCCTACGGAATCGGAGTGCATGTAGATCGCATCCACGTCAGTGGAGCCGGCAACGTCAAGAGTTGCGGATGAGAATTTTGCAGCATCCCATTCGGTGGGTTTGGAGATAACTTCCACGTTCGGATAGTCGGCCATGTAATCATTGAAGCCGCCACCACGCAGTTGAGCAACGTTCTGGCCTAAGTCGCCTTGCAGTTCAAGGACGGTACCTTTGGCTTCGCCGTATTTTTCAGTCAGGAAAGCGACAATCGCTTCTGCTGACTGCTTGCCGGCCAGGTAGTTATCGGATTGCACGGTCATGTCAACGGCACAGCCGATGGGGGCGCGGTCGATGGTGTAGAATGCGATACCGGCTTCTTTGGCTTTCGCAACGGAGGAGCAAATGGCCTGGCTGTCAACGGGGACAGTCACGATGGCATTCACGCCCATGGAAATGAAGTCGTCCATCTGGTTAGCTTGGGCTTCAGCATCGAAGTCGGCATTGGTGGTTACAACTTCCCAACCCTTGGCTTCTGAGTGATCAACCAAACCCTGCATGATCTGGCCCTGGGCACCTGACAGTTCAGGGGCGCCGTAGCCGATCACAACAGCGGCCGCTGCTTCTTCAGCAGGAGCTGCTTCTTCAGCCACGGGGGCTGCTTCTTCGGCCGCGGGGGCCGCAGTGTTGGATGCGCAGGCAGCCAATAACATAGCCGCAATCGCGATTACCGATAAAATGGTGAGATTCTTTTTCATTTACCTCTTCTCCTTGATTCGAATTCTTTAGGTTTTTTTGCTTGAGTATCTATATTCTTTCAAACACTATTTTTCCGATACTTCCTCCTTTCAAAAACAGTTATTAAAATCTCTTTTGGATAGGGTTTACCCAAATGGAAGATGTTTTAAAAATCTATGGTTTTAAATAGTTAGGGATATCTCCATAGACAATAAATTCGAGGATTGAGACAAATCATGTTCGTAATCATAACCAGAATTATCGCAATTGTCAATAACATATGTCAGCAACATTTCTAACAAACTCATTAGTGAAATTTTGTTCATTAGTGCGTATTTTCTCACTATCATATTAGCGCATTATAACGTAGAAGTCAAATGTTTTCAATATGTGCACTATTTCAAGAATTTTATTTCTCGGCTTTTTGCATTTTATTCAACATGCTTTCAGCCAACATCTCATCAATAAACAAGACTGAGAATAATTGCGTCTTCATAGCCGCCATGACAGCCCGTGTTTTCTCCACGCCGCTGGCAACCGCGATCACTTTTCTGATCTTGCGAATCTGATCCAGGCTGATGCTGATCATGCGATCATTCATTTCGTTTTCTATCAGATTACCATCATCATCAAAGTGACGGCCGCAAATATCACCTACCGCACCCCGTTCCTGCATCATACGCATCAATTTCGCACCCACATAAGCAATACTACCGGGGGAGGGCGGCACAGCACCAATGCCGATGACAGCCATATCGAGCTTATCCCAGCGTTCAACCGCAGGGCGCACTTCCGGGTCGTTCATTAGATCCTGCTTCAACTGGACAGAGGAGACAAACATGGGCGTCAGCAAGAAATAAGGCCGCCCATTAAAACTCTGCGCGGTCTGCAGCACAATTTGGTTGATCTGCGAATAAGTGCCGGTGTAACCGCGCTCACCCATTAACGGAACCACGTCAATATTGCGCGGAACCGAAGGCGCCAACAACTGTACAAGGCGCGTGATGGTGCGCCCCCAGGCCATGCCCAAGATGTCGGAATCGCTGACGTTCTGCTCCAGGTATTTAGACGCGGCGCCGGCGATGGCCCGCATGGTCAGGTCCTGGAACTTATGCATGCCCGGCACAATGAAAACCCGTTCCAGTTTTGCACGCTCCTGAATTTCCAGCGCGATGTTCTCACAGGAGTTCATGGGGTTGACTACTTCAATACGGACAATGCCGCGATCACGCGCTTGTTGCAGGTATTGTGCAATCAACGAACGCGAAACCTCCAGTTTGTCCGCAATTTCCTGTTGGGAGAGGTTCTCGTCATAATACAAATGAGCGACCTGTACCAACCGGGCAATTTGATCAGCTTTATCGGTTCTATTTTCTGCCATTCCCTATTTATCCAAATAATTTATTTTATATCTCTAGTATATTATTTTTTATAAATACGGTGGCCGCAGCACCCATTAGGGCTGAATTATCAAAAGTCTCTCGCTCAATTTTCAAGTCTCTTTTGGCCTCAACCGTCATTAAAAAGCCGCGCACGCGATTATCCACCCGATCCAGAAAATCCGCAGCGCCCTTAAGTACTCCACCGCCCATGACAATCATCTCTAAATCCAGCAAATCGACCATGGCAGAGAGCGAGATGCCTAATTTGCGGATCTGCTCCGTGACAATTTCAATTGCCGTCGGGTCGCCCTGCCCTTCCGCTTCATACACCATGCGCGTGTTGACTTTCTTTCCGGCAGTCTCGCTCATTTCCTTCAACAGCGGACTGCGTCCCTCATCCGCAGCGGCCTGGCCCTGTCGGGCGATGGCCGGGCCGGCTACGTAGCTTTCAAAACAGCCGCGCTGCCCGCAGCCGCATTCTTCAGCGCCGCGTTCGTCATAGATTCCATGACCAAGGTTGCCGGCAAAGNNCTGCCGCCGTAGCCAGTGCCCAACGTCATCCAGGCCACGTAATTCAAGCCTTTGGCTTTGCCCCACAACAATTCAGCAATCAAAGCCATGCGCACATCCGTAGCCGCATAGATCGGGATCTGGTAGCGCTCGTGCGCCAGCTTTCCAAATGGCACGTTGTACCAGCGCAAGTTGGCCACCAAAACGGCATCGCCGTTGCTGTCGTCGATATTGCCGCAAATACTGAAGCCAGCGCCCAAAAAGTTGGGAATGTTTTCGCGAGCAAAGGTCACATAGGGTTCCAACATGTCCAGCATCTTATCCAGATCCGCCACGCCATCTTCATCAAAAGGAACATAAAGACGCTCCGGAGGCTTATAGAAAGCGCCGGTTTCATCCACATAAGCAATGTCCATTTTAGTGCCGCCGATGTCCACCGCCAATGCATATGCAGGTTTTTGATTGTTCAGATGAACACCTCCAAATATATGTTTTAAATTTTCAGAGCTTATTTTCTCTGTTCATTTAACACAAAAGCCGGTTCGCCGTTGATTTCAACCAGGCGTTTCAAAAAGCCCTTTTCTTCTACATCCTTGTAAATATGGCCAGCAGCCAGGTGGTAGGTGGCCACGAATACCAGCGGTTCATTGCCGGTATTGACCACGCGGTGCGCCCACATGGGAGGAATGTGGCTGATGGTTCCGCGCGTCCACTTGTCCGCCTGGAATTCACCCTCATGGGTTTCCATCAATAAATAGCCTTCGCCTTTGACGCAGAAATAAATTTCCGGTTGGTCATGGGCTTCGTGGAAATGGCCCTTTGTCATGTAATACTCGTTGCCTACTTTTCCGGGTTGGATGCGAGTGGTACCCAGAGCCATATCGGAAACACTGGTCTTGAACCCGTAATAGAAAATCTCGTAAACCAATGGATCGCCGGCCTTGACCATGCTCTCCACCGCAGCTTTATCCTGGAACATCACGGATAGGTCGCTGACCTTGCGCTCAACCGATTTTTCCTGCGGGGAGAACTCACCTGCATCGAAATCGAACTGCACACTAATAGGATAATCTTCTTTTTTTAATGCCATTTCATCTCTCCTAATTTATAAATTCTGCAATAAATTTTTAAGTGTTATCAAAAACTCTGCAACTGCCATGCCGTCCAGCGCGCGATGGTCAGCGGCGATTGTCAGATTGATCATTTTTCTCGAATACACCTTCCCATCAGAATCCAGTGCAAGTTCCGTATGCATGCCGCCCACGCCCAGAATGGCAGTTTGGGAAGGGTCGATAATGGGAGTGAAATTGCGGACGCATTTCATACCCAGATTGCTGATGGTAAAGGTTGCGCCGACGCTGTCTTCGTATTTCAGTTTTCCATTCCTGACATCCTCTGCCAGTTCCAACAGACGCGCCGCAATCTGATCCGGTTCCAGCGCAGGAACGTCGTGGACCACAGGCACAAATAAGCCTTCAGGAGCCGCGGCTGCGACTGCCAGGTTGATATCTTGATATTCAAACACTGCGTCTGTATGCGCATCAAAACGCGCGTTCAAACGCGGATGCTGCTTCAATGCAGACGCCACCGCCCACATCAATACCGCTGTCACTGTGATTTTGCCAGCACTTTTTTCCTTCTGCGCCTGAATAAAAGCGTTCATGGCATCCGCTTCCACGTCCATGGATACGGAGAATTGCGGGATATTTTGAGTGCTTTCGGTCATGCGTTTGGCCGTGATGGATTGCACCTTGGTCAGTGCCACGCGCTGGCCGGGCAATTGGTCCGGGGCAAATGCACCTTTCAGGCTCTCCGCGTAAGCTTTCACGATCTCGGATGTGATGCGGGTTATGCCCGCTTCCACCGGAATTTGTGTCCAGTCGATACCCAGGTCTTCAGCTACGCGTTTGGCATTAGGCGCAATGCGCACCTCGCTGCGCTTTTCTACCGCAGAGGCAATGGGCTGTTGGGACGTAGTTTGCCGAGGTTCTTCGTTGGTTAGAGTTGGGGCAACAGTTTGCTCGGCTTTAGCCAGCTCAGCAGCCAATTCTGCTTTCCAGTCTTCACCTGCCTTGCCAACAATCGCAACCAGCTCGCCCATCTGGACAGTCTGGCCGTTTTCCGCAAAGACAGCCAACAATACACCTTTAGCCGGGCTTTCCAATTCCATCATGGCTTTGGCAGTTTCCAGTTCGGCGATCACGTCGCCTCTGGCAACCGTGTCGCCAATTTCTTTGCACCACTTTCCGATTACAGCTTCTTCAACAGATTCTCCCAATCGCGGTAGAAGGATTTTAGTTGCCATGATTAATCCTTCAATACCTGATAGACCGCCTGGCGGATATCGCTAATTTGAGGCACTACACGCAGTTCCGCCGCAGGTCCAAAGGGGATGGGGCTGTTGTCGGCGCTAACACAGGCCACCGGAGCATCCAGGTGATCAAATGCTTTACGGGCGATCATTGCCGTTAATTCTGAACCAACACCACCGCGGGCTACATCTTCTGAAGCGATCACCACGCGATTGGTCTTTTTGACCGATTCCAAAATCGTCTCTTCGTCCAAAGGCACAAGCGTGCGCGGGTCGATCACTTCACACGAAATACCTTCTTTTTCCAATTCAGCCGCAACCGCCAATGCGCGGTGCACCATAATCAGTGTCGCGATAATGGTCACGTCCGTACCGGCGCGCTTGACGTCGGCTTTACCGAGCGGGATGGTGTAGGCTTCTTCAGGGACATCCGAGCCGATGTCGCTGATGGTCTGGTCGGTCAGGGCTTTGCCGCCGCCGGGGGAAGCCGCGCCATACAGCAGCTTGTGCTCCAGGATCAGGACCGGGTCATTCGAGCGAATGGCCGAGATCATCAAACCCTTGGCGTCATAAGGCGTGGACGGCATGGCTAAATATAAACCGGGGGTGTGCATAAAATAAGCTTCCACGCTCTGCGAATGCTGGGCAGCGCGCCCGGTGGCGCCCTGCGGGGCGCGCATCACCAGCGGCACGCTGGCCTGCCCGCCGGACATCAAGCGCAGCTTTGCGGCTTCGTTGACGATCTGGTCCATGGCGCAGAACATGAAATCGGCGTATTGGAACTCGATGATCGGGCGTAAGCCGGTCAGCGCAGCACCGATGCCCATACCCATGAATCCGGCCTCGGAGATGGGGGTGTCCCACACACGCGTGGGGCCAAACTCGTCCAACATACCGTGCGATACGTGGAAAGCGCCGTTGAAACGGCCGACATCTTCGCCCATCAGGATCACGCTGGAATCGCGGCGCATTTCCTGTATCATGGCTTCCCGGATAGCATCTGCCAGGGATAACTGTCTCATTTCAGGCCATCCTTTGTTGTATTGTCCAATTCATAAATGAACTGCTTGTAATCTTCCGCGCCCACATCTTCGCCTGCCTGGGCAAACGCGATGGCCGCCTCAATTTCATGCTCCACTTGTTCTTCGATGGCGCTCAGGCCGGCTTCTGTCAGCACACCGGTTTCAAGCGCGGCTTCCTTGAAGCGCTTGATGGGGTCGTACTGGCTCCACAATTCCACTTCTTCCTTGTTGCGGTATTCCGCCGGTTCGAAACGGGCGTGGCCGCGCATGCGGTAAGTGATGCATTCCAGCAGGAAGGGTCCCTCGCCTTTGCGGGCGCGTTCTACCGCCCGGCTGGCGGCTTTGTAAACCGCGGTGACATTATTGCCATCGACGGTCTCACCAGGGATGTTATAACCGCAGCCCCTGGTCGAGAGGTCAGTTACCGCCGACACCAGTTCATTCGGCATGGAAAGCGCGTATTGGTTATTTTCAATCACATAGACTACCGGTAATTTCCACAGCGAGGCCATGTTGAGGGATTCGTGGAACACGCCCTCATTGATGGCGCCATCGCCGAAGAAGCTGACAGCCACCTGCTGCGTTCCGCGCACTTTGGCGGAAAGAGCCGCACCGGAGGCGATCGGAATGCCCGCGCCCACGATGCCAAAGGCGCCCAGCATACCCTTGCTGAAATCGCACAGGTGCATGGAGCCGCCCATACCTTTGCAAACGCCATTGCGTTTGGCAAACATTTCCGCCATCATCAGGTCCAAGGGAACGTCCTTGGCGATGCAGTGACCGTGGCCGCGGTGATTGCTGGTGACGTAATCATCCTTGTTCAAGACACTGGCCACACCCACGGCAACCGCTTCCTGCCCGGTAGCCTGGTGCATCGTACCAGGCATCTTGGTAGTCAGGAACAAATAATATAATTGCTCTTCAAACTCCCTGGCGCGCACCATGCGCAGGAACAGGGTTTTAAGCAGCTCCTGGTCCATACCGCTGAAATCCAGCGGTGTGACCAAATCTTCAGGTTTTCGAATGGTCATGCTTCCTCCCAGTCCACTGCGATCACGCGTGCCGGGAACGACTCCGCGCCCATCATGCGCACCGGCAGCGTAAAGGTCCACAGGCGTTTGCCCATAAGTGGCTTCAAATTGGTCAGGTATTCAATCAACGGGATACCGGAACCTAACAATAATTCATGATTGGGCTGGCCAATTATCGGCGTGCTGTCCTTATGGCGGATTTCATGGCCGGAAGTGTCCACACCCATCAACTTAATTTTAGCCTCATCAATCAACCAGCCGATGGCGTCCGTGGCAAAATAGGGGCGGTCGTGCTGGCGGGGGGTGTAATAATTAGCATCCAAACCGGTGTAGAAAAAGAGGATATCGCCCGGTTGGATTTTTCCATCCGCAATTTTGATCAAATCAGCCCTGGAAATTTCTTCATTGTTTCCATAACCGGAAACATCCAGCACAACCGTTTCACCCACCAGATTCTCCACCGGAAAATCGGCGGCATCCAATCCGTTCTTATCGTGATGGAACGGCAGCTCGACATGGGTGCCCACATGTGTGCAGAGTGTGATCTCCGAAATCAGGTATTGGGCTTCCGGCAGGCGCGGATACTTGGCAAACTGCGCCCAGCCTTCCACTTGACGGCTATCGATTTCCAGCCGGTATTCTTCTTTTTCGGGGTCAATACGATGTGACAACTCATAGATTTTCTTGATCTTCATGTTTTCTCCGGACTGTGTTTCAAAATTACGCGATGGATAATTTAAATTTTAGTTACAGTAACGTCTTTATAAATGCGCTCCACATCCGCCATGACCACGTCGCCAGTGCGTTCGGTCAACACAGTCGCGGCGCTGACCGCCCCGGACCATTTCAATGCGGATTCCCATTTGTCGCCCAGCGAGAACCGCCAGGCCAGCGTGGAAGATACGGAATCGCCCGCGCCGGCCGCGTTAACGGATTTTTGCAGCGGCGCTTTGGTGAGATAATCCCCTTCCGGGGTAAATGCCAACATGCCGTCCTTGGCCATGGTGATCACAAAGGATTCCAGTTCTTTTTCCGCGCGGACTTCACGGGCCTGTTTGATGAGGTCAGCCAGGTCCTTAACCTTGCGATCAAAAGTCCACTCGAATTCTTCATGGTTGAGTTTGACAATATTGGGCCTGGCCTTGATCGCTTCCAACATGTACTGTTTTTGCGAGTCAATCAACGTGGGTTTACCGGCAGCTTTGGCAATACCAATCAGCTCGACGTAAAAATCGTCTTTCAGAGATGGCGGCAACGAGCCGGCAAATATCACCCACTCTGCTTCTTGCACGCGTTGAGTGAATTTCTCCACAAACTCAAGTTTCTGGGCCTCATTGACCTCTACCTGGCCGACAATGACGTGGCTGTGGATTTGGGTCTTTTCTTCTGCGATGACATGGGCGATGCGGTTATGACCGCCCACCCAGACCGGTTCGGGGATGATGCCGTAATCTTTCAACAAATCAACCAGTTCCTCGCCAGTTTTACCAGCGAAGAACCCCAATCCGACCGTTTCAACACCCAGCTGACTTAACACAACTGAAGAATTGAGTCCTTTGCCGCCCACGCAGACAGCCCAATTGTTGGTGCGCATGGGGATTCCGGGTGTCCATTCCTGGATGCGGAATATCTTATCCATGGCCGTGTTTGGACAAACGGTAAGAATCATAATAAGAATCTTTCCGTTTTCCTATTCAATCCACTTTTGGGCCATGACCGAGAACGCATTGGTATTCATGCGCTGCAGGCAATCCAAAGCGGTGATCAAATCGCAGCTGGCCAGGATAACGCCATGGCGCGGCATCAGAACGCCCGCGGCCTTGGTCTTCATATTCTCCACTTTACCCTTGAGCATACCGACGATCAGGTCAGCTTGCTCCTGGGAATATGCCGGTGCCTCAGCATGGTATTCCAGTGTGCCAAAGCTCATGGAAGAATTCAACACAGGGGGAATGGGTGTATTGTTAGCCGTGAAGGGCAGGATGTATTTGGGATGCGCGTGTATAACTGCGCCAACGAAGGGATAAGCTTTATAAATCGCCAGGTGGGATAGCCCTTCTCTGGAAAAACGGGGATCCTTCTTCATCTCGTCAATATTGGAGAGTGAACCGACCACAACATCATCCGCACCAAAATCCCAATGCCACTGATTGCCGGCCAGAGTGGGGGTCATATAAACGGTGTCGCCATCCACAGCACTGATGTTGCCGCCGGCAATATCAGTCAATTCACGTTCAAACATAAATTTGGCCACGTAAATGATCAATTCGGGTATCGTCAATCTTTCGCTAATCTTTTTCATTGTTTCTCCATATTAAATTTACTTCGGAATAATTGTAATCAATAATTGACATATGTCAATGACATTTGTAATTAATAGCATTCTTCCCCCAATTTTCACAAAAACCGCATTCATGGAAATAAAAAAGGCTCTCCCCCGATTTGCCCCGCCAGGGATGCACCCGGAAGTGTAACCGATTATCGATTATGGGAGGGAAATGCAGCACGCATTCCCCTGTGAAGTATCTACAGAACCAACAGATCCGGTACGGAGATGCTGCTTTTCTCAGTTTGGATGGTCATGCCGGGCCAGGTTGACGATAAATAAGACGAAATTTCCAGCCCATTAGCGGTCATCAAGCTCAACTCACCCATCTTGGTGCCGGTCACGGTGATGAACCACTCGTAAGGCTGGTTGACCTGCACGACCTTATCGGTCAGGCAGCGCCCGCCATCCACAATTATGTAGCCGGTCGGCCCACCCTGGAAATGGTTGCGCCATTCTTCCGGAAAACCCTGTTCAACATACCATGCCTTTTGTGCTTTGAGGATATCCGCGAAAGGCAGCCCCGGTTCCAGCAGCTGGAACACGCGCGCTTCCACGGCGGCCGCCGCGTCATAGACTTTGCGGATCTGCGTGCTGGGCGGACCAAAATGGATGAAACGCGTCAGGTTGCAGTGCAGTCCCCAGCGCCGCGCGGCTGTGTGCAGCATCAGGTAACGCTCCAGCTTTTTTTCGGTTGGGATGGGATGGCGGTACTGGAAACAGCGCTCGTCGCTGCCCACAATCAGCACATCCACCTGCATACCGGCCGCCAGATGGGCGGCGTGGAAACGCGCAGCGATTTCCTGTTCCGTCTCGCCTGGCTTGACCGTTTCCGCGAAGCGTGTGTACAGACGGTCGGTTTCCGCCGCCAGCCAGCGCACCCGCTCCATTTCCAGGTCGGTCATTGGATAGTGCAGGTCCACCAGATCATCGTACACATTGAGCGTTCCGGGAAAATCGGTATCCGCAGCCACCTTTTTTCCGGCCAGTTCCAGCGCTTTCTGGCGCACGTCGCCCTCGTACCAGCGCATGACCACCAGTTCGTAATCCTGCCCGGCAACCTGTTCAGCAAACAGCCGCTGGGCGTCCATGGAATGCGCCACCAGGTAAGCTTTGTCACGCGTGATGACCAGGGTGCCAAAGCCCAGGTTGGAATTGAACACCACGTGGCTGTCGCCGCCGCCGGTCACCCAGGCGAATTGCTCGCGCGTGCTGATCAGCAGGCCATCCAAGCCCTTGCGTCGCAGATATTCACGGACCTTCTTCTCTTTAATAGCAGCATCCGTCCGTATTCTTTCGCTCAAATCTTCCATACCTGTTCCTTTAAAAAGTCGCTCGCTGAACCGAGGAGATGCCGCGGCTCTCCTCGCGGAAAACCGCGGCTGCGATGATTCCAGGCTTCTCAATCAAGCCAGAATATCATTGATCTTCTTTTCGATTGCGGGCACCTGGGCCGCTTCCACTAAACCGGCTCTGTATTCGCACGCAAATTCTGCGCCGGGCGCCAGCACTTTTACTTTGTCCTTTTTCTTTTCAGCCGTATAGCCTTCCGGCCCGGCCGTGCCGGCTTCCATGCCCAGCGCTTCCTGGTTGGGCGTGCGGCAGATCCAGCGGATGCCGGTGTCCAACTGCGCGGGTTTATGGCTGACGTAATCGGCGCTGCCGTCCGGGTGGACGTGCAGGGCATGTGCCCAGCCGTCCGCACCGGCCTGATAATCGATCAGGAATACGATTTCAGGGTCATAAGGCAGTTTAGGGTCGAGCACGTGATGCCTTTCAGGATGATCGACCAGCTCCTTGACGTAAGCCACCAGTTCCGGTGAGGGGCTCATGGATGGCGGCAGGTTCTCGCGCACGTGCACCTGCCCCTTGGCCGGGTCGGCCGAATACACGAAGCGGCCGCGATCCACCGGCAGGAAATTGATATGCGCCAGGTACATGTACTCCATGGGGGTCTTGTTCAAGTTCTTGATCCGCATACTCACGTGCATCAACGTTTCGTCTTCATACAACTGCACATAAGGCTGGGCAGTGTAATGGATGCCAAAAGCCATGGCGTGTTCATATTCCCCGCCCACCCCGATGTAACGGCCGTGCTCATCCTCGCCCGCATCGATATAGGCGCTTAAATAAGTGGCATTTACCAGTTCGCCGTGCAGCGGATGAGTATCTTCCGGTCCGGGAGATCCCATGGCAGACATGCCGCAGTGGAACAGGAAAGCGCCCATATTGGCATGAAAGTCACGCGTTGGCAGCGGTTCGCGCACCGGGGAGTGCATAGTCAGACGCCGCCCATTGAAGACGGCGTCCCATATTTGTTGACCATGGAAAGGCAGGTTGATGAAATGGCCCTTGTCATTGCAGATTTCCAGCGCAGCCACACCGGATGCATAGCGGAAAGTGCTGGCAGAGAGTTTTCCGTTCTCCGCCACTTTCTGCTTGCAGGCGTTGATGGCGCTGTCGTTCAGGAAAATCTTGACTTGCGTATTTCCCATAGCTTTATCTATCCTTGATGGTAGTAAGTCTCCCAGCCCATGTAATTGCTGAAGGCTTCGTTGATGATCTCGGCCGCGTGTACGTTGGTGAAGGCAGCGTGGTGTTCAAAGCCGTTACGGCAGATGTGCTTCATCAATTTTTGCAGTTCGGGAATCTGGACAACCGCGCGGCTGCCGAAGGTTTCCAGCTTATCGTCAGTGAAAACACCGTCACCGGTGTAGGCACGGATGACGCCGTCCACGTCGTCGGTTGTGATGCGCGCGAAGCTCATCGGGCCGGCCGGCACGCGGCCGTTGATGGCGCCGTAGGTGTTTTCTTCACCCAGCGTAGTCGCCAATATTTCGGCGTTGCGCATGGTAGCATCCGGGTAGAGTGATTTAGGCCAATTGCCGCAATGGAAGAATACGCATTTATTGGCGTCGTCGCCGTAGTTGTTGTTCCAATCCATCAACGCGGCCGGTTTTTCAGTGGCCATAGTCAAAGCGTACATGGAAACGGCGCCGGTCACGTCCACTTCACAGGCAGAAGGCAGCAGCTTGTCACTCATCATGCTCATCAGTGTGCAAGGATTAATACCCAGGTTCTGCTGGATGGAATCCCAGCACTGTAACGCTGTAGCGTTGATATCCTGGAAATCCATCCACTCTCCCAGCGCAACGGAAAATTTGGCCATGCGCAGGATCGGGTCGTTGGGGATGCCCTTGGTGGGGATGTAGCCATTAATTTCTTCAAGTTTGGCTTTGACTTCCTTGCGGTCATCCGACATACGCATGGTCTGGCCGATCAATTCGGACAGGTCGATGGTCTTGACGCTGATACCATAGTGCTCCAGCAATTTTTCGCTGTAACGCACCGTGTTAAATGCCAGCGGGCGCGCGCCCACAGCGCCCACGCGCAGCGTACGCAGGCCGTTGACCACCCGGCAGACGCCCAGGAAATTAGCAAAATCCTGTTTGAATCCCGCCGATTTCGGATGAGATGTGTGTTCGCTGGTCAATGTGTATTTAAAACCGTACTGGCGCAGGTTGTTGCAGATGGAGATCTTGCCGCAGAAACCGTCGCGGCGGCGCTCCAAAGGCAGATCCACCGGATCGTCCGGATAGGCTTGCACCAAAACAGGGACATTCAATTGGGACAACTTAAGAGTATCAACCACGCCTTTTTCATCGCTGAAGTTGGGCATGCAGATCAACACGCCTTCAATTTCTTCGCGGTGCTTCTTGAAAAGCTCCGCGCAGGCTTTGGAATGCGCCCAGGTTTCCACTGAGCCGTTTTTTGAAGCAGTCACCGGCAGCGCGACCATGTTCAAATCAAACTCGGCAAACAATTCTTCAATGTCCTTGCGCGCTTCCAGAACCAGTTCATCCGGGAAGAAATCGCGATTTCCGTACATAACAGCTATGGTCATTTTTTTCATTAATTCACCTCTTCTTAAAGTTTGTGGTTGATTTCCTTTACCGCAGGATATAACTCTTGGTACAGTTCATAGCGTTCATCATAGAGTGCTTTAGTCTCAGGGTTGGGTTGGTACACCTTTTTGATCTTCATGTGGTCGTTGATGGCAGAGGCTGCGTCACTGTAGATGCCCGCTGCCACGCCGGCCAGAATGGCTGCGCCCATGCCGGCCGCTTCAGTCACTTCAGGGGCCGCCACCGGGATGCCGGTCACATCGGCTTTCAATTGCAGCCACAGCTCTGATTTGGCGCCCCCGCCGATGGCGCGCAGTTCATCGATGACAATGCCGCCCTTTTGCAGAATATCCAAATTCAGGCGCAGCTCCAGGGTCAAGCCGTCCAGGATGGCCTTGGCCACATCGGACTTGGTGGTGCCGAAAGTCAGTCCCACCAGCGCGCCCTTGGAGGCGATATCAAAGGTGGGTGTGCCGGAACCGGAGAAATGCGGCAGCAGCATGACCGGAGAAGGTCCAGTGCCGGCGCCTTGCAGCGCCAGGTCGTATGCATCTCCGCCGCCCAGCAGGGCGGCCGTCATTTCGGATTGGCAGAAAGTATCGCGGAACCAGCGCAGCACGAAACCGCCGCTCTGGTTGAGCGTCATGACCACGTAAAGTCCGGGGAAAGTATGCAAATACACAGACATGTTGCCCGCGTACAGGCTGTCGTTCAGGTGCGGGGTCGCCAGAGCCACTTCCACCACCTCGGCTGTGCCGGTGGAAACCATGGCCAGACCGGGTTTGGTCAACCCGGAACCCAGCGCGCCGCAAGCCTGGTCGTGGCCGCCAACAGCGACGATGGGTTGATTTTTCAATCCCAGTTCACCGCATAGGTCGGCATTCATTTGCCCGGCGGTATAGCCCGAAGGCCGCACTTCCGCCAGACGCTGCGGTTCCAGTCCAATAGCGTCCAGAATTTTCGCCGACCATGCATCTTTTTCAATATCATAGACTTGCGTGCGCGAGGCCAGACACTTGCTGATGACGGCTTTGCCGGTCATTTTGCGGATGATGAAATCTTCGTAAAGTAAAAACTGATGGGCTTCTTTCCAAAGCTCTGGTTCGTTTTCTTTCAGCCACAGCAGTTTGGGCAGGGTATTGTTGACATTGGCAGGCATGCCGGTCATGTTGAAAAGCCGGCGGGCGCCGAACTTTTCCTTGAGCCATTCATTTTGTTTTCCCGTACGGGTATCCATGCCCAGGATCATGGGCCGCAGTGCTCGGCCTTGCGCATCCACTGGCGCGACCGCTTCTCCCTGAACGGAGAAGCTTATGGCCGCGGCGCTGTCAATGCCGGCTTTGGATATAGCCTCACGCAGGCATTCCTTTGCCAGCACCCACACCTTTTCGGCGTCCTGCTCCGCCCACATGGGATTTGGAATATCCACCGCATACTCACGGCTGGCGCTGGCCAGCAGCACCAAATCATCACTGAAAATGTGAGCCTTGCTGCCGGTTGTGCCGATATCTAACCCAATCAGAGCCATGTTTCAGATTCCCTTAGCATTCAATGGCATCAACCAGGCGGAAGGCTTCTTCATCATCCAACTCGCCGGACATCCATTTGTTTTGCAGATCCCACAGTTTATATACATTGGACGTTTTCACTTCCACATCATCCATCGTAATAGGCTCGTCCATTTTAATGTCATGTTTGACAACCGCGCCCTTGGCCAAGCCAATGGGCAGCAGGTTCTCTTTACGCGAAGTTTCGTAGGTATCAATCAGGCTGTAATAGGAAACACCGCCGATCATATCCAGCTCGTCGCCGGGCTTGAGATCTTTCTTGGCCACAGCGAAGACTTCCGAAACCAGATGATCCAGCGGGACCATGTTGGGTTTCTTGCGAAGCACCAGCATGGCACAAGTCAATGGTACTTCGATGCTGCACAGGTGATAGGGGCGGAAGAGCGTATAGTAAGGGCCATTGCCCATATCGCGCAGGATCATGGCCTCACGCAGGCGCGGGTGGTCGGTGCGCACAATCAGGAACACGCCGGGAGCCACGTGGCCGACACCAAAATCAACTACGCCCATTTTATTGAGTACGCCGCCGTCTTCCTTCAACGCAAAGGATTCATGCAGGTGGTCGCGGTCGGTCTCAACACCGTGCATGCCGCGCACGTCCGGCACCAGGCCGGTCGCGTTGGAGACGGCGGCCATTTCGATCATGGTCTTTGAGCCGTCGATAAATTCAATCAGCATGTTGGGGCTCAGCCCGCGCCGCGCGGCTTCTTTCTGGATGGCCGGATCTTCCGGCGTGCCGTGGCGGTCCAGCGGGTTGTTCTTACCTTTGCCGGCCGCTACGATGGTGAACCCAATAGCGTCGGCGAAATCATACAATTCCTTGCAGGCGGCCGGTTCGTCGCCCGCAGCCAGGGCGTACACCTGCCCTTTTTTCTCAGTGTAGAAGCGCAGCAGCGGTCCGACCGTGATGTCGGTTTCCACATTCATCATGGCCAAGTCGTGGCCGTTGCGCACGGTGCGCAGCGCAGCGCGCGTGCCGATTTCCGGTACACCTGTGGCCTCGATGACTACATCGATGCCCTTGACCTCGGTCAGGATGCGGTAATCATTGACAGCCACCAGTTTGCCGGCCGCCAGAGTTTTGTCGGCTTCTTCGGCAGTCTCAGCAACCACCACTTCGCCTTCCATGCGCGCAATCTTGAAAGCTTCTTTGGCCCGCTCCAGATTGACGTCCGCGATGATGCGCACATCCAGGCCTTTCATCATGCTGGTCTCGGCCACGATATCCGTGCCCATCTGCCCAGCGCCAATCAGACCAACAATTACCGGATTACCTTGTTCTTCTCGTAACTTTAATTCCTCATTTAAACCGATCATGAAATAATGCTCCTATGGATTAATAATGACTTTCAGTGCTTCTCCGCCAGCGGCAGTCTCAAAACCATTTTGAACCTCATCCAATGACATCTTGGCTGTGATCAACTTGTCTGCCGGGATTATGCCGCGCTGCAATGCTTCCAGGGCTGTAGCGTGATAAGTGGGATGGTAGGAAAATGTTCCCATCACTTCAATTTCGTTGTAATGAATGCGGTTGCCGTCAAAAGGAACCATGTGGTTGTCCTTGGGCAGACCGCCGAACAGCATCACCTTGCCGCGTTTGCGCGCGATTTCCACCGCCTGGGTCTGCGTGGCCGGAACCGGGTTGGCGCAAATGACAATGTCTGCACCGCGGCCGTCGGTCAGTTTGCGCACCGCTTCACCCAGGTCTTCTTCGAAGGGATTGACAACCAATTCCGGATCGAAGCGTTCCGCCAGTTTACGGCGAATATCGCTCGGTTCGGAGATAATTACGCGCGCGCCGCGGGCGTGCGCCACGGCAGTGTGGATGCAGCCGATCGGGCCGGCGCCCATCACCACCACCAGGTCGTCGATGCTGGTGTGAATGCGATCGTGGCAGGCCAGCACAGAACTGCATGGCTCGGAAACGGATGCGTCGTCCATTGAAAGCCCATCGGGGATCTTATGCACCACGCCCAGGCGCAGCACTTCATCCGTCAGCAGCACTTTTTCGGCAAAGCCGCCCGGATACCCGGGGGTGATGCCCAGGAAATGCAGCGAATCACATAGGTTATACTGCGCGTGCTTGCAATAATAGCATTCACCGCAGTGAATATCGGGAGCTATCGCAATGCGCTCGCCCAGTTTATAGGTCGTCACTTCCGCGCCAACCTGGCTGACGATACCCGTAATTTCGTGGCCGGGCACCACCGGTTCGCCGCCCGGTCCTTCACGCCAGCGGCGCAAATCGGAACCGCATACACCGCAAGCCTTGATATCCAAAACGATATCCCTGGGGCCGGGCGTGGGTTCCGGAACTTCACGCAATTCAAACTTCTTTACATCTACCAGATATGCTGATTTCATGGGTTCTTCCTTTTAAATGTTAAGTGCTAGAGTATCTTCATGTCTTCCAGTTTTTTACCAACCGCGCCGCCGGGATGGGTTTGGCCGAACTGTTCCACGCTATAACCGCGCAGCTTCAGCAGCACCACGCACAGGGCATCACCGAAAGCACAGTTGAACAGCGAACTGCCCGTGGCTACCATGCCATAGGGATCCACACCCGCCGGGGCGGTAATCTTCAGCACGATATCGCTCAGTTTAACCAACTCCGAACCCGGGTTTTCGGTGATGGCAATCACACCCGCACCGCGTTCCCTGGCGACCTTCGCCAGCGAAATAACTTCCGCCGTACGGCCGCCTTTGGACAGGGCAATCAAAATGTCGTTGCCCATAATCGCTCCAGCCAAGCCGTGCTGGCTGTCGCCCGCGTCCAACGGCAGCGCCGGTGTACCGCAGCAGCTCAGCAAGTGCGCCATGCGGCGCGCAACCGCATGCGAAGTGCCCGATCCGCTGACCAGAACATGACCCTTGCAGTCCAATATTTTTTGGGCTGCTTTTACAAAATTCTCATCAATTTGATCCAATAGGGTGAGAACACCCTCGGCTTCTTTTTGAATAACCTGTTTGGCTTCGTTGATAATCTCTGCTTGATCCATGAATTACGATTCCTTTAATAATTTTTTGGCGCTGAGGTGATCGGTGACCAGCACATTGACCAACCCGCCCAACAGGGCCGCCCGGATGGCATTATCTTTATATGGCCCGCCGGTCACACCTACAACACGGTCAATTTTCTTGACTTGTTCCAGCGTGATGCCTAACACGCGCTCGTCGATTTCAGAGTGAATGGGGTTGCCCTGGTCGTCAAAAAAGCGCAGGCAAATGTCACCCACCGCCCCCATCTGCAGCAGTCCATCCAATTGCTCTTGGGTCAGGATGGTTCCGTCGCGCATAACCACTGAATCGGGTGTGGGTGTGCCCACGCCCACGAAAGCTACATCGATCTTTTCAAACTGGTTGAAGACTTCCTTTAAATGCGAGTCGCTCATCAATGCGGTCTTCACCGCGGTATTATCCACAATGCCGGGGACATTCAAAATGGAGAGCTGTGCGCCAGTTTTTTCCACCAGACGCCGAAGAATGTAGGTAGCGTGCGCTTCCGATTCCGGCTTGCCCAACCCGCCGATCAACTGCACCACCTGCGAACCGCGAAAATCCTGCGTGCGAATAGCATCCACCATGGCCTGCAGCGTAGTCCCCCATGAAATGCCGATAGTACTGGGGCTGCTGACCGACTGCGCGAAATAATCTGCCGCGGCCGCGCCTACTTCGCGCGAAACTGCAAATTGTGAATTGGGATCGCTGACCTCTACCACTACCGCTTCCTTCAACCCATACATCCGCTCCAACGCATCTTCCAGGTCGGTATGAATTCCCGGCTGGGGGATAATGCTGATCTTGACGATGCCTATCTCTTCCGCCTGTTTGAGCAAGCGCGAAACCTTCGGGCGAGATAGGTTAAGTCGTTCGCTGATTTCTTGCTGGGTTAACTGTTTCTCGTAGTAATATTTGCTGACCTTGAGAAGCAGACGGTAATCGACTGATTTGTTGCGTGGCATTTTTTCTCCTCAGCGCATTAATGAACAAATGTGCTTTTATGAATGCTTGTGCATTATTATTATATGATTATCTGCGGTTGGTGTCAAATAATTCCCGGTTGAATTTTCATCTACCGGTCTTTTTCCCGCTAATGTTATTTTAAACCAAGTATGTTTTTAAACCCAAATCGCTGCCGGCAAGACCTGCCGGCAGCTGAATATTGATGCGATTTTCATCCTATTTTGGGTTGAAGCAGCTATTTCGCGGTGCGCCTCGTCCAGGACAACACACTCAAAACAATAACCCCCAACCCCACACTAAACCATCCCCAGGCATAGGTCTGCGGTACGTAGGCCGCAGCCGCCTGCTGGTAAGCCGTAAGCGCCTGGTTCGAAACAGATGCTGAAAGCAGTCCGCTGGAAAAAAGCAAGCTCGCATAATCCCGGATAAAAGTCATAAAGATAATGAAAGAGCCGCCCAAAATGCCGCACCATTCATACCAACTGAATGGGATCAGCTTATCCCGCCCGTCAAAACGCAAAATCAGAGCTGTCATCAAAAGCATCACCAGCGTGCAAAGCAGCGGTGCCAGTACCGGCCCAACCCAGGTAATGGGGATAAGAAAAAGGATATCCCAATCCAGCAAAGTGATTGGCCAATCCAACAGCACTTTCAGGAAGACATAATAAAAAATATCCCAGATGGCGAACGTCATCAGGAAATATGCCAGCCGTTCGTAATATTTGCGTCCAGCCACAGCGCTAACGGTGGCCAGCATTACTAATGTGGCTGACTCACGCAGCAATTCAGTGGCATAGATATCCGGCGTCATCATGGCCAGCGGGAAAGAAAAACCATCTGTATAATAGAGTTCGCGCAAGTACACCACCACCACTGCTTCCAGCAGCCCCATGGCAATGCTAAAAAGCGCCAGGGTATAGAATTTCCATTTTTCAGATTGAGGTTTATTCATCGTTTTAATATTTTACCGTAGTATTTTTTAACCATTAATCCCATTATCAAATCCCGTAGAATGAATCCTGAAATCTCGGAACATGCAAGGTATATAATTAATAAAGAGTGTATAGAAAACCGAAACAACAATTTTACTATTTTGTTTTCTATCCACAACCATTCCTTCATAGGTAGTTTGATTTCCGGGGAAAGTGCAATGACACTTAGAAAAAAATTACTGATGATGTATTTGGCAATTGGCACTGTTGTGCTATTGCTAATGGGAATCTGGATGTTTGAGGAAATTAAGAAAAATCAACTGGAAATCGTTGAAGCAAATGTCAACAAACAGCTGGCCCTTCTGGATTTTAGCCTTACCAATTTTATCGTTGAAGTCGAGAACAACATACAAGCCCTGGCGGAAAACGATATCATATCTACCAGAGAAGACGAAAATTTCACAAATTTTCTGGAAGCAGATGAAACCACTTTCGAATACCATATTGGATACACTGAACAAAGCATTATCAATATTTTAAACACTTTCAGAACCACCCACCCATATGTCAACTCTGTTTATATGGGCCGCGAGAATGGAAGTTTCATCCGCTCCCATCCAAGAAATGAACCTACACAATACGATCCGCGTGACCGGCCTTGGTATATTCTCGCAAAAGAAAATCCAGGCAAAATAATGATTACAGAACCTTACCAGTCATTGACGACTACAGATATAAACGTTGGCATTGTGACTGCTTTATTGGATCAGGAGGATAAAATCTACGGCGTTATCGGGGCAGATGTCACATTGACCGCCCTGACCGATTTTATATCCGGTTTTGATGTCGGTCACTCCGGTCAATTACTGCTCGTAAATGAGCAAGGAGCAATACTAGCCAATAAAAATTCGCGGCTTCTTTTTAAAAATGTTCAGACCATGCTCGGTGAATCTTCCGTCCAATTCATGAATACAGATCAGGGCAGGATTACTTACCGGAATAATTATTGCTTTTACTACACATCCCCGCAACTGGGTTGGAAAATCGCAGCAATTATCCCAATTTCCGCAATCAACAAGGAGGCCCAATCCCAAGCAATGTATCCGCCCTTATTCAGCCTATTTCTAACGCTTATCCTGTTTGGCTTACTATCCAGTATCGGTTTGACAAAATTTGTATCTTCACCTCTGAATAATTTAAATGAAGTAACTCAGCATATCGTTGAATCAGGCAGTCTGGATCAGCAGGTAGAGATTCAATCCAAAGACGAAATTGGGGAATTGGGGCTTTCATTTAACGAAATGGTGGCTAAACGCAAACAGGTAGATGAAGCACTTCAACAGGAACGAGATTTGGCCACCGCGTTTGGGGAAGCCATCGCGTTACTTGGTTCAACGTTAAAACTGAATGAAGTTCTGGACCGCATCCTCGAACAAGTTAGCCGGGTGGTTCCCAATGATTCAGCCAATGTGATGCTGATTAAAGATGACCTGGCTTATATCTCACGATTCCGAGGATACGGCCAATACCAACTTGATACCGTTATGTCAAAAACCACATTTCGGATCGCGGAAGTGCCCAGCCTGAAACAGATTTTTGAACAGAAAAAACCAATCATTGTCGCGGATGCGGCCAACTTTCCCGGTTGGGTAAAGATAAAAGGTCAGGAATTCCTGCACTCCTATGCCGGTGCACCCATCCTGGTGCAGGATAAAGTTATTGGTTTTCTAAACGTGGATTCCGCCATAGCAAATTTCTACACAGAGGAGCACATCCAGACGCTGAGCACTTTTGCCAAACATGCCGCGATTGCCATTGAAAATGCACAGCTGCATACGCAGATCCAAAATCATGCCATCGAACTGCGAAAACAAATTAAAGAAGCGACCAGGGAAATCCACCGGCGGGCAAGTGAACTGGAGGCTTTATATAAAATTGGCAAGGAAATCACCTCAACCCTGGATTTAGATGCAACCCTTCAAAGCATCACCAATAGCGCGGCCGAAATTGTGAATGCTGACCGGAGTATTATCCAACTTGTGGATCCGGAGAACCTGAGATTGATCAACGTTGTAGGTTACGGATATTCAAAATCAGATTTGAATGCCCAACCATTTGAGGAATTTCGGGAAAGCATTTATAACCTGGTTCTTCAGGAAAAAACTGCCACATTATCGAAAGATATCCTGAAAGATAAAAGGATTCAAAGCAAAGCGTTAACGCATGCCAATTTTGAAAAGTACAAATCAATTGCAACTGCTCCGTTAGTAATATCCGATCAAATCATTGGAACACTGGCTGTGATCAACAAAAAGGGAAGAAGGAAATTTAAAGATGAAGACCTGGATTTAATCACCATGCTGGCAGGGCAAGCTGCTATCGCCATCGAAAATGCGCGTTTGTACGAAAAAGCGCAGGAAGCCGACCGATTAAAATCCGCTTTTCTAGCCAGCATGTCACATGAATTACGCACTCCTCTCAATTCCATCATCGGCTTTACCGGCATATTGCTTCAGGGATTGGTGGGTGATTTGAATGACGAACAGAACAAGCAATTACACATGGTGCAAAATAGTGCTAAGCACCTGCTCGAATTGATCAATGATGTTCTGGATATTTCCAAGATTGAAGCTGACCAGATGAATATTTTCCCCGAGCAATTTGATATGCACGCATTGATTGAAAAAGTGGCCCGTACCATAACGCCGCTGGCTGATAAGAAAGGCCTGGGCTTACACGTGGAAATTAGCGCGGAAGTGGGCCAAATTTACAGCGATCGCCGGCGTGTCGAACAAATCCTCATCAATTTACTCAACAATGCCATAAAATATACCGAGCAAGGGGAAGTCTTTATCAAATGCGAAGTCCGTGATTCCTTTATTGAGACTCGTGTGATTGACACAGGTATTGGTATTAAGGATGAAGAACTAAAGCTTCTGTTCAAACCTTTCCAACAGGTAAACACCGGTTTGTCCCGTCAATACGAGGGGACAGGCCTCGGATTAGCTATTTGCAAACGGTTGGTAGAGAAATTAGGGGGAAAAATCAGTGTAAAAAGCGAATGGGGCAAGGGAAGTACATTCTTTTTTACTTTGCCGCTCGAGAAACGGGAGGACAACGATGAAACCCAACATTCTAATAATTGAAGACAACGAACAGAATCTCTACCTGGTGACTTTTATCCTTGAAAAATACGATTACAAGGTCATCCAGGCGCGCAATGGACCGCAAGGCATCCAGATTGCCAGGCAAAATTCCCCTGATCTCATCTTGCTGGATATTCAATTGCCAATTATGGATGGCTATGACGTTGCCAGAGAATTACGGAAATTTCTAGGTAAAACAGTTCCCATCATCGCCATCACCTCCTATGCCATGCCAGGCGATCGCGAGAAAGCTTTGGAAGCCGGTTGTTCAGACTACATCACCAAACCGATTAATCCGGATACTTTCATATCCAATATTGAACAGTATCTGTCCGATCGTGATTCCAAAGGAGGTTGAACGGATGATAAATATTTTGGTGGTTGATGATAATGAAGAAAACCGCTATCTTCTGAAAGTAATTTTCGAAAGCAACGGATATAAAGTAACCCTGGTAAACAATGGTAATGAAGCTTTGGAAGCAGCCAGGTCCAGCTTACCCGATCTGGTTATTTCAGATATTTTGATGCCGGGTATGGATGGGTTTAGCTTATGCCGGCAATGGAAAACGGATGACCAATTGGTCAATATTCCATTCTTGTTTTACACAGCCACCTACACCGATGCCAAGGATGAAGATTTTGCGCTCAGTTTGGGAGCCGAACGATTTATCCGCAAACCGGCAGAACCCAACCAATTGATCGGAATCATTCATGAAGTACTTACTGAAAAACAGGAGAATAAAACCAGCGAAACACCTGTTGCTGTTGAACAGGAAACGGTTTATTTTAAAAAGTATAACGAAGCATTGATCCGCAAGATGGAAGATAAAATGCTGGAGTTGGAGAAGGTTAATGAGCGTTTATCAGCCTTATTCCAGGCCAGTGTCGAACTAACTTCGTTGATGCCCAAGAAAGATTTTATCTCGCTGATCCTTAACAAAATCATCCATCAAATCGATGGTTTGCTGGCAGATTATTTCGAATTCAATGAAACAAAAAAAGAATTTCAATTGCAGGCAAACGCAGGTTCTAACGCGAGTGATTTAGAAAAATATCAAAAAGATCTGGTTTTTCATCTGGGAGAAGAGCACGGTTTGGTCGGATTAGTGGGCCTATCGCGTGAGCCATTAATTCTGAACGATACCCGCAATGATCCGCGCTGGATAAATGCAAACAAATCCATTCGCTCCGCACTTTTTTTGCCCATGGTCTGCGAGAAACGCTTGATCGGAGTATTAAGCATTCTAAGCACAACTCCGGATACTTTTGATCAGAAATTCTCACGCGATATGGCAACACTCGCGAACAATTTGGCAATTGCAGTTGATCGATCACATTTTCTCGAAGAAATTCAACAAAATGAGAAAGCTTTACTGGAAAACGAAAAATTTCTGAACAATATTATCGAGAACATTCCCAACATGTTATTTGTAAAAGACGCAAAAGAACTACGCTTCGTGCGGTTTAACAAAGCCGGTGAAGAATTATTGGGTTATTCTAAGCAGGAAATGCAGGGAAAGAATGACTATGACCTTTTCCCAAAAGATGAGGCAGATGTTTTTTATAAAAAAGATAAAGAGGCACTCAAGAATAATCTCTTTATTGATATCCCCGAAGAAAAGATTCAAACCAGGTATAAAGGCGAACGGATTTTGCACACCAAGAAAATACCGATCCTGGATGAACAGGGTATGCCAAAATACTTGTTAGGAATCTCCGAAGATATTACCAAACAAAAACGTTCGGAGCAGCTGCTTAACGCGTTGAATCAGGCTGCGGTTGTTATGGCCACCGCGTTAACTCCCCTGGACATATTCACTACTGTTGCTTGTGAACTCAGAAAACTTGATCTTTCCTGTTTGTTGTTTCCAATTGAGGATGTTCACGCCAAATTATTTTCCACCTATTTAGATAGCGAAACAATCTCTTCATCGAAAGCTAAAGATTCAGCAGAAGTAAAAAACAGAGAATTTTTAATACCGATTGAAGCAGTAAGTCCTTTTAAGCAAGCTATATTTGAAAAAAAATCTATCTTTGTAAATCATTCTGATGAAATTCTCACACAGATATTCCCTAAATTTTCCGATAATGTTTCAAAGAATTTCTCTAAGCTTTTTGGAACTTCAAAGATATTGGTTGCGCCGCTTGTGATTGAAGATAAAGTGATCGGTATTTTCTTAGTCCAGTCAATAAATCTGACTCCCGAAGACACACCGGCTGTCACTGCCTTCGCCAACCAACTTGCGGCTGCCTGGAACAAAGCCAAGCTGACCACAAAGCTGCAGAATACCATCAGTGGGATCATCCAAACCATTGCGCTGATTGTTGAAACGCGAGATCCATACACAGCCGGGCATCAAAAACGAGTCAGCGCATTGGCTGCTGCCATAGGCGAAGAAATGGATCTTCCTTCTGAAAAAATTGAGGCTGTACGAATAGCCAGCCTCATTCACGATTTGGGCAAGATCCATATTCCGGCCGAGATCTTGAGCAAGCCCGGCAAGTTAACCCCGCTCGAATACGACCTGGTAAAAATCCATCCGCAAGTAGGCTTTGATTTATTGAAAAACATTGACTTTCCCTGGCCAATCGCCCAAATCATTCTCCAACATCATGAAAAGATGAACGGGTCCGGTTACCCGCAGGGACTGAGTCGGGACGAGATATTGATTGAATCTCGGATTTTAGCCGTCGCTGATGTCATCGAAGCTATGTCCTCTCACCGGCCTTACCGGCCTGCTTTGGGATTTGAGGCAGCCAAAGAAGAAGTTGTTTCAAAGAAAAACCAGCTATATGATTCCATTGTTGTGGATGCATGTATAAAAGTGTTCGAAAAGGGATTTAATTTTCCTGCCGATTAAATTTCTTTTTTACCTGCATTGGAAACATACTTACCACGCCAAAAAAAAAGGTTGTTCAGGTTTACCCGAACAACCTTTTTGATATATGTTCTTTAGCGTCTTCCGCCGCGCCCCATGGAGCCCATACTGCCGTAGGCAGAAGTGCCAACACGCTGGTTCAAATACAATGGGGTATCGCCGGGGTTACAGGTGCCGTCACAGGCAGTCAAACCTGAGCCGCGGTTGCTGCTGGCAGCGCCGCGAGCATTAGCGCCCTGCTGCACACTTTGCAGCCAGGCTGCTTCTTCAGCGGTCAGCGCACCGTCGGCCATGGCCATATCGATGGCTTTTTCACGCACGCTATCAAACAGGTCAAAGACCTCGTCGGCGGGCACACCCTGGGCCAGCGCAATGCTGGTGAAGGTAGCGCCGGCATCATACTGCGCGGCCACATCCGCTTCGTTCATGCCCAGTGCATCGGCGATGGCGGGGATCATGTACGCATCCAGCGAGGCATCGATGGCAACACCTGTACCCCAACCCGCGGTTTCGTCAGAGGCGCTCTGCGCGAAGGCCGCACCGCTGGAAGCCATTAAAACGGTCAATGCAACTGCTGCTGAGATCATGGTTTTTCTTGTGTTCATTTTTCATATCCTTTGTTTCGTTGATTTAACTGAATCCAGTTTCTCATGCGAATGTGAAGGATTTGTGAAGAAAGCGTGAAAAACTCTTATGATTGTCAATATCTCGAAAAGATAAAAAAAGAAGGCGATTGGCCTTCTTTTTTATCAACAGACAACCTACAAATAAACCCGACAGATCAATCCAGATGGAAAACCTCTTCAATCTCCAGCATGGATTCATCCGCGCGCTTTCCTCCCAAGGCTTCAAAGAAAGGCGCCATAGCTGCCTGCCATTTTTCGTTGATGGCTTCTTTTTCCATACCATCCAGCGCGGTCTGAAAATCCTGCGGGGTCTCAAAGTAGCCGAACAGCAAGCCATCTTCGCGCATGAAGAGTGAATAATTATGCCAGCCGGTGCGGCTGAGCGCCTCTTTCATCTCCAGCCAGACATTTTGATGCACTTTTTTGTATTCTTCAATTTTCTCCGGTCGAACCTTCAATAAAAAACCAACCCGTTTCATCGTGTTTCCTCCTAAAAAGCCAATTTTGTTTTTTCCAGGTTTATTTTAAACGCTTCATAGGCAACATTCCACTCATCCGGCTTACCCGGTTGGTAAGTCTCAATGGGAAAAGAATTGCGGATGATCGCGGTGCCTTGTTCACCATCTTCAATAATTCCTGCTGCGCGCGCCTGGGTAATCAGGTTGCCCACCGCAGTAGCTTCCACCGGGCCGGTGAGCACAGGTTTGCCTAAAGCGTCCGCTGTGAATTGATTCAGCAGCCGGTTCTGCGTGCCGCCGCCGATAATATGAACCACGGCAGTCTTACGGCCGGAAACCTCCTCTAGTTTTTCAATCACATAGCGGTAGCGCAGCGCCAAACCCTGCAGCACTGCCCGCAGCACCTCGCCTTCGTTGGCTGGCAGCGGCTGCCCGGTCAGGCGGCAGTAATCGACAACTTTATCAGCCATACTACCCATTCCTAAAAATTCCCGGTAGTCCGGATCGATAAAAGCCTTCAGGTGCGGGGCCTGCGTGGCCATCCCGGCCATTTCGGCATAGGAAAATTCCCGGCCTTCCTGCTGCCATTGGCTGCGGCATTGCTGGACAATCCACAAACCCATCACGTTCTTGGAAAAGCGATAGCTGCCGTCCAACCCGCCCTCGTTGGTGAAATTGTAGCGCAGGCTGAGCGGGGATATGACCGGTTCAGGCACATTCATGCCCACAATCGACCAGGTGCCTGAACTGATCCAGACATAGTCATCGCGCTTGGCCGGCACAGCTGAGACAGCCGCGCCGGTATCGTGCGTGGCCGGCACGACCACGCTGGGATTGCACCCCAACTCCGCAGCCAGCGCCGGGCGCAGCCCGCCCAGCCGCGTGCCGGGCATGACGATGCGCGGGAAAATTACTCTCGGCAGCTGCATAGCATCCAATATTTCAGCCGACCAATCCCGTTTACGGCTGTCCAGGCATTGAGTAGTGGTAGCATTGGTAAACTCCACAGCCGCCGTTCCGCTTAGCCAATAATGGATCAGGTCCGCCATCATCAGGAATTTATCCGCGATTTGCAGCTGCGGGGATTGGCCTACAACCATGGACAGCAATTGGTACAGGGTGCTGATCTGCATGAATTGAATGCCGGTGATGCGGTAAATATCCTCCTTCGGCATGCGCGCAAAGGCTTCTTCCAGCATGCCATCCGTACGGCTGTCGCGATAATGAAAGGGCATGCCCAGCAGTGCTCCATTCTTATCCAATAGCCCAAAATCCACCCCCCAGGTGTCCACGCCAACAGAAGTCAGGGGCGCCTGTCCGGCCGCCAATTTTATGCCTTTTTTTATCTCGCTCCATATGCGCACCACATCCCATACCAGGCTGGTACCGCTATGGTCATCTTTCTGGTAATCGGTCGGAAAACTATTTGCCCCGGTCAAAAAACGATGCTGCTCCGAAAGTGTCATTCTGCCGTTATCAAGCGTGCCTAAAATGGCGCGGCCGCTCTCCGCTCCCAGGTCCAACGCCAGAAAATGTTTCGCATTGTTCATCAAAGCTCTCTTTCCCGGCTGACGAACTATCATTTATCAGCCGGTTTGATGGATGATTTGAAATTAGCCCAGCCTTTTTTCAGCCATTTCAACTTGAAAAATACTATAATAAGTGCGTCCTTCTTACTTTACCCAACTTGGGTTAAATTGAGGCTCCTGGTACCTGCCCTGCCGGTTGTCAATCCTTACAGGTCGGTTTAGGAGCCTCTTTTTTTTTGAAGTTTTTCTTTCGGATACGGCCGTTTGAAGCCAAATCACCCGCAAGCTTACTTTATAGCAGGGTTATTTTTACCAATCGAAATCGTCAATGTTGTCGGCGTTATAAATGAACGGCAAGCCAAGCAGCACATTCAGACCCAGATCGGGATCATCTTCAATGGTGTAGTCGCCCAGTTTGCCAGCCGAGAAAGTATCGCCGACTGCGCCAGTGATCTCACCGGTTGCCAAAGCGTGCATGGCATAAACCGAGAGATAACCCAGATCACCGGGATTCCACAGCGCGAATTCAGGGGAAGCGCCATTCTTGACATATTCACGCATCTGGTTGGGGGTGCCCAAACCGGTCACGAAAACCTGACCGATCAATCCGGCATCCGTCACAGCGCGAGCGGTAGCCGCAACACCCACAGTGGTCGGTGAAATAATGACTTTCAGGTCAGGATACTTTGTGAAAAGTGCCTGAGCTTCGTTGTAACTCTTGGTGTCGTCATCATCCCCATAAACAACCTCGACCAGTTCCAGGTTGGCGTATTCGTCTTTGGTCAGTTCTTCTTTCATGACTTCGATCCAGGTATTCTGGTTGGGGGCGGTGGAGGTGGCGCTCAGGACAGCAATTTGTCCGCCAGCCTCACCGGCCAGTTCGGAAGCCATCTGAATTTGGATGGCGCCGATATCCTGGGCTACAGCCTGATTGACATGGAAGTTGCGGCCATCAGGAGCGATGGCGGAGTCGAAGGTGACTACCGGGATGCCGGCTTCCATGGCGGCTTTGCCTGTGGGAACCAATGCGTCGGAATCATCCGCGGAGATAGCCAGACCGCATACGTTCTGGGCAATCAGGGAATTCAGCAGCGTGATTTGTTCGGTGGCATCAGCGGTTGCCGGACCCTGATACAAAACCGTGATACCCAATTCGCCGGCAGCTTCCTGCGCGCCCGTATCTGCGGTGTCAAAATACGGGTTGCCCAAGTTTTTGGGAACCAGCACATAGTCGCTGCAGGTCGAGGCGGCTTCTTCCATAGGAGCAGCTTCTTCCATGGCGGCGGATTCTTCAGCAGCAGGTGCTTCGGTGGCTGCGCTTGAGCAGGCGCTCAATGCCATGCCAAAGACCAACAACGCTGCAACGGTCAAAAATAAATAGTTACGTTTCATTTTATTAATCTCCTTCTTACTTTGAATTAATTTAACGGTTTGTTGCGAAAAAATCGATCTGGACCTTACAAATAATTTCGCACCTCCTTTCAAAATTCAATGATGATTTCTCAATTTTCAGAAAATCTAAAATCTCCTGATACTGTTTAAACTGATGCAATCACAGCCGCGCGCGACCAGAAGAAAAAGGCAAAAAAGGCCGCGAAAACCAGAACGACCGCCACAATGGCCAGAATGGATTTCCAGCGGATGCGGTCCTTGCGGATAGACGAAATCTGGCTGACAAAGTGCGGCAGCAGGATGGAAATAATCAACAGAAGCCCAACCACCATGCTCTGCACCTGGCTTTGAATATTCATCAAGCCCATACCGAATTTCAACAGACCGATCAACAGCAGGGAGAGCGCTGCGCCGTACATGGTGCCCTTGCCACCGTTGATATCCAACCCGCCCAACACTGCCGCGGTGATAACTGAGAGTTCTAGTCCGGTGCCATTGTCGGGGCGAGTGCTGCCAAAACGCGCCGCTAAAATCAGGCCGGCCAGCGCCGAGATAAACCCGGATAACACATATATCCGGAATTTAATCTTTGAAACCGGCACACCGGAATAGATAGCCGCGTTTTCATTATTGCCAATCGCGTACAGATAGCGCCCAAAGGTGGTTTTATGCAAAACCAGACCGAAGAGGATGGCCAAAACCGCAAACAAGGCTACCGAAAACGGCACCAGTGTGCCAAACACCTTGCCCTGACCAAAATAAGTGAACTCGGGCGGGTAGTTGCGGGCGGCCTGGTCGCCCAGGAAGCCGTAAGCTAAGCCGCGGAAAAAAGCATAAGTGCCCAGGGTGACCACCAACGCGGGCAATTTGACACGTCCCACCAGGTACCCGTTCAGCACGCCCCCTAAAGTACCCAGCAGCAGCCCCGCCAACGCCGCCACCCAAATATTCACACCCATATTGTGCAGCAGCCCCATGAAGGAGGCGCTCATGCCCATATTGGATGCCACAGATAAGTCAATGTTGCCGGTAACGATGATGAACACCATGGGCAGCATCATCAATCCGATCTCCATGAAATCTGAAGAAGTACGCGACAGGTTATTGGCATTCAGGAAGTAGGGCGAAAGGTTGGTATTAACCAGCACCACTGCGATGATCAGCCCCACCAGCATCCATTCCCAATGTTTGAACAGCGTTGAAAGGGAATAATGTTCTGCCTTTTCGGCGATCAACGTTTCAGGTTTTAATTCTTGAGAATTTTCTGCTTTCATTTCTTAATTTTCTCCACACGTTCCAAAATGTACTTATCGCTGATGACTGCAATCAGAATGAGCAGCCCTTGCGCAGCCATCTGCCAGAAGGCAGAAATACGCACCAGGGTAAGCGAATTCTGGATAATTCCCAACAATAACGCACCCAACAGCACGCCCGGCACAGTGCCCGCGCCGCCGCTGGTGCTCACTCCGCCGATGACAGAAGCAGTGACCGTTTGCAGTTCAAAACCCAGGGCAGTGTTGGTTTGCGCGGATTCAAAACGCGAAGCCCATAACACGGCTGCGAAACCGGAAAGCAGTCCGCTCAACATGTACACCAGTAATTTGACGCGGTGAGTACGGATACCGGCAAACTGAGCCGCATCCGGGTTGCTGCCAACTGCGTAGATATCGCGGCCGGTGCGCGTGTATTTCAGGAAAAAGTAAACCAGCACCGCGATGACCACCGCGAAAATCACCAGGTTGGGCAGCCCCAAAGGAGTGCCCTTGGAGAGCAGCTTGAAATTGGCAGGCAGTTCAAACGAGTTGATCCAGGTGCCTTGGCTGTAATAGAAAACCAGCCCGCGGAAGATGCTTTGCGAACCCAGTGTGGCGATAATGGGCGGCACATTTCCAAAGGTAATGACCAAACCATTAAACGAACCCAGCACCGTGCCCAGGGCCATACCCAACAGAACGGCCGAAAAAATGGGTGTGCCGGGGTACTGCTTCAAGATGAAAGCCACCATCATAGCCACCAGGCCGATGATGGAGCTGACCGACAGATCAATGCCGTGTGTGATCAACACCATGGTTTGCGCCAGCGAGACAATCACCAGGATGGAAATATTCATGAGAATATCCATGAAATTATCCGCAGTCAGAAAAGCGGGCGCCCGCAGGGAAACCAACACCACCAGGATCAGGATGATCAGCGAAATGCCGGCTTCACGCACGCGCAATAAATTCATCCAAAAACCAGTTTTTTTCGTCGTTGCTTTCTTGTGTGCTTCACCAGCAGTATTTTGGATGTTCATTGGCAACTCCCTGCACGGACGTCTTGTGTCGCGGCGGTGATAATATTTTCCTGGGTAGCTTCATTGCGGTAAAAATGGCCGGTCACATGCCCCTCACGCATGACCAGCACGCGGTCACTCATGCCCAAAATCTCAGGCAATTCGGAAGAGATCATCAGGATAGCCATGCCCTGGGCAGCCAGCTTGCTCATCAGCGCATGCACGGCCGCCTTGGTGCCCACATCGATGCCGCGCGTCGGTTCATCCAGGATTAAAATGCGCGGGTTGGTGGACAGCCATTTCGCCAGCACCACCTTCTGCTGGTTGCCGCCCGATAATTCGCGAGCAAGCTGCTGGACGTGGTTAGCGCGTACTTCCATCTGGCGGGCTGCCTCAAAACTGGCCTTGCGTTCTTTTTTGCCCTGCAGCCAGCCGTGGTTGGCATACCGGTTCAATGTTGGCAGGCTGATATTGGATGTAATTTGCATGGGCGTTATCAGTCCGTGGTGCTGGCGGTCCTCCGGGACGTATGCCAGACCCAGTTTGATAGCCTGTTGAGGAGAAGTGATGGTTACGGCTTCGTCAGCCAAAATAATACTGCCGCTGGTAGCCGGTTCCACGCCAAAGATCGCGCGGGCTACATTGGTACGGCCGGCACCCACCAGGCCTGCCATGCCCAGAATTTCACCGCAGCGCAATTCAAAATTGATATCCTCAAAAACACCTTCGCGGCAAAGATGTTCCACCTTCAGTACAACTTCGCCCGCGCAGACATCCAATTTGGGAAACTGGTTGGAAATGGTGCGCCCAACCATCATGCGGATCAAATCATCACGGGTCACATCTTTCAACATACAGGAATCCACCCAAAAACCGTCCCGCAGCACGGTGACGCGATCCGCTAATTCAAATAATTCCTCGAGCCGGTGGGAAATAAAGATAATGGCCGTGCCTTTGTCGCGCAGGCTGCGCACCAGATGGAACAAATCCGCGACTTCATTCAAAGTCAATGAAGAAGTGGGTTCATCCATGATCAGGATGCGCGCGTTGATAGAAAATGCCCGGGCAATTTCCACAATCTGCTGCTGCGCTATGCTCAGGTTGCGCGCTTTTTGGCGCAGATCCAATTGGACACCCAACGAATCCAACAATTTTCCAGCTTCAGCATACAGTTTGCGCCAATCAATGCGTCCGCCGGTTGTGATCGGATGCCGCCCAACGAAGATGTTTTCCGCTACATCCAGGTCAGGGAACAAACTCAATTCCTGGTAAATAGCGGCAATCCCTGCCTGGCGGGATTCGCGCGTGTCGGAAAATTGTACGGGCTGGCCGTCCAACAGGATCTCCCCGTTGTCTGGTTGGTGAAATCCGGTGATCACTTTCACCATGGTTGACTTTCCGGCCCCATTTTCCCCCAATAATGCGTGAACCTCCCCCGGCCGCAATGTGAAGGAAACATTGTGTAAAACTTCCACGCCTGAAAAACTTTTAGAGATGTCTTTTAATTCGAGAATGTATTCGCTCATTGGTTGAAGACCACCTGTTCTTTACAACTGGTAGATTGACTTCCCGCCTTTGTCCGTTCACCACCCTGTTGATTCTGGAGTTTCTTCAGCCTGGTCATACCAAACCCATCTGCTGGATTTCCCCAATTTCTGCGCACGCGGAAGAGCATCCCGCGCGGACAAATCTGGCAGAGATCCATTTAATGAATGAGTACCGCTTATGCCTGGCCTTGAATCTCGCGTTATGCACTTTCATTCAGCAACCTCATATAATGCTCCGTTCATTAATAATTTCCAGAAATTGAAGTTTTAGTATTCCCGAGTTGTTAATTCAATTTCTTTGTTTTTATCTACATCAGAGAATGTAGTAAGGTTCTGCCTAAAGGGTTAAACTGAATTTACCCATAACCGGTACAATTTCACATTCGGTATGCTAAAACACCCACAAATTTGCTATTTCACCGACCTGAATAGTTGTTAACTTGTGTACCTGTATATACTGCCTAGCGAACATATTAACACAAGCCTAAATAAATGTCAATCATCTTTAGCTTAAAACTGGCGGTAGGGCAATTTCGTCATTTTTCACCTGAAAAAATACCCGCTTACCAAAATGTCTTTACCACCCACCGTTGACTTCATATTCAACGTTTAACTTGATGCCTTTTGCCGGTTCCTATGCATAGATTGCCCTAAAAAACGGATGGATTCCTGCATGCTTCTATAGATTAAATTAAAAACGTCAAATCCGGCATGGAAATTGACGCTCTTTTATTCCACTCATTTTTTACAATCTCTTCTCAACAAATAAGGTTCATCAGCGGCTGGTCAGACGAACATAAAAATCATAGCGATCGCCGCGCCAGACCGAGGTCAGATACTCAAAGGGATGATTGTTTACATCATAAGTGATGCGCGAAATTTCAAAGATAGGGTCGCAATCGGAGATCGATAGCAGCTCAGCTTCTTCGCTGGTGGCTGTACGCGTACGGATGGTTTGTTCCGCGTCACGCGGCTGGATGTGATAAATATTTTGCCAAATGTTGAAAAATGACTGGGTTAAATCCAGCTTGATCAAGTCCGGCATCAGATCCACCGGAAAATAAGCGCGCTGCAGGCTGATCGGCTCTTCATTTGCCAACCGCCGTCGGTACACTTCCCACACTTTTTCATCCTCAGCCAGTTTAAGGCTGGAGCGGATGTGGCTGCGCGGGGAGACTTTGGTAATGCTGAAGACTTCCGTGCGCGGTTCCCAACCGCGGTTCTTCAAATCTTCGGTGGTGGAGCACAGGTAAGACAAATCCAATTCCACCCGACGGCGGCGCACAAATGCACCGCGGCCTTTTTCACGGTAGATCAATCCCTCGCGCTCCAGCAAATCCAGCGCATGGCGGATGGTACCGCGGTTAACCGAAAATAATTCACATAATTCAGCTTCGGAAGGAAGTTGAATTTCTTCGTGGCTTTCCTTATCCTCAATATCATCAATAGATTCGCGCAGCACCTGTACAATTTGATAATAATACGGGATGGGGAGATCTTTATTGATCCTTCGGGGTGTAATAAAATTTTCAGCCATAGGTCCTTCTACTTGTTCGCATGTTCAAACAGGATATGCCAGATTGTACTTTATTTTCACTTTGTATGTCAAACGAGTGCCTTTCTTGACGCTCTAAAAAAAGTATGCTATAGTTACTTGTCCACTTGTCTAAACAGGTATATATGATTTAGCAAGGGATTTTGTGTGCGTATCCGGTAGTCTCTCAATCCGGGTAAAACAGAAATTTATAGCATTAAGTTAAGGAGTGGTATGGACGAAAATTTAGCAATGCTGATCGAACTTTCTCACCAGTTGGCGGATCCGGCTTTTAATCTGGCTATTCTGGGAGAAGGCAACACCAGCACCCGCTGCGACCAGGAAACATTCTGGGTTAAAGCTTCCGGCAGCCAATTGGCCACCATTGACAGCCACGGCTTCAGCCGGGTGAACGGCCGCGCTGTGCTGGATTTACTCGATAACCAACAATTAAGCGATGCTGAAATTGAAACCGGCCTGAAATCCGCCCTGGCGGACAAGAGCATGAAAAAACCTTCCGTGGAAACATTCCTGCATGCCATCTGCCTGTTTGAAATTGGCGTAGATTGGGTTGCCCATACCCACCCCATCTCGGCCATGTCCATCCTGTGCAGCACAGCCGGCGCTGATCCCTTCAAGCAGCATATTTTTCCGGATGAAATCGTGGTTTGCGGGCAAGCCCCCGTGGTCATTCCCTACATAGACCCCGGTCTGCCGCTGGCGCGCTATATCCGCAATGAACTTAAGCGCTATTTGGATGCCCATGGCGAACCGCCCAAGCTGATGCTGATGGAAAACCACGGTATTGTGGCTCTGGGGATGCAGCCCGCGGATGTGCTCAACATCTCGCTCATGGCCGATAAATGGTCGCGCACCATTTTAGGCACCTACACCATGGGCGGTCCCAAGTATTTAAGCCAGGAACAGGTCGAACGCATTGATACCCGCCCGGATGAGGCTTACCGACGACGCCTGCTCTCCTCTTTGAATTAAAGGCAAAATATGAGCAGCTCTCCCAGGCAAAATACCAGCGACATTGAAACAGGCTTGGACAACTTCAGCGCGGTCACCCGTAAGAACTGCCTGATCACGCTGTTGGGGATGGTGGACGCTGGTCTGATAAATCTGCCTGACCAACATGAAATCGGCAACCTGCATTGCCATACTTTTTATTCCTACAACGGTTACGGCTTCTCCCCTTCCCACTTAGCCTGGCTGGGGCGCAAGTTGGGCGCTTCTTTCATGGGTATCGTCGATTTTGATGTATTGGATGGGGTTGACGAGTTTTTGGATGCCTGTGCCATGCTGAATCTGCGCGGGTCGGCTGGATTGGAAACACGCGTTTTCATCCCGGAGTTCGCCGATCTGGAGATCAACTCGCCCGGCGAGCCGGGCATTGCTTATTTCATGGGCCTCGGTTTTACCAGCAGCCGCACGCCGCAACCGGCTGCCGGTCTGCTGCGCTTGATCCGCCGTCAAGGAGTTGAACGCAACCAGGAGATGCTCAAACGCATCAATGACTATCTCTACCCTCTAACATTGGATTACAACAACGATATCCTGCCGCTGACACCCAACCGCAATGCCACCGAACGCCATATGCTCGACCAGATCATTAACCAGGCGGCCCTCAAAATCAAGGACCCCTTGTCGTTTTGGAGCGAAAAGTTAGGTCTGCCCAGCGTGGAAGTGTCAGCGCTTATGGCGGACAGTGTCGCTTTTTCGGCGCTGGTGCGCAAGAAACTGATGAAACGCGGCGGTGTGGGCTATATAGCCCCTTCGCCGCAGTCCTTCCCCACTCTGGAAGAACTCAACCGCTTCATTCTGGCCTGCGGCGCGCTGCCCTGCTTTGCCTGGCTGGACGGCACTTCCGCCGGGGAAAGCGATCCGGAAGAACTGCTGGACTTCATGCTCGCCCAGGGTGCGGTCATGGTCAACATCATTCCGGAGCGCAACTGGAACCTGACCGACCCGCAAGAAAAAAACCGCAAGCTGGATAATCTCTACCGTTTCGCGGCCGCCGCGCAGGCGCGCGCGCTGCCCATCAATATTGGTACCGAGATGAACAGCTACGGCCAGCGCTGGATGGATGATTTTGGAGCCCGCGAGCTAAAGCCGCTGCGCACCGCCTTTATCGACGGCGCACACTTCATTTACGGGCACACGCAAATGCAGAGACTTTGGGGGTTAGGCTGGCAGAGCGCCTGGGCCGCGGCGCATTTTCCCGAACGCCCGGCCAGGAACGAGTTTTTCACGCAAATTGGCCGGCGGTTATCGCCGCAAGCCTGGCCGGAAATACTATCAGAATTAATTTCGGATCAATCGCATCCACAGGAAATCATAGATAAATTGGGCGAACTGAAGGAGAAAGTAAAGCATGGCTAAATTCGAAGAATATCGCAAAGGGCACTCACCCAAACAAGCAAGCAACCGCATGTGGCCGTTATATGGCGCCGGCATTGAGAACCTGGGGCAGGATGGAAAAATGATTGAAAAGCCCATGCCCGCTTTCGGCCCGGATGAGCTTTTAGTGCGCCACGATGCCTGCGGCCTGTGTTTCTCGGATGTCAAGATCATCCGGCTGGGGCAGGAACATCCGCGTATCTACCGCAGCATGCAGGAAGATCCGGTGGTGATGGGCCACGAAGTTACCATGACGGTGGTAGGTGTAGGCGAAAACCTGTGCGGCCAGTATCAATCCGGCGACCGCTTCATCCTGCAAGCGGATATCTTCGTTAACGGGGTCGGCTATGCCTACGGCTACGAGATCCAGGGCGGGCTGTCTGAATACAACGTGATTGATCAGCGCATCCTGAACGGCGACCACGGTAATTACCTGATCCCAATCAAGGCTGACACCGGCTATGCTGAATCCGCGCTGGTGGAACCCTGGGCCTGCGTGATTGCGGCCTATTACCTGCAATACCGCACTGCCCTCAAAGCGGGCGGAATTGTCTGGTTCATCGGGCCGGAAAACGGGCGTGAATTCTCCCTTTCCGCCGGACTGGATGCCGAAGCGCACCCGGCCGAGATCCGCTTGACCCAAATGGACGGGCCTTTCGGCGCCTGGCTGCGAAAACGCGCTGCTGAATTGGACATTCCGGTCAAAGAAATCAAAGATATCGTGAATGAAAAAGAGCCGGCCAATGATAATTTAGCCGATGACATTATCCTGTTAGATCCAACCCCTGATTTAATTGAAGAGGTCAGTCCTTACCTGACTTTCCACGGCATGCTGGTGTTGGCGACCCAGAATATGCTGGCGCGCGACGTGCAGGTGGACGTGGGCCGCATCCATTACAACCGCTGGTTGATCATCGGCGGCAGCGGCAGCGACATTGCGGCCATCTACCGCCAGGCGCGCCCCAACTCCAAGCTAAAAGCAGGCGGCAAAGCCTTGTTCGTGGGCGCAGGCGGCCCGATGGGGCGCATGCACGTGCAGCGTGCTATCGAAATGAAAGACGGCCCGGCCGTGGTGATCTGCTCGGACGTCAGCGATGAACGCCTGGCAGACTTGAGCGCAACCTTTGGCGAGGAAGCCCGGCAAAAGGGTATTAACTGGATAAGCGTCAACCCTACCAATCAAAGTGAATACGAGCAAAGAATGGCGCCGTTTAAAGAAAGCGGCTTCGATGACATCATCATGCTGGCGCCCATCCCGGCCGTGATCAGTGACGCGGCCAAGTGGCTGGCGAAAGAAGGCGTAATGAACATCTTCGCCGGTGTGGCGCGCGGCACCAGCGCGGCCCTCAACCTGAACGAGACCATCTTCAACGATGTACATTTCATCGGCAGCTCCGCTTCCGAAATCGAAGATATGGTGCATATGCTCAATGACGTGGAATCCGGCAGCCTTTCCACCAACCGCTCCGTGGCAGCCATCGGCTCACTGGAAGCAGTGCCTGCCGGGCTGCAGGCCATGATGGAAGCGCGTTTTCCCGGTAAGGTGGTCATCTTCCAACAGATCAAAAATCTACCGCTGACCGGACTGCCAGAGTTGAAAGAGGTGCTGCCGAGTGTTTATTCCAAATTAAAGAACGGGCATGAATGGACGCGCGCAGCCGAAGAAGAACTCATCAACCTGATGCTGAAGGATGAGGAGGGTTAAAATGGAGCAGAAACTGGAAGGAAAAGTAGCCATCGTTACCGGCGGTGCCCAGGGGCTGGGCGAAGCCATTTGCCTGCGTCTGGCCCAAGAAGGCTGCAGCGTGATGGTTGCGGATATTGACCAAACTGGAATCGAAAAGACTATTGACAAGATTGTCAAAGAAAATAACAATAGGGCTTTGGGAAAATTCACAAATGTGAAAATCGAAAAGGATGTCGCTGATTTGGTTGATGAAACCGTCAAGCAATTTGGGAAACTGGACATCATGGTCTCCAACGCCGGCGTATTGTTCGCTGAACCGGTTGAAGAGTTTCCGGCAGAAAAATGGATGAAGGTCATGGAGGTCAACCTGTACGGATATTTCCTGTGTGCCAAACACGCCGCGCGAGTGATGAAACCTCAGAGAAGCGGGGTAATCATTCAAATTAACTCCAAATCCGGCAAAAAAGGCAGCTACAAAAATTCCGCATACGCCGCCTCCAAATTCGGCGGCATCGGCCTGACCCAATCCATCGCCTTGGAGTTGGCAGAATTTGGCGTGCGTGCCAATGCCATCTGCCCCGGCAACCTGCTCGATTCGCCGTTGTGGGTCAATTCCCTTTACAAACAATACGCCAAAACCCGTGGTATCAGCGAGGAAGAAGTACGGCAGTATTATATCGACCAGGTGCCCATGAAACGCGGCTGCACCTATACGGATGTCTGCAATGCTTTAGTATTCTTAGCTTCAGAGCAAGCCAGCTATATGACCGGTCAAGCCATTAACGTTACCGGAGGTCAGGAGATGCATTAATGTCCATTGAAGTCGATTTATCGGGAAAAGTAGCTGTGGTCACCGGCGCCGGCCGGGGAATTGGCCGCGCGGTCGCGCTGGCTCTGGGAAAGAACGGCGCCACCGTCATCACTGCCGCGCGTACGCAGGCGCAAATCACAGCCGTCTCACAAGAGATTATCAAAGCCGGCGGGAAATCCATGGCCGTGACCTGCGACCTGGCCGATGAGAGCCAAATCGAAGCGCTCTTTGAAGCTGTGCAAGAGAAATTCGGCCAGCTGGATATCCAGATCAACAACGCCGCTATCGGCCTGTACGGGCAGTTAGCGGAATTCCCAACCGCCGACCTGGACCGCTTGCTTTCCATCAACGTGCGCGGCACTTATCTGTGCTGCCAACAAGCTATGCGCATGATGATCCCGCAGCGCGTTGGCACCATCATCAATATTTCCAGCGTGGTGGGTTTCAAGGGCTACGGCAACCAAAGCGCCTACACTGCCAGCAAGCACGCCGTGGCAGGCATGACCAAGTCGCTGGCCGTGGAAGCGCAGCCCTATAACATTCGCGCCAGCCTGATCTACCCGGGCGGCACCGATACCGACCTGGTGGGCGACGCGCGCCCCGACCTGGACCGTTCCGTGCTAATGCAGCCGGAAGATATCGCCCACACGGTCCTGTTCTTATTGAGCCTTTCCGAGCGCTGCGCAGTGGATGAAATCTATATCCGCCGCCGCAGCAGTTCGCCTTTCTAATCTTTTAATTTTTGGAGGTTTTCCAAATGGCAACAAAAAGCAAGTCAGAGATCATTGAACGCACGTCCGCGATCATCGAGGAACAAGCCCTTACCAAAGAGCAGCTGTTGGGTTACCTGCGCCAGGTCATGGAGATCCGCGCATTCGAGAACAACATCAGCAACCTGCTCGGGCGCGACCTCCTAAAGGGCGCATCGCACCTGTATGCCGGCTCCGAAGCCGTGGCAGTAGGCGCCATCGCCGCCATCCAGGAAGATGACCTGGTCACCAGCACCCACCGCGGCCACGGCCACGCGCACGCGCACGGAGACACAGCTGCCAAGACACCAGAAGAAAAGCAGATGCACTTCAACAAGATGATGGCCGAAGTGCTGGGCAAGTCCGGCGGCTATTGCAAAGGCAAGGGCGGCTCCATGCACATTGCTGATGTGGAGCACGGCAACCTGGGCGCCACCGGCATCGTGGGCGGCAACTTGCCCGTGGCGGTCGGCGCGGCCCTGGTGCAGAAACTGACCAAGAGCGGCAAGGTGGTGCTGTGCTTCTTCGGAGACGGCGCTTCCAACACCGGCAACTTCCACGAATCGCTCAACATGGCCTCCCTGTGGGACCTGCCGGTCGTGTTCGTGGTGGAAAATAACATGTACGCTATGTCGGTTCCCTGGGCCAAGGTTAGCAAGCTGCCCAATGTGGCCGACCGTGCCTGCGCTTATGGCATCCCCGGCGAAGTAGTGGACGGCATGGATGTGCTGGCCGTGCGCGGCGCGGTTGAAAAAGCCGTAACGCGCGCCCGCCAGGGCCAGGGCCCCACCATTGTGGAGGCCAAGACTTACCGCTATTTCGGTCATTCCCATTCCGACCCGCGTGCTTACCGCACCAAGGAAGAAGAACAGGCTTATAAAGACCGCGACCCCATCATCGTGCTCAGCGAAGAGCTGAAAGCGGTGGGCATGCTCAACGAACAAGAAGTGGAAGATATGAACAAAACGGTCAAGGGCAAATTAAAAGAAGCCATGACCTACAGTGAAAAATCCCCCGCGCCCGATCCGGCTGAACTGGAAACGGACGTTTACGCGCCTTCCATTTTTACGGTCAAGGATGTGGAGGCGGAAGCGGAACTGCGCGAAAAAGTCCGCGGCGACGCGAACATGCGCCAGATTTCCTACGCCGAAGCCATTCAGGAAGCTCTGCGTGAAGAAATGCAGCGCGATGAGCGCGTCTTTATCATGGGCGAAGACGTCGGATTGTACGGCGGCGCCTACGGCGCAACGCGCAACCTGTTCAATGAATTCGGCGAGTGGCGCGTGATTGACACGCCCATTTCCGAAGCCACCATCGGCGGCGCAGCCGTCGGCGCTGCCATGGCCGGTATGCGGCCGGTGGCCGAGATCATGTATGTCGATTTCACGCCCCTGACCATGGACCAGATTGCCAACCAGGGCGCCAAGAACCGCTACATGTTCGGCGGCAAGACCAGCGTACCCATGGTCGTGCGCACCGAAGGCGGCGCCGGGCGCGCCATCGCAGCTCATCACTCGCAGAGCCTGGAATCGCTGTGGACGCATTTCCCCGGCATTTATGTCGTTATGCCGGCCACGCCCTACGACGTGAAGGGCCTGCTGAAAGCGGCCATTCGCGATAACAACCCGGTCATGTTCATCGAACACAAGATGCTCTACAAGACAAAAGGCCCCGTGCCGGAGGGAGAATACCTCATCCCGCTGGGGGTGGCGGATGTCAAACGCAGCGGCAAAGACCTGACCATCGCCACCTATTCGCGCCAGGTACTGAACGCGCTGGACGCGGCTGAAGCGCTGGCCAAGGAAGGTATCGATGCGGAGGTGATTGACCTGCGCTCGCTGAAACCGCTGGACACCCAAACCCTGATCGAGTCGGTCAAGAAGACCGGGCGCCTGGTGGGTGTGACCGAGGCTTATGAGAACACCAGCTTCGTCAACGAAATCATGGCCGTGGTTAACGACCAGGCCTTCGATTGGCTGGACGCGCCCATGCAGCGCGTGGCAGCCGCCAACGTGCCCGTCCCACGGGCCGAGGTGCTGGAGGATCTGGCCATTCCCAATGTCAAACGCATCATGGAAGCCTGTAGAAAGGTGATGAGTTAATGGCCGAGGAACTTTTCATTCCCAAGCTGGGCCAAACAGTTGAACAGGTCACCTTGTTGAATTGGCTGGTCAAGGACGGTGACAAGGTCAAGCAGGGCCAGGAAGTGCTAGAGGTGGAAACCGATAAAGCCGTCTTCAATGTGGAAGCAGTGGATGACGGATATATCCATTTCGGGCCTTTCCAGACCGGACAGGTAGTGCCGGTGCTGACGGTGGTGGCTTTAATCGGTGAGCAGGACGAGACCTTTAAAGCCCCGCAGTCCAGCCCCGCCCCAACCTCGATAGAAGAAAACACACCAACGCCAAGTTCCACAGCCGCTCTGGCTGCAACCCAGGCAGCCGCAGCTCCTTCATCTGAAAAGGTCTTTGCTTCTCCGCGCGCGCGCCATCTGGCAGACCAGAAAGGTGTGGACGTTCGGCACGTGACGCCCACGGGCAGCAGTGGAATGCGCGTGACAGAAGCAGACGTGATCAATTACCTATCTACAGAAGTGAAAGTCAGCCCGGTCGCCAAACGCATGGCCGCCGATGCCGGTTTGGATTTGCGCGCCGTCCAGGGCAGCGGGCAGCACGGCGAGATCACCAAAGCCGACGTAGCTTCAGCCCTGACCGCCCAACCGGCCAGCCCTGCGCAGTCCGCAGCGCAGGTGCCCCTGCCGCCCATGCAGGTCAGCGAAAGCCTGCCGCTGCTGGGTGTGCGCAAGGTGATTGCCCAGCGTATGAGCCTCAGCGCGCAGACCACCGCACGCGTTACCCTGTTGATGGACGCGGACGCTACCGACCTGGTCGCCCTGCGCGAAAAGTTGAAAGCCAAATATGAAGGCAAATGGGGCTTTGCGCCCGGTTACAACGAACTGCTGGCCAAAGCCTGCGCCATTGCCCTGCGGCGTTTTCCTTATATGAACGCGCGCCTGAACGGGGAGGCCATCGAGCGCCTGGCCGAGGTTAACATCGGCATCGCCGTGGACGCAGACCAGGGGCTGGTTGTACCGGTCATCCGCAATGTGGACCAGAAAGATTTGCAAACCGTCGGGAGTGAGTTCCGCCAGTATGTAGAGGAAGTGCGCGCCAATAAGATCAACCCCGACCACATCTCCGGCGGCAGCTTTACCATCACCAACCTGGGCATGTACGACGTGGACGGTTTCACGCCAGTCATCAATCTGCCGGAGGCCGCCATTTTGGGCGTGGGGCGCATCGCCCCCAAGCCGGTGGTGCGCGGCGAGCAGGTGATCATTCGCAAGATCGTCACCCTCTCGCTGGCCTTTGACCACCGTCTGGCGGACGGCGCTCCGGCTGCGCGTTTCCTGCAGTACATCAAGCAATTGATCGAGGAACCCGGCGAAGTGACGCTGACCAAATAAACGTCATAGCAATGCAGTATAGGCGGCAGATTTAATCTGCCGCCTTTTTTAATCCACAGGAGGTAATTAAGTCTTTGAATTGTTTAGGCTTATTTTTTTGGTTAAATTTTGAGGTCACGATCCTCCCTGTGATGGTGTAGGTATTTTCTTCCCTTCCATTGCCATTGTGAATAGTTTTCGCGGATCGATGCCGGCCTTGTGCACTTCTTCAAACACACCTGGACTATAAATCTCAACCTCTTCCAATGCTCTGAAAATTGCGCTGGCATCCTCATACGATAAGTTCCTGGGATCATATTTTGCCAGGATTTGTTGCACGGTTCTTTTTTGGCCATCCGACAAGGCTTTTGTCCGCGATTCTCCACCCTTTGGCTGAGAAGTGTTTTCCAAGCCGTTCAGTTTTTCTTTCATTTCTCTCCTGAGTCTCCCTTTTCACACAAAATAAAAAACTGACCTGTTAAGAGTATAGCGATTAAGGCCGGAGAAATTAAGTTACCGGAATCATTTTCACACTTTTGATGGGTCATTTGCCGAAATGACAGTTGTCATAGACATTGCGGCGATGCCGCAACGGTCCATATCCCCCTAAAAAAAGCGGCTCACTAAATTTGTGAGCCGCTTTTATTCTTTATTTTACTGATAACCGCCGCTGCTGGTATGCAGGCCGCGGTCCGCCGCAATGCGGGCTTCGTAACCTGAATCACGGTAGGCCTGAACCGGGTCAACCGGCACACCCATCTCCTCGCGCACCTGGCGCAGCAGCGGGCGCACATCCGTGCGGAAGGTATCCACCAGAATTTGGTGCGCTTCCAAAACGCGCCCTTCGCGTTGAGCCTGGCCTAAAGCTTCCCAAGGCACCAGCAGCGCCTTGGCATAGGCTTCCTGGCAATTAAGCACTGAGTGAATCATCGGGGCTACTTTGCCCTCGATGTTATGGGACTGGTCAATCATAAAGGCGATATTGGCCGCGGTTTGCGCTGCCAAAGCGTCGCCGGAACCCAGCGCTTCCACGATGCTGGTGTAGATCAGGAATAACTCGAAAGGATTGACGCTGCCAACCATCAGGTCGTCATCAGCATAGCGATGGTTGTTGAAGTGGAAACCGCCCATCTTGCCCTCGTCCAACAGAAAGGCCACGATCTGTTCGATGTTTGCGCCCAGCGGGTGATGGCCCAGATCGATCAACACCTGGGCCTGGTCACCCAACTTCAAGGAGAATAGATAAGAAGTACCCCAATCCGGGATATCTGTTGAATAAAATCCGGGTTCAAAAAACTTATACTCAATCAAGGCGCGCGCGCCGGCCGGCAAATGCGGCATCAGCTTGCGCAGGTTTTCTTCCACACGCCCCTTGCGCGCGCGCAGGTTATCCTGCCCGGCGTAATTGGTGCCGTCCGCGAACCACAAACTGAGCACATCGCTGCCGGTTTTCTCAAGAATCTCGCAGCACTCGATCATATGCTCCAGCGCTTTCTGCTGCACAGCCGGATCGGGGTTGGCGATCGAGCCCAGCATGTATTCCTGCTCCTGGAAAACGTTCGGGTTGATGGCACCCAGGCGTACACCCTGCGCTTCGGCATACTGCCGCATACCCACGTAATCACCATCCTCGGGGACATCCCAGGGAATATGCAGCGCTACTGAGGGCGCAATGCCGGTCATTTTATGCACCATGGCAGCATCGTCTAGCTTCTGGCGGGTAGTTACTGCCGCGCCCGGCCAGGGAAAAACCTGAAAGCGCGTGCCGCTGTTGGCATAACCCCAACTGGGGGTTTCAATTGCCTGTTGTTTCAACCTATCTTTGATCAATTCCAGGTTCAAGCCTGCCGACCTGATCTTGCCAACCAGGAGCTCGTATTCGTCATAGGTGTTTGCCATGGTTCCCTCTTTTGCGTGATGTAATGGCTAGATTATAACACATGATTAGACAGGTATACAGGTTTAGAGAAAACTCATTTATAAACCGGTTTTTCCGGGTTTACAATACATTTTAATAATTATAAAGCAACGCAAAAAAATAAAAAAGCGCAGCGAATCGCTGCGCTTTAAATTTATAAACATGCCTATTTTTTGGTTTTATCCATAAACATCCACAAGATGAACAATGCGGTCAGCAGGACCGAACCGGCCAGCAGGTAAAAATTGGCTTTCTCCATATTTTGACCCAGAATGCGTTCATACCAGTGCAATTGTCCGTCTTCCACATCCGCAGCGGCACTGCCAGCTTTTTCAAGCGTCAAATAATGCGTATTGTTTTCGCCATCAATGACAGCCACGTTGGCGGAAGTTGCCGGTTTATTCTCTAAATACGCTTGCGCCGCTGCCACCGCTGTGCGCAGCCCGGCGGCGGAGTTGCCCGCGATGCAATATAGTGCCGCGTCGTTTTCCGATTGGCGGGCGATTTGCAGCACGCCCAGGTCCTGTTCGGCGCCGCTCAGGAATTGGATACCGTTGAACGTCAGAGAAGACAGCGAACCATCTGCTTCAAACGCCAGAGGCAGCACATCCTTCCAAACGCTGGCACCCAGCGTGCCTGAGCTGCCAATCAGTACAAGGGATTGCCCGCTCAGGTCCTGTGCACTGCCTTCTAAAAATGCGGCCGAAGGCTGCAATTGGCTGGCCGCGCTGTAAGTACCCAGCTGGAAAGCCAAATCGGCAGCATATTGCCAGCTCTGCCAATCGGCTGCGGCCGACACGAAGGTCAGCGTGGACAGGGTTTCATCCGTCAACAGCGCCTGTGGGAAATCATCCAGGAACAGGCCGCCTGCCTGGCCTCCGCCTTCTTCCAAAACCGGCGGCAGGTGCAGGTAAGAATCTCCCAGCACCGATACCCAGAAATTTCCGCTGCGCTCGTCGGCGCACAGGTCCTGGGGCACAATGCTGGTCGTGATTTCCAGGGTGTTCTTTAAGGGTTGGATAATATTAGGCGGCAGGATGATGCGCGCCAGGCCGTTCTCGGCCGACTGGTCGCTGAAGCGGACGCTGCCAATCTTGGAGCCGTTGATGCTGATCGTCAGGCTGGATTGCAGGTAATCGATCAATTGTGAATGGCGGAAATATACCTCGATGTAGGCTTCCGGGTTGATATTGGCGTCCGCGGGCATATTAAAAGGAATCGTGAAGGTGGTATCGCCCAGGTTTTCGACCAGCAAGTTGTCCGTCGATAACAAATCATCCATGGTCAAGTCGATGACGGCTTGCACGCTGCTGCCCGCCAGCTGGCTGATCACGGCCATTTGGCTATGCGCGTATGGCAGGAAATCCACAGCGGCCAGGCTGGCGCTGGCTTTTTTCAGTCCCGCTTCGCTCTCCCCGCTGACCAACAGCAGAGCCCTTTGGTCGTTCCAGGGAGAAGGCCGCAGCAACAATAAACCATCCTCTGCACCCATACCCGACGGCAGCTGAAGTGCTTCCGCCCCCAACCCGCTGCCGGCCAGGTACGAACGCCAGGCATCCAGTTTGCCGATCAGGATCAATTGAGAATCCTGCAAATCAGACAGGCTGACCTGGTCGCTGGTCTTGATGCTGTAATCCAGTTGGCCCTGGCTGTGTTTGCCCAATCCCGCCGCCACGGCCAACAAAGCCGACAGGCTGGCTTCGTCCGAGTCGGCCGGAACAAGCAAGGTGACCGGATGGGGTTGGATGTCCTTTTCACTATAGAAGGGTTTCGGAAAATCGCGCAAACCCACATTTACCTGTTTTTGTGTGTACGTAAAGCGCAAGGTTGAATCCGCATTCAGGTAGAGCTTGGATGTAACGCCATAGGCGCAGGCATCCGCTGCGTCCCAACTTATGCGCAGGGTATTCTGGTTGGGAAACACGGCGACCCAGGCCGGATCGACCTCAAAACTGAGCGCGGTTTCCCCGCTGGTATCCAGCTCCGCGCTTGTAACCAGGTTGTCATTGAGGTAAACCTCAAATATCCCTTTGATCCCGGCTGGGTTTTCTGTTTCAGGGCTGCCGGAAAAGGCCTGCATCAGCGATTGGAAATCGCTGCGCAGCCGCAGCTCCAGCTGCAATGGCGCGCTCAAAGCCCAGTCCGCCGGTAGTTCAAAAACCGCCGCCGTCTCCTGATAAGGGCCGCCCAGGTTGAGTGAAGTGGAAAAATCCAGGTCAGAAAAGCGCAGTGTGAAATCCGAGGCATCCGCCTGGGCAGCTGCCGGAATAACAAAGCCAGTCTGCAGCGGCGTAAAAGCCGCCAACGCCAGCCCCACCAAGACACTCAGCAGCCGGAAGGATTTTCGTTTCATTTTGCCCATCCTGCCCGCTTAATCATCCTTGTCTTTTTTCTGGATCGCAATGTTATTCATGAATTCGTCCAGTCCTTCCTCAGTATCCAGTGTCTGCGCGCTCACCTCAGGATCCAACTGGATTTGCTCGCTATCCTCCACCCCATAAATAAATGGAGCTGTAAACACCGCCTCAAGCCGCCGGGAAACCACACTGGATGCTTTCTGTGGGGTATGCGGCAGGATGATCGCGAAGGTGTCATAATCCCAGCGCGATACCAGATCGTTTCCTTTTAATTGCTCTTTGAAACGCCTGACCAGTTCCGTAGCCACCTTCTTGCGCGAGAAACCGGGCAGCACCCCGAATAACTCCGGCAAATTGACTATCGTCACCAAAATCACTGTTACAGGATATTGCCGGGCATCTCTCTCCAGCGTTGCCAGGGTTTTTTCCAGTGAGCGGCGCGTGATGGCCAGGCTCTCGGCATCCAGCGAGAAGCGCTGGATGAATTGGTTGAGCGGGATCTGCATGAATTCATGCATGATCACGATCAGCAGCCCGGCCAACAAACCAATGCCGGCCGCAATGCCCAGGTTGCGGTACGTACGCGGCCGGATGGGCTGGCTGGTGGCAACTGCCTGATCCAGAAAATCAATCTCGAAAACCGTGAAATAGGAATTGATGTAGTAAATGCCATATTTGCCGATCTCATTGGCCAGCAGCGCGGCGGTCTGCGGATCCGGGCCGTCCACATTCAACGCCAGGATGATCGATTCCGGATTCATCTCCGTGGCACGCTGGTATTGGGACAGGTCGATTGATTCGCTATCCACCGCCTTGAGTGCTTCTGTGTACACCCGTTCGCTTGACAGGATATCCGCGTAGGTGGAAAAGATTTTGAGTGTATCCAGCGCGCTGAACGCGCTGACCACATCTCGGCTGCTGGGCAGATTCTTATTGGGCGCGATGATGAAAGAGGCTTGTGAGCGGTAAATGGGCACGGTGGTGGCTGAAATGGCAGAGGAAATCACCAATGCGATCAGCACGCATAACACAATCCACTTCCATCCCCCTCCGATGGCTTTGATCAATTGTTGTATAAACACAGACCCTCCCCAACTTATTTATTTACATTATACAGAATATCGCTATAAAAATTTTAATCCAGAGGCGGCGCCAACACAAATTGTCGCCCCCATTCCGTTTCACTGCCCTGCGCAATGCAGGTCTGCAGGGTGGTATGGTAATCGCCCATATAAACCTCAAGGAAAACGCTGTTGACTGTCAACTGCTCGCCAGTGTCCAGGTCGATGAAGTTACTGTAGGGGTCATCCGGCTGCAGCGCCTGAAAATCCTTAATTTGGGTAATCTCGAAATCTTCATAATTTCCATCGCCGAACACCAACGAGATGATATCCCCCACTTTCAGGTTGAAGAAATAGCGTCCAGCCAGGTAATTATGCGCCAACAGCCCATGGTTGCCGGCTTTCTGCCAGGGATACAGGAAATAAGTCGCTACTTCATCTTCTGTGCTGACATACCCCGGATTGCTGGTTGGCTGGTAAACCACTTCCAATGCCAGCACGTTATCGACCCAAATGCCCACCACGCGGCCGGCTTCGCCGGTTTTTACATCCTGGATGAACTGGTCAAAAATCGGCAGCCAGTCGCTGGTTGCCGTTGCTTCAGGGGTGGGCGTAGGGGTTATTGTCGGGATAGGAGTAGATGTTGCAGTCGGTCCAACCGTGACTGTAAGCGTTTCGCTGCGCACAGCCGGGTTCTGCTGCGCCTGGGATTGAGGCGCACAAGACACAAACAGAAAAACCAGGAACAACAAACCTTCTCGTGAATTTAATCCGCCAGTCATCTCATCATCCTATGGATAATTCTACATGATTACCACGCTGCTTATTATCCATCTATTGATTAACAAAAATCATTCTTCATCCTGTCGATTTTCGCCAATTTTTATCGCTAACATTCTTTCATAAGAAATTATCGTAGTCCTCCTGTATAATATTAATAATTATTCGCTATTTATTAATATCGATTCTGTTTTTTTAACCAATGCGTACAGCTTCCAGGCTGTCCAAATAACAACCTAGGAGGAATACATGAAAAACCGCACGTTCGTAATTGCTCTCATTCTGATCACAACTGCTTTGATTGGCTGGTATATCTATGTCAGCGCCCAGGCCAACGAGGCCCGTTCTGTTCAGGAGGTCAGCGTTGATTGGTGGGGTTCTGCCCACGCGGACACATCCGCCGAAGCCTTCACCCATTGGAACGAAGATGACCCGCCTGAAGTCCCGGTCAATTGCGCCAAATGCCACAGCGGTGACGGCTTCATCGACTATTTAGGCCAGGACGGCAGCACCGCTATGGCAGTGGATGCGCCCGCCGCGGTCAACTCCGTGATCAGCTGCGAAGTCTGCCATAATGAACAGGCTGATTTGCTGGAAACCGCCAGCCTGCCTTCCGGAATTGAAGTCAAGCTGGGCAGCGGAAATAGCCTGTGCGCCACCTGCCACAGCGGAACCAGTTCCGGAGCAACCGTGGACGAAACGGCGGCCGGATTCGACGCCGATGAGATCATGGCGGAAGCTGGCTTTGTCAATCCGCATTACGCTTTTGCCGCAGCCACCTGGCTGGGGGCAGAAGGTGAAGGCGGCTATCAATACGATGGAAAAACTTATGCCGCGCGCTTTGAGCATGCCGCGGGCGTGCAGTCCTGCACAGAATGCCACGATCCGCATTCGCTGCACATGCGCGAGGATTACGAAAGCGAAGCCGCCAATTTGTGCGCAGCCTGCCACTCCAACGTGAGCGGCTATACAGATTACCGTGAAGTCTATGTGGACGGCATTGACTACGATGGCAACGGCAAGGTCGAAGGGCTTTACCACGAGATTGAAGGCATGCGCAGCGTCCTTTACCGCGCTATGCAGCAGTACAGCGCTGGACAAACTGAAAATGCCATCCTGTGGGCCGACCAATATCCCTATTGGTACATCGACACAAACCAGGACGGCGAAGTGAACGAAGGCGAAGCCGAATTCGCCAACCAGTTCTCCGGATTTACGCCGCGCCTGATGCGGGCTGCTTTCAACTTCCAATTCAGCGCCAAAGACCCGGCCGGGTATGTTCACAACGGTCAATACATGCTGCAGCTGCTGTACGACAGCATTGAAGACCTGGCAGCTGTGGTGGACGTGGATATGAGCGCACTGGTTCGTCCGGATTAGGCGGAGGAAGTGAATATGAAAACGAAAACCAGACGTATCCTGGCGCTGTTGATTTATATTACGTTGATCTTCCTGCCTCTGATCGTGTTCCTGCTTTTCCCCATGCCGCCCGGTCGCAATTTCTGGCGCGATTTTTCCGTTATGTTGGGATTTGTGGGCTTATCCATGGCCGGTTTGCAGTTCCTGCCCACCGCTCGCATTCCTTTTCTGTCCAACGTCTTTGACTTGGATGGCATCTACCGTGTCCATCATATACTCTCTGTTTTATCAGTGCTGTTGATCTTTCTGCACCCGGTCATCCTGCTGGTCAACAACCCTTACACGCTGCTGCTGCTCAACCCTTTCACCGCACCCTGGCGCGCACAAGCCGGGCTGATTGGCCTGGCAGCATTGGTGTTGATTGCCATAACCTCCGTGCTGCGCAAAGACCTGAAATTAGATTACAACGCCTGGCACGGCCTGCATGACCTGCTGGCGTTGGTAATCGCAGTCTTCGCCATCATCCACCTGCTAAAGGTAAATTACTACATGACCGCTCCGGCCATGCGCGTTGCCTGGCTGGTGGAGATAATCATCTGGATCGGTGCTGCCATCTACATGCGCGCGATCAAACCCTGGCAAATCAGCCGGCGGCCGTTTACAGTTGATCGGATCATTCCCGAAGTAGCAGAAACTTATACACTGGTGCTCAAACCAATCGGGCATGACGGCCTGGATTTTCATGCCGGCCAGGTGGCCTGGCTCAACATCAACAGTTCGCCCTTCACCCTGCACCGCAATCCCTTCTCCATCTCCGGCAGCGCCCATCAAAAAGATGAGCTGCGCTTTTCAATCAAAGCCGTGGGTGATTTCACCAGCATGGTGGGACAACTGAAAGGCGGAGAAACTGTGTATGTCGATGGCCCTTATGGCAGTTTTTGCCCGGATGCGCCCATCACCCAAAATGGTCTGGTGATGTTGGCCGGCGGTATCGGCATTGCCCCCATCATGAGCATCCTGCATACCCTGGCCGACCAGCACGATCAACGGCCGCTCTTCCTGTTTTACGGGAATCATTCTGAAGGGAAGATCCCTTTCAAAGCTGAAATTGAGCAGCTCTCCAAACAATTGAATTTGCAGGTCACGCATGTGCTGGAAATCCCGGCTGAAAAATTGGAAAGCGAAAGCGGATTCATTACAAGCGAGCTGCTAAAACGCAAGCTGCCGCAAAATTACGCGGACCTGTACTACTTCATCTGCGGCCCGCTGCCCATGATCGACGCTATGGAAGCCAACCTGCACGCCATGCATGTGCCCGGCCGCCAGGTTAATTCCGAGAAATACGAGATGGCTTGAGAACATTGTTGCATGACGGCACAAAATAAATGAACTTAACAGCTAGCATTGGTTTGATCGGATATATGGGCCTGAGCGGCGCCTTTATTCTGTGCGCTTTTTTGGTAATTCTATCCCTGCTGCTTCACTTTAAAAATGATGATGGTCTGCAAAAATTATCCGTGTGGCTGGGGCGCATTCAATTCGGCTTGTTGGGATTGGCAGTGCTGGCACTGTTGTTGCTGCTGCAGTTGGGTGCATATGAGTACGAGCTCGTCTTCAATTCAGTAGAATCCGCCATGTCGCCGCTTGAGCGCCTGGGCGGTTTATGGTCCGGTCAAGCCAGTTCACTGCTCTTCTTTTCGTTCCTGCTATCAGGTGCGGCCGTGCTGGCCGTCCGGCTGGCGCTGCGTTTGCAAACGCACCGGTATATCCCCACCATCCTGCTGGTGCTGCAAACCACTCTGTTATTCTTCATTCTGCCGGATGTGTTCTTTGTCAATCCCTTTGTAAAAATCTGGGGATTGCCCTCCGGCGCCATCACCAGCGCTGTCTTTCCCCCGTCGGGTGCATCCCTATTAGTAGCCGCGGATGGGCAGGGGATGAACCCCAGTCTGCGCCACGTCGCCATGCTGCTGCACCCGCCCGCCCTCTACCTGGGACTGATCGGCTTCTTTATTCCTTATGCTTTTATGCTGGCCGGTTTGGCGCAGCGAGATCGGCGCATGCTGTGGGTCAAGCCGCTCTACCCGCTGGTGTTGGCTTCCTGGGTATTTCTAACGTTGGGCATGCTGCTGGGCTCCTGGTGGGCATATTCCATTTTGGGTTGGGGCGGTTATTGGGGCTGGGACGCCGTGGAACTTTCCGGTTTGATTCCCTGGCTGCTCTCCTTTGGCTTGCTGCATTCCATGAGCATGCAGCAGCGCGGCTATGCCTACCGCAGCTGGATATACACTTTCACCGCTTCCATCACCATCCTGACCCTGTTCGGTATTCTCATCACCCGTTCCGGAGTCCTGGAATCCGTGCATGCCTATACCAGCGGTGCTATGGGCCCGCTGTTGACCGTGTTGATCGTTATGCACCTTGTTTTCACAATTGGATTACTGTTTTCCCGGCGCAAATCCGCAGTGCCAATTGCCGCAGCACAAACCATATCACTGAGCGACGAAATCACACGCCTGTTCAACTTGTGTCTGCTGGGTTTGGTGTTGGTCTGCCTATTCGGGCAGACCCTGCCGCTTACTTCACAACTCTTCGGCGGGGCACAGCTTAGCCTGACAGCGCAGCAATACGAACAGCTCAGCGCGCCGCTGTTCATGCTGTTGTTGCTGCTCAGCGGCTTGTGCCCGCTGGCACCTTTGTGGAACATTTCCCGGCCCCTGTTTGGACGCATCCTGGCCGGCACCCTCGCCGCGGCGCTGCTGATACCACTGATCCTCCAGTTTAGCCGGCCTCTCAAACCGCTGACGTTCATCGCTTTCTGGGCAGCCGCTTTTGCGCTGGTCGGCTGGTTGTTCGCATTTATCCGCACTCTGCTGCTGCCAATTTTTAATCACCAAAAAGGCAAACCGCTGCGATTGGGTATTTTCCTGATCCATGTCGGCTTGGCTGTGATGGCATTTGGCATCATCGGCGTGGAATCCTTCAGCCAGAGCCAGGACCTCCAACTGCGCGTTGGTGAAAGCGCCCGGGTAAACGACTACAGCTTTGAAGTCTTATCTGCCGGAAACCGCCTGACCGAAAGCGCCAATGTAGCCTTTGAAAGTACCCTACAGATCACACACCCTTCCGGCCAACAGAGTTTGATCACACCTGCCATTATCCATTACACCAAACTGGGCTCGCTCAGTGCTCAGCCGGGTGATCTGCCGGGTTTATTGCAGGACGTGCAGGTTATTTTGCAGGAAGTGCCTGAACCGCCCAACCGCGTGCTAAATTTGCAGATCAATTTCTTCCCGCTGATGAGCTGGATCTGGTACGGCGGAATCCTGATGGCCGCAGGCGGTTTGGTTAGCTGGCTATCCCGGAAATACACATCCGGCAGCAAAGACTAAATTTTGCCCTCTTCAATCATATCCATGAACACAGCCACGATCTGCGGATCGAACTGTTTACTGGCTTGTGCGGCAATATAAGCACGGGCTTCTTCGCGCGACCAGGCCGGCCGGTAGGTACGGTCGGAAATGAGCGCATCCCAAACATCCACTACTGAAAAGATGCGCGCGGAAAGCGGAATTTGTTCTTTCTCCAATTTACGCGGGTAACCTTGTCCATCCCAACGTTCGTGATGGTTATAAGGAATATCCAAACAGGAACGCAGAAACGTATTGTTAGTTAACAAGTCATAGGCATAAACTGGGTGCTTGCGCATGATGATCCACTCGTTATCATCCAGCGGCCCGGGCTTGAGCAGGATATCATCGGGAATGGCGATCTTGCCAATATCATGCAGCAGCGCTCCGCGCTGGATCTTCACCAGGTTGGCAGGGTTGACTCCCAAACGCGAAGCCAATTCCACCGTGATCTGAGCCACACGCTGGGTATGGCCTTCAGTTTCCTTATCGCGCAGCTCCAACGCGTGTACGTAACCTTCAATCAAATCATCCACCGTTTGGTCCAACGCAGCCGCGTCAATGCCATTGATAGCAAAGGCTTGCCGGTCAGAATCTTTAGCAGAATTATTCTGATGATCAGTAATGAGGGTTGGGTGCAGCAGGAAACCGTTGTTATAGAAGCGGGTGTTATAAGCCACCACAGTCTGATTGCGTCCGATGCGCTTGGCCATTAGCAGCGCTTTATCAGCCTTGCCAATTAAAGCATCCAGATTGTCTTTTTTTTGCTCAAACACACCGATGCCAATGCTGGCGGTCACCAAGATGCTGCCTTTGGGAGAATTGAAATCCATGGAAGTGATATTCTGGCGGATACGCGCCGCGACTTTCTCCGCCGCGGATTGGCTCGCGTTGGGCAGCTGGATGATGAATTCATCCCCGCCGTAACGCCCCAGCAAGTCCGACTCGCGCAGACAGCTTTTGATCTCCCGTACCACCGCTCGGATGACCTCATCTCCGGCTGCGTGACCGAGCGTGTCATTGACTGTCTTGAAGTGATCGATGTCAATCACCAAAACACTGAGTGGATCCCCTTTCTGTTTGCATAACTGGATATTAAGGTTGGCTTCCGTATAAAAACCGCGCCGGTTCAGGATGCTTGTCAACGTATCCGTCACCGCTAAATTCTGGATTTGTGAAATTAATTGTGTGTTATGGATGGCTGATGAAAAAGTTGATTCCAGATTCGCAAATAGAATCTCATCCAATTTCTGGAAGGGGATGAATACCCGCTGGGTATCCTGCGCCGGGTCTTCGCGGTCTGCCAAACGGGAAGTCTGGGGGCTTTGTTCCAGCCGAAACAACACAACCGCCCCCAGACTGAATTCCGAATAATGCAGCGGTACAATCAACGCGGAAACCCTAACCTGGAAAGGGCGGCCATGCTGATCATATGCAAAATCAAAATTTTCAATATGCGTTACCTGTCCGTTATCCGACCTGAAATAGGATGCTAACTTAGCCCCATACAGCCGGATCATTTCAATCACCCAGTCATCCGGCAGGCTGCCTTCATGGAAACTGACTTCCCAGGAATCCGCTTCCATGCGCAGGAATAATCCATCATCAAAGGCAATGATGCCGTGAGTTTTCTCCAGGATGGAATGGAAGACATCCTCGTAACCCATTTCGTTGGTCAGTTGGTGGGCGATTTGGAACTGCTTGCTGATGATCTGGTTGGCATTGTCCAGCGTGCGGGTCATATACAGCAGCAGCGTGTACATATCCACAACGCAATAAGTCTCACTGCTCTCCACAATGACGGGTTCATAGATATCATCCGGTTCTCTGGAGAGCGCCTGCTGCACAGCTTGGCTGATTTCACAGCTCACCGGAAATATCAGCGGCCGGGTGTTTAAATTTGCCAGAATATCTTCCACCGAGCGCTTCATATACACTTCAACGCCGAACGGTTTACTCAGGTGTTCAAAGAATTTTTTACGAGAAATCAAACTGTGAAATTGACCCTCACGAGTGATCAGGACTCCGGGTAAATTGGGGTAATTGTCGAAAAATCCGACCAGTTCTTTTCCTGTAATTGAAATATCAGCCTGGACTTTATGGCAGGGAATATCAGCCAGCGTCAATTCGGTGATGTGGTGTTTTGAAAGCGGATTGGGATCAATAATGTTCACCATGATTTATTATTCTGAGTAATTGTATAGAAAAATTATTAAGCATTTGTAAAGGTTAGTTTAATAATTTTACTTTGGATTATTATGATATTATTGAAATATATAAAGGGGATAAAAGCAGGCTTTCTGCCTGCAAGAATAACGATCGCAGGTTTAGAAAATCAAACCTGGAAAGGAAATTAAAAATGACTAAGTCAAATCCATTAGCAGCCCTCCCTACCACTCACAAAATCGCCATCATTGGCGCCGGCAAGGTGGGTACGACATTCGCCTATGCGCTGATGCTGGAAGGCCTGGCTGGGGAAATTGTACTGATCGATATGGATAAAGAACGCACCGAAGGGGAGGTCATGGACCTGAACCACGCCGTGCCGCTCTCCAACCCGGTGCGCATCTGGAGCGGGGATTATCCAGACGTTGCTGGGGCCAATATTGTGGTCATCTCGGCCGGTTCGGCCCAGCGCCCGGGCGAAACGCGCCTGGACCTGCTCAAACGCAACATCGCCATCTTTCGCCAAATCCTGCCGCAGGTGCTGCAATACAACCAGGAAGCTATCCTGCTGATCGCCACCAACCCGGTGGATGTACTCAGTTATGCCACCTGGAAGCTGACCGGCCTGCCCGCGCAGCGCGTGATCGGCTCCGGCACCGTACTGGATACCGCCCGTTTCCGCTCAATGATCAGCAACCGCTTCACGTTAGACGCGCGCAATGTGCATGCTTTCATCGTAGGTGAACATGGTGATTCTGAAGTCGCAATTTGGAGTTCAGCCAACATCGCCGGTATCCCCCTGCAGGACTTCTGCCAGCAGGTAGGCTGTGAGATCAGCGCTGAAGATCGCGTCAAAATGGCCAACGATGTGCGCAACGCTGCCTATGAGATCATCAAGCGCAAAGGCGCCACCTTCTACGCTGTGGGAGTCGGCCTGGCACGCATCGTGGAAAGCATCCTGCGCGACCAGCACTCCGTGCTGTCCATCTCCAACCGGGTGCCCGGATTCTTCGGCATCGAAGACGTCTATCTCAGCCTGCCAGCCATTGTTGGTACCAGCGGCGTGGAACAAATCCTCAAGCTGAATCTAGACGAAGGTGAAACCGCCGCGCTGCAGAATTCCGCCCAGGTGATGCGCGGGATTATCGACCAGCTGGATATCCAACCGCTGTAAAAACCAATTCCATCTGTTCTTGACAAATAGTGTACCGCTTGGTACACTATTTGCTATGGATAACCGCGAGAACTTGCTAAAGTGCGCCCTGGACCTGTTCACCCTGAACGGTTATGATGCTGTGGGTGTGCAGACCATCTGTGACGCAGCCGGCATCAAAAAGCCGACCCTGTATCACTACTTCGGCAGCAAGAGCGGTTTACTGAATACCCTGCTGGCAGAAGAACTTAATCCCTTCCTGGCAGAATTAGAAAGCGCCGCGGATTACCACCACGACATCACCAATACGCTCTATCTGGTGGCGCAAACCTATTTCAGCTTCGCGCGACGGAAGCCGCGTTTTTACCGTTTTTACCTGTCCATGTGGTTCGCCCCGCACGATAGCGAAGCCTTCAAAGCCATGCAGCCCTTCAACGAGCGCCAACAATCCTTGCTGGAGAGCCTGTTCGCCGCTGCCACCCTGGATCACGGCAACATGAAAGGCCGCCAACGCACCTATGCCGCTTCTTTCCTGGGCATGATCAACACCTACGTTTTGCTGGCCTTGAACGGTTTTTCGGAACTGGACGAGGATTTTGTGCGCCGCCTGCTGCATCAATTCATGCACGGTATTTTTTCGTAGGTATATTTTTTTATCCATAACCTATACCTAACGGTACGTATATTTTTTATAGGAGATCAGGAACCATGAATCAACAACAAACACATTGGGCCAAAGATGCTTTTTTTTACCACATTTACCCGCTGGGTTTTTGCGGCGCACCCGAACGCAACAATTTTTCCAGTCCTTCTCAGGACAGACTAAAAAAAGTAAGCGATTGGATCCCGCACATGTATGCACTGGGCTTGGACGCACTTTACCTGGGGCCGCTGTTCGAATCCAGTGCCCATGGCTACGACTCCGCAGATTACTTCAAAGTTGACCGCCGTTTGGGCAGCAACGCCGACCTGGGAAGACTATCCGCCGAGCTGCACCGCAGCGGCATACGCCTGATCCTGGACGGGGTCTTTAACCACGTCGGGCGTGATTTTTGGGCTTTCCGCGACGTGCAGCAGAACGGCGCCGCCTCCGCTTATTGCGGCTGGTTCGACGGTCTGCGCTTCGGTGAAACCAATCCCTATGGCGACGCCTTCACTTACACCCCCTGGGAAGGGCACTACGATCTGGTACATTTAAACCTGCGCAACCCGGATGTGCGCGCGCACCTGTTCGCAGCCGTGCGCACCTGGGTACAGGAATTTGATATTGACGGCCTACGCCTGGATGTGGCTTACTTGCTGGATATGGATTTTCTGCAAGAGCTGAGTGTTTTTTGCCGCACGCTTAAACCGGATTTTTATCTGCTGGGCGAGGTAGTGCACGGCGATTACAGCCGCTGGGCTAACCCGCACACGCTGGATTCGGTCACCAATTATGAAGCCTACAAAGGGCTATACTCCAGCCTGGTGGATCGTAACTATTTTGAAATTGCCTATACCCTCAACCGCGAGTTCGGCCCCAACGGGCTCTACCGCAATCTGCCGCTCTATAATTTTGCCGATAACCACGATGTGGACCGCGTAGCCGCCAAACTGCCCGACCCGGCCTTGCTTTACCCGCTCTACCTGCTGCTCTTCACGATGCCGGGTGTGCCGTCTATTTACTACGGCAGCGAATTTGGACTGGGCGGCCGGCGCACCCCACAAGATGACCGCGCCCTGCGGCCCGCCTTGGACCTGGAAGAACTGCAGCGCAGCGCGCCCCAGCCGCACCTGCTTGAGACGATCGCCAGATTATCTGCTCTGCGTGCGGAGCTGCCCGCCCTGCGCCGCGGCGGTTACAGCCAATTGTTCGTCGCCGCTGAGCAGTTGGCCTTCGCGCGTTTCACGAATGACGAATACGTGGTTGTGCTGCTGAACGCAGCCGAAACGCCCGCACGTTTCGAGCTGGACCTGCCGGTGCGCGCCAGTGGCGCCATGGACCTGCTCAACGACGGGGAACGTTTTAGTCTGAAGGATGGCCGTTTGGTTGTAGAGCAAGTTGCACTGCGTTGGGGGCGTGTGCTGCAATTGGAAGTAAGTTAAAGAGGCAATTCAGCGATCAGTGAGCAGCCGGCGAAGACCTAGCCTTTTCTAAAATGCGCAGCGCCGTCATTTCATCCGTAATGAGGGTGTTAATGTACTTCGCCCGGCTGGCGCCGATGATGGCATCCACCTTCTGTTCGCCGCCGGCAATCGCAATCACCTCGGGAACGCGGGCCAGTTCATTCAACTCTATGCTCATGATATCCTGCATCATGTAATTCACCGGCAAGCCGTCCCGGTCAAAGAAACGCATGCAGATATCCCCTACCGCGCCGTGTTCAACCAGGCCATTCTTTTCAATATCAGCCACATTATCCTGAAAGATGATCTCGCTGCTAACCGGGGTTTCGCCGATCCCCACTACAGCTTTATTCATGCGCTGCCATAACGCCAGCATTTCCTGCACATTAGCGGTTTGCAGCAGCTGCTCGCGCAGATCCTTGTTGTCCACGATACCGGGCACATAATATTGAATCCATTTACCGCCAAAAGCATCGCTGACTTTTTGGATGATGCTGTGCACCTGCAGGCAGGGTTTGATCTGGCCGATGCCGCCCAGCATGGGGACAAAAAGAACATCCCGCTCGGGCTGCGGTTCGATGCTTTCAGCCAATTCGTATAGGGTGCGGCCCCAGCCAAAACCAACCACGTCCCCAACCTGGATGGTGTCCGCCAGGTAACGGGCCGCCGATAGGGCGATATTGCGGCGCGTGATATTGACATCATGCACCTGCCCGGAGATGACGATGCAGTGCTTTAAATCAAGCGTTTGGGATAATTGATCGGAATATTCGGAACTCTTGTTATATGGATCGATAATGTTAATGAAAACGATCTTATCGTCCAATGCTTTTTTCAGCATGCGCGAGACTGTTGGACGAGAAATTCCAAAATTGGCCGCGATCTCATCCTGGGTCAAACTCTGCTCATAATACTGCCGGGCAATTTGTACGATCTTCTCGATATCATCATAACGTGTCATGCAATCAGTTATTCCCTCGTAAAGTCAATTTAAGCATTATAGACGATTATTCTTTCCTTCAAAATCAGTCTGGTTGATATAAGCTGACCTATTTTATCCAAAAACGAAGCGTTTTTTTATTGAAATTTTCGCATGGTCACACTTATCCGTGCGGTTTCCAGCGCGCAATCGACCAGCTGATCAATGTCCGCCGTGCTGTCGCGTAAAACCAGGACTTCCAACAACATGGGCAGATTAACGCCTGTTACCAAACATACGCGCTTGTCATTCACACCCAGCACCGCATTCCAGGGTGTACCGCCCTGCAAATCGACAAAGACCAGCAGCGGCCTATCGGCTTCAAATGACATCACCAACTCGGAAACTTTCTGGATGAAATTTTCCAGTCCATCCCCTTCCCGCAAACATAAGGGATAAACCCCTTCGCGCTCGCCCATCAGCATTTGCGCGCTGTTGATCAGCGCAATCGGAAAGTCGCCATGCCCAATGACCAGTACCGGTATTTCCATTTATATATCCTTAATCCTGTAATAAAAGTACTTTGACCGCTTCACCCGATTTGGCTTTTGCAAAACCCGTATTGGCCTGGTCCAGAGGCATGCGTGTGGTGATCAACGGTTTCAGGTTCACCTTCGCGTGCGCGATCATATCCGCCGCCAGGCGGTAATCCGATGTCCGGAATCCGGAGGTACCCACCAGTGAAATCGATTGATAGTGAATCGCATACGCGGAAATTGAGAGTTTCCTGTCCTTGGGCAATCCGCCAAAAAGATGCACCACTCCTCCCGGCCTGGCAGCGGTGATGACCGACTCTACCACTTCCGGGACGCCCACCGCGGTGATGATCACATGCGGCCCCAAGCCGCCGGTTTGTGCAGCTGCCCACTGTGCCAGATCGCCATCCACAGCCGGGTCATGCGTCACGGCGCCCAGTTGTTTGGCCAACGCGCGCCGAGTGGGATTAGGTTCCGTCACCAAAACGCGCGCCGCACCCCAAGCCGAAGCCAGCAGAACGTGCAGCAGCCCCATGAATCCGCCTCCCACCACTAAAATGCTCCAACCCGGTTCCCAACGGCAGGTCTTTAGAGAAAATACAACGCAAGCCAAGGGTTCCGCCAGTGCGGCTTCTTCAAAGCTGATATCCGTGGGGATCTTCCAGGCCGTCTTCACAGCCAACAAAGCGGGGGCGGCCACCTTTTCGGCAAAAGCTCCGCCGGAAAGCATGGTCTTGTTTCTACATTGGTCCTCGCGGCCGGCCAAGCAGAACCGGCAAGTTCCGCAGCCAGCGTACGGCGCGACGGAAACGCGCTCTCCCGCGGAAAAATCAGGGATGGCAGATTGGATGATTTCGCCTGCCAGTTCATGGCCCAGCACCATGGGTGGCTGCATCCCCGGTCGTGTTCCGGTCAATGCTTTGATATCCGTGCCGCAAATGCCGCTGGCACGCACGCGCAGCAGGAACCCTTCGTTTAATTGGGGTTCCGGGTAATCTCGCACATATTCAATCGTATTTGGAGCGGTAAAGACAGCTGCTTTCAATCTATTCTCCTTCTTAGTAATCGCCGGAATTGAAAACCCGGCGATTACTCTGTTTTCTATTCACTAAACTAATAGGTTAAATCCAACCCAAGACTTTCAACCCGACCGTCATTACCATCAACAGCAGCATGACCACGATGGGAGAGATCTTTTTCTTGAGCAGGAAATAAACCAGGAACAGCAGCCCCAACGGAAGGGCTTTTGGCAGGATTGAATCCAGGATGCCCTGCAGTGCCACTCCGGAGCCTTCCGCTTCGGTCTGGAACAACACTACCGGTGTCGAAATGCTGATCAAGGATGCCACCATCACACCGGCCACAGTCATGGCAACAATTTTCGCGCCCAGCACGAATTTATCAAGCAGCTGGCTGGTGCGGATCTGTTCGACAATGCCAATGCCGCCGCGGTAACCCCAGAAGAAGGGATAATAGGTACCCAACACCGCGATTACACCGATCAGGAAAGCGACAACTACACCCATGACATTGCCGTTAACTGCTAGGTTGGCGGCAATCGCCAGGATGATGGGATGAACCGTGCCCCAGAAGAATGAATCGCCCACTCCAGCAAAGGGACCCATCATCGCCACTTTCAAATCATTCATCGATTCGGTCGTGATGGAGTCATCGTTGGCTTTGGCTTCTTCCATGGCAACCATCACACCCATGATCAGCGCGCTGAAATAGGGGTGAGTATTATAAAACACCAGGTGACGTTTATAACCATCCCGCAATTTGTCTCCGGTGTAACCCAATGAGCGGAAGATTGGGATCATTACTTGGGTCATACCCAGCGCCATCAGACGTTCAAAGTTATAGTTACCGGCAAAGTTGTTGATCCGCCAGAAGGCACCATAAAATGCTAATTCATCAATTTTCTTTTGATTTTCGGCCATTTCCATTCTCCTTTATTTATTTACAGCCTTCTCGGAATTCGCTGTCTTGAGGCGGACGTAGATCAACGCGAAACAGATGCCCAAAATAGCTCCTGCCAGTGCGTTAATATTCAAGTAAGCTGCCAGCAAGAAACCGATGAAGAAGAACGGCCATACTTCGTTAGAAGCAATGATCAACAACAACATGCCAAAACCAAGGGCAGGCAAAATGCCGCCGGTCGCTCCCAATCCATTGGAAAGCCAATCAGGAATGATGGACAGCAGTTTGGCAGCCGCGTCAACCCCCAGGCCCACGCCCAGAAAAGCGGGAATCACATTGACCAAATGCCAACCGGTACCGTTAATTGAATTGAGTAAATCCAGTCCGACCGTGTTTCCTTTATCAGCCATTTTGTCGGCCCAATGCACCAGGAAAACATTCAGACTCATGAAAGCAACTGTCAGCAGTTGGCTGGCAATGGAAACCGGGACAACCAGGGCCAGCGCTTCGCCAATATTGGCTTTGGTGAGAATGATCAGAGCTGTTGTCAGAATAGATGCCAGGAATGGGCTGGGTGGAATGGAAGCGCCCACGATAAACACCCCCAAGAACATCAATTGGATCGTGCCGCCCACATACAAACCGGTTTTCAAATCACCCAGAACCAGGCCGGTGATCGCTGCCGGGATGATATACGCATAGGTAGCCGAGTCGGCAATACCGCGCATGATCGTGATCCACCAGGCCGCAAATTTGCTCTCCTTTTTTGTGAGAATGACAATAATTTCCGGAATGGTTTTCAGAAAGATTGTCCAACCACCCGCCACCAAAGCAACGTAAAAAGCTTCTTTCCACATTTTGTTATCGTCTCCTAATTTTTATATGATTAAATATCCAGGAATGTCACTCGATCAGTTGGAACCATCTGCACCTCCATTTCTACCCCGCGGGATTTAAGTTCTTTGAATGCATTTTCTTCGTCAAGTGTGGCGTAAACCACTTTTGCCAATTTTTTCGTGTTTGGCCTTCCTTGAAGTCCACCCACATTTATCTTCTTGATTTCCAAATCTTGATCCATCAACACCACTACATCCAGCGGAGTGGGGGAGATGATGAAAAAAGAGTCATTTGGTCCGGAATTGCGGATGTATTCCGCTGCCTGCTCCGGTGGCAGCAATAAAATTTCTTTTCCGGGAACCGTAGCCACAGAAAATATACTTTTATAGACCGGACTGGTGGCTACGCGTTCATTCGCGATAATGATGGTATTGGCGTTGTAAACGCGCAGCCAGGCAGTGGTTACCTGCCCATGGATTAAACGGTCATCGATACGAATTAAAGAGATTTTTCCCATCCTTCAGAACCCTCGCTTTGTTAAAATATACAGTTATTATAGAAAGATTTTTACATATGTCAAGCACATTATTTCATTTTGTACAAACATTTGTCATATTTTTCAAATCATCACAATATCTATTGCCAATATTGCTTATTGACATTATTGTGTATTGCACAGTATAATAAAAATTATGAACGCTAAACAGAACGAGGACTTCGAAAAGCTGCGCCAGGAACTTCGGCGCGGAACCGTGGTGCTGGCTGTTTTAAGCCAGCTGGAGCGGGACCAATACGGCTACTCGCTGATCAGCAGCTTGAACGAAAAGGGTTTTGAAATCGGGCAGGATACACTCTACCCCCTGCTCAGGCGGCTGGAAAAGCAGGGCCTGTTAGACAGCCAGTGGCGTGTGGAAGATCCGCGCCCGCGGCGCTATTATCAATTGAACCAAGCCGGCCGGGAGATGCTGGCGCTGCTGACCGCAGAATGGCGGCAACAGGATGAAGTCATAAGGAGATTGTTAGATGAAAATGAATAACTCCGCCCAGGAGCTGCTCAAACGCTACCTGTTAGGCGTAAAAAAGGAATTGGGCGGCCAAGAGCGCGAAGATATCGCCGCCGAGATCGAGTCTTACATTTTGGATCTTTTAGAAGAACGCTATGCCGGCGAAACACAAGTCAGTACAGACGAACTGGGAGCCGTGCTGAAAGAAATGGGTGCGCCGCGTAAAGTAGCCGCGCAGTATGGACCCCAGCGCTACCTGATCGGCCCACGTCTGTTCTCGATTTATTGGCTGGTGCTGCGCATCCTGGCCGCCGTGGTGGCTGGCAGTCTGGCGCTTGCACTGTTCATTTCAGCCGTGATCGAACCCACCAGCACCCCCGGGGGTGTAATGGTGGAGTTCATTGGGTCGCTCTTCAGCGGCGTACTGTCCGCCGCGGGTGCAGTCACCTTGGCATTCGCAATCATCGAACGCTTGATGGAAACCCGCGAAGTGGAAGAGATCAAAGAATTGGAAGAATTCAATCTCAGCGATTTGCCTGAACTGCCCCAGGAAGAGCAGGCTTTCCGCCCGGCCGGAACCATTTTCGAGATCATCATCACAGCTCTGGGCATGGCCTTCTTCATCTATCTGCGCATCACCGGCGGCGCACTGCCTGTGTATGCCAATCCGGGGACGCAAGTTGGTATGGCGCATATATTCACTGCAAATTTCTTAAAATTTATTCCGGTCATCCTGGTGCTGAACGGTTTAGAGATGGGACGCAGCATCACCCTGCTGGTGCAGAGCCGCCCCTCTGCCCTGACCAACTGGTGGGCCATTGTCAGTAAAGGCGCTAATGTGGTGCTGAACGGTTTCATGCTGGGTGCCCTGCCGCTCATCACGCTGGACTTTTTCCGCCGGATTCCGGGGCTCAACCCATCCGCACAGGCAGACCAGATCGCCAACACAGTCCTGGCCATTTTGTTAGGATTGAGCCTATTGGGCAGCCTGGTGGATATCATCCGTTCCAGCCTGCGCGAGTTGCGCAACCCGACTTACTAAACTCTTACGACACACACAAAAAATACCCCCTTGCGGGGGTATTTTTATATTTGCTAATTTTGCTCTAAATTTATTCCGCCAACAGCTCCAACAATTTTTCTTTAAACATATTGCCGTCAATGGCCGCAATAATCGTGGTATTTTCCGGTTGGTTTGTCAAATGCTGGTGGTCAATGACAAACTGCCCGTAAGCTCTATCGCTTTGATATTCCACATAGCTGTAAGCTTCGAGCTGGCGCATGACCATCTCCGGGTAGAGCGCGGCCGCCACCGTGGTGGGGTCGGGCAAGTCAAAACCATCCTTGCCGAAAGTTCGGTTGTACTCAATTAACGAAGCATTGCAGCGCACGGCAAAACGGCCCAGCTTTCCCAGTGCGTTCAGGCGTTGGATGTCTGTTGGTGTGATGAAGGCCTCCTCAATCAGACACACGTCCCAGCCCACGATACTCTTGGGGACGCTTGAATTTAGCAGGATGTGCACTGCCTCCGCATCCACGTAGAAATTGAATTCGGCCACCGGGGTCACATTGCCCGGACCCAATCCAACGCCGCCCATGACATACACCCGCTTGATCCAATCCGCCAGCGCGGGTTCCTTCAGCAGCGCCAATGCCAGATTGCTCAATGGGCCCAGCGTGACGACCTCCAGCTCGCCAGGAAAACGCCGCGCGGTTTCGATGATAGCGTCCACCGCGTGGCCAGGCGCCACCATCAGCGCCGGATCGGGCAGGTCCATCTCCCCCATGCCGTCCGCACCGTGTACAAACTCGGCCGTGAAGAGCGGCCGCATCAACGGTCCCGGCCGCCCAGCGTACACCGGCGGTTCGTAAGTGCCGGCTTGCTCCACCGTGATCAGTGCATTGCGTACGCAGGTATCCAACGGGCAGTTGCCCGCCACAACAGTGATGGCTTCCACCCGGATGGATGGTTCGCGCAGTGCCATCAGCAGCGCCACTGCATCGTCGGAAGCAGTATCGGTATCAATTAAGAAATGTCTCATTATCTTTTCCTTTTGCTGAATTTCCCCACAAGCATAAACCATGCAGCGCCGCGCCGAAAGGACCTATGTCCTTTTCACCACCACATCCAACAGCGCCTGCGGATCGACGATCACCAGCGTGCGATTCTTCAGGCGGATGGCATTCTGCTCCGCAAGGTTTTTCAATGAGCGGTTGAGGTGACGCACGGACACGCCCAAAATGGCAGCCAGGGCATCGCGCTTTTCCAATTGGATAGTTTGGCCTTCCAGGTGGCTGCGCTCCAACAGGTAATGCGCCAGACGGCTTTCGGCCGACAGCGCATACTGGGCCAGCAGCATGCTGGCAAAATACATCTTCTTGGACAGGTAGCGGATGATGAATTGCAGAAAAGGGATGGAAGTCAAGCCGTATTGGTTGACCAGGTTGATCGGGATTGCCAGCACGATGCAATCTTCCAACGCGCGCACGTTGCTGGTCACAACGCGGTCGCTCAGCAGTTCCATGTCGCCGATGATGGAAAAAGTTGTTTCGAAGGAATAAACTGCCTGGCGTCCATTGGGCTGCAAATAGTCCACTTGCAATTTGCCTTCCACCAACAGATAAAGCTGTTTCAGGCGCTCTTCCTGAAAGAAGAGATATTCCCCTTTGCGATACTGGCACACTTCCAACGCTTCCAATAATTCGCGCGGCAGGTCTTTTTCCAGAGAAAATTGAATGATATAACTCTTTTTTCGGGCCGGGTCGTTAATAATATCTATGGCGAACTCCTGAATTTCATGTCAAAGGTTGAGTTAATTGTATATCGAGTTCTTTTGAAACATATCCTTTTACTGTCTAAATAAAATCACTTTAATCAAAAATTAAGGGGTGCGCACAATAAAACACATCCCTTAATCATCAAAAAAACACGCTTTAAATACGCGCCACACCGCTCTCGCGGGCAGCCTGCGCCACGGCTTTGGCGACTGCCTGCACCACGCGCGGGTCCAGCGCCGAAGGGATGATGCAATCCGCGCTCAGTTTGTCCGGCTCAACCACACCGGCCAACGCGTAAGCCGCTGAGATCTTCATGGCGTCGTTGATGTCGGAAGCGCGCACATCGAAAGTCCCGCGGAAGATGCCCGGAAAAGCCAGCGCGTTGTTGACCTGATTGGGGAAATCACTGCGTCCAGTGGCGATCACGGCCGCGCCGCCAGCCCTGGCATCCTCAGGAAAAATCTCGGGGGTAGGATTGGCACAGGCGAAGATGATCGCATCTGCAGCCATCGTTTTGACCATCTCAGTGGTCAGCACGCCCGGCGCGGATACGCCGATGAACACATCCGCCCTGCGCACTGCATCCGCCAAGCCGCCTTTGATCTTGCCCGGGTTGGTAATCACAGCCATCTCTTCCTTGATGGCATTCATGCCTTTTTCACGCCCGGCGTAAATAGCGCCGGTGCGGTCGCACAGGGTGATGTCCTGGATGCCGTCGCTCAGCAATAATTTTGTTACTGAAATGCCGGCCGCGCCCGCTCCGTTAACGACCACGCGCACGTCCTGCTTGCGCTTGCCCACCAGCTTGAGCGCGTTGGTCAGCCCGGCCAGCGTCACCACCGCTGTGCCGTGCTGGTCGTCGTGGAAAATGGGAATATCGCATTTCTCCTTCAGTTTGCGCTCAATCTCAAAGCAGCGCGGCGAGGCGATATCTTCCAGATTCACACCGCCGAAGCTGCCTGAAATCAGGTAAATGGTGTTGACAATATCGTCCACGTCCTTGCTCTTGATGCACAGCGGAAAAGCATCCACCCCGCCCAGGGCTTTGAACAGCACGCATTTACCCTCCATAACCGGCATGCCAGCTTCCGGGCCGATGTCGCCCAGACCCAGCACAGCCGTACCGTCCGTCACGACCAACGCCATGTTCCAGCGCCGCGTCAGCTCATAGCTTTTTGTCAAATCTTTCTGAATTTCCAAACAGGGCTGCGCCACCCCGGGTGTGTAAGCCAGGCTGAGGTCATCGCGCGTGGCTACCGGCACGGTGGGGATCACCTCCAGCTTGCCTTTCCATTCGTAATGCAATCTCAATGATTCCTTGGCGTAATCCATATCATTTCCTTTCCAGGATGTCTTATTGTTTAATCCATTTTCAATACCGACAAACTTAACCCGCCGGAAGGCATGTTCGGCAAGCTGGTCAGCCGCTGGCCAATCATGCCGACCCGGCTACTTCAATTTTTACTTTATCCATAACAATAAACTTCCTGTGTGAAATTAATAAAAAATCCAGCCCATGCCTGGGTGGATTGAGGTTTTCAAAATCGTAGGAATTGCTTTTTTTTAATGACATGTGTTCATCCAATGGATCTGTTTTTTGCAAGAAGCTCGTGAATGATATAGAAAATGAACAACCCCTATGATAATACCAAAATTATTTGAATAGACAAAATCCGATAATTTCTTTGCTTTCATCGTTAAAACGCAGATCCAACCTCTTTTTTTCTTTCGAACAGCCTTTTCTATTTTTTATAGGAACATTCATAAAAATGCCATTCATGTGGTTATAATGGGGACGTGAGAACTTCAAGATTTGCCATTCTGCTGCTGGGCCTGACCCTGCTGCTTAGCCTGGGCACTTCCCCTGTATCCGCCGACGACACAGCCCCCACGGGTTACGATCTGGTTGCGGCGGTGAACGCTTATCGCGCGGCCAATGGTTATTACGCTATCGGTACCAATTCGCTGGTGATGTCCGCCGCGCAGGGGCACGCCGATTGGATCGTGCAGACCGGCCAGGGCGGCCATACCGGCGCGGGCGGTAGCGACGAAACCATGCGTGTCAGTTGGACCGGCTATGGCGGCGGAGCGGAGATCAAATGCGACGAAAACTGGGCCATGGGTTCCAACGTCTCTGATGTTGTTTACAACTCCTGGAGCGACTGGACCCACCAGGAAGTCATGCTGAATTCCTGGGGCAACCGCTACACCGATATCGGCGGCGGTGTGTCCAAGTCCAGCAATGGCCTGTACGTGTTTGTGCTGGACTTGTGCCTGGTGGTGGGCCAATCTTCCGGCGGCTCTGTGCCGGACAGCACCGGTTTGACTACCTCCGGCGACGTCAGCGTGGCCGCCACGGCGGACGCATCCAACTACATCTACGGCGTGACGATTGCCACCCCGCAAGCGGACGGCTCCATCAAGCACACGGTACTGTACGGCCAATCCCTGGCCAGCATTGCGGACGCATACGGCGTGACCATCGACCAGCTGCGTGAATTGAACGGCATGGCAGCAGACGACAGCACCATCTGGACCGAACAGGAATTAGTCATCGTGCCCGCCGGCAGTGCCACCCAGGCACCAAGCGAAGGTGAAACCGCCACAGGCGAAGAATCCGACACTGATACCACGCCCCAACCCACACCAACCATCTTCACGGCCACACTCACCCCGCGCCCCACTTCCACGCCGGGCGCCAGCCCCACCGCGCAGGCGGAATCCACGCAGAGCCCTTGGAACACCAAAACCCTGGGCATCCTGCTGCTGGTCGTCTCCGGCCTGGGCTTAGCGGCTATGTTATATTTTTCAACACCGAGGAAATAAATCGTTTAGTATTTCTAACAAGGATTTTTAGGAAATCTTACCCACCCAAAATTACCATTGGTATTTTAGATCATTCTTTCAGTAGAATTTTTCTCACACTGCCTGAACCAAGAAGATCATTATATATTGAATAATTCCCTGTTTCCCAACGCACCCTGCCTGCCACAATCGCCGGGGATATATGCAACTGATTTGCAAGCTTAATCACCGAATCCGGATTCAGATCATTCAATAAACTCTTACTTTCAATATCCCAAATTTCGTCAGGAATTAGTATTTGTCTGGTGAGTTGGTTAGCTTCAGTCTCATAATTATTAGTAGGTAAACCCTGCCCATTTTCCGTGTCATCAAAAAAGGCAAGTTGCTTATGGTCCAGATGGAGGTATAAATGGCTGAGCTCATGGATTAAAGTGAACCAGAAATTATCCAGACGATCATAACGTAGAGTCAAGGCCACAATAGGTTCCTGATCGGGAGAGAAAAAACAGGCACCATCCAGATACGTCCTGGGCAAGCGTGCCAAGATAACCAAATGAATACCGCTGTCCAGCAGAACCTGCCGGGCCAATTCCGGACCATTGGGGAATACACTCAACCCGGCCAATTGGCGCAAAAAATCAACAGTTACGCTACCTTTTTTATACTTGCTGATTCTTTGTTCAGCACTTAGCTGGAATATACGCGCTTGCCAGGCACGCAATGCGCTTTCATCGATCACTTTCTCCCCTTCAATTTGGCTGTCTTTTTCCTGCAAAGCACCTGGCAATGCATCACGAATATCCAGATGGCCATCAGCTTCTTTATCTTCAGTCGCCAGCGCGTGGGATGAACGGCAGAAGACCATTTGTTGTTGGAGCGGTTCGTAAGGCGCTAACAGAGCAATCAATAATTCTTCCGCTTTTTCCTTCACTTCGCGCAGATCCTTTTTCCCAGGGAAATAGCCGGCATAAAACATTTCCTTCATCGGAAATTCCGCAGGGTCATAGCACTTTTCTTCAAATTGACCACCTGATTCCCGCAGCAAAACTTCAGCCGGAATATCCAATCCTTCGTGCAAAGCCCGTATCATGGAAAGACTTAGCGATCGTTTATGATTGAGCACCTCAGAAACCTTGCTTTGGCTGCCTATGTAAGCAACCAAATCTTTTCGAGTCAGGCCTTGCTGTTCCATCCGAAATTTAATCGCTTCCACCGGATCAGGCAAATCAATCGGAAAATGCTCCTCTTCATAATGATCGATGAGAAAAGAGAGCAGGTCCAATTCCTCTTCTTCAGATGAATCAGGAGCAGCATCTATCAGTTCTTCCAGTCTTTCCAGAGCCTGTTGATAATCTTCTTCTGTACGAATTAGCTTAATCTTCATCATATGTTCTCAGCATCTATCTTGTTATACTGCGCATGCGTCCCGATAAAGCGGATATAGACAGTACAGGTGTTATATTGCAATTTAACAACCAACCTATATTTATTTCCCGCAATATTGAAAACAACATGGTTATTTCCTAAAAAACTGGCATTTCTATATTTTTCTTTGATATCTGAGGATGTTTTCCAGTCCGCATGTTTCGCTTCAGCAAACCAGGCTTTTAAGGGTTGTTCCGCATCACGATATTCCGGTTGTTCCCAGAAATTTATTAATGTCTTCCGCGAAATAATGCGCATGTATAGCCCCATAATATCCCTTTTAGGGATATTTGTCAATATCTTTATCCTTTATCGGGATATTTGTTCTATAATCTAGTTGACTTTCATTTTACATTCAATATTTCTCTATCCTGCAGGTCTCTTTCTAAATCTTCCGGCGTTGAAAACAGCACCGTCTGAAAACCCAACTTCTCCGCCGCCTCGGTATTGGTAGCATGGTCATCGATAAACAAGCATTCCTCTGCCGGGAGGCCAACGCGCTCCAGTAAATATGCGAAGATAGCCGGGTCCGGCTTGATCAGACCCACTTCTGCGGAAATGATCAACTCGTCAAACCAGTCTAAAAACGCATACTTTCCGCGCACACGCGCGAATGTTTCCGCTGCCCAATTGCTGAGCACATACAAGGGATAACCCGCGTCCCGCAGTTCTGCCAGAATAGCCACGCTTCCCTCAATTTCGCCCGCGACAGTTTCTTCCCAACGATCTTGATATGCCTGGATTGGCTGTGCGTACTGCGGGAAACGTAGTTTTTGCTCCGCAATGGCTTGTGTGAACGAATAACCGGCATCCTGCTTGAGATTCCATTCCTGCGGACAGATTTCGGTCAGGAAATGTTCGACTTGTTGCTCATCCCCATTAAAGTATTTACGAAACAAATGCCGTGGGTTCCAATCCAGCAGCACGCCGCCCAGGTCAAATACGATCGCCGGCTTCTTGCTTGCTTGTGTTGGTGTCATGTCAATCCTCTTTCGTAGATGGGTTGCTTTGAGTGGCTACGCGCCGGCCGCTGATCACCAACGACCCTACCAGCAGTGCCACCAGCAGGAAGGAAGCCCGCAGCGTAGCCTGTTCGGCCACAAAGCCGATCACCGGCGGGCCAAACAGCGAGCCGCCGTAGCCAATAGTGGCCACGCCCGCGATGCCAACTCCGGTAGCAATGCCGGGTGTGTTGCCGGCCGCGCGGTAGATCAGCGGGATCACGTTGGACAAACCCAGCCCCACCAAAGCAAATCCGACAATGGAAAGCAGCACGGTAGGTGAAAACACCAGCAGAAACAGTCCCAGCGCGGCTGTCAACCCACTCAGGCGCACGATGAAAGCCGGCGTGCGCCAGCGCGTGATGGTGTCACCCAGCAGTCGCCCGGCCGTCATGGTCAGCGAAAAAGCCGCGTAACCCAGCGCCGCGAAACCAGCTTCGGCCTGGAAGATGTCCGTCAGGTAAAGGCCGCTCCAGTCCGCCATGGCGCCTTCCGTCACGGAAGAACAAAAAGCTATGATGCCCAGCACCCACAGCGCGCGTTCCGGCAGGCGGAAACTCACCGTCTGGCGCACGCTGCCTGGCTGAGCTGGGATCAGGTGCGGGTAACCCAACAACATGCTCCCGCCGAAGATCAGCCCGGCCAGAGCTGTATGCAGCGCGGGAGGGAATCCAGCTAGCCCAGCCGCGCCGGCGCTGATCAGCGATCCCACCAGCGCGCCAATGCTGTAGAAAGCGTGAAAAGAGGACATCATCACGCGTCCATTTTGATGCTCCACCAGCACAGCCTGCTCGTTCATAGCTACATCCATGGCGCTTAAGAAAGCGCCAAACAGGAACAGCGCAATAAATAACACAACTGAATTGGGCGCCAACAGCAACAGCGGCAGCGTCAGGCCCATACCCAACGCACCCGCCAGGGTTACCTTGGGGCTGCCATAACGCGCGATCAATCCACCTGTCAGCGAGAGCGCGGTCAGCACGCCGAATGAAAGGCCCAGCAGTACCACGCCCAGCGCACCCTTGCTCAAGCTCAAATTGGACTGCACATATGGAATGCGCGCCACCCAGGTAGCCATCATGGCCCCGTTCGCGAAGAAAGCTGCTAAAACAGCCAACTGCGCTTTACCCCCTGAAAAAAATTTCTGCATGTAGAGTTCCTCTCGGTTCAGAATTATAGATTGCCTGGATTCAGCGTTATCAGGCCTGGATCACTTGAATGCCCAGTGCGCGATAGGGTGCTAAAGTCTCCTGCGGCACTTGTTTTTCAGTGATAATATGCGTCAGATTTTCGACCGGCGCGACGATGTAAGGCGCAATAGCTCCCAGCTTATCCGCTGTCACGGTAGCCACCACTTCGCCAGATTGCTCGATCAGCGCGCGCACCAGGTCCACTTCTTCATACAGCGTGCTGGTTATACCCACCTCCGGATGCACGCCGCACACACCCAGAAAGCAGATATCCGCCTGGAAGCAGCGGATCTTTGCCGTGGCTTCCGCGTCGCTTGTCACCAGCTCACGCTTGTTGATGCGCCCACCCACCATGATGATCTCAATGCGCGCGTATTCGGCCAGGTATAGAGCGATCAAGGGGCTGGTGGTCACGACTGTGGCATGCAGGTTGATGGGCAGATTGCGGGCAATTTCCGCCGTAGTGGTGCCCCCGCCAATCAGGATCAACTGGTTATCCTTGACCAGGCTGCTGGCCGCCAGCGCCAACTCGGACTTGACTGCTTGTTTGCACTTGTCGCGCTCGTAATAGGGCATATTGCTGGGCGTCAGCGGCAGCGCCCCGCCGTGCACGCGCTTGAGCAAACCGGCATCCGCCAGCTCACTTAAATCACGCCGGATGGTATCTTCCGAGACGCCGTACTGTTCGCTCAGTTCGGCCGCCACCAGCTTGCCCTTGCGGCGCAGCTCGCGCAGCATCATTTCACGTCTTTCCTGGGGCAGATCGATTACAACCATGCTTCCTTCTTTCACGCGCTTTTATGCGGTTATTTGCATTTTAGTGCGTGTTTAAGAAGGTGTCAAGCCCGGAATGGATTTATTTTTCAAGGGTTTTATAATGCAGGATGTGAACCGTCACACCCACCGCAATGCCGCCTAACAACAAGCGCAAGGCCAGTGAATCCACCACAAAAAAAATCGAGTAGAGCATGGTGGCCCACAACAGCGTCACGGAGCTGATCTTGGCAGACAACGGGATGGCCTTATATTCGCGAAAATTGCGGATGTATTCACCCAACACTTTGTGGTTAATCAGCCAGTTGTACAGCCGTTCTGACCCTCTGCAAAAACAAGCAGCCGAAAGCAGTAAAAAGGGCGTCGTCGGTAATATGGGCAGCAATATACCTACTAAACCCAATCCCAATGAAAGGAATCCGATAATGATAAAAAATTTTTTCTTCAATGCATTTCCTTTTTAACATCACACCCTTCACGGATATGACCATTTACAGATATTATCCGGATTGCGCATTCGGCGCCAAATCCACATTGAACTGCACATCAACCAGACGCTTGTACAGGCCGTTCTCTTTCATCAACTCCTGGTGCGTGCCCTGCTCCACGATGTGGCTGCCTTCCAACACCACGATGCGGTCGGCGTTGCGGATGGTGGACAATCGATGCGCGATGATGATGACTGTGCGCCCCACCATCAGTTTGTCCAGCGCCTGCTGGATGAGCAGTTCGGTCTCGGTGTCCACCGCCGAGGTGGCTTCGTCCAAGATCAAGATGGGCGCATCCCGCAGCACCGTACGCGCGATAGCAATGCGCTGGCGCTGCCCGCCGGAAAGTTTCACGCCGCGTTCGCCGATCATGGTGTCGTAACCCTCCGGCAAGTCGTAGATGAAGTCGTGCGCGTTGGCAACTTTGGCCGCGCGCATCATTTCTTCTTCCGTAGCATCCTGGCGCCCAAACAGGATGTTCTCGCGCACCGTGCCGTGGAAAAGGAACACGTTCTGAAGCACGATACTGATCTGTTGGCGGATGCTCTTCAAGCTCAAGTCGCGCAGGTCATACCCGTCAATTAAAATAGAGCCTTGCGTTACATCATAAAAACGCGGGATCAGGTTGGCCAGGGTGGTTTTGCCCACGCCGGTCGGCCCGACCAGTGCCACCACCTTGCCGGCCGGTATGGTCAGGTTGATATCCTCCAGCACCGGAATGCCCGTGTCGTAATGGAAACTGACGTTGCGCAGCTCGATTTCCTTGGCACCCGCCAACGGCAGGTCAACTGCGTCCGGTTTCTCGACGATGTTGGGCGCTTCATTGAATAGCTGGTTAACCCGCTGCGCGCCGGCTAAGGCCTGCTGCACATTTTCCCACACCCGGCTCATCTCGCGGATGGGCTGGTACAGCAATTCCAAATAAAGGAAGAAAGCCACCAAACCATCCACTGCCAGGGTTTGGCCCAATACGAACTTGCCTCCAAAATAGATCAATACAATAGTACCCAGCGAGGAAGCGAACTCGATCAGCGGGTGGAAGGTCGCCATCAGGCGCAGCGCGCGCATCTGCGCGCTGCGGTAGCGATCGACGTGGTAATTCATGCGCGCCACTTCCAGGTCTTCGCGCGAGAAGGCCTGGATCTCACGCACACCCGACAGATTATCGTTCAAGACCGCGTTCAGTTCCCCTAACTTGCGTTGCCGCTCCCGGAAAGCCGGGTTGACGAATTTATTAAACCCCTGCATGGTCAGGATGATGAGCGGCACCGGGATCATGCTCAGCAGCGCCAGCGGTGCATTGATGGTGAAAAGGATAGCCAGCACACCCACCAGCGTCAGCACGTTAGCGCTCAGGTCCGGAATAGCATGCGCAATCAGGTTTTCCAGCAAGTCGGTATCGTTCACCAATTGCGACATTAAATCACCGGTTTGGGTGTTTTCGTAAAAACGCAGCGATAGGCGCTGCACGTGTTCGTACAGGTTCAGCCGCACGTCCGCCACCACGCCCCAACCCGCGATGTGCGCCATGTAACTGCGCAGGTATTGGAACAGAATGCGCAGCAGGTAAACGCCCAACGCCATGGCCGCCAGGCGGGTAATTTGCAGCATATCGCTTTGCGCCAGGCCGGGCGAGGAAACAATCGCTACCATTTGCTTCACCAGCCAGGGTGCAATCAACTGCACGCCCACCAGCAGCAGCATACTGCCTACTGTCAGGAACAGCGCGCCTCTGTATTTGCGCAGATATTGATAAAGAAACCGAAATGAATTCAAGGGGAGAACCTCCAAACATTAATAATTGTTAACATAAACGTGTTCATTCTACCCGAAGAGCCGACGGACGTCAGCTGCACGGAAATATTTTTAATAAAGCATCCGGTTTGGGGCAATAAAAAGGGCTATCCAGGTGAATGGCAGCCCTTGACCAGAATTTCTGGTTACTCGATTAAGCTACCGTCCATGAAGTCTCACAAACCAAATTCTCTCTTCAATGTATCCATCATCACATCCAGCGGCGCTTCCTCGCCGGTCCACAGGGTGAAGTTGAGCGCGCCCTGGTTGACCAGCATGCCCAATCCATTGATGGTCTGGGCGCCGCGCGCGGCGGCTTCCTGCAGGAACAGGCTGTTGGGATCGTTGAAGATCACGTCCGTCACGACCATATCGGGTGCGATGCTATCATAATTAATGTCCGGCTTCTGGTCCACGTTGGGGAACAACCCCACGGAAGTGGCATTGACCAGGATGTGTGTACCCTGCGGCATCGCGATAGCGCCCTGCCAGGGAATATATTCCACTGTTGCTGTAGTCTTTTCCTTTAATAACTCTACCAAAGCTTGTCCGCGCTGCGGATTAACGTTGGCGATAATGATCTTTTTTGCCCCGGCCAGCGCGCACTCCACGCTGATGGCGCGCGCCGCCCCGCCCGCGCCCAGGATCATGACTGTCTTGCCCACTGGGGAAACGCCTGCGTCTTTCAGCGAGGTCAGAAAGCCCTTGCCGTCGGTGTTCTCGCCCCACAGCTTGCCGTCGTTATTGACCACCACGTTGACCGCTTCGATGATCTCGGCCGCCGGCGATAATTCATCCAGGTATTTCAGCACTTCCACCTTGTGCGGGATGGTCAGATTGATGCCGCGCATGTTCATCGCACGCAGGCCCTGCATGGCCGCGCCCAGGTCACCTTCGTTGACCTTGATGGTCAGGTAGCGGAAGTCCAGCCCCTTGGCTGCGAAACCGGCTTCTTCCATCACCCCGGTCGGGTTCTCGTCAATCGGGCAGCCAAACACGCCCACCAATTCGGACCGATAATTCTTGCTCACGAATAATTCCTCCTATCTACCTTTAATGATTAACCCGGGTTATAAGCGCTGGCAGAATTCCACCCGCTCTCCATTGAGTCCACGTATGATGAAATAGCGGATGCCATTTTCCCAGAAGGGCAGCGCTTGAATGCCGTCCGTTTCCAGCGGATATTGCAGCCCATGCACCGCTGTGAAGGCCGCTTCGATATCACGTACATCCAGGCAGAAATGATTGATCGCGCCGGTTTGGCCGGCAGCCGCATCCACCTCATATACTTCTATGACCAGGTTGCCCAACTTCAGGAAGGACACAGCTTGATCTTTGGGGCCCATTTGCGTGCGCATTTCTTCCTGGAAACCCAGAGATTTGTAAAAATCCACGGTTCTTTTGAATTCCTGCGTCGGCAGCCCAAGATGCTGCAATCCGGTAATATTATCTTTTAATTCCATAGCTCTGTTCCTTTACATCAACGCCGAACGATGACCTTCTCACGGGTGATATCCACCAGACTGGCACAGTTGGCCAGCCGCATGATATTCTGCAGCTCCCAATAGATCTTCTGGGTATAGGTCGCCACGCCGTCCAATCCGCCGCCGTAAACCGCCACGGTGTACGGCCGGCCAATGCCGACTGCGTCCGCGCCTAATGCTAACATCTTGAACACATCCTCACCCGAGCGCACGCCGCCGTCCGCGAAAATCTTGAGCGCGCCGCCTACTTCGCGGCTGATCTCCTCGACCACATCGCAGGGCGCCAGGCTGCTCTCGACCACATTGCCGCCGTGGTTGGAAATGAGGATGCCGTAAGCGCCGGTTTCGGCTGCCTTGACCGCCGCTTTGACCGACATAATACCCTTGATGACCACCGGCACGCCCGCCGCCTGGACAAAATCCTTCAGCTCATCTACGTTTCGGGCGCAAACGCCCTCATTCTTGGCGCCAACTTTGCCGGAATACTGGTAGCCCAAGCCGATAGCGTCCAGGTCTGTAGCCATGGCCATCACGCCCGCCTCACGGCACCACTGCACGCGCTTATCAAATTCCGCGCGGTCTGCCCAGGGTTTGATGGTCGGCACACCTACACCGTTGACTTCCTGGATGGGCGCGATCTGGCCGGGGAAATACCCCTCGGCTTTATTATCCCCCAACCAGGCCATACCACCGGCCTGATATGCTCCTTTAATAAGCGCATCGGCATAGGCATCATTGTTATTAAAAAACGGACTGTCGAAAGTGTAATCGGTGAGGATCTTGGCGATGGGGGATGCAAATACCGGCAGGTCAAACTGCCGGCCAAATAGCTCTATATTCATATCGGGGACGTAGTCATCGTGAATGACATCCAGCTCGATACGGATGTCCGCCAGCGCCTGGTAAGCATGTATGAAACCCAGGTTGTTGCCCTTGGCGCCGAATTCGAGTGCGTTGGTGTAACGCCCGGCGCAGGCAATGCCATTGCAGACTTTGCATACCCGGCAGGAGGGCACAAGCACCTTTCTGGCCGCTTCCTGGTATTGGGCATATTTCAATAAGACGTCTGAATAATTCGTGGAATGGTCCATCGTGCGCGCTCCTTAACAGTAAATGATTGAGTAAACAATACCCATTAATTATAGCGAAAGTTATCTCTACCTTTCACACAAGTAAGCACAAATTTCAAGTCATACCGCATTTGATAATGCAAAAATTTCGGTATAATTTCTATATACGCAACTATTTTCAATATAGCAATTATTCCTATTATTTTCACACATCTTTGTTTTACAGGTACAATTACACAGCAAATAGAATTAGGAAAGCCATTAGAATAAACTGAGTGGAGGAACCACATGAAAACAACATTACTACTGGAAAATAACAGCCTGTTTGGGAAATATTTAAACTCGGAACATGGTTTCTCAGCATGGATTGAAGACGGTGATATCAAGATCCTTTATGATTGTGGATTTTCAGACAAATTCATTCACAATGCTGAAGCACTGGATATCGATTTAAGAACTGCGGATTACGTAGTGCTTTCCCACAGCCATCGCGACCATACCTGGGGATTGAAATATTTGTTGAAATACTACCGTGATACCGCCATGGCCCGAAAGCCAATCATGCTGGTTACCATGGAGGATTTCTTCTATAAAAAATACAACTTTGTGAAGAATCAGATTTCCAGTATCGATGTGGACAGGGATGTAATTGAACAATATTTCGACTTGCGTATTACCCCCGATCCTCTTTGGTTGACCGACAACCTGTGCTATATGGGTGTTAACGAGTTGACCAACGATTTCGAACATAACGTACCGCAAGTTTCTAAGAAATTAAAGGACGGCGTGTACGTGGACGATGTGGTGGACGAAGATACACAATTCGCCTATAAGCACAAAAGCGGTAAAGAGGTCAGCATAGTAGCCGGCTGCGCCCATTATGGCATCTGCAACATTATGGAATACGCCAAAAGACTGACCGGCGCAAGCCAGGTACACACCTATCTGGGCGGCTCACACCTGCGCATCGATGAGGTGCCGCAATCCCAGGTGGACAAGACGGTCGATTACGTCAAGCAGCAGCATATCAAGAATTTCTACATCTGCCATGATACCGATTTGCATTGCAAACTGGCTTTATGGAACGCCACCCCCAGTAAAGAAGCTGGTACGGGTTTGGTAATGGAATGCGAGTGATCGCAGCCATCCTCTCCCAGCACAGACCTATGACAATCAGTCTGCTCAAATGAGCAGGCTGATTGCTTTCCTCCTGTGTGAACTCCTCAAATTACAGCCTTTATGCAGGGAAAAATGTCGAATACAACAGGTAAACATTCAATACGGCTATGATCACTGCAATTCCCCAAGCCAGGGCTTTCAACCAGTTCGGGTTGGCGAATTCACCCATCAGGCGTTTGTCGCTGGTGAACTTGACCAGCGGAATAACGGCAAAGGAAAGCTGGACTGAGAGGATCACCTGCGACAACACCAGCAGCGATGTGGCGCTGCCTTCACCATAATGCCAGATGACCAGGATGGCCGGCACAATCGCCAACGCGCGCGTGATGATACGCCGCAGCAGTGGGTTGATTTTGATGTCCAGGAACCCTTCCATCACGATCTGCCCTGCCAAAGTGCCGGTCAGGGTGGAATTTTCACCCGAAGCCAACAACGCAATAGCGAAGAAAAGCCCGGCCAGGCTGGTGCCGAGCAGCGGGGACAGTAATTCATAAGCATCCTGAATTTGCGCCACATCCTGATGCCCTGTCGTATGAAAGGTGGCGCTGGCCAGCACCAAAATAGCAGCGTTTACGAACAACGCACCCATTAACGACCCGGTGGAATCAATGGTGCCGAAACGGATGGCTTCGCGCTTTCCCTCCGGCGTCAAATCAAACTTGCGCGTCTGAATAATGGAGGAGTGCAGGTAAAGGTTATGCGGCATGACCGTCGCACCCAGAATACCAATGGCGATGTACAACATTTTCGGGTTGGTCACGATTTGCGCCTGCGGCACAAAGAAACCATTCAGCACCCCACTCCATTCGGGTTTAGCGAAGATCAATTCCGCCAGGAAACTCAATGATATAACCGCGATCAAGGCAGCCACCACTACTTCGATGTAGCGAAAACTTTTCGAGTTCAGGAATAGAACCAGAAAAACATCCAGTGCCGTGATGAGAACACCCACAATCAATGGCAAGCCGAATAACATCTGAATGGCCACCGCCGACCCGACCACCTCCGCCAGGTCGGTGGCGCTGATGGCAATTTCTGCCAGGATCCACAGCCCAAAGCCGACCGGTTTGCTGTATTCATCCCGGCAGGTCTGGGCCAGGTCACGCCCGGTCACAATGCCTAGCTTCAAGGCCAGAGCTTGCAGCACAATCGCCATCAGGTTGGAGATGGCGATGACAAACAGCAGGGAATACCCGAATTGAGCGCCGCCGGCCAGGTCGGTGGCCCAGTTGCCCGGGTCCATATACCCCACCGCCACCAGCAGCCCCGGTCCGGTGAAAGCCAACAGCATGCGCAAAAATGAAGAGCCGTGCGGAACGTCAATGGAACGGTGCACTTCCGACAGGCTGTAGGCATGTTGTTCTTCCTGGTTTTCTTCCGTGGCTATTTTTATCTTTTTTTCTTTTTCCTTTGTGCGTACCATGTTCTTGTTATCTCGATTTCTATTTGCAATTATGTAGGGGTTTCACCTTCGCCTTTATCAAATCTTTTCACAAAAATCTGGCTGGCGCTGGTCTGACCCAGAGTGCAGATTCCGTTGGAAACCCGCAGCGATATAAGGCCATCAATCGGTTCAATAGCCATGACCTCAATATGGGTGCCTGGAATAAGCTGAAGCTGGTTCAAGTGAGTTAGTAACTCCGGGTTACGATCAGGTACTTCCAGGATCTCAGCTTGTTCTCTGGCCATCAGGTCAGACAAGCGTAATCTTTCCACGCGTGTCACCTGTCCGGATGAGGATGGAATGGGCGCGCCGTGCGGATCCACCTCTGGATGTCCTAGGGCTTCATCGATGCGCTCCTCCACATAGTCAGAGAGGGCATGTTCTAATCTTTCCGCTTCCACGTGCACCTGTTCCCAGGGCACCTTCAAAACTTGCACCAGGTAGGTTTCCAAAAGGCGGTGGCGGCGGATTACCTGCAGGGCGATCTTGCGCCCTGCCTCGGTCAGACCGACACCTTGGTAAGGGGCATAATTTACCCAGCCGTGCACCGCTAGCTTCTTGAGCATACCAGTGATGGTAGCTGGCGAGTAACCGAATCGTTCCGCCAGCATAGAAGTGGTCACCTGTTGCTGATCCTGTTCCAGGGTGTAGATTTCTTTGAGGTAATTCTCGTCCGCTTCAGTTCTCATAGTCTTTCCTAATATATATTTTAGGCTATCCTAATTTTAATTTTCATTCTACCACTTTTTATTAAATAAATGGAAGTTTTATCTCTACTGCATCTTGTCCAAATCCTTTTTATGAACCTGGCAATTTCTTTTCTGATGAAACACAAAATTATGAATCCTGTCGATTGTTTATTAACGCGAATTAATCTGTATAATAATCTTATATGTTTATTTTTCTTGCATATTAACATGTGAAAATCAAAAGTTCTAAGGTTGGTAGAAATGAAAAAAGCATTTAAGCTGAAATGCTTGGGAATCCTAATGCTGATCATCATCGCCTCCACTCCTCTTCCTCAATCACAGGAAAACCCAAAAATAATCGACGATTTTGAAAAATATTCAAGTGACAAAGCTGTCCAGACAGCATATAGTGTCTGGACTGATGGTGCTTTGCTGGATGTTCTCCTTCAAGAGCAATCAGGCAATCAATCCATGCGGGTGGATATTATTTCACCCAACTTGTCCAATCAATCTACGAACGGGTCGATTTATCACGTTTTGTCCGGCAGCCAGCGGAATTGGTCGGGCACTTCTGCAGTGCGCTTCTGGATTGATAATTCTTTCAACCAAACCTTATTACTTTCTTTTAATTTTAAAGAGGCTTACAACGAGTACTGGGCTGTGGCAAACCAGGGAGTTTTTTTCCTTCAGGACGAAGACGGCAATTTGTTTCAGAAGGAAATTGAATATGGTAATCTGCCCATTCAAGCAAATTACCAGGGCTGGATAATCATTCCTTTCCTCAGCTTCGCGGTACCGGATTGGAGCACCGCCCGCGGTGACCGTGTTATGGACCTGGCGCATATCGAGTCGCTTGCTATTTCAGTCAATATCGGCAATGAATATCCCCGTTCATTTTCTTTTGATGACATTGAAATCCTGCTGCTCACAGATATCAAGACCCTGGATATCCAAGGCTCACGCAGCGTTCAAATTCCAGCATCGGGCGAGCAACATGAACCCTATAGCGCCCTGCTGGTTTCGCCGGAGGATGCCACATCAAAACCTGTGGATGTCCAATGGTCATTGGCCGAGTCCCAAGATACCCAGATTTCCATAGATAAAAGCGGGCATCTGATCATTCCTTCTATTACTCAACCGGGCAATGTAATCATCAGCGCAACCTTCCCATCCACAACAAACCCCATTACAAAAGAGATTACCGTCCAATTGACCGGTGGTCAGCTAACGCCAACCGAAACTGCGGCTGTATCATCCGCAACCGCCATCCCAGTCCAGCCGACAATCTCCTCATACGATCAGTTCTCGCAGAACTTCGAAGTATGGGCGGCCCAGAACCGTCCGCTCTTTGTGCTTCTTGCAGTCGGCGCTGTTTTGCTGATTCTTGTCCTATTAACCCTATTCCAGCGCCGTCTCAAATAAACGGTAAAAAAAATGTTTGGAACAACGCTTGACCTAATAGTAATTGGCCAGAAGATGATCCTTTTAGCAGGCATCCTTCTTTTCATCATAATTTTCGCACTGATTGTCCGTAAAAACCGAAAGCTGCTCAAATACTTTATCGCGCTTGCCATTTTGATCCAGGTGGTCTATATGCTCTGGCGCGCAATCTTCACCATCCCGACACATAATTTGGTGGGTCTCATTTTCGGATCGCTTTTATTCCTGGCAGAACTTTTTGCCTTAATCCAATCGACCACTCACCGGCTAATGTTCATGAGGGATTACCATCAGGAAGTCAAAGATTTGAGTGTTTTCAAAGAACTTCCCTCGGTGGATATTCTGATCGCCACTTACAACGAACCGGTCGAAATTCTGCGCAACACCATCGCAGCCGCGGTCAGCCAGAACTATCCACGGGACAAATTCAAGGTATTTGTCTGCGATGACGGCAAGCGTGAAGAGGTACGCCAGTTGACTGAGGAATATGGAGCTGTGTGGGCCATTCGCGATGACCATAACAACGCCAAAGCCGGCAATTTGAACAACTGTCTAAAGCATTATGCCAACGGCGAATTGTTCGTTGTCTTTGATGCCGATATGATTGCTAAAACCACTTTTTTAGAAAAAACGGTGGGCTATTTTATTGACCCTGAAATGTCACTGGTACAGGCGCCCCAGGTATTCTATAATCCCGACCCTTTTCAAAACAATTTGCAGCTCTATAACGTCATTCCCAATGAGCAGGACTTTTTCATGCGCGAAGTTCTCGCCCGCCGGGGAATGTTCAATGCCGTATTGAATGTCGGCAGCAATGCCATTTTTCGCCGTTCCGCCATTGATGCGATCGGTATGATCCCGGTCGGCACCATCACCGAAGATATGGCCACCAGTATGCTGCTGCAAGCAAAAGGGTATAAAACAATTTTCGTCAATGAAAATCTAGCCATGGGGTTGGCACCTGAATCCTTCTCGGATTATGTCACTCAACGCGACCGTTGGTGCCGAGGCAATATTCAGGTCTTTAAGAAATGGAACCCGCTCACCATGCCCGGCCTTACCTTTATGCAGCGCTTGATCTATTTTGATGGTGTTTTGTACTGGTTCTTTGGTTTGCAGAAAATTGGTTATACCATCGGCCCAATCCTTTTTCTATTGACCGGCATTGCTGTTTTCTATTCAGACATCTTCACCATGATGCTATTCTTTGTCCCCACATATTACATTTCATCATTAATTTTCACCCTCTTTAATCACAAAAATCGCACATACGTCTGGGCGCATATTTATGAAACCGCCCTGGCGCCATTTCTGACCGTTTCAGCTTTATCGGAGCTCTTTTTTTCAAATAAAGTTAAATTTTCCGTGACGCCCAAAGGCGGAAATACCGATAAAACCCATTTCGCTTTCCGGGTCGGCCTGCCGCATATCATCCTATTGATACTCAGCCTGATCGCACTCGGATTTGGCATTTCGAAATTGTTGACTGATACCAACTACATGATCCCGGTCTACCTGGTCAACTTATTCTGGCTTCTCTACAACATGATTGCCATCATCATCGCGATAATCGCCTGTTTTGAAAAACAACGCGTGCGCACTTCCGAACGCTTTGTGATAAAGGATAAATTGAATCTCCTGCTCGAATCCGGCCAGGTCGTCTCAGTGAATTTGATTGATATCTCAATGAAAGGCTGTGCTTTGGCGCCATCCGTGCCGCTCGATAACCCGGATCAATTTGTCGGCAGCCATGTCACCCTTAAACATGGAACCCTGAACCTTCCGGGGGTGTTCTACCGCAGCCGCTCATGGGGGCAGAAGATCATTATCAATTTCTCGCCGCTATCCAACGAGCAACTTACCCATCTGGTAAACTATATTTTTGATAGCCAGGAAAACGGATACGGTGGTTTCAATGAAAAGAGTGTCAATTTTATGGGGAGCCTGCGCGAGATCATATCAAAATGGTGGAAAACCATCCTGCAAAGATAATGAAACACTATTACAAAATTGGATTATTAATCACGATAGCCATGGCCATACAAAGTTGTGGAAATAACACACAAAACAACTCATCAGATAGCTCTGTTGAATCCCGCGCATTTGGAACATCTGCCGCCATGCAAGGTATAAATCTCGGCAACGCGCTGGATTCACCCACCCCCGGAGAATGGGGCTTGACCATTCAACCGCAATACTTTGAATCCATAAAAGATGCTGGTTTTAATGCTGTCCGCATACCGGTGCGTTTTTCAGCGCATGCGGATAATGATTTCCCCTATCTGATCGACCCTGATTTCATGCTGCTGGTAGATTCGGTGGTTCGTCAGGGGCTTTCCAACGGTTTGATTGTTATCCTGGACATGCATCATTATGATGAGATCATGCTTGATCCAGCCAGCCAGCGCGATCGTTACCTGGCGATGTGGAAACAGTTGGCTGAATATTTTGAGGGGTTTTCTTCAAACCTCTACTTTGAAATTCTGAATGAACCCAATGGGCAGATGGATGCCGCCACCTGGAATGCATTATCCGCGGATTGCATACAAACCATCCGTGAAAGTAATCCCAAACGCCGGTTGTTAGCGGGCGGCGTTGATTACAACAGCATTGATGCGCTCGAACAGTTGGTTCTGCCAGCCGATAAAAATCTGACGGCGGTCGTCCATTTTTACCTGCCTTTCGAATTTACGCATCAGGGAGCCTCCTGGGTGGAAGGATCGACCCAATGGATTGGCACCACCTGGGACGAAAATCCGGCAGAGCAGCAAGCCATAACCACCCAGCTGGATCGCGCGGCAGCCTGGTCGATGCAAAATCAAATCCCCCTGGTTATGACAGAATTTGGCTCGATCTCCAGCGCAGATGCCGCCTCCCGCCAGAGGTGGACAGCTTTCCTGGCACGGGAGACTGAAAAGCGTAATATTGGTTGGTTCTATTGGGAATTCTGCTCAGAATTTGGCGTTTATGCCTGCGAACAGGGGCAATGGGATCCGGATATGCTGGAAGCTTTGATTAATCCTTAGGGTGAAAAACCTGCGATTATTAGATTTTTAGGTCCGCCAGATGCATTATCAGTGAGCGCCAATCATTCGGTGAAATTTTTCATAATTCTCTAACAGATTTTTTGACCAGAGAAAACCGATCTTTTTTTGCAGAGAAATCTGCCTTTAATTTGTTCAAAGCGCCAATTTCCTCAACGATGTAGGAAGAAGAAACTGTCCCTTGGCAGGCAGATAAGACCGCATCCCCAGTTTCAATGAATGCCTTGAGAAAGCCGCCGCAATAAGCATCTCCTGCTCCGGTCGGGTCCTTGGTATTGCTGGGAAAAACAGGAACATGGTAAAAAATGCCGCTGCTTTTGTCATACACAATCGACCCATCCGTGCTCATTTTCACCGCCACAACCGCGGGGCCTCTGGATGCAAACTCTTTTATGCAGGCATAAATATCCCGCTCACCACACATCGCGCTGACTTCCTCTTTGCTGGGTAAAAACAGATCGACCATTTCAAGCATCTCATATGCCATTTTGTTAAAATTCGGCTGAGACAGGTAATATTCATGCGGGTCCCAGGAAACAACCGTATTCTTCTTCTTGTTTTGATGAACGGCTTTGATAATATCGTACTGAACATCCGTCGGCATCGGCGCCACATGAATTCCATCAACATCCCAACAGCCTTGCGGTAATTCAGCCGCTGTGATGGACATATCGTAATGGGAGCCGGAGGTCATGTGGTTTACGAACTGCCGCGCACCGCCCGGCTCATAAAGGGCCCAGTTGCGGATATCATTGTGCGCCACTGAAACCAAAGCTGTCTCAATGCCAAGTTCCTTGACTTGCTGTTTAAACTCTTGGGGAAAACTTTTTCCAATCCTGGAAACAATGATTGGAGCAGCGTCCCAGATCTTTGCGCCGATGGCGGAAAAAAGCGCATTTCCCCCGATAGAGGCCAAATACATTTCCGCTGTATCGCTTAGGACAATGTCATCAATGGTCAAATTACCAATGGCTGTGATCATCGTATTCATGATATGAATTTATAAATATCAACTAATCTGTTATGGATTGAAAAGAATTTGTGCATGGCTCTTTTTCGCCCAATGCAACAGAGGAATCTCATGATTCCATCTGTTGCATTGGTGTTTTTTTTATCAACTGTCGGCTGATTTTCTTCCTAAATCACAGAAGTATCAGGGTTTATCCATTCACGAAATGACTTAATCCGCTTTTTTAGGATCGTTAAAAGTCAATCCAAATGCACCGCGCTCAGCAATAGTCTGATCATCGGGGCATGGAATATCATATTGCGCAACTTCCGGGCTGAATTGGCTGTAGTGAATAGTTTTGTAATGTTCTACAAACTGTTCTCCTGAAAGGAATCTTTTATCTGAGTATTGGATATATTCCGTATAGAAATTGGCCAGCCTGGCGAAAATGTTACCCGCCGCCATCCAGAAATCTGTCTCTTCAATAAACTCATCCGTGGCAATCGTATATTTTGCTTTCCCGGAGAAACTGGCGTTGACCGGTTTGGTAGTCACCAAGACAGTGGTCAAGTTTAGGAAGTTGTGCTCATCCATATTTTCCACACAGCGCTGAACGGTTTTCCCGTCAGGGCAAATGCTGAAGACAACCGAATTCTCTCCCCTGCGGTTATGCACCCAGTATTGCTCATGTCCATATTCCTCAAGCTGCTGCCAGATGCCGTCAGCAGCGGATTGCTCCATAAATTTAGCTGCACCATATTGCGCCAAAGGCATGCTGGGGCCGGCTCCGAGGAAATAGAATTTTTTCTGGTCCATGGTTTCTTTCATTAATTCTTTCATCAACGGTTCATTCGTCATGCAAGCTTTGAAACCAATCGCCATGTCTTTTACAATCTTGTCGAATATTGCCTGCTCCTCAGAAGCAGGAAGATTTCCATTCCACAGACCCATCTTAATTCCAACAATCTTCAACAAAAGGGTTAAGCCCATATAATTCCGGCTGCCATCGATGTAGCAATTATTATCCGTTGAATAGCACAACACATTTTGGCAGGATGCCGTAAGGCGGCTTTTAGGCGTCAAAGTAACCGCAACAACCGTCGCGCCGCGGCTTTGGGCAAGATAACTGCTTTCGACAGTTCTGGCAGCTGAACCGCCGCCGGAGCAGATCAAAACCAGTGAATTTTTAGGCATATAGTCCAGGTAATAATTATTGAATTCCTGGGATTCTAAAACCTCAATTTGCACACCGGATTTTTTCCAAAAATCCAGCTTAGTGGAATCAGCTGAATACAGCGAATCGCCAATACCGATCGCATACACTTTGTCGTATTTTTTACTCAGAATCGATTTAAACTTATCCACCTGCTGCGGAAATTCGGTGCAAACCTTCTTGATTTCAGTTGTAAATTGATCTAAATCTTCCGTAGTGAGAAATTCACCTTTTACCATATCGAAATATTTGAGAGCTGCCGGTTTTTTTGCATTCATTAACAACCACCTTTATTAATATAAAATTTTTTATTTCTTTGAACCATTTAAAACAATACCGTTATAAGTTTTCATAAATTGATCAAGTTTTTCTTGATCCAAATTGCCGGTCATATTGCCCGTATCCTTTAAGCAGGAGGCAACAAAAATCCCGTCTGCCAGATCATAGACTTGAGACAGGTTATTTACATTAGCGCCCCCGCCCAAAAAGACATATTTGTCCGGAAGATTATCTTTAACCAATCGTATCTTCTCAGTGGACTCGGCAAAATCTTTTCCTGTGATGATCAACGCATCCGCAAGTCCTTGACTGATTGCCTGCTGGCAGGCGTCCAGCAAACTGACATTTCCCAATGGGGATGAACTCCGGTCATGGATATCAGGCCATATTTGCACATCGCATTTCAGTTTGTACCGCATCTCAAGAACCTGGTCAACGCATCCAGAATGAATGCCATCCAGCCCCACAACCGCGCCCACATAGGCTTTTGGCCGGATGTAATCCGCTTCGATGGCTGAAGCAATCGACACCATCGCGTCCGCGTCGTCGCGCAAAACACTGACACCCAGTACACAATCATCCGGCAGCGCTTCTCGAATCGCATAACCAATCACCGTCATATAGGAAACAATGTTCGTACCGACATGCACATACATGGGCAGATCGTTGACATTCTGGATCAGGATATTTCTGACGCCGGCTTTATACAGCATCTGCGCTTCATCAACCGCCTTTTTGAGGATGTTCTTGAATGGCAGCGTATTAAGCGTTGTCCCAGGCAATGCCTGAATGCCGACCACTGAAGCCAGGCCAAAAGGCGTCAATAGATTTTCCGGCTGGCCTTGCCGCGGTTCTTGCTGATATAAGATTTTTTTAGTAATTGCATAATTCAATATTTTATTCATTCAATCCTTCCATTCCTTTATTTAAGCGGTTCTATCCGAGAATCAAAAATTTGCCGGAAGTTTTCCGCTCTTCTCCAAGGTTTTTGGTCAAACTCAAATGGCTTGATTCCCAAGACTTCACTCAGGTGCATTGCCATCAACTCTAAAGGAATCGGGTAAATCAATTGAGAAAACTCCTCTTTTATGCCATCCATGCCGCAAATCGGTAAATAAATATCCGCGGCCCGGGCTAATTCCTCATCATTTTCCTCACCAATGACGATTTTTTTACCATCCATTACGGTAACAGCCTGCAAGATTTCTAACGCACGGTTCCTTGAACCACCCTTTGGCGCAAGCACAACGGTGTGTGTGCCCGGCTTGGTGGTAAAGTATTGCGTATGGGCCCATTCTTCAACTCCCTGAGGAATTGAGTCAAAGCCGGAAGCCTCCAGAAGTTTCATACTGCCAAACAAAGCCGTTCCCCAATTCGGGCCGCTTCCTAAAATATGGAAGATTTTAATCTTGTTGGGATTTTCCTCTGAGCTGTAGGCAGCAAGGTATTTGCGGATCAGCTCAAAATTGTTTTTCACGGTCAATTTCATGGCTTCGCCAAGTTCAGTGATATAGGCAAAAATCTCGCGCACGTCTTCATCACTAAGAACACCTTTTTCTTTTCCAAGTGCAATGGCAAAACACATGAGGGCTAATTGAGAAGCAATGTACGATTGTGTCCCTGGTGCCACCCCAACCACATTCGGGATGTTAACAAAGATGTTCTCCATGGCTGTTTTAGCCAGCGGGCCATCCGGATTGCTGGTTATGCCAATGGAAAACGCCTTCATTTCTTTAGCCCGCAGCGCGCATTCAATGGTCCTGGCAACACGCCCTGATGAAGAAATGGAAAGCACAATAGCCTGCTCATCCACTTCGGTCGGACAAATGTATTTTGAGAATTCCATGGCATGGTGGACTTCAACTTGAACTTTGGCGTACTTCGCGAAAAAATCACGGCAAGCTAACCCGGCGCAATATGAATCACCGCAACCGGTTATATAAATCCGGTTTGCCTTGGATGCCATTTCCGTCTTTTCCAGGATTGTGCCCACCTGTTTCATGATATCGTCGCCGCACAATTCAAACAATTTTGCTTGTGCTGCAATTTCGTCAGCCATGATCTCGATTGATTTACTCATCTTTCACTTCCTATAATTATTTGATTTTTTGCGCTGACCGGTTCAACTGTGTGCTGAACTTATTGAAACGGTTAACGACTTCTTGATGCTCGATTGAATAATTATGGATAACACCATATTCTTCCAAATTAAATGATGCGGATATGATCCCATGCATCGCTGCGGTATAAACATCCTGGTCAATAATATAGCTTGCCATAAATCCACCGCAAAAAGCATCCCCGCACCCAGTTACATCCACAATTCCATCCGCTGTATAGGCTGGCACATGCCAGGCTGAGTCCATTTCGCGGTCATACACCAGAACTCCCCTGGAGCCTAATTTCACGCCAACCACACGCGGACCGCGCGATGAAATATCTTCCAAAAATGGGATATATTCGCTGATGGCTTCTTTGGCTTTCAAACTAAAGAATCTGAGCAGTTCTTCCTCGCTCGGTAAAAATATTGAGATCTTCTTCAATAATTCGTTCCACATTTCTTCAAATTGTGGATAGACACCCTGAAAATGGGGGTCAACTAATATTAAGGATTCTGCCGGCAGAGACCGGATAATATCTGCCTGGCACTCTACCGGGAATGCAGCCACCAGAAATGCCGGGCTTTTCTGATATTCGGGCGGGATATCTTCTGGGAAAATTCCCATGACATCATCGTAAGATCCCCAGCGCTGTGTGATGAAATATCGATTTCCCTTCCGGTCAAACAGGTTCCAAATATGGATGCTGGGTGCGTTTAACTTTTTAACGCCGTGCAAGTCCAGACAGTCGCCAACTTTTTTAAAAATACCGTCCAAGTCGTAATCATTACCACGTCTGGTTACAAAGCCCACAGAATTTACATCCCAAAGGCACAAACCCGCCAGAGCATACAATCCGGAACCTCCGGGTGAATCTAACAGTGCCGGTTGATCAAACTTTACAACATCGTCCAGGGTCAATTGGCCAATAACGACAATTTCAAGATTAGTAGTCATAAGAATTATTAACTTGCCATAAAATAATTTACGACATGCCTTTCTCAAAAGGTAACCCTTCAGCCTTGGGTCCGGCCAAACTCTTCGGTCCGAGGATCAACACGATTACTGTGATCAGGTAAGGCATTAATTTGTAGTAATTGCCGGGAATACCCAACGTATTGAAAAATGGAATGCCGGAATAAATTGCTGACATGGTTTTCAATGTCCCAAAGAACAGGGAGGCAAAGAATATTTTTGAGGGCTGCCATTGGCCCAAAATCATCACTGCCAGCGCCAGGAACCCATATCCGGATACCGTGCCGTTGAAGTTTGTGCTATTGGGCAGTACGAAAACCAAACCGCCCAAACCCGATAATCCACCCGAAATTAATACACCGATGTAGCGAATTTTCTGAACATCAATACCAACCGAATCCGGTGCCTGGGGATATTCACCGCAAGCGCGCAGCCTTAAGCCGAACTTGGTTTTATAGAGAATAAAATGTGAAATCCATAAAACAAGCAAACCCAAATAAGTGGTGAGGTAAATATTTTTGAAGAGTAAATCTCCTAGTATGGGTATTTGGGAAAGGAAAGGAATTTCCTCGATCATAAAGGTATTTTTAAAACTGATGATCGAATCACCGATGAAAAGCCTGGCCACAAAAACAGAAAAAGCGGGAGCAATCATATTCAATGCCTGACCCGAAATAATCTGATTGGCCTTAAGGTTGATGGATGCGAAAGCATGCAGGAGGGAGAAGATCATTCCGCTGACAATTGAGACAAGTACCGCTAACAAAAGCAGCGTCTGACCGGTGATATAACTCTCAGCGTAACGGATAAACATAAAACTGGCTAGCGCGCCGATGATCATGATGCCATCCAGCCCGATGTTCGTAATACCGCATCTTGAAGAGAACATCCCGCCTAAAGCAACAATCAATAAGGGGATTGAAAAATTGAGCATCTGATGAAAAATAAATGTTATGGTATCCATGAAATTTTCCTATTCGTTTTTAAGCGAGTCCGTTTTTTGTGATTCCTTATAGCTGAAATGCAATGCAAATTTATTTACTTTATTCTTAAAAACCAGAGAGAATGCACTGAAATAAATCAGGACGGCAGTAATAATCCCGACGGTCTCTACCGGGAAGCCATAGCCTTGCATAAGGGACCCGCCCACGATGATATATGCGATAAATAAACTGGAGAAGATGATCCCGATCGGGTGCGACATTCCCAATAACGCCACAGGTATGCCATATCCCGGTTCAGTGATAAACAGTTCAGAAATTTTATAGTTTTTAGTTATTGCGGATAAGTACAGTATTCCACCAGCCAACCCCGCAATAAAACCGGAAATCAACATCACAATGATAATATTTCTGGTTTCGTTAATCCCTGCGTATTTACTGGCGTCCCGATTCAATCCGCAGCAGCGCAAGCTATATCCAAAACTCGTTTTATATAAGAGTATATAAACCAGGATAGCCACGATAATTGCAATAAATAAACCCGAATTGACGGTTGAGCCGGGAAAGATTTTATCCAATCCCAGTTTGGGCATTAGGGCTGTTTTCTTAACATAGGCAGACATCGCGGTCGTGCTTTCATAATGTGTATCATGAACCAGTTGATTCACCAGGTATAAAGCGATGTAATTCATCATGATACAGGAGATAATTTCGCTGACACGAAAATATGCTTTCAAAATCCCGGGCACAGCCGCCCATATCACGCCGGCCAATGACGCACCAATCAGCGCTACAATCCAATGTATTGAAGCCGGCATGGTGAGTTTTCCGCCAATGATGATGGCCACATACGCAGCAATCGTGAATTGCCCGATCACGCCGATGTTAAACAACCCAGTCTGGAATGAAAAGCCAACCGCCAAGCCGACAAGAATGAGGGGCGTCGTGTAGTACAACACCTGGCCAATCCCCCGCGCGCCATCTGAAAAACCGCCCTGCAGCATGACCAAAAAGCCAGGCCATGCGCCAGCACGGTTGAAGATAACCATGACGACCAATCCAACGATCAATCCCAGCACAATCGAGATAATGGATGCCAGCGTATTGCTAAATGCATCATTATTCAGTATTTTTGAAATTAGCTTTTTCATCTTATGCACCAACTTTTGAACCTAACATATAAAGACCCAGATCTCTCTCGGATACGTCTTTCGGCAATACATTTGCAACAATTTCACCGTTGAACATCACCAGAATCCGGTCACTGACGTTCATAACCTCATCCAGCTCCAGCGAAATTAATAGAATTGCCTTTCCGTTATCCCGTTCGCGCACAAGCTGCTTGTGGATATATTCAATTGCACCGACATCCAAACCGCGGGTCGGCTGAACCGCAATCAGTAGGTCATGTGACCGGTCCATTTCCCTTGCGAGGATCGCCTTCTGTTGGTTGCCGCCCGACATACTTTTAACAACCGTGTCCGGCCCTTTTGCCGAGCGAATATCATATTGCTTGATTAGTTCTGTTGAATATTTTTGGATACTTTGCGAATTCAGAAAACCATGATTGCTAAATTTATCGGTGAAAAAAGATTGCAAAATAAAATTATTTGCCAGGTCAAAATCCAGGATAAGCCCATGTTTATGCCTATCCTCAGGGATATGAGAAATATGTTTATAATTGCGCTTCCTTACGGACCAATCTGTAATATCCTCGCCATTGAGACTAATTTTCCCGGAAGTAGCCGGCATTAATCCGGTCAATGCCATGACCACTTCATGCTGACCATTATTCTCAATACCCGCAATAGATACAATCTCGCCTTTATGTACATCAAAGGAGACGTGATTGACTTTGTTTTTTTCACTTAACCCAGGGGCTTTGATCACCAAATCTTCTACGTGTAAGGCCACCTCGCCGATCTGGGGTTCATCTTTTTCAACCTGGAGCATGACCTTTCGGCCGACCATCATTTCAGAAAGTTGTTCGTTGGTTGCTTCAGCAACATTGACTGTCGCAATGAACTTTCCTTTACGCAATATCGTGCAGCGATTAGCCACCTGCTGAATTTCGTCAAGTTTATGGGAAATAAAAATGATGGATTTTCCTTCAGCGGCTAAATCTTTGATAATTCTGATTAATTCATCAATTTCCTGGGGAGTCAGCACAGCAGTGGGTTCATCGAAGACCAGAATTTCGCTATCCCGGTACAACATCTTTAAAATTTCAACCCTTTGCTGCATGCCCACTGTCATATCTTCGATCTTTTTATCCAGATCAACCAGCAGGCCGTACTGCTTACTTAATGCGTCAACTTTCTCGCGTGCTTCTTCCATTTGAAGAACGCCGCCTCTGGTTGTTTCAACACCTAAAACAATATTCTCCAAAGCTGTGAAAACTTGTACCAGTTTAAAATGCTGATGCACCATACCAATGCCCAAGCGATTGGCTTCATGCGGATCACTGATCTTAACTTCTTCCCCTTCTACTAAAATTCTTCCGCCATCCGGTACATACAGTCCGAATAAAACACTCATCAAGGTTGATTTCCCTGCCCCGTTTTCCCCCAGCAAAGCATGGATTTCACCTTTCTTGAGCTGAAAACTGATATCGTCGTTTGCAACAATTCTTGGGAATATTTTCGTGATATGTTGCATCTCGAGAATGTATTCCAATTTATCACCTTTATAATATTTATATGGGGCAAGTGCTGATCTTTGTTCTTCTCGTTTCCAGCACTTGCCCCAATTGATGGTTAGTGCAATTTTTTTGTTAATTTACCTTTAATTAGCTTTGCAATAGCATCAATGTTTATTGGACATAGGTCAATTTTGCGCAGGTCAGCGGAATCTGCTCGGGTGATTCATAGTCTGTGTCGGTCGGAATCGCCGCTGAAATGCCATCAACATCGTCTGCCAAGCGCTGATAGAGGTCATCATACTCAGCCTGCGTGAAGTTTTTGAATTTCATCGAGGCCAGAGCAACACCATTTTCCTTGGCGGTGTACAGAACGATCTTGCCGCCTTCGAATGTGCCATCTTGCCAGGCTTGCAGGGAATTGTAGGTGACTGTTTCGAGGTCTTTGATAGCCGAGGTGATGATGGTCGGTGATTCAGCGGATTGATCGGAATCAACGCCGATGACAACGCCATTATTCTGTTCAGCAGCAGCGAATACGGAAGCGCCCATCGGGCCGGCGGCTACGTGAATGATTTCCGTTCCACCCTGGAACCATGAAGCAGCGCGTGCCTGATTTTCGGGTGTGGGTTTGAAATCACCGGAATAGTTGTACATGATTTCAACATCATCCAGGCCTAACTCTTTGCAAGCTGTCTCGATGCCCCAGACAAAACCGTACCCGAAGCGGACCACCGCCGGCACAGCCATACCGCCCATGAAGCCTAATTTGCGATAGCCATCTTTGACCGCCGCATAACCTGCGAGGAAGGTTGACTGTTGTTCTGCAAATTGAATGGCTAACACATTGGGGGTCAGGACCTGATTTCCATCCTCGTCGATCGGCACCGTATCGAAGATGATAAAAGTAACATCAGGATAGGCTGTGACCATTTCTGATGCCGCGGCTTTAAATTGATCACTGTTAATAATGATGAATTTTGCTCCGGCTTTTACAGCGGTGTCGCACAAGGTAACCTGCGCTTCAACAGTATCTTCAACCGGTTGGTAGTACATGTATGACAGGCCATTTTCATCGCCAAATTTCTTGACGCCAGTCCAACAGCCCTGGTTGAAGGCGCGGTCGTCCAAAGTACCTGCCGCGGAAATCAACAACGCGATATCGCCGCCGCCGGTGGTCTCGGATGCTGCAGCCGGCGCAGCTTCTTCAGCAGCTTCTTCAGCAGATGCTGCAGCTGTCGCAGTCGCCTGCGGCGCGCATGCACTTAGAAACGCGAAAACAACCACTAAAGATAAAACGGTAAAAACTTTTTTCTTCATCCTAGTCTCCTAAATTAATTGTTATTTGATAAAAATGGGAAATAGAATAGTTGAATACACACACCTCCTTGTTAATTTAGTTTCTTGTAATAGTGCCCGGTTTATTTGAGTTCTTGTGTTAAGAAGACCTAACCAGCATAATATTTATAATTTTGTCGTTATGGTAATTCATGCAATAAAGCATGGGATTGATATAAGCATTGCTAAAATGCGTTTGTTCCAGACATAAAAGCGGGGCGTGTTCTTCAACATCCAGCCTGCGAGCCATTTCCAAATCAGCTGAAATCGCATGGACATGCGTGATCACAGTCTGGATACTGTAGTTCGCTTTTCGAAAATAATCATAGATTGACCAGTTTTTGGCTTTCACACTCTGCGAGAAATCATAGTCCAGCCCCGGAATTTCACACGAAAGATATTCCTCAGACTGAATGACGGGAATACCATCCGCTGTGCGTACCCGAGAAATATGTACTACTTTCACCGATTCAGAAATTTGCAGGTTCTCCGCAACTGTTTGGGAAGGAGTTTCAATCTGAAAAGAAAAATCAATCTGCCCGGGTACCTTTTTTTGATTTGCAATCAGGGTTGAAGTCCCCACGGCATCTGATAAATTAGCCTTTAGCATTACCCCGGATTGAGGCGTCACAAATGTTCCCACTCCACGCTGGCGGAATAGATATCCCTTTTCAATCAGTGTATTCAGCGCTTCACGCAGCGTGTTGCGGCTTACTCCCATCTGGTCAGACAGGTTGGGTTCGCTGGGCAACTTTTCACCAGGCACGAATATATCTGTTCGGATTGCATTCAAAATTTGATTAACGACTTCGTCCGTAACAGATGGGTACACGATTTTTCGGAAAAATTTGTTTTGTTGGTTGTCCAACATCCTACTCCTTAGTTTTTTAAAGTATATGGAAAAATATTAATTTGTCAATAGGAACTCGGGGTTTTTCATAATAAGAGGAGTATCTTCATAGAAAAAGAGTTACATCCTCTCACATTTACACAGTCAACCTCGCCGCTTATGCTGTGTCTTGCATTTCATTTTATTTTCCAGTCCGGAAAGTTCCTCTTTTTACAAATCCCCAAGGAATAAATCCACAGCGAGAAAATTCTCTTAACCTTTCCTTTACAATCTGTTCATTGACGCATCTATTACACGATGGTATTTTTATCATCGGATTAAATCTTTCTGTAAATTATTATGGCGAATCATAAATTATTAACGAAAATTTTCAGTGAGGCCAAGCGCGTCGAGTTTTCCAATCGCGACCGGTTGGTCTTCTTTAGCGATGTACACCGCGGCAATAACAGTTGGGCGGACGAATTTGCACGCAACGAAATGACTTATTTATCCGCGCTGCAATACTATTTCGATAATGATTTCACTTACGTTGAGGTAGGTGACGGGGATGAGCTGCTCAAGTTCAAATACATCGAACCCATCCGCATCGCGCACGAAGAAGTTTATCGCTTGCTGCAGAAATTTCACAACAAGCATCGCCTTTATTACATTTTCGGCAACCACGACTACGAATACCGCAACCCGGAGCTGGTGCACCGCAAACTAAACCATATCTTCAATCTGGTCACCGAAGAACGGGAAATATTATTTGACGATTTTGAGACTTATGAAGGTTTGGTCTTCAAACACAAAGAGAGCGGACTGGAATTATTCGCCGTTCACGGCCACCAGGCAGACAACCTTTTCCACCGCCTGATCTGGTTGAATGGCGTGCTGCTGCGCGTATTGTGGCGCCCGCTGCAAATGCTCGGCTTTCAGGATCCCAGCAGCGTTTCGCAAAACATCCACAAGCGCGAACGGACGGAAGAAGAATTAAAGAAATGGGCCGCTGAACACCACCAACCCATCATCGCCGGGCACACCCATCACCCGCAGTTTCCTAAAAAGGGCAAAACACCGTACTTCAACACCGGCTCCTGCGTGCACCCGCGCTGGATCACCTGCATCGAGATTATTAAAGGGGAAATTGCCCTGGTACGCTGGCGTATCACACCCAATAAAAAGGGACAGTTGGTGGTCAAGCGCAGCGTGCTGAAGGGCTTCAGGCCCCTGGCGCAATTTACGTATTCCCAAAACGATTAGAAATACTGCCAGCTCTGGATTTCGAGGATATTGCCTTCCGGGTCGGCGGCATAAGTAAAGGTGATCACGCCCACACCTGCGATTTCCTGCTTGACTACCTGACCCAGTTCGTGCCCGCCGCGTTCGAGTAAAACCCGCAGTGTATCTTCCACATTCCCTACTTCAAAGGCCAGATGGCCCAACCCCAGCCGGTTGGCGCTGGGCGGAGCCGCTTTATCCAACATTTGGTCGTACTGGAAAATTTCCAGCGTCGGCCCGCTCTCGCCCCAGCCGGGCAGGCGCAAATGCTGGCCGGTCAGATGTGGGTTCTTCAAGCCGGTAGCCTGCGCCAGCCACTCCCCTTTCAGGTCGCGCGTCGGCGGCACTGGCTGGCAGTCGAACACTTCAATGTAGAACTCTGAAAGCTTGCGCCAGTCGCGGCTGACAAGGTTGGTGTGCGCGTATTTAATCGTCATCTTATCCCTGCGAATTTTAGATTTATTTTAACTGGGTTACCCAAGAACTATCCGGTTCATCTCAGAATCATATATCGATTTTGGATAATTCCATTTTCAAAGGACTGGCTCTCCACCACTTGCAGCTTCACATCCGCGTCCAAAGGCCCAAACAAAGGGATGCCCCGCCCGATCAGTACCGGAATGATGGAGATGGTGATCTCATCCAGCAAGCCTGCCCGCAAAAAGGATTGAATGGTCTTGCCGCCATCCACATATACCTGTTCCACTCCCTGCGTAGATAATTCTTGCGCCAATTCCCCGGGTGAACAAGCTCGCTGCGTTAATATTTGGGGAACAAAAGCGGGCATATCCAGCTTTCTGCTGCTCAACACAAAAACGCGTTTATCCGCGTAAGGCCATTCACCAAAGGTAAGCACTGTCTCGTAAGTGTTGCGGCCCATCACCAGAACATCCATGCTGTTGAAGAAATGGCTGTAACCGTAATCTTCCCCATCTGCTTCCGGCTGGGGCAACCAATCCAAGCTGCCGTCCGTCCGGGCGATGAACCCGTCCAGGCTGGTCGCGAAATAGGCGTTTATTTTCATAGCCAATCTCCTAAGAAAGGGAATTTATACGTAATAATAAGCGGTCGGGGAAATCGGCTTGCTTACCCGGATTTTTCCGCCCGCATGGCCATCAGCATGAAAACGAAACCCAGCACGGTAAAAATCTGGATGGCCACGGCCTGGCCAATTATAAAAGAATGGTTATCGAGCTTTTCAATCAAATCAGGATAAAGCGCGAAGCCGGGCGCGCCCAGTAAGCCGCAGGTTTGCCAGGCGCTGTTTATAAAACACAAGCCTGCCGCCATCTGCAAATCGACTGCTTGCTGCTGTCCGCTGTTCAACTCGGCGCGTTTGTGCGCCCAGGTCCAAACCAGAGTCAGGAACAACCCTACAACGAGGCAGCCCATTAACGCAAAAAAGGGGAATGGAACTGAAGCGTATCGGAAAGCCATGATGGCATGAAAAATAAAATAAGCCAGCTCAATTCCCAGCAGCGGTAGAAACACGCGCCGTGCTGATTGAGAAGTGGGCGCTAAACGGGCCGCTCCCAAAGCCAGCAGGATCGCGCCCAGCGGCAGCGCCGCCACCAGATAGAGCAGCGCCATGCCGCCCATGCCGTACCATAATCCTTTGAGATCACGCGGACTCAGGTTGGTCAGTGTTGCACGAAAATACCAGATTACAAACGTCGCGCTGATAACCAGCAGCAGCCCAATAATCTCCAATACCAATCCGTGTTTTTTAGTCGAATTTGGAATTACCTCATTCTCCTGTAATTGACTTTTATCGCTCTTTATTTTTTCTGGCCCCATTCTTTCCTCCTCTGTTTTTACAGTGACCTTCCACTCAAGATGAAAATTAACCGTTTGGTTAAAGTCAATTATACCGATCCACGATTTTTTATTTAACAACGCAGGAAAGTTCTTACCATGTTACAAAATGTAAATTTAGTCCGGAAAAGAGCAAATATCGTGCTGAACTACGGAATTAATACCCGTTTAATACTTTTGATACATGCAATCTGGTTTCGTCAGCGTTATTCTTTTAGAGATAGTGAATATAAGGGAAAAATCATGCGAATTCTATTTCTGGAACCATTGGAAACTTTCATTCTGGATATGATTTGCTGGGTCATCATCCAGCTTGGTATTGGCTACCTGAGCTTAAAATTCCCTGAAAAATGGCTTGACCCCGGTCGGCGTTTTTTCCAATCGTTTGCGTGGGAAAAAGGCGGAAAGATTTACCAACAGCTCTTCCGTGTGCGCTCCTGGAAACACCTGATCCCGGATGGCTCCAAAACTTATCGGGGTGCATTTTCTATTAAGAAATTGCCCACAAGCGAACTGACTTATCTCCTGCGCTGGTTGAAGGAGAGCATTCGCTCGGAACTTTGCCACTGGTTCATGATCCTGCCTGCGCCATTCTTCTTTCTTTGGAACAGTATAAAAGGCGGTTGGCTGATGGTGTTTTACGCATTTTTTAACAATCTGGTGCCCATTATCCTGCAGCGCTTCAACCGGCCGCGCATACGCAAGTTGATTGCCCAACTGGAATTGAAAAACCCGGGAACAAACACAGCCATGCTGCACTATACCGTAGAGAACGACTATTCAAGCGTTTATCAATAAACGGATGGGGAAATTCTTCCCTCATCCTCCCAGTTAAATAATTTCTAAATATCCAGGCCTTATCGTATCGATATGATGGTACGATATTTTTAATATCTTCTTGTCCCGATTTCCGTTCTTATCCGACTTAATTAACAAACTCCAAAATTTGATCGAGAAGGAATTGCATGGCAGATAATCCTACAGCTTTGTCATCCAAAGATATCAGACAAGGGCCAGATGAGCTAGCATTAATTCAGGCCGCCCGGCAGAATCCCATCATATTCGGTGAGTTATACAAACGCTATGTGAACCGGGTCTATCGATATCTTTACAGCCGAATAGGGAATGTGCACGAAGCCGAAGACCTCACTGCACAGACATTTCTGGCGGCTTTTGAATCGTTTGACAAATTCCGTCAGGATGAACATTTTACCTCCTGGTTATTTTCCATTGCGCGCCATAAAGCCATGGACCACTTCCGCCGCCGGAAAAGTGCCCCTGCCATCGAGGAAATGCACGAAATTCCTGTTGAAAACGATCCTCTGAACGCGGTAACTCAATCAGAACAAGCACAGGCAATGGCATTAATCATCCAGGCCATACCGGAAAAAGACTGCGAGCTGCTGCGCCTGCGTTTTTTAGCCGATATGAGTTTTCCTGAAATAGCCCGCTTCCTTCACCGCAACGAAAGCGCGGTGAAAAAGTCATTTTATCGGCTGCTGAAAAAGCTGCATGACCAGTTGGAGGATCCAAATGAATAAATTGACTTCAACACCTCAATTTGAGGAAAACATTCGAAGCTCTTTCGGAATACCCGCCCTTCGCCCTGAATTTGTTGACGATCTGCACCGCGAGATCATACAGCGGGCGGAAACGAAAACACACGCAACCCGGCCCGCCAGAAAGCTGCGGCCGGCCTGGAGCATCACGCTCGCTATCCTCACTTTATTGATGGCAGTCGTCTTGATCGTCGGCCCGCAGCGCGTGTACGCTGCGGTGGTGCGGCTCCTCGGGTACATTCCGGGGGTAGGTATCGTGGATGAAAGCAATCCCATCCGTGTATTAGCCGAACCGGTCAGCGTTACCCGTGATGGCATCACCATCACAGTCACCTCGGCCACTCTAACCGGCGATAAAACCTATATCGATTACCGCATCTTCGGCGTACCGGGTTCAGCCTATCCCAGATCAGAGAATATAACCGGCTGCATGCAAACCGAATACCTGCGCCTGCCGGACGGCACCCAGTTCGATCGGGAAAACTACGGCTTTGGGGCAATCCCAGTGGATGTGGATGAGGCAATCTTTGTCATCCCCTGTATCATGAATACACTGTCCGGCGAGGTACCAGAGAATTGGGAACTGCCGCTGCGCTTCGTGCCGGCCCCTGCGGACTTGACCGTGATACCGGTGTATGAAGAAGCGACCGCTGCTCCGCCATCCGATTCAACCTCGGATAAAGACGCCAGCGCAACCTCCGCGGTTCCTTTAGATAACGCCATCAGCGTGGATAAAGTCATCGAGACCGAGGACGGCTACATTTTGATCGGGCAATTCCAACCGCAGGATACATCTGGGCATTGGGTGCAAACCAGCGGATTGCTGCTCACCGACGCAAGCGGAAAAATCGTGCCTTATACCTATCCAAACGACGTCATTGAATCCACACCTATGGGCGGCTGGTCGGTGCAATTTAAAAATGCCGATCTGGCGTATCCGCTAACCATCTCATTCTCCGGCATTGACCTGCAATCCACAGGCGCCGAAACTGCGGTGGAATTTGCCTTTGATGCCGGTCCCAATCCACAGCCCGGCGATGAATGGGTGCTGAATCGCGATTTCGAACTGGCCAGCTATACTGTAACGCTGAAATCCATCATGGCCAACTCCCAAAACAGTTATTCCTTCCATTTCCAGGTGGATCCGCAAGTTTACAGCGTTGCGGTCGAGATCGTAGGCCACACGGCCAACGGCGGCGGGGGTGGCGGCGGTGGCGGACTGACGGATGGGAAAGTCAGCACCAGTCTGAGTTACGCGCAATTCCCAAGCGGAGAGCTGACCGTCCGCATTTCAAATCCGGTGCTGATCGGTGACGCCTATACCTGGCAGGGGCAGTGGTCGCCGGCCAAACTTCGTACCGATTTACCAGCCAGTCCCAGCGCTCAATCTGGCGTATGCTTGACAATCGATTCGCTCGCACAGCTCAAGCCCGCCCCAGCCAATCCGACCAGCGGGATGGCCTTAATGTACGAGCAGTTAGTTGATACAAATCAATGGGGGCTCGTCCTTTACAAACTGGATGGCAGCCAGAAACAGGTGGTAATTTCAGCCGGAAATTGGGGCACTCTCTCGCCGGATGGTAGCAAGGTAGCATACTCTGCTTTGGACAACAGAATTCACATAATCGACTTGGCTTCGCAAACTGAGAAAATCATTCCGGGTGCGGGCGGTTTCAACCTTCATTGGTCGCCAGATGGAAAGCAAATCGCCTACGTGGGGACAGGTGATGGTGTAATTAATAGCGTGTTTGTTGTCAATACCGACGGAACCCAAGCACGCCAGATATCAGACTGGAGTTACGAATTGGTCGCCGGCTGGTCGCCGGATAGCGCACAAATCTACTATGTTGCCCCCTATACCGGCGGTGCCGCCTGGAAAGTGTATCGCTACGACCTGGCCAGCAGCGAAACACAGGAACTGTTCACCATTGAAAATGGCACCCCGAAAGCTCTCAACCCCAAACTTTCTCCGGACGGGGAATGGATCGCTTATCGTGGGCGGGATAACAGCAGCCTGTATCTGGTTCACCCCGATGGCAGCGACATGCACCTGGTGTTGGATAATGTCAGTGCAGTTGGGATTGAATGGAGCCAATCCGGTTGGCTGGGGGTGAGCCTGCAAAACATTAATTCTGATAAATCGACAATTGTCCTGCTCAAACCGGATGGGTGCGAAGCATACCAGTTGCCGGGATTAAGTGGTGAATTGGAGGGATTATTCATCCCATAAGACACTTGCACAAATGACTGATCGGACCATTAAAAGAGTGTAGAATTGTCCCGGATTGTCCTCTAACCATCATCCATTAACGAGAATTACAACCCTGGGGATATTCTTCCGAATCACTATCCGCAGCAATCCGGCCTGAATTTTAAACAGGCTCTTCCGGCAGGAATTATTTTTGCACAAAAACATGGCGCAATGATAAGATAAGGAATCAAACCAGCTTAAAACCTCTAATGACTACTTTGACGATCAAAGGAGAATAAGGGTTGTGAATTTCCTCCCATATCTATTTACCTGAATCTCATTCATCATCACTGGGAAAATTATCTGGAAAGGAACCATGCAGATGATTGACCGAAAGAGTTTCGAACACTACCAAATTACAAGTTTACTGGCTGGCATAGTTATTTTCTTAACCCTGTTTGCCACGGGCTGTACAATCTCGCCTGCACCGGAACAGCCAAACAAAGCCATTCTTTCTTCCACACTTACCCCTCAAGAAAATATTCCTGTGGCGCAGCCCTCTGTTTACATTCCAGGGGTGGGTATCGTAGATCAAAGCAGCCCCGTCCGCGTATTGGCCGAGCCGGTGACACAGACCAGAGATGGGATCACCCTCACTGTCAAAGAAGTCACTCTTACAGACGAGAAAACGATTGTTACCTATACGATCGAAAATGTGCCTGATGCAGCCCTTTCCCACGACGAGAACGTAGTCGGTTGCGCCGATTCGGGAAACCTGGTCTTGCCGGACGGTACTATCGTAAAGGTTATGGGGGGTTGGGGGTCTCAAGTGGAGAGCAACAACATCTACCCTCCCATCCCGGAGAGCATTGCAACCGTTAATTTTGTCCTGCCTTGCCTCCGGGGAACTCTACCTGGCAAAGCTCCTGAAGGCTGGGAGCTCACTTTATATTTTGTACCTGCCCCACCGGAAATGATGGTCGCGCCGGTCATCGCTATCCCGACACCCACTTTATCAACAATTCGGACTACACAAGTAACCCAAACCCAATCCGCCGCCCAAGATCTATTCGGGATCAAGCTGGTGCTGGACCAGGCCATTCCGCTGGATGATGGCTACTATCTGTTAGGCCACACTGATTGGAGCGATAACCGTATCACCGCTGTTGGTTCCGGCGGTTGGGCCATGAAAGCTTATGACAGCAGCGGACAGGAAGTAGCACTCGAACCGGCAAGCTGGCGCGAAGCTGGCTTGACACTTGAACCAAATCAATGGCTGTACCGGCTCTACGGGCAAGTTTTCAACGGCGCATTGACACTGCGGACAACGAATATCGGGGTAGAGTTTGGCCAGTCAGTTGATCTGGAACTCGATCCGCGCTCTTTTGGTTTCAACGGAGATGATCGTCAATTAAACACGACCTGGAAGATTGAGCCGATAACGCTGGATGTATATGGCATGGCTGCCAAAATTGTCCAAATAAAATATGTGCAGCAAGGTGAGCTGACGGGGTTCGAGCTGGGTATTGAAGCGGAATCCGAATTGCAAGCCCTGCCCTTCAGCTTAAAAAGTTCTGTATCAGGTGGGCGGGGAGCGAGCAGCGGTGGCTCAAATCGCGATAATGCCTCGGGAAAAATTCTTACATATGTATTGAGCGATGGACAGATGTCTTTCCCGCTTATGCTGAGTGCCAGCAGTATAACCCTCACTGGAATTTGGGATACTAGCTGGGATCCACCTTCAAGCGATACACGCCTGACCCCGACGCCGATGCTACAAGCTCGCCTGACCTTGGAAAAATGGCAGCAGGCATTCGAGAACCCAGCTGCTTTACCGGTTGATTTGCAGGGGAAGGTGTTATTGAGCCGCGGCGCACTGGCACCCAATCCATCTCTATTCATCTCAAACTTGGATGGCAGCGGAGAACAAGGCCTGGTATTCGGTGTTGGATCGTTGTCACCGGATGGCACTAAGCTTGTTTATGCGAATGACACCGCCAGCATTTTGATCCTTGATTTAAAAAGTGGACAAAAAACAACCCTCACAACTGGCTTGAATGATTCCAATCCACTCTGGTCACCAGGTGGGCGTCAGATTGCCTTTATGCGCCTGGGCGATACCCAGAAAATCTACCTCATGAACGCAGATGGCACCGGCCTCAAGTCAGTGATTTCAGAGATGGATCACCCGCAAGTGTGGGGGTGGACACCCGACGGCCGCCAGATTCTTTATGGGGTAAGAGTTGCCGATGGAACCAGCCAACTCCGGTTGGTAAATCCGTACACTGGCGATATCAGCGATTTATTCGCAGTTCCTTTTGATTCGCCAATGCCTGTTTATTCGCCCGACGGTAAATGGGTCGCTTATCTAGACAGCGTACCCGGCCGCATGGCGAATGGTCTTTACATTTCCCATCCTGACGGTACCAAAAAGCAGTTGATCGTGCAGCTCGATTACTGGCCGGTAACCAACGCGGGATGGAGCCCTGATGGGAAATGGATCACTTTTAATGCCATCAACACAGACCTTTTCGTGCCCATGTCCACGAATGGCCTGGTCAATATCGAGACCGGTCAGGTCATCCCGTTGCCCCAATTGGAAGGGGCCATCCTATCCTGGATCAATCCCTAAGAAGTGTTGAGCCCAACCCCTCAGGCTCACCATTCAGGAGGTTATGCTATGTATCGGAAACAAATTCCCACCCTAAAAATTTCAGCTATCACAGCGCTGGTTTTTGCCTGCTTAAGCAGCAGCGCCTGTACGCAAGTGCGTCCCTCCCAAACACCATTCGCGCAGGACACAGCCGTTCAGGAAGAAGGCACGCATGCGCCAAACCAATCCGTCCCTTCCACCACCACCAAACCGGAAGAACCTGCGCAAGCCAACGCAGCGCCGCAGTTCACCGGCCAGGCGAGCCGCGCTGGGATTACGATCGTCGTTGAAAAGGTCCTGTCCGAAGCCGATCGGTTGGTGATCACATATGAAGCCAGCGGATTGCCCGCGGATTTCTTTCAGCCTGAGCACATGTCCACTTCCTCCGCAGGACCGGCCGAAGAACCGCTGCTGGAGCAGGTCATCCTGTCCAATGGCGAAAGCCTGGAATTCAAAGGCGGGCTGGGCTGCCAGGGATCAGGCGACGGGAAAAGCGTGCGCTTGTCCTGCCAGATCTCTTTTGCGCCCCTGCCGCCGGGTAACGATGAATTCACGTTCGTAGTTCCCCGCCTGCCCAACACGCTGCCCGGTGAATTGCCTGAAGATTGGCAGATCCCCATCCAACTGCCCCTTGATTCCACGCCGAAGAGCGTGCAGGAACCTGGGCTGCGTAGCGCAACCATCGGCGGCATCACCCTGCAATTGCTCAAAACCAACCGGACACCCACCCAAACCGAATTTCAGCTCGGCCTGGAATGGGAGGGACAAAACCGCATGGTTCATCACACCGCGCCGGTCACGCTGCAGGACAGCCTCGGCCGCTACTACATTCTTTCCGGCGGATCGGAGCAAGGCCGCTACTCCGTGGAAGATCCCAATTTTTCCTCGTTATCCTCTTTGGCAACCACGCCCTTGGAAGGAAACGGTCCCATGACAGTCCAACTGGACTGGATCATCATGTCAGCCGCTGGGAATACCAACTTGCAATTTCGTCCTGAAGAAGGCGCGCAAGCCGGACAGGAATGGGATTTGGATGAAAAGATCAGCGCGAACGATATGGACATGCATTTCACCCGGGCGCGCCTGAAGGAAAACACGGAGGGATCGACAACCTTCGAGTTCGAGATCGAAGCGCCGCAGAACGTGGTATCCGTCAACCTGTTCGCAAATGCCCAATCCTTTTCCACCGAGAGCGGGTATGATGCGAATAAGGGTGTGCTGGTCAGCCGCATCAGCCTGGCGGACCTTCCGTATGTTCCCCTGGAATTCAGCGTCTCGGAAGTCCTTTACAGAGTCGAGGGTCCCTGGAAGATCACCTGGCAGCCCGAACCGCTCAATTTTACGGCCGCCACCACAGTTCCCGCGCCCACCCGCATGGCCGCGCCCACCCCAACGCTCATCCCTGACGAACCAGTCTTGGCAGATCTGCAAGCCTGGCTGCTGCGGGCCGACGCCCAACGTCCGCAGGGACCGGGTTGGGTCCATCAGGTGCTCGAAACCCATCAAAGCGAATTAATGGATCAGCTGGATACCGGCGACCTGCCCGAACAGCCGTCCGATTATCGGATTGACGCCTGGTACCGCCTGGACGAAAACGGCTACACTCGGACCTCCGTCTATATCCGTAAAACCCTCGGCGGGGAATTCCTGTCCGCTGATATCGACAACGGCATCTACCATCTCAGCCTGCCGGAAGAACGGGGTGGATTGGGCAGGGATGTCTATCTGGAAAAGATCTCCTTCGACCTCAACCTGTTTTCCGTCATGAATGGCTATGTACAGGAAGGCGGGACGATTCGCCAGGGGGACGACGTAGTGGGTGGCATTCCATGTCGGTCCTACGTAGCCAGTTTGCCGTTCGACCCGCCGCAGGACTTCAGCGGTGAAACGCTGCCCGTGCGTGCCATGCTTTATTCAGCCTGTTTCGACCCAGCCAGCGCAAAATTACTCCAGGTGCAAAACAGCATGATCTACACAGACGGAACCACCCGTGTAAAGGGAACGACGCGCTTTCTGTCGATCGAAAAAGTGGACAGTCTGCCCGAGGAAATCAGCCGGCTCATGGACCAAGTCGTGATGCCGTAAGCGAAAACTTTCTTAAGTGTTCATCTTTTAAAACGGAATTCCGATTCGCTCACAGCCTGGCCACCACCCGGCAGGGCAGCCCGCTCATTTCAGTATAATTCAGCGGGTAGGTATTGGCCGTGAAAAATACTGAAGGCGTATCCCCTAAAATCGCTTTCAGGTTGCACAGGTTCTCGATCATGAACACACCTTGGTCGGCGCAGCGCTGGTCCATGGGGGTATGCTCCTTGCCGCGCCGCACGCCGGCGAAATCCACACCGATGATGGAGATTTTGCGCTCAAGCAATTCCTCGATCAGAGCTACCGCCAAATGCGGGTGCCCGGAGAAATAGCCCTGCGTACCGTACTCGTGCGCTTCGATGAAACCGCTGTAGAAAGCCACGAACATGTCCGCCTGGACCTTGGAAAGGTCGATATCACTGGCTTCGATCTCACGCTCCCCCACCTGGCTGACGTCGAACACCACCGCTGGCCTTTCCACGTACTCTAAAGGAAATTCTTTATCCATTACGTCAAAGTGCGTGCCAATGTGGCCGTTGTTGGTCAGCAACTTGACCTCGCTGCCTTGTGCATTTTTTATTAATGTAGGTGTTATTTTCAATGTGATATCTGTAAACATTTGCCCTCAGAACGCTATTATTTATTTTGCGAAAATTTTTCCCTTATTGTCTCATAACTTCGAAACAAATACAGAAAATATTGCTTAGATTGGAGAATCGTACAGATATTATTCTCGTTTTTACTGCTGAGAAACCTGCGCCATCTTCTTTAACACCACCATCCCATCGCCTTTTTCTACGCTCTGCCCCATGGCCACCACCACTTTTTCAACCACGCCGGCAAACGGCGCGCGGAATTCCATCAACATTTTCATGGATTCCAGCACCACCAACACCTGGTTGTTCTCCACCGCGTCCCCTGCCGCCACCAGCACCTTGACCACCACGCCGGGGATGGGCGCGTTGATGCTGCCCTCGTCCTTCTTTACTTCCCGTTTCTTACCGCGTTTGCGCTCCGGCTGCACCATTGTTTCCACTTGCAGCCCGCGCGTGGTCACCTGGTAAACATCTTCCTCGCGCGGCTTAATGTGAAATTCGCGTTTGCCTTCGTCGCGTTCGAGCATGAACAGGCCATCGTCGTTCAGAAAATGGATACCCGCGTAAACCTCCTGCCCGTCAATCCAGACACGCTCGCCGTCGATTTCCACCTGGTATTCCTTATCGTTGATGCTAACGTGGTACTTATCCATGTTTAGTAGAACCCCACCATCTGTTCCCGCCAAGCGGCCGTGCGCCACTGGTTGCTTTCCTTGTTCACCAGAGCAGCCGTTTGCTTTAGCTTGTTGTGAATGTAAAGCGCAACCGCTAAAGCGGTTTCTCGTTGAAGTTTCTGCGCATCCTCAGGTTCTACCGATTGGAAAGATTCCAGATACATGGTATCCACCTGGCCGGAAAGGAAATCCTCACTACGTACGATATCGCGCAGATAGCCCAAATCCGTGGTCAGGCCGGCAATGTTGAAATCTTCCAGCGCGCCCAGCATGCGCCGGATGGCGGTGGTGCGGTCCTCGCCCCACACAATCAACTTGGCAACCAGCGAATCATAATCCGTAGAAATGTACATGCCCTGGTATAGGGCAGAATCCACACGGATGCCTGAACCACTGGGTATCTTTAAATAGCTGACCTGGCCGGAAGTGGGCATGAAGGACTGCTCCGGGTCTTCCGCGATGACGCGCGCTTCGATGGCCGTGCCGCGCATGTGGATCTGCTCCTGCTGCAGCGTCAGGCAGCCGCTGGCCGCCAAAAGGATCTGCGTATTGACCAGATCGATGCCGGTCACCAACTCGGTGATCGGGTGCTCCACCTGGATACGCGGATTCACTTCGATGAAATAGAAATTCTGATTCTCGTCCAGCAGAAATTCCACCGTGCCCAGGCTGCGGTATTGCAGCGCCAGCCCCACCTGACGGGCCGCCTCATACAAGTGCGCGCGCACTTCTTTGTCCAGCCCAGGCGCTGGTGATTCTTCGATCAGTTTCTGGTGGCGGCGCTGAATAGAACATTCGCGTTCGCCAATCACCAAAATATTGCCGGCTCCATCACCCAGGATCTGCACCTCGATGTGGCGGGCCGGACGCACAAATTTTTCAATATAGACCTTGTCATCCCCAAAAGCCAATTTGGCTTCCTGGCTGGCAGAACCCACCATCTGCAGCAATTCCTCATCGTTGCCGGCCAGGCGGATGCCGCGTCCGCCGCCGCCGGAAACGGCCTTCACCAGCACCGGGTAACCGATCTCCGCGCCAATGGCCTTGGGAACGCTGCCTTCATTCAGGTTGAATTCGCTGCCCGGCAGCACCGGCACACCGGCTTGCGCCGCAATTTTACGCGCTTCCAGCTTATCGCCGGTCAGCGCGATGCTCGCAGGGCTGGGGCCGATGAAAATGATCCCGGCTTTTTCGACCTTTTCAGCAAAAAGCGTGTTTTCGGAGAGGAATCCATAACCGGGGTGGATGGCGTCCGCATGAGTTTTACGTGCCGCCGCCAGCACGGCTTCGATATTCAGGTAGGATTGAGACGCGGGTGTCGGTCCAATATAAACAGCCTCGTCAGCGTAGCGGGTATGCAGCGCTTCACGGTCGCGTTCGGAATAGACCGCCACACTGGTGTAACCCAGGTCGCGGCAGGCGCGTATAATGCGCACTGCGATTTCTCCACGGTTGGCAATTAGAATTTTCATAGGAGGTTCCTTTCTTTTCTATAAGGGAATGTTGCCGTGTTTGCGCGGGGGTGTTGATTTGCGTTTGTCCCGCAGCGATTCCAGCGCGTCAATCAGCCGCCGTCTGGTTTCAGCCGGAGGGATAACACCATCCAGGTAACCGCGCGAAGCGGCAATATAGGGATTGGCCAGTTCATCGCGGTACTGCGCAGTCAACTCTGTCCGCAGTTCTTCCGGGTTTTCCGCCTGCGCCAATTCTTTGCGGTACATAATATTCACCGCGCCTTCCGGGCCCATCACTGCAACCTCCGCGGCCGGCCAGGCATAATTGATGTCCCCGCCCAGATGCTTGGAGCTCATCACAATATAGGCCCCGCCGTAAGCCTTGCGCAGAATGACGGATACTTTCGGGACAGTAGCCTCAGCATATGCAAAGATCATCTTGGCGCCGTGGCGAATGACACCGCTATGTTCCTGTTCCACACCAGGCAGAAATCCGGGCGTGTCCACCAGTGTTACCAGGGGTATATGAAAAGCATCGCAGAAGCGGATAAAACGCGCGCCTTTATCCGATGAATTGATATCCAAAACGCCCGCCAGCACCATGGGCTGGTTGGCAACGATGCCCACCGGGTAACCGTTCAGCCGTGCGAAACCGATCACGATATTTTGCGCGTAATCTTCCTGGACCTCCAGAAACTCGCTGTTATCGGCAATCTCTGCGATCACCTCGCGTATATCGTAAGGTTTCTGCGCGTCCAACGGCACCAGTTCATTCAGCGCTTCACAGCTGCGCCTTGGATCTTCGGATGTTTCCACATGCGGCGCAGGGCTGAGGTTATTGGAAGGCAGAAATGACAACAGCCAGCGGATCTTTTCCAACAAAGCATCTTCGTTCTCATCGGAGAAATGCGCCACCCCGCTCTTGCTCAGGTGCACAGCCGCTCCACCCAACGTCTCAAAATCCACGTCTTCGTGTGTCACCGCCCGCACCACTTCCGGTCCGGTAATGAACATATTGGCAGTGTCTTTGACGATGAAGATGAAATCGGTCAACGCGGGCGAATAGACCGCCGCGCCAGCACACGGGCCCAGGATTGCCGTTATCTGCGGGATAATGCCGGAAGCGCGTGTGTTGCGCAGGAATATTTCCCCGCAAGCCGCCAGGGAATTGACACCTTCCTGGATGCGTGCCCCGCCGGAATCGTTCAGGCCAATCACCGGCGCGCCGTTTTCCAGGGCCATATCGATGATTTTGGCGATCTTCAGGCCGTGTTCTTCGCCCAGCGACCCGCCCATGACGGTGAAGTCCTGCGCGTACACATAAACCAGGCGTCCCTCAATCCGGCCCCATCCGGTAACCACCCCATCTGTCATGGGATGGGATTTTTCCAGGCCAAAACCCACCGCGCGGTGGGCGCGAAACATATCCACTTCATTAAATGAATCCAAGTCAAGCAGCTTCTCGATGCGCTCCCGCGCCGTTAATTTGCCTTTATCATGCTGCGCTTGAATACGCTTTTCCCCTCCGGCAGCCATTGCCGCCTGCCGCAGCTCTTCCAATTTCAAATCCTGTTTGTCATTATTTTCCATATTGCACACTAATGTTCGTGTCTTTCCTTTGGTTTAACCCGCAAAATTCCAGCGAGGTTTGCAGTTTAGCAGTTCTCTGCTATCAAACTGTCTCAATCCAGTTTTTGGCCAGGTTCAGGAAGCGCAGGCGCGCAGGTAGTTCCGCCGCCAGCGCCAGCGAAGCGCAAAATCCGGGGGCCGGATTGAAATGCACGATCTGATAGCCAGCAAAACTTCCGAAACGCAAAGGTTGTGCTTCTGTATCGCTGAACCACTCCTGTATCAGGCCGGTCGTATCGACCCGCACACGCACACCCCGGCCGTCGGCTTTGCCCACGGCCTCTTTCATGGTCCAGGCTGCGATAAAAGCTGCGTCGCGCTGCTCTTCCGGCAGCGCAGCCAGCGTCTCCCGCTCTGCCGCGCAAAATAGTTGTGCCAGCGCCCAACCATTCGCCCTCACTGACCGTACCTGCTCGACATCCACCCCAACCGGCACACCGGCGCTGAGTGCCAGGACCATCCAATCACCGCTGTGCGACAGGTTGAATTGGAGCTGCGCGGCCATTTCAGGGTCGGCCAATTGCGGTTTGCCGTCTGAGAGATAAGCCAGTTCGACTTGCCGCGGGGCAAGCCCAAGGTAACGGGCCAGCACTACGCGCAACGCAGCCCGCGCAGCGATAAACGCCTCGCGCTTTTCGGGTACCCGCAATCGCTCAGCCCGGCTAATTTCCTCGGAAGACAAGAAAGAACACAAACCACCTTGTTGACGCAACCTATCCAGGGGAATACGCCAGATATGGAGCTGCCCCTCATCTAAGACAGGCGGCGCGGTCGTTTCAAGCCAATCAATCCGCTCCCAAGCGGATAATGTTCGGTTCATCATGCTTTCAGAAAGCATATTGACAGCCTTTTTACTTTATCGGGGATTGAGGGTGGTAGGCCCGGATCGCTTCCGGGACGGGGATACCCTGCAGCTTCAGCGCTTGCACGCGGTAGGTGTAAGCGCAGCCGCGCAGCAGCTGCCAGGCCACATCCGCGACGTGGCGGTTATGGTAATCTTCCAGATACGTCCCGCGCGCCCATTCGTTGAATGCGCCCATGGAAGGTCCGCACCAGATTTGGTAATCCATGCGGCGCTCTTCCACGCCATCCCGCGACCAGCGCGAAGAAAGCCCCAGGTACCAGCGGAATACCAGCGCCATTTTCTTCTTGGGATTTTGCTCCGCTTTCTCAATTTGTTCAGGATTGCGTTCTTTGAAGAAATCCACGGTGCCCTGCCAGATATCTTCGATCTTACGCTGGAAGATCTTGGTTTCCAATTCTTCACGCGTTGCCGCCGGAATATCCTCCAGGGAATCGTAGGTATTGTAGAGTTCATACAGTTTTTGCGCCCGCATGGCAAATAAGCTGCCCTTCTTGAGAACCTGTACGCGCGCCCCCATCTCGAACATGTCCGCCGAGGGCGCCATGCCCACATCCGCCATATCGGCTTTGGCCAGCATCTGGCGTGTGTATTCGCACGCGCCGGATTCCGTGCAGGCCTGGTTGACCGAGCCGCTCACCACGTAAGCCGCGCCCATCATGTAGGCCGCCAGGGCGGATTCAGGCGTGCTGATGCCGCCGCCCGCGCCAATGCGCACCGGCTGCGTGAAGTGGTTTTGCAATTGAGTTTGGTCACGCAGCGCCAGAATGCCGGGCAGCAGCGAGATCAGCGGGCGGTTATCGGTGTGTCCGCCGGAATCGCCTTCCACAGTGATATCGTCCGCCATGGGGACCAACTTGGCCAGTTCAGCCTGTTCAGCCGTGATCTTGCCCTCGCTGACCAACTGGGTCAATATCTTTTCAGGCGCCGGGTTCAGGAAATGCAGCGCGATTTCGCGGCGCGAGATTTTGGCAATCACGTGATTTTCAATCTGAATAGCGCCATCGCTGCCCTGCGATAATCCCGCCGCACGGAATTGGACCAGCGCCGGCGTCAAGCGCAGGTAAGCGGCCGCTTCCACCGTGCATACTTTTTTCTGCAGGAACAGCTCCACTGTGCCCTGCTCCATTTCCGGTTCGAAGGGATTGTGCAGCAGGTTGAACATATAAGGTCCGTCGGGCAATGCCGTCTGGATGGTATCCACCGCCTGCGCCAGGCGCTGCGGCGATAGCCCGCCGCTGCCGAAAGAACCCAGCAAGCCTTCTTTTCCCAGGGCAATAACCATATCTTCGGAAGCAATGGCGTTGGCCATACCGCCGGCGTAGTAAGCCGCCCGGCAGCCGTAAGTGGCACAGAAAGTTGGATCACCAAGGGCTTCCAGCCACAGGGGCATCAGCCAGCCCGCCAGGTTGGCCGTTTTTCCATCAGGGGAGGTTGGCATACCGCTATTGGAAAAGCGGATTCCGTCTTTTTCCACTACTGCATAAACCGGTTGGTCCAGTGCCATCAGGCAGGCGCGCACGCCCTCAGGGCTGTCTGCCAGGTCCTGGCTTGAGCCATCCCAAACCAAAGATAAGTTTGCTTTCTGATTGTTGTTCATTGCATCCTGCTCGCTTTCAATGTCATATTTAAATTTTCAATGGAATAGATCCGCATACCGTCCACCCAAAAATCCGCATCCGCGCAAATTGCAGGCAGTCGGCTGGAGCGTTCAATTTTCTTGATATGAATTTCAAAATAGGTTGTTTTGTTCGTGGGCAGCACCTGCCCACGGTATTTCCAGCGCAGCGCTGGTTCACCCATAAACTCGACCATGTGCGTTTCGGATTCAACTTCCGGGAATTCTTGTTGAACAAAATCCCACAGACCGCGTGTGATTGCTTCCACACCCAGCGAGCCCGGCATGACCGGGTCCTGGTAGAAATGATTGCTGTAAAACCACTCATCTGCTTTCAATTCTTTTCGGCCAACCACCACCCCCTGGCTGTAGCGGCCGCCGCGCGGATCAACCCAGCTGGAGTCAAACAAATCCAGCAGACCCCGCTCTCCTTTGGACGCGATTGATTTGAGCGGTTTGAAAGCCTGCGGGAAATTCTCATTTTCAATCAACATCGCACGCTTTTCATTGGTGTCCAGCCCGCTTTGCTTTCCCATTGTCTCCGGGGTAAAGTAGCCGAAAGACGATTCGCCGGACACGAACAGCACCCCATCAACAGACAGCACAAAGTTATAAGCCTGGATATACAAACCGCCGCTGGCCAGCGAGCGGGTCATTTGGGCTTGGTTGGTGACCGTCTTCCCGCGCAAATCCGGCATGGCAGAGAAATGCAGATCACCATCCAGGTTGCGGAACAGGTTGTTCTGCGGTGGAAGGATCAGGGAAGTGCCCAGGTAAGCCGATAAAATGCCGCAGGGTTGCAGCGCCATTTCCATCAAAATCGCCAGTGGAATCTGGGGATAACCCTTTTCCTGCAAATACCAGGCGTCCGCGGGAATCTCTACCTGGCTGGTGATGGATGCCGGCGGCTGAGGCTCTCCGCGTGTTCCGGAAATGTCCACGATCCGGTCAATCAGCAGCAGGCGCCCATTGGGAATGCGCGGCGTCTTGCGCTGGTCCAACACGGCATAATCGGGGCCAAAGCACGCAGCCACCGAACCGCTGGCAAATTCTTCCAGTTGTTGGCGGCTGAAAAGCGGCGCTCGCACCGGCATGGGGTTTTCCTTCCGGGCAGCAATTCCACGCAGCGTAGAAAGGACCGCCAATGCCTTGGATTGATTTTCCAGCAAGCTCTGATGAATAGCATTGGTCTGTGCCATGGCCTCATCCAGAATTGCCAACAGGCGCAGGGACGCGCCGGATATTTTTTTATGAAGAGTGCGGTTGATATCCATAATACCTGGTCCTATTCCGCCGCGCTCAAAACAGCCAGGTCCAGCGGGACGCGCTGGCTCACCAGGCGCGCCAGCAGCTTCAGAATGGAAACATGGTCGCTGACGTTGTTTTGGTTAATGGTCAGGGAAGCGTGCTGTTGGTCTTTCAGGATGGCATCCACCCACTTGGAGCAGTTGCTGCCTGCGCCCAATTCAATGAAGACCCGCGCGCCATCCTCATAAGCGCGATTGACCAGACGCGGGAAATCCACTGTATGCGTTAACATTTGGGCAAAACTACGTGCGATGCTGCGCGAGTCCATCTCCAACGGGGCGTAATTTGAGGCCGAATAGATCGGGATATCCGGCCGGTACTCCACCGGCCAATAATGCATGCGCTCGAAAGCCTCGAACTCGGATTCCACCGGGGGGCAGTGAATGGCATGTTCGTAGGGCGCTTTCAGATGCATACATTTCAGACTGTTTGCTATACGCAAACAAGCTGCCTCGTCGCCGCCGATCACGACCTGGCGGGGTGTGTTGATGTGAGTGATGTAGGCACGCTCGCCCGGCTGGATGGCCGCGCGCACTTTTTCCTCCGTCGCCATCAGGATGTAGTTGACCCAAATAGATTTGCCGTTTTCATTCAGCTCACTGTTGGATAGCTGCCAATACTCCCGGATGGCATTCTGCCGGCCGGATACGCGTTCGTAAAAGATTGGCGACGCCTCCAACGAGGTGCGCATGGCATCTGCCTGGGTCCAAATTTCGGTCGCGAACATCATGCTGTTCTCTCCCAGGCTGTAGCCGAAGGCAGCTGACGGCCTTATCTGGAAGATATCCTGCAAGATTACCGTGAACATATACGAGAAGAAAATCCCGCTGGATATCATCAGGGTCGGCTGGTGCTCCAGCTTGGATTGCAGCGCCGCAATCACTTGCGGGTCATCCGTCTGCGGGAAGATCACATCCATATTCATGGAATGCTCGGGGTCATCCGTCAAAACACTTATGGCCTCACGCAGCTGCGGAAACAGTTGAAAAAGCTCGCTGCCCATGCCCACGTAAGTACCAAACGCACCCGGATAGACAAAGGCTACCTTGGCTTGCGCTCCCAACGGGCGCGGGCTGAAATAGCTGCCGGTGGGGGTCTGCCAATCTTTACCGCTCTCAAACGAACGCGGCAGGCTCTCCTGCGCGCGCTCCAACTCGGCCAAAAGGTCCTGCGGCGTAGCGCCCAACAGGGAAAGGGCATAGGGTTGGGACGCATCGAGCGCGGCCAATTGCCCGCGGATAAACCCTTCAAAATCTTCGCTGCGGGTTAATTCCTCCCGGGCAGCTGCCAGTTTTTTAGTGGCATCTTCCATTGAAGAAAAAACCAGGGGCAGCAAATAGAAACCCATTTTGAAAAATGGGTTCCCATGTTGGGTTACCTGGGGGATAGTTTGGTTAAATAACATGCATTAATCTCCGGTGGAGGTAATTGGTGATCGGAAAAACTAAACGGTTTTCTTCCCAATATCGCGGCCAATATAGCGGCTGAGCTGTTTGCTAACTGTGCCTTCCAAACCCCGGAACTGGAAGTATGTGTTGCCGGCATCGTCCACCACCAGAATATCGCCTGAAATGGCATGATCGTTATGGTTGACCACTGTTAGGACCGCCCACACCGCCTGGCCGAAGGGCACCGCTCGGTACTGGACCCATTCGTGCAGTCGTGATGGCAGGCAGGGAGCATCGTAAACTTCCTGGCTCCAAAACAGCATACTCTGTACAATGGCATCATTGATATACGGGTTGGTCGCGTCGGCGGGAAACTGGCCCTGCTGCAAAGTCGGCATTTCAGGCAGGAAAACGCGCGTTACGACTTTGCGTTCATCCACCACCGCCACTTTCTGGATACCTTGAAAAGCCGGCCCATGGAAGAATGTACCGTCTTCATAATACGGACGGCCGTCATGAAAAATCTTTTCATCACGGGTGAGCGCCAGGATTTCCGGATGGTTAGGCGTCTCCGCCATGCTTTTAACCAAATCCACCTGGCCGCTGTAATGGAACAACTTACGGCCCTTGTCGTTGGTACTGGTGACCACCACGTCAAATGACCTCAAGTTCTCCGTGCTTTCCGGCACCCGTTCCAAACTCAGGCTGTATTCCTGATTATCTTCACCCAAGGTAATGCCCTTCAACACTTTGAAATCTTCCATGCGCTGGAACTTCCAACCCGGATTGGCTGCTTCGCAGGCATTGATGAGCCAGGCAGAAGCGCAAGTAGCCGGCAGCACTGCGTTGGGGCCAATGCGATGGTCAACAGCAAAAGGATTCTGCGCCAGGTTGATTTTGCGGTGAATAACCAGCGGGCAGCCGTTCGTCACATTGACTTCGTTTTGGGCGAAAATAGGGCTGCCAACCACCAGCTGCGGGACAATCCGCGGCTTTCCGGTCAATTCCGCCACCAGCGTTTCAACACCTTCTTCGCTTTGGATCAGTGGGATGTTGCGGCTTTCAAACGCCTTCTTTAATTGGGGCGAGACCATGCCGGAATCCCAGGGACCCCAGTTGATGGCCAGCACCCGGCAGTTGGGCAGGGTTTTGTGCAGCATGCGGGCAGATTGGTTCAGCACCTCGTTGGCAACCGCGTAATCTGCTTGTCCGGCGTTGCCGAAAAAGCCGGCTACGGATGAGAACAGCACCAGGAAATCCAGTTTTTGCGGATCCACGCTTTGCATGACCGTGTCCAGCCCTTTAACCTTGGTATCCACCACCAGGTCGTAATCCTGCTCGGTCTTTTTCTCAATCAGCTTGTCGGCCAGATTGCCGGCCCCATGGATAACGCCCGTGACAACGCCCAACTCTTGCGCCGCAGCCTCGATTTTAGGCTTACAGCTCTTCGCATCGGTCACATCGGCTGCGATATAACAAGCTTGTCCGCCCTTTGCTGTAATAGCGGCCAGGGTAGCGGCAATCTCCCTGGATGAAAGCACCTTTTTCACTTCGCGCTGCAATTCCTTCGGTGTGACTTTCTCGCCTTTTTCAAGAAAAGCCGCCGCCGCGCTTTTCTGCAGTTCCGCCGCGCTTTGCAGCCCTTGCGCCCAAGCGGGTTCTTCCGCTTGCAGTTCGGAGCGCCCCAACAGGATAAATTTGCAGGCTGCAATTTCAGCCAGCCGGATGGCGCACTGGGCTGTGATGCCCTTAGCGCCGCCGGTGATCAACAGAACAGATTGCTCGTTCAACAATGAATAATTCTTTTCGTCGGCCATGGTTTTAGTTAACTTTCGCTTTCCAATGCTACGGTGAAGCGTCCTGCAGGTGTGTAACCCACTTCAGTCAGGCGCAAATCTGCGTCATGCAATTCTTCCAGAATATCCGCCGCGGCTTCGCGGGCTTCTACATCCGGATGGATATCCAGCGCCCGGCAGAACACTTCGGGCCATTCCAGGCGCAATGATTTGGTCAATCCGGCAAAACCGCCGGGATAAGGGTCTGAGCTTTTGGAACCGTTCAACCCGAACTGGCCGTCCATCTGCGTCACTGTCAGGAAAGTTGGGCGGGTTTGCGCGGCCGCAGCGTTGAGCGGCGCTTTCAAATGACGCGCCATCAGGAAAACTGATTTAAGTGACTCGGCATTCTTCTCGCTGATATCCAGGGATTTCTTGCCATTACCGCTGCCATTACAGCCGGGATCCAAATGCACAAAGCTGACCACATTGTCATTTTCCGCGATGATCTGGTCCATCAACGTCTGGACTGCCTCATCGCTCACCGTGGCAAGTGTGTAGCGCTTTATTTGGGCGGAGCCTTCGTCAGAAAAAACAGCTCCAGCATTTTTTCCGTTCTTGCCGATATGAATGAGGCCGACCTGCAGCCCTTTTTCCTGCAGGGCTTCCACCAAAGCTTGCGTCCGTTTGGAACCGTCGTCCGTGACCAGCAGCGTGCTGCCCTGCGGGTATTCGAACGCCACCAGGTCAGGCCTGGGCAGCGGCTTGATAACCACAGGATAAGATGCAATGCACTTGACTTTGGGTTGTTCAGCTTGCAACGCCGCAGGATTTTCTGCCTTTACGATTTCAGATTTCTTTTCGGCACCACTGTCACTGAATTTGGAAATGATCTGCGCCAATGTGCGCAGTTCCACCAATTCATCCGCGCCAATGCCGGGCAGTTCAGGATATTGTTCCTGCATGGCGCCCAGGATCTCGACGCGCTTGATGGAATCGATACCCAGGTCGGCTTCCATATCCATGCCCAATTCAAGCATGTCCACCGGGTAGCCGGTCTTTTCGCTGACAATCGCTAAAAAGGCAGACTGGATTTCGGCCGCAGCCGGCTGCGCGGGAACAGGTGCTGATGCAGATTTCGATTCAGCAACGGGAGCTGTGGGTATAACCCCAGCTTCCACTCCGGAAGGCACAGTCGTATTGAAGGCGCCAATGATCTGCTCCAGCGTGCGCAGTTCCACCAGGTCATCCGCACTGATGCTCGGTAATTCGGGGTATTGCTCCTGCATGGCGCCCAGGATCTCGACCCGTTTAATGGAATCGATGCCCAGGTCGGCTTCCATGTCCATGCCCAGTTCCAGCATGTCCACCGGGTAGCCGGTCTTTTCGCTAACAATCGCTAAAAAGGCAGACTGGATTTCGGCTGAAGGTATCGAGGAAGCGCCCGGTGCCGCCGCTGGTTTGGATTTTTCTTCCAATGTATTAAGTGCGGGTGCAGACAATGCTGCAGCGTTGGAATCCGCACCGGCTTTGAAAGCGCCGATGATTTGTTCCAGCGTGCGCAATTCCACCAAATCGTCCGCGCTGATACTCGGTAATTCGGGGTACTGTTCCTGCACCGCCCCCAGGATCTCAACGCGTTTGATGGAATCGATGCCCAGGTCGGCTTCCATGTCCATGCCCAGTTCCAGCATGTCCACCGGATAACCGGTCTTCTCGCTCACAATCGCCAGGAAGGAACGCTGTAATTCTTCCGGAGCGGGCCCTGCTGCGGCCGGCGCAGATGCCAATACGGGCACCGGTGCGGGTGTTTTTTCGACTGCCGCCTCTACAGGTGCTGCCTCAGGTTCTGCTAAAAATACGCGTTCGGCCGGTGCTGCCGCTGCGGGAGACTCTGCGGCAGGTATCGCAAGGCCGCTGCCCATCAGCGTCTGGACCATTTCAGCGTACTGCTGCGTGAAAGCGGTCTGCGATTTAATGTATTCCTGATGGGCGCTGCTGGTCGCGCTGTGCTGGCTGGAAATAAAACCGGCCTGCTTTTCTATCAGCGCCAGATTGCGTTCATCCGCGGGGAGCAGCCCATTCCCATTTTGTCCGGAAAGCAGGGTAAGCTCCATCTTCACGATGTCCTGAAGCGCGTTTTTGGAGGCACTGTCGTTCTGTAAAAATTGCTGGTGCGCTTTCAGAAATTCACTTTGGTGATTCTGCAGCCGTTCGACCAACGCTTCAATATCCGAGTTGTTCACATTCATGGGTCTGGTCTCCACAGGGCTTGTGGAATTTATTTTTCCTTTCGGTGCATTCATTTGGACCCCTGCCGGGTCGGCTGCAGCCGGCGCTTCCAAAGAGCGGTCAATTGCCTGGGCAGTCACTTGCGTCTGCTTGACGCGCTTCTTGGCTTCAAGTGCATCTTCGAATTTCGCGCGGGTGGCTTCCGTGGTATATAAACCCCCATTTAAACTCACGGCTACCTTGCTGAGCTTGGCTGCCTTTTCCTGCGGATAGACGCGATAGGGGTCAATGTTCGCCAGTGCAAATCCCAGCACGCGCAGCTGCAAAACCGCCTGGCGGAACTGGGTATCGCTGTTCCCTTTGGGGTTGGGGTTCAAAGTGACAACCTCGTGCGGCTGATCCTTCAGGATATCTTTGACCAGGTTGCTGAGCACGTTCTTCGGGCCGCATTCAATGAAGATGCGCCCGCCGTCCGCATAGATATTCTCGATCTCTTCCTGGAAGCGCACCGAATTCAACATGTGCTCGGAAAGCGTTTCCGCCATCGCCTGCGGCTCAGCCGGATAAGGTTGGGCGCTGGCGTTGGAATAAACCTTACCACTGATCTGCTTGAAGGTCTCTTTTAGGATGGCCTGCGCGAAGGGTGCTTTGGCATGCTCCACGAAAGCGGTGTGGAAAGCCATGGAAACCTTCAGCGGGTAAACCGACAGTCCGGCACCTTCGAGCACCGCTTTGATGTCCTGAATACCCTGGGTTGAACCCGCCAGCACCACCTGCACAGGCGAGTTGTAATTGGCAATCTGCACGTCCGGGTGGCCTTTCAGCAATTCACGCACGGTTTCCGCGTCCCCTTTGACCGCCGCCATACTGCCGCTGTCCTGACCGGATTCAGTCGGCATGCTCATAGCCTGGCCGCGCGCGGCCGCCAGGCGCATAAAGGCCTCGTCATCCATTGCGCCGCTGGCCCATAACGCGCTCAATTCGCCGAAGCTGTGCCCGGCATAATAATCCGCCGTGAATCCGGCAGTCTGGAGCAGACGGTACACCGCCAGGCTGAAAGTCCCGATAGCCGGTTGAGCGTTCTCGGTAGCGGTCAATTTCTCTTGTTGGACTTTGCGGTCCGCGTCTGAAAAGACCGGGATGGGAAAGATGGTTTGGGTCAAAGCTGCGCGTCCGTTTTTAACAGCTTGGGCATTTGCCATTTCGAAACTTTCGCGGAAGGGCGGGAAGCTGATGGCCAGGTCTTTGCCCATGTTGACGTACTGTGAACCCTGCCCGGGGAAAAGCGCAGCGGTCTTACCTTTCACATCCATGCCGGACGCGCGGAAATAGATACCCTTGGGGTGCGTCCAGACTGTTTGATTTTGGTTCTTTTCGAGCAAACTCAGCGCTTCATTCAACAATGCACTGGCATCCTGTGCGGATTCCGCCAGAAAGCCCAGGCGTGCATATTCAGACGGGATGGTCTTCGAAGACGCATCCTGGTCCAGTTGGTTTAGCAGGTTACCGCCTTGTTCGCCTTGCAGTTGGCTGAGGGTCTGTTGGCAGGCCTGTGCCAGTTCCTGCGGGGTCGCAGCGGATAACATCACAGTGAAGGGCGCTGCTTGAATACGGGTGAAGGCATCCCCTTTGCCCTGGTATTCTTCCACGGCAATATGAAAATTGGTGCCGCCGAAGCCGAATGAGCTGACGCCCGCGCGCCGCGGGGTGCCGTCTGTTCTGCTGAACCACGGGCGTGTTTCCGTGTTCAGGTAGAATGGCGTGTTCTCGATTTCCATGGCTGGATTGGGTTGGGAAACATTGATGGTAGCCGGCAGTACCTTGTGATAAAGCGCCAGGCTGGCCTTGATCAAGCTGGCCGCGCCGGCGGCCGCTTTGGTGTGGCCGATTTGCGACTTGACGCTGCCCAGGGCAATATGCTGCTTATCGGAATTATTCTCGCCAAACACTCCCCGCATGCCCTCGAACTCGGCCGGGTCGCCGGCCATGGTGCCAGTGCCGTGGGCTTCAATCAGCCCAACCGTGCCCGGTTCGTAGCCGGCGCGTTCATAGGCACGCTTCAGGGCCTTGGCCTGCCCGCTGGGACGCGGCGCGTAAATACTCTTAAAGTTGCCGTCGCTGGAGGTACCGATTCCACGGATGACGGCGTAAATGCGGTCGTTGTCGCGCTCAGCGTCCGCCAGGCGTTTCATCACCAACATGCCGATGCCCTCACCCGAGAGCATACCGTCTGAATCCGCGCTGAAAGCGCGCAGGTGGTCGCCCTTGGAGAAAGCCGGCGTCTTGCTGAAGCACATAAAGGTCAGGATGGAATTGTCCGTGTCCACCCCGCCCGTGATCATCATATCCGCGTGTCCGAGTGCCAGTTCGCTGACCGCCAGGTTGACCGCAGCCAGGGAACTGCCGCAGGCCGCGTCCACCACACAATTGGTGCCGCCCAGGTCCAAGCGGTTGGCGATGCGCCCCGCCACCACGTTACCGATCGAGCCCGGGAAAGCATTTTCATTCCACGAGACATAAGCCAATTTCATTTTCTCAATGATCTCGGGGATCTCCGACTCCGGGACCGAGCTGGATTTCAACACTTTTTCCCATACCGGGTACTGCAGGCGGTTCAACAACGGTTGGATCACCTTGGAAGACATACCCACCATGCCCAGCACCACACCGGTGCGGTCCAGCACTTCGCTGTCCTTTTCGGTTATGCCCGCGTCCGCCAACGCATCGCGCGCTACCAGCAGGCCCAGTAATTGCGAAACGTCCGTAACCTCCAGAAAATTCGGCGGCAGGCCAAATTCCATCGGGTCAAATTGGATATCCGGGATGAAACCGCCGTACTTGCTGTAAGATTTATCAGGGGCCGCGGGATCGGGATCATAATAATCTTCGACATGCCAACGGGAAGCAGGCACCTCACGCACACAGTTGAGTTCTGCCAAAATATTTTCCCAATAACGTTCCAAATTTTGCGCCTCCGGGAAAATACCGGCCATGCCGACGATGGCGATGGGGGTCGTGGAAGGTGTTTTATCCTGTAGGGTTGGATTCTTTTTCTTTTGTGTACCCATATTCACATCCTTGCAATCAACTTTAAGATTGTCTTTTCAATTAAGACCAAGCGGCCTTGGTGTTTTATGGGTAAACCCGACTTGGAGTAAAAAGTTGCACGGCGTCCAAACAACCCTATATAGCGCCTATTACTCGCGCACACGTGAGTTACAATAAATTTTTCGACAAAAAAGCGAAAATTGAATTTCGAGGGGGTTAGGGGCAATCCTGGAGGGGAGGCACTTCCAAGGGGTTGCGCCGATTAATTCTTCATAAATTTAGTAAATAGAAGCCTCAGCGGTACCTGATGTAAGAGATACTTGCCTTACTAAACAACAAATTCTTGTAAAACCTTGTTTATTTCCTGGTCATTTGCGGGCATGCCGGACATTTTCCACAGTCCCCATTCCTCCTGATGCACAATACTTTCTCCCGGTAGGATCGTCTGAAGCGGGCTAAGTGTTTCCATTTCCAGCATGTTCCCATCCGTATAAACCTCAACGCTGCAGCCAAAGTCGGGATACCTGCCCTTGTCAATATAATTGAATTTCTTGATGAACAGGCTGTCTCCCATAAAATATCCGATCCAATTACTCCGGCAATCCATACCCAATTTTAGTGGAACTTCCGCCTGCGGATCTTGGCGGATGGTAATAAACCGGTCTGAAAATGTAAGTCGTTTATCCGCAAGGTCCGTGTAAGGCCACACGCTGATGGCGTGATTTGGCTGCAATTCCTGTGGGAAAGGAATCTTTCGCGGGAGCGGGATTACAGCTTTGCCATTTGGCCGCATCATCGACAATGCCCAACCCGCTAATTCAACCGGCCACAGGCCTTGATTCGTGAGGATATGGTCAATCTTCAGGGTGTTTCCTTCTGTCTTCAGGTGAATGCGCATGCTTTTCTGTATGCAGGTGCTCGTTTCAGTGCTTTGGATGAAAGCGATGGCATCTGCGGTTTGCTCGATTTTTACGGGATGGTTATCCGGGTAATAAGACCTTGGATTTACTTCCGGCGCGTGCCACAGCCGGTGACCGCCGTACGGGTACCATTCCTCTGAATTGAGGTATTTTTCTACATCGGGAGCCTCATAAAAAATGTTGTTCTCCCCTTTAAAACGACAGGCCGTGATGCGCGGGCCTATCGTGGTGGGAATCTCCACTTCGATAATGCCGTTAGAGAGGCTGCTGATTTCTCCCCATTTCTCATGATTTCTAATGTGTTGAATATTAAATTTCATACGTTCCCTCTTCTAGCCTGTATCATTCCATACTTGCTGCAAACCAATAGCATCCTGATAAAATGGCCAGGGGCTATTTCGCAATACATTCCCGCAATCTTTCCGCAGCCTGCTCGGCAGACAGGTCGCGCTGAACTTCCGCCAATAATTCATAACCGACGATAAATTTCTTCACGTTCGCCGAGCGCAGCAATGGCGGGTAAAAATGCGCGTGCAGCTGCCAATAAGCATAATCAGCCTTGTCGTTGGGAGCCCCATGCCAGCCCATAGAATAAGGAAAGCTGGTATCGAAAAGCAGATCATACCTGGTCAGGGTGTTTTTCAGTATGGCAGCCAGGTCATTCCGCTCATCATTGGAAAGATCGGGTAATCGCAGGACATGCCGTTTGGGCAGCAAAAGTATCTCGAAGGGCCAGATGGCCCAAAAAGGCACCAGGGCCAACCAATGCTCATTTTCCGCCACAATCCGCTCGGCTTGCTGCTGCTCTACGCTGCAATAGTCAACCAACAGTGAAGAACCATGTTCCGAATGGTAATGTTTTTGTTGGATTTCTTCTTTCCGGGGTTCATTGGGCAGCCGGTCGAGCGCCCAAATCTGACCGTGCGGGTGCGGGTTTGAGCAGCCCATCAAAGCGCCTTTATTTTCGAAAACCTGCACCCAGCGGTATTTCTCGCCCAACTCCGTAATTTGCTGGGCCCAAACATCCACAACTTTGCGGATATCTTCTTTAGCCATCTGCCGCATGGTCAAATCGTGGCGCGGCGAAAAGCAAAGCACCCGGCAGGTGCCTTTGACGAGATCCACTTTCAACAAGTGGTTTTGATCTGCCTTCCTAATAGGAGGGTCCGGCAATAGTGCAGAAAAATCGTTTGTGAATACAAATGTGGATTCGTAATCAGGGTTGTGCGCGCTGCCCGCCCGTTCATTTCCGGGGCAAAGATAACATTGGGGGTCGTAGGCTGGCCGTTGATCGATGCCTGCCTTCTCAACCCGGCCCTGCCAGGGGCGTTCTGTGCGCTGCGGGGAAACCAATACATACTCACCCGTGAGCGGGTTGAAACGCCGGTGCGGATACTCATTCATCATTACTATCCTGCTCAATATTTAAAACCCCTGCGCCATCCAGCGCCCGCACCGGATAAATTTCAGCTTGGATGCCCGTGCTGTGCGCGTATTGATGCTGAACGTAATCCATGAAAGCATCAACACAATCATCGCCGACAAACGCCACCAAACATCCGCCAAAACCGGCTCCGGCGCCACGTGCACCGAAGACCCCTGGCGCGTGCATGATCGCGTCAAACATACATAACATTTCCTGCGACACGATTTCGTATAAATCGCGCGCGCCATTAAAAGATTCCACCGCGAGCCTGCCGGCTTCCGCGTGACGGCCGGTTACTAATGCGGCTGCCGTATCCAACACGCGCTGATTCTCCTGCAGGATAAAATAACAGCGTTTATAAATTACCGGGTCCATATCCGCCTGATGAGCTTGAAGCTGATCAAGGCTTACATCACGGAGAGATTGAATCCCGGGATAATAATCAGCCAGCAGGGCCGCACCCGCTTCACACTGGGCGCGCCGCTGTGAGTATTCTGAACCGGTCAGCGCCCGCTCAGCGCGCGTGTCGCAAATCACAACCTGCAAGCCGGGGGCAACCGGCTTGATCTCGCTGGTGATGGAGCGGCAGTCCAGCAGCAGGATACAGCCCGCGCGTCCCATGACCGAGGCATACTGGTCCATGATCCCGCACTGCATACCCACAAATTGGTTCTCGGCTCGTTGGCAAAACAGCGCCTTCTGCAGCGCTTCAATCCGCCAATTGGAGAGTGTTTCAAACACTTCAATGGTTGCCACTTCCAACGCAGCGGATGAGCTTAACCCGCTGCCAAAGGGGATTGTGCTGTGAACCAATCCGTCAAAACCTGTTAATGGATAGTTTTCTTCCAGGAGCACATGTGCAACCCCGCGAACATAGTTGCTCCAGGGGATTTGCGTATCATGCTCAATTCGACTCAACTCAAATTCAGCCCTGCCCGCCAGGTTCAGCGATGCGATCCGTATCTTTCCATCCGTGCGAGGGCTGGCCGCGATCCATGTACTGCGATTGATGGTCTGGATGAGCACATAGCCAAGGTTGTAATCCGTATGACTGCCCATCAGGTCAACCCGGCCCGGTGCCTGCACCCAGATATCAGGCTTCTCGCCGAAGAGGTTGCGAAACTTTTCTTCAATAAAGACTTTTCGGTGTTGGTCTTTCATATACATCCAATCGCCTGAGATTAAGAACTTACGCGGCCAATTTTCCTTTCAAATAAAACACTTTTGAATCCGCGCATCTTCTTGCCACCAGAGGCAATAATCCTTCTATACGAGATATAAATTTATTTTCTTCCAGGGCGATCAATTTTCTCGTTGGCTTTCAAATTCAGCTCTTCTATTCACTTTTCATCTCGAAAGTGCTGGTACTGCCCTTTCTTTTAATTGCAGAAAAAGCCCGCTGCATAACAATGAACATAAGCGTTAGCAAACCTACGATAATTCTTGTCCACCAGGAATTCAGGGTGCCATTGAAAGCAATGACATTCTGGATGATGCCTTGAATAAGAACCCCAAATACAGTTCCAACCAAATAGCCCGATCCACCTGAAAGCGGTGTTCCGCCGATGACAACCGAAGAGATGATGTCCAATTCAAAACCGTTGGCATTCAGGCCATAACCCGAAAGCATGTAAAAGGCGTAGGTGATACCGGCCACCGCTGAACAAATCCCGTTGAGGGTATAAACCAGAACCTTGGTGCGGTTGACCGGCAGACCCATCAGCATCGCGGATTGTTCATTGCCGCCGATTGCGTACACCGTCCGCCCAAAGCGCGTGAAATGCGCCAGGTAGATCGCCGCAAGCACCACCACCAGCATAATCACGACGTTGATGGAGATAAAGGCTTTCCCAAACAGGTGAATACGGTAGAGGGACACTGCTCTGAAAAACGGATCGTTGATGCTGATCGCCTCGATGCTGATTAAAAAGCACAGACCGCGGGCCATAAACATCCCCGCTAGTGTGGCAATGAAAGGCGGCACCTTGAAAAAGGTGATGATGGCTCCCAAGGCCGTACCGATCAGCGCCCCCACAGCAATGACAATCGCGATGGTCAGCAGCGGATTGACGTGTAGATTCTCAGTCAGGGCGGCTGCCAGCATGGATGTGAATGCGATCATGGCGCCCATGGAAAGATCGATATTGCCGGAGATGATCACGAACGTCACGCCCACCGCGCTGATGATAATGAATGAGTTATCAATCAGCATATTAAAGAACACTTGCAGTGTGCCGAAGCCTTTGTATTTCAGAGAAGCCGCCACGAAAGCCAGCACAAACAGCAGGATGGTTGCGATAATTGATAGATACTTACGAATCAGTCGTAAAGGGGAAGCGGCTCTCATTGGATGGCTCCTTTCCGGGAGTTCAGCAGGGACCCAATCATCTTGCGGAAGTTCTCTGATTGCAGCAAACTGACCAAAAATACTACCAGGGCCTTGACCAGCATGATCACTTGCGGTGGAACGCCGGTGGAGTAAATGGTCGTGGTCAGGCTTTGAATGATCAGCGCGCCGATGATGCTGCCCGCAAACGAGAAGCGCCCTCCTGAAAGTGAGGTCCCGCCCAGAGCCACGGACAGAATGGCGTCCAATTCATACCACAAGCCCGCGTTGTTACCGTCCGCACTCTTGACGTTCGAGCTGATAATGATGCCTGCTATCCCGGCGCATAAACCGCAGAGCGTATAAGCCAGCAGTTTAACATTCTTCTCATTGATACCCGTGAAGCGGCTGGCTTCCGAATTGATGCCGATAGACTCGACATACAATCCAAATGAGGTGCGGCGGGTGAATAACCACGCGACGATATAAACCAACAGCACAATATAGAGCGAAACCGGCAGCGAAAGAAAATATCCGCTTCCAAAAACGAAATAGGGTTCGTAGAAGATGCGCATGATCTTGCCGTTCGTGATCATTTGCGCCACCCCGCGGCCAGCCACATACAAAATCAGCGTGGCCACGATAGGCTGAATCCCAATGCGGGATACTAAAATCCCATTCCAGAAACCGCACAACGCCGCAACACCCAAAGCCAGCGCGACCGCCAAAAAAAGAGGGGTATTTGTGCTGCCGTATTCCAGGCCAATCAAGGATGTCGCCACCGCTCCAGTTACGGCAATTACAGGACCGACAGAAAGATCGACACCGCCAGTGGCAACTACCAGCGTCATCCCAATCGCTAATACCATTAACGGCGCTCCATTGCGAAAGATATCCACCAGGCTGCCGTAAAGATGCCCGTCCAAAATTGTGATCTTAAAAAACTCCGGATAGACAATCAAATTAAAGAGCAAAATCGCCGCTAAAGCGAACATCGACCAGGCCAGTCTATTGCTGCCGAGTTTTTGGATTATTGAATTAAGCTTTTTCAAGTTCTGACCTCCCAGCTATGATCTGCATCACTTCCTCCAGATTCACTTTATCCCCTTCCAATTCCGCCACTTTTTGGTGATCGCGCATGATCATCATGCGATTACTACAGCGCACAACTTCATCCAATTCAGAAGAAATGAAGACAATGGCTTTTCCTTCTTCAGCCAGAGAAATAACCATTTTTTGAATTTCCGCTTTCGTACCGATATCAATACCACGCGTAGGTTCATCCAGAATCAGGAATTTTACGTGCGTGGCCAGCCAGCGCGCCAGAATGACCTTCTGTTGGTTCCCGCCGCTCAAATTCTTGATCAATTGGTCCGGCGAAGGTGTATTAATATTGAGCGATTGGATGAATTTATCGGCAATCTCATATTGTTTTTTCATCGGAATATATTGGAACCAACCCTGCCCGACTTGCAGGGCAATTACAATATTCTCCCGCACGGTTAAATCGCTAATGATGCCCTCCGTTTTACGGTCTTCAGGGCATAAACCAATACCGTTGAGAATGGATTTCAACGGGGAGAGGTGCCGGTATTCTTTTTTGTTTACTGTAAGTGTGCCGCTGTCCGGTATATCCACACCAAAAATCAAATGCGCAGCTTCGCTGCGCCCGGACCCCAGCAAGCCGCCAAATCCCAGAACTTCGCCTTTATTGATCTCCAGATCAAAAGGTTGGATGGAACCTTTACTACCCAAAGCTTTAACCTGCATGAAAGGTTCCACTTCTGTGCGTTTGGTCAGCTCACCTTTCATTTTCGAGAGACTGTCAAGGTTTTCAAGTTCCTTGCCAATCATGCTGTAAACTAGTTTTAAGCGCGGCAGCGTATTGGTTTCGTATGTGCCAATCAATTTGCCCTGGCGCAGCACAGTGATTCGGTCTGCCACTTCATAAACCTGATCGATAAAATGGGTAATGAAAATGATGCCGATGCCGTTTTTCTTCAGCTTCAACATCACGTCAAAGAGCTTGCGCACTTCGTAAGCATCCAGGCTCGAGGTAGGCTCGTCTAAAATCAACACTTTGGTTTTATCAATATTGAGTGCCCGCGCGATGGCTACCATTTGTTGAATGGAAACCGAATAATCTGCGAGCGTGCGTGTGACGTCGATATCCACATCTAATTGTTTCAACAGTTGTTTTGCTTTTGCTTTCGCGTCCGATGAATTGATAAATCCATAACGAATCGTTTCATGGCCGATCGAAATATTCTCAGCAACTGATAAGTTTGGGCACAAATTTACTTCCTGAAACACCGTGCTAATGCCCAATTTTTGAGCATCCCTCGGGGAAGCAGGGTGAATGATATTGCCTTCCAGGGTAATTTCGCCAAGTTCCGGTTTATCCACACCCGTAATTACTTTAATCAATGTAGATTTGCCCGCGCCGTTTTCTCCCATTAAGGCGTGGATTTCACCCGCTCTCAGGTCAAAATCGACATTTGAAAGCGCTTTTACGCCAGGGAACATCTTGCTGATATTGCTCATTTGGAGAAGGACCCTGTCATTGACCATGTCTATTAATTACCTTTCCGTGCTCATATTCGAATTAATAATTGCTTGTGTTTTCAGATAAGCGGCGCAAAGTTCACGCCGCTTATCTTTTGTTCAACTATTCGTCTTGAAAAATCGTAATGGCCTTATGTTTAGTACACACGGCTGCTGATATCATCTGCAGCGGTATCCTGGCGGAAAATGCCTTCGTTGGATTTAATCCAGCGGTCAACTGTTCCACCTTGAACGGTCGTCAGCGCGGCTTCAAAGAATTGCGGTCCAAGCAGCGGCGAGCATTCCACGGTCACATTGGCTTTGCCTTCCACCATTGCCTGGAAGATCGCTTTTTCACCATCGATCGAAACGACCTTCACGTCGGTGCCCGGTTTCATACCGGCTTCTTCCAAGGCCTGGATGGCACCCAACGCCATTTCATCATTGTGCGCATAAACGGCGACAATATCGGGGTACTTCTTGATCAGGGCTGCGGTAACTTCTTTGCCGCCGGCCAGGGTGAAGTCACCCGTCTGGGAAGCGACAATGTTAATGTTCGGGTAGCTGGCAGCAATTTCGTCCTCAAAACCCTTCTTGCGGTCAATGGCCGGGCCAGCACCGGTGGTGCCTTCAAGTTCAATGATGTCTCCTCCGTCAGGAATCAATTGCGCCAATTCAATGGCCGCGTTCTTTCCCTCAAGAATGAAGTCGGAGCCGATGAAGGTAACATACAGATCCTCAGGTACAGAGGCATCCACACCGCGATCGACCAGCAAAATCGGAATGCAGGCATCTTTGGCTTCCTGGAATACGGTTTCCCAACCGGTGGTCACGACCGGGGCAATGCCAATGGCATCCACGCCGGCGGCGATGAATGTGCGGATGGCTTTAATTTGATTTTCCTGTTTCTGCTGCGCATCGGAAAAGAGCAGGTTGACTCCCAACTCGGTGGCAGTGTCGCGGATGGACTTAGTCTCGCCGTCGCGCCAACCACTCTCGGCGCCAACCTGTGCAAAACCTATTGTCATGGTTTCATAGGTCATATCAGGTTTGGCTTCGCAAGCGGTCATAGCCTCTTCAGCGGGAGCCTCAACGGCTTCCGCAGGAGCTGCTTGTTCAGCAGGCGCGGCTTCTTCGGTGGGTGCTGCGGTTTGGCAGGCAGACAGAGCCAAACCGGCAACCAGCAATAAAAGGCCAATTCGTTTAATGTTTAACATATTCTCTCCTCATAATTTGATTGTTTCTCCTTATGGAGATGTGTACAATATATAAAGCGTGCACTGAACTCGCGGTTTACGAGAATTCAGCCGCGCACCCGGAAGTGCTTGCTCGCAGACGCCAATCGAAAAGCAGGCACTTCTCTTTTTGAAAATCTTTATTTTTCTTCCGCTTTACCTCCTTTTGATCGGGATTTAATAATTTGGAAATAATTTCATCCAACATCATCCAAGACCATTAATCTTGGTTAATGTTTATCTTTTGGGTGTAATGGGGCTTTTTTTGCATATGTTTTATGACATCTTCATCTTAGCAATTTCGCAGGATAAGTTTCAATCATATATTTTATTAACCTCGTTAATAAAGCCAGTGAATTGCTATATAAAAAACTTAACCCTCCATTAGGAAGGTTAAGTTTTATTAGGCAGAGTTAAATATTTTAAGATGAAAACAGTTTTTTAATATTCGCGCGTAGGTAGGATCTCCGCCGCGTTTTCAGGGTAGAAGATATCTTCTTGTGAAGGGATCCATTTCGGAACAGTCTCACCGTTGACCACATTCAACGCGACTTCAAAGAATAGTGGCCCCAGCAGCGGGTTGCATTCAATTGTTGCATTTATTTTTCCATCAATCATGGCCTGAAACGCGTCATGCACCGCATCGATCGAAACAATCTTGATATCTTTACCAGGCTTCATTCCATATGCTTCAATCGCCCGAATCGCGCCGATGGCCATATCGTCATTGTGGGCATATAAAGCATCAATCTCATAACCATATGCTGCCAGGAATTCAGTCATCACTTCTTCGCCCTTGGCGCGTGTGAAATCCCCCGATTCCGAAACAATGATTTTCATTTCCGGATAATCTTCGATAACTTCGCGGAATCCGATCGCGCGATCAATCGCCGGCGCTGAACCTTCTGTTCCCACCAGTTCAGCGATATTTCCCCTGCCGCCCATCAGTTCAACCAATACGCGCGCTGCGTTGCGTCCCTCTTCGACAAAATCAGAACCAATAAATGTGGTGTAAAGGTTCGCTGGGACATCTGCGCGGCGGTCAACCAGAATGATCGGGATCCCGGCTTCCTTCGCTTCCTGAAAGACGGATTCCCAGCCGGTTTCAACGATAGGCGAAAGGCCAATCACATCTACTTGCTGCGCAATGAACGTCCGGATCGCTTTAATTTGGTTTTCCTGTTTCTGTTGAGCATCCGAGAAAAGCAAATTGACCCCTAATTCGGTCGCGGTATCTCGAATGGATTTGGTTTCACCGTCGCGCCAACTGCTTTCCGCCCCAATCTGTGCATAACCGACTACCAGTTCATCATACGTAATTTTTCCAACGTCCTGGGTAGATAGTAAATCGGCGCTGTTCTCAATGGCTGTGGAAGCTGTACCACAGCTTGCCAGCATCAACACCCATACGCATATCATCATGACCCGCAAGAGTTTATTAATTTGAGTGCCCATTTATTTGAGTCTCCTTCACGATTCCGGGTTGATCTTTAAGGGAATTCTGGCAATAACCAGCGTGCCTTCCAGATATTTGCTTTTGATTACCAAACCATATTGTTTGCCGAAGTAGAGTTGAATGCGCTTATGCACATTCTCCAAACCGAAGCCCCCTTCCTGCATCGATATTTCCCCGACCTCGTTATCCATCTCCGCTCGAATTTGAGCAAGTTTTTGTGGCGTGAACCCGACACCATCATCTTGCACTTCCAGCTGTACAAAATTCCCATCCACGCGCTTTACCCGAACGTTGATCTTGCCGCCATTCCGCTTGTTTTTTATGCCATGGTACAACGCATTTTCCACCAGCGGCTGCAGGGTTAATTTCAAGATCGTACCTTCCAGGAGGTCATCATCCACTTCAATATCATAGTCCAGGATGTCGCGGTACCTCATCTTCTGGATGACCAAATAACTCCGCACATGTTCGATTTCTTCCCGGATTGTGATCCAATCCTTGCCTTTGCTGAGAGAAATCCTAAAGAAACTCGAAAGAGCGTGAACGATTTCAATTACTTTGTCGGTCTTGTTGGCTTCCGCCATCCAGACAATGGTATCCAGTGTATTGTAGAGAAAATGAGGATTGATTTGAGCCTGTAAAGCTTTCAATTCGGATTTCTGTAAAATTTTCTGCTCATTAATTTTCTCGTTTAAAAGCTCCTGAATTTTATGGATCATGATATTGAAACTTAAGCCCAATTCCGTGATCTCATCCGCGTTTTCGCTGCTGACCAGGACCTGCAAGTCATTCTTGGTAATGGTCGTCGTTACATCATGCAATTTTTTAATAGGGATATAAATACTCGCGGAAATCGACCAGGCGGCGATCATGGAAAATCCGATCGTGCAGGGAAGTAGGATGACATAGATCAAGGATAGGCGATTAAAGTTAGCCTTGTTTTCTTTGTAATTTAATTCTGCCTGATTGACTTCAAAAAGCAGGTAATCCTGTACACTGGCTTCCACCACATCGGATACGCCGCGAATATTCTCCAGGACCAATTCGTTTTCATCAACGCGGCTGTTGCGCTTGATCTGTTCACCCATCTTATCGACATAACTGGTGAGGGTATTCATTGTACGGCGGATCACAACCAGTTTGCTTTTCGATTGGTCCGAATCCGTATTCGTCATCATCGATTCAAGTTGCGCATTCACTTGATCGATAATCTCATATTGTTTTCCCTGGTCAAACTCAGTTTTACCGGCCACAATATTCCACATCTCGGTATCAATGGCAGGTTTGATGAAACCGTTAATGCTATTCGCGGCCGTGATATTGGTAATAATGGCGTCATATTGCCGGTTGAACCTGAGCGCATTCAGGAACATCATGGAGTTCACTGCCACCATCAGCAGAATGATGATCAAGTATGAAATCAGCAACTTTGCCCGAATGGATATTTTTATGTCGGCAATGTACGCGGTAAGACGATCCACCAACTTGGATTTTGGATTCGAGGCCATAGATTCGATACTCATATTTTCAACCTGTTTTTTTCTGGGGCTGTGCCCGGAATTGTTGGGGAGTGAATCCCGTATTATTTTTAAATATCGTACTAAAATAATGCGCATCCTTATAACCGCACCTGCAGGCAATATCTGAACATTTCAAGTTAGTTGTTCGCAGCAGTTCTTTGGCATGATTGATTCTGAGTAAATTTAAATAATCCCTAAATGTTTCCCCCACATTTTGGCTGAACAGTAAGCTAAAGTACCCTGAACTGAGGTTGAATTTTTCCGCGACTTTGCTCATTTTTAGATCCGGGTCGGAATAATTTTGGTCAATGTATGCTTTGGCTTGCTGGATCAGCAGCAGTCGTTCATGAACCGCCTGGCTGCCCCGCACCTTAATCGCGTTTGTTATGATGCTTTTTAATACTTCATTGGTCCGTTCGATAGATGCGCCATTTTCAAGCAGTTTTTCGATATCCCTGATTTCCGCCGGTTCATGCTCACGATCAATGCCTAAATCACTAAGGAATTGAGTAATGGTCAATAAGATATCTACCAGCAGGTAATTTCGGACTACATCTGAATGCAAGGCATTTTCATTAATGGGTTGAAAATAAGCAGCGAAAAACTCATCGTATTCTTGAACATCGCCAAATTTTAGATAATTCTCCAGCGCGGGGTGTTCCAGTTTCAGCAATTTGACTTGATCGGCATTTTTTAGCGGGTCCAGGGACTGCGGATTTTCGTCGGCATGCTCAATCCCAATCAAAGCCTCGGCAAAGGAATGGTGAATGTCCCCAAGCCGTTGCTGGGGTGATCCCATTTTAACCACCATCTTGCAGACATCCGTGCTGCCCACTTCTTGCTTGATCAAGTTTGTCCAATAAATTCCCAACTGCCGCAATTGTTCAGGGTCTTCTCCGCTCAGGATGAATACAAACTCATCCAGGCTCTTCTTGGTAAATAAAACGTCCGGAATGCTGTCTATTAAATTCAAAATCACTTGCTCTACCCTTTGGTAAACATGAAAATTGAAGGGGACACGCTCATCACATAATTCAATCTTCAGCAGCAGCACCAGGTAGTACGGGGCAATCATATCCAATCCCAATTGTCGGCCCTGCTCAATAACCTCTGCGGAAGATACCCCGCCCATCACCAGACGCAGCAAAAATTTTTCTCTGAGGTGCACGGTATTTTCTTTGGCATCTTCCTGCAATTGCTTATAACTATTTCTTTCCTCGGCCTCTTCATCCAAAAGGGTTGTGATCCTCTGCAGCGCACCGGTCAGCACTTCTGAACTGATTGGTTTGAGCAGGTATTCGGTTACGCCCAATTTCAGAGCGGTTTGTGCATATTCAAATTCATCATAGCCGCTCAGGATGATGATCTTTATTGATGGTGTGGTTTTACGGACAATCCGGCTCAACTGCAACCCATCCATGAAAGGCATCTTTATATCGGTAATGAGAATATCCGGTTTACAGGTTTCAATCAGCGGTAATGCCATTTCGCCATCCGGCGCTTCTCCGCAAAATTCGCATCCCGCCGATTTCCAATCCACTTTCTCGCGAATCCCCTCTCGGGTGGCAATTTCATCTTCGACTAAAAATACCTTGTAATCCATTGATAAATTCCCCTCAATTGGTTTTCAAACATAGCAGGATGACGGATGATAGACGACCGTGATCAAACATCATCCTCACATAAAATAAAATCAAAAAATGGATGAGAATCAGAAAAAAGAAGATCCATATCTCATATTATACATATTGGATAAAGCCCCCTTTTGGCCTACAAGATATTCACTAAACTTCTGCCATAACCCGGTTAAAATATAGTATGGCAAACCTTCAAACGCAACTCCTCGAACTCATCCTTCTGACCGCCACCAGCCTGCCGTCAGATGTGGAAAACGCGCTGCAGGATGCCGCAGAGCGAGAAGCTGGAGGTTCCACCGCACAAAACATACTGAACACCATCATCCGCAACGTTGCCATCGCGCGCAAAAACGCCACACCCATCTGCCAGGATACCGGCACACCCATTTTCCATGTGCGCTATCCGCGCTCTTATTCCACCATCGAATTGAAGAATATCATCCATTCAGCCGTGGCTGAAGCCACCCAAAAGCACTACCTGCGCCCCAACGCTGTAGATAGCCTGAGCGGCCAGAACAGCGGCAACAACCTGGGCGATAAATATTTCCCCGAAATTCATTTCGAAGAGCACAGCGGCGACGATCTGCGCATCACCCTGCTACTCAAAGGCGGCGGCTGCGAAAACGTCGGCTGCCAATATGCCCTGCCGGACGCGCGCCTGAAAGCCGGGCGCGACCTGGAAGGTGTGCGCAAAGCCGCCCTGGACACGGTCTTTCAAGCCCAGGGCCGCGGCTGTGCCCCCGGCTTTCTGGGCATCGCCATCGGCGGCGACCGCGCCACCTCTTTCCTGGCTTCCAAAGAAGTCTTTCTGGAAAAGATGGGCGAGCACCATTTCGACCCCGCCATTGCCGCTCTGGAAACACGCATCACGCGGGAAGCCAACCAGCTGGACATCGGCCCCATGGGGCTGGGCGGACAAACCACCCTCCTGGGTACACACATAACCGGACTGCACCGCCTGCCCGCCTCCTATTTCGTCAGCGTGTCCTACATGTGCTGGGCCTTCCGCCGCCGCAGCCTGACGCTCACATACGGGAAGGCATTTTATGACTGAATCGCCCTTCTCGTTGACCGCGCCCCTGACAGACGAAGCCATCCTGGCTCTGCACAGCGGTGATAACGTACTGCTGAACGGCGTCATCGTGACCGCCCGCGACCGGGCGCACCAGTGGCTGCACGAGCGTTTCATCCGCCAAACCATCGTGCCCACACCGGAAGACCAGCAGGTTTACAACGCACTGAAAGCCTATTTGCAGAACGGCCTGATCTACCATTGCGGGCCGCTCGTCGAAAAGTCGCCGGACGGCAGCTATCATTTCATTGCCGCCGGGCCGACCACCAGTACGCGCGAGGAACCTTACCAGGCCGAGATCATGCAGCACTTCAACCTGAAAGGCGTGATCGGCAAGGGCGGCATGGGCGCCCAGACCCTGCAAGCCTGTGTACAAACGCCCGCCGCCTATTTCCACGCGGTCGGCGGGACAGCCGCCCTGACCGCCCGAGCGGTGGTTGAAGTGTTAGAGGTATTCAAGCTGGAATTCGGCATGCCCGAAGCCATGTGGGTGGTCCGTGTCAAAGATTTCCCCGCCGTAGTGACCATGGACGCACACGGCCAAAGCCTGCACGAGCAAGTTTTAAAACGTTCGCAAAACGAGCTGGAACGCTTGATCGGATAAAAACATTTCCTAACATGTGCTAAAATGCCTTAACTTATTGACTTAATGTGAAATTCCCCCTAAAAGTTTCAGAAAAATATATGAGTTTTCAAGATGAATAGTGACCAGTTAGAGCAGTTTAAAACCATTGCAGAATGCGGCAGCCTGACCAAAGCAGCTGAGACCCTTTATATATCCCAACCTGCACTGAGTAAAACGCTGAAGAACCTGGAAACGGAATTGGGCTGTAAGCTCTTTTACCGAGGCCGTCAGAAACTCAATATCACCAAAGAAGGCAAGCGCCTGCTGGAATATGCTAACGTGATCATCACCACCATGAACAACGCCAAGCAGGAATTCATCAGCTACGATAAAAAGAAAAGGTTCAAGATCTACAGCACCGGTTATTACCTGCCCAGCCTATTGAATGATTACTATGAGGAAAATATTGATCAGGTAGAACTGCATGTCGAACCCGACGATATCATCCCCGGTATGTTGATGAACAAACACGCCGATGCCGTCATCGCGGACGACTATTACCTGCGCCATTACACTACCCGGGATATCGACCGTATTCCATTGTTCAAAGAGCAACTCATTCTCACCGTCCCCAGCAACCATCGCTGGTTCTTCCGCGACCGGATTCCTTTAAAAGAAATTCAGGGAGAACCGCTTTTATATATCGATATGCAAGCGGATGCAGACTATTGGATTCAGGAAATCTTGAAATTGAACAAGGTCAGCCTGAATATCAAGATGAAACTGGATTCAATCCTCTTCCAACAGATGCGAGAGAATTTACATTATCCCTATCTGGGAAGCTCGACTATAAGTATCATTGAAGACAACGCCGATTACCTGAAAGACCGCAAGATGATCCGCGTCAACGCGCTCTACTCCAATCGCTATGTTTACCTGTGGTTCTATAAGAATAGTTACAAACAATGGATGAACGTGGTCGAAGTTATCAAGAAAAACGCAGCCAAGTACGCTTCGCAGATTGAGATGTTCTAGGGCTAAAACCAACTATATCTTATCCTCCCCCTTTAACTTTATTTCAGATCTACCTGTCCAATTAAATACTTTATCCGTAAAAAAGCGATATTTTTGCATATAACTTCAAGTTATTTGCCATATAAACGATCGTTATTTTACAGGGCCTTTCTACCTCTATATACTAACTCATACGAATTTTTGGAATCATAGGAATTTATTGCAATAAAAATATACATGGAAAGGAGTAGATATATAGAATCTAATACAACTACAATACTGTTATTAGCATTACAGTTCGAAAGGAAAGAGAATTTGGAAAAAGACAAATTACGAGTCCTGTTAGTTTGTGGTTCAGGAGCATCCAGCGGTTTTATGGCTTCCGCCATTCGAAAGGCCGCCTCAAAACGAGGTTTGGAGATTTCCGTAACAGCCCGGAGCGAAGCGGAAATTGAGAATTACATCGATGATATCGATTGCCTCATGGTCGGACCGCACCTTGCCTATCTTCTGGACAATGTCAAAGCTATCGTCGGTGACCGAGACATCAAAGTCACCTTGGTGAAAGCCCAGGATTACGCCATCTTTAATGGCGAGAATGCTCTAGATCAACTTTTATCGCTTTATCAATAAATAAGGAGAGTTTTAAATGAAAAAATTGGTTAGTTGGTTGGAAAATAGTTTTTCCCCAAGCATGCGCAAGATTAATAACAATGTTTGGGTCATTACATTGAAAGATTCAATTTTACAGGTATTACCGTTCATTCTTTTAGGGTCTTTGTTCTGTGTATTAGCAATTTGGTTCCCTGTCTTTTGGACGCCCTTTGGTTGGACCATGGGGATGCTATCCCTGTTCATTGCATTCCTGATTCCGTTCAACTTGATGGAAAAGAAAGGTTTTCGCAAGCAGCGTCTCGTCGGTGGTATGGCCAACCTGGTTCTTTTCTTGATCGTCATCACCCCCCAGGTTGTAGCGGACGGCACGGTAGGATTTGGGCATGATGCTTTGGGCGCTGGCGGTATGTTCATCGCCATTTTCTGCGGCATTTTCACCGGCGCTATCATGAGCGCCTTCGGAAAGTTTTCCTTCTTCAAGGAAGATTCCGTTATCCCCGATTTTGTACGCGCCTGGTTTGACGCTATGCTCCCCATCGGTATTGTAATCTGCACTGGTTGGATATTGGTTGACATTTTGCATTTGGATATCTACAACTCCATTCTGGCCATCTTCAGACCCATCGCCGGCTTCATGGAAACCTGGTACGGATTCATCCTGATCATGTTCGTGTACACCTTCCTGTATTCCATGGGAATTTCCAGCTGGGTGCTGACCCCTGTAACCAAACCGGTTCTGTTGGCCGCTATCACAGCCAATGTTGCCATGGCTGCCTCGGGTGCCGCAGTCTCCGCCCACGAACTGAACGTTGTCACCTCCGAAACAATTTACTCCACCTACCTGTGGGTCGGCGGTATCGGCTGTACGCTCCCATTGGTAATCATGATGATGCGCTCCAAGGCAAAATATGTCAAAGCCATCGGCACCGCCAGCCTGGTTCCCGGCATCTTCAATATCAATGAACCAGTGGTGTTCGGCGCTATCGCCTGGAATCCCATCATGATGATCCCCATGTGGCTGCAGGGTATTATCCTGCCCGCCATCGTTTGGATCTTCACCAAGGTGATCCCTTTCGCGCCCATTCCCACGGTCGTGTTCGATGCCTGGTACATGCCCTTCCCCTTTGCCACCTGGTTAACCACCAGAAGCGTAAGCGCAGTAATTCTCCTGGTGGTAATAGTTGTAGTGGCTTCCCTAATCTGGTACCCCTTCTTCAAGACCTTTGAAAAACAACAACTTGAAGCAGAGCAGGCAGAAGCTGCCTAAAACAGATATTAAATAGTCATGAAAACAGGCTCTATAATCATCTTCAACCCATATTATAGAGCCTGTTGTATTTCCATCAAATCTTTCGATTCCGAACAATCGGATGATTAATAATTGCTCTACCGGAGTTATACATCCATGAATGAAGAATTAATGAAAACTTCTATGGAGATCATCATACACGCGGGGGATGCGCGCTTGTTCATCCATAAAGCATTAAAAGCAATAGCCGAATCGAATTATGCGCTGGCGGTTGAAGAAATGGATACCGCTAAAAAGGAAATGGTCGAAGCGCATAAGATCCACACAAATGTAATTCAATCCGAAGCACGCGGGGAGGAAATTGAATACACCATCCTCTTTACGCACGCACAGGACACATTAATGACAATCAACAGCGAGATGGAATTGACCAACTCACTGATCAAAGTTTTTGAATCCCTTGAAGGACGCATTAAGAAATTGGAAGAAGGTAAATAACGAGCCATGAATCGGATTACTGGTTTTAAAAAAGATTTCATGTGGGGTGGTGCCGTGGCAGCCAACCAATGCGAAGGCGCCTGGCAGGAAGGCGGCAAAGGCATGAGCGTGGCCGACATCCTGCGTTTTCGCAGCGACATCCCTCTCAATAAAAAATACAACGAGGAAGAAACAACCGCATATATTCGCGAAGCCATGCAGGATAAGGACAGCATCTATCCCAAACGCTGGGGCATCGATTTCTTCCATACCTACAAAGATGACCTGAAGCTGCTCAAAGGCATGGGGCTGAATTCCTTCCGCACCTCCATCGCCTGGTCACGCATTTTCCCCAACGGCGATGAAAAAGAGCCTAATGAAGAAGGTTTGAAGTTCTACGATGACCTGATCGATGAGATCATCACCCTCGACATGGAACCGGTCATCACCATTTCGCACTACGAAATGCCTCTGAACTTGACCCTCAATTACACCGGCTGGTACTCGCGCGAACTGATCGATTTCTTCGTGCGCTATTGCGAAATCCTGTTCGACCGCTACGGCGACAAGGTTAAGTACTGGATCATCGTCAACCAGATCAACCTGATCGTACACGAATCCTTCAATCACCTGGGCATCGCCGAGGACAAGGTCGAAAACTTGTTGGAAGCCAAGTACCAGGGCGTGCACAACGAAATGGTCGCCTGCGCCAAAGCCACACGCTACGCACGCGAGCATCTCAAGGACGTCCGCATCGGTATGATGTTTGCGGACGGTCTCAGCTACCCGGCCACCTGCAAACCTGAGGACGTGTTCGCTAATTACCGCCGCAACCAAATGGAGTTCTTCTTTGGCGATGTGCTGCTGCAAGGCGAGTATCCGGGTTATGCTTTCCGCTACTTCGATGACAAAGGCATTCATGTTGAATTTGGAGAAGGCGATGAGGAAGCTTTGAAAAACACAGCTGATTTCATGGCCATGTCCTATTACTATACGAAAATCGCCGACGCGGAAAGCGTGCAGAAGAAAAAAACCTCTTACGATAACCCATACATACAAAATAGCGGTTGGGGTTGGGGCATCGATCCCATCGGCCTGCGCACCAAGCTAAACATGTATTGGGACCGCTATCACCTGCCTATCATGATCGCCGAAAATGGCCTGGGACATTTCGACGAGGTCGAAAAGGACGGCAGTATCCACGATGATTACCGCATCGATTACCTGCGGGACCACGTCTATCAAATGCGCGAAGCTGTTCTGGACGGTGTGGACGTCTTCGGCTACTTCCCTTGGGGCCCGATCGACATCATCAGCTGCACCTCTTCCGAGATCAGCAAACGCTACGGCTTCATCTACGTGGATATGGACGATTACGGCAAGGGTAGCGGAAAACGCTTGCTTAAGGACAGCTACTCCTGGTACAAAAAAGTAGTAACCTCTAATGGAGAAGACTTGTCATAAAACACTGTCTTAAGATAGGTTCAATTATTTATCAGGCTAATTGATTTTTATATTAGCCTGATTTTTTTATACCAAGGAGAGTTTCGATCATATAGGTTATCAAGCGGAAGGACCCGCTTAACCTCTGATGATCAAAACTATTTCTAACGCAAAGATGGATTTTTAGGCAGGGAATAAGACGCCCCTATCAGTTGCTTGCGTGCTGATAGGGGTTATAACTACTGGTCTTTAGGAAGCCGTTAGATTGGCTAATTCAATAAATTAAGGCTTTTAGAATTATTCGATCAGCGACAATTATCTTCTTCTAGATAAGCCAACTGCAATCGCAAGAATAACTAACCCGATCACTAAATAAACCCAATTGCTCAAAAAAGTATTTAGGAATGGTAATTCATGAATCTTCGATTTGCTAATAAAATCCAGTCCAATTTCGGTTACTCCCGCGATTGATAATAAACCTGAAAGAAAAAGCAATAAACCAACAAGATAAAACAATGTAACCATTTGGTCTCCTTTTATTCTAAATTAATTTCATTCTTTCCATAAACAAACCGATCTTGTTTAAGGCCGCATACAATTTTTTGTCATAACCTCTTCATATCTCATAAAATTGCCTTTTCCTAAAAATCAGCTGGCGGTATGAAATTCTCCAAATAAACACAAAAGTTTATTCTGAACTATGAGGCGAAACAATTTGTATTCTAGATTGATGGTACAGCACATAACTCACCTGTACATCCATCGAAATGGGAGTTTTTCCCTCCACCATTTGGGGGAGATTCCAAAGTCCGGAATGAACGCACCCTTTCGGCACACGGGCGATTGTTCCTGTGCGCTTTGGTAATACCCAAGTTGGAGAAGACATTACAGCTATGAGATTTTATGGTAGTGTATTCGTTAAATAATTATTTTCTTTATTATTGTTCTTCTAATGTAATATTAATATTGAGCTTATAAACTTAATCTAGTGGGAAAATAAATTATTAATTAATACAAGTATGGAGGAAAAAATGAAATTTAAATCCCCAATGAAAGTCACATGGATTATCGCAGTTATCTTAGGGTTACTCGGTACGCTCCCAGAACTTGGAATTAATATTCCTGTTGTCGGTGAATATCAAACGCTATTGCTGATCGCTGCTTGGGTCTTACTGGCCCTGGGTACTATCATTAAAGGTTTATAAAGTCTTTTTTATATTGAATGATAAAGACAAGACAGAAGGTTGGAATTTAGTACTTTATTTGATTTTGTAATAAGTGATCACACTGATCGGGAAACAGGCTGCGGGTCATTGCGAGGAAGTTGAAAAAGACAGCGGCATCCAAACCAATACTACATCAATTGCCTGCTTGACGTGCTCGCACAGATGCAGGAAACATTGGTTAAAGAATAGTTAATCCTGTCGTAAAAACGTTGCTCGCAATTTAGAAAACCGCTCCGCAATTCCTGAATCTTGCTCTCATGAAAAAGCCGAGGAAAATTCCTCGGCTTTTTATCTATCAATCACACAAAAATTAACACTAGAGATGAATCTTCAAATTCTGTTGGATTTGTTCCATACGAACTTCTCCAACACCGGCCATTCCCGCGAATTTTGGCCAATCCTCAACCGCATGGATAACCTGATGGATCATCTCATTAGCCTGCGCTTCCTTGATGCCGGCAGTTTTTGCCAGTGCAATCAGGTCCTCGCTTGAAAATGAATCTCGTTTTCCGTTGATACTCATCTGATGACGGCTGGTCCACTGCCCCATAGGGTCATATGCGTAAGTGACATCAAACGCCGGAGATAAACGCCATTCTCCACCTCGATTCATCAAGAAAGCGATGTTTTTTACGTGGTCGTCCTGATTGCAGGCGATTACGTTGAACATTGCCCTTAGTACTTGCTGTTCGATATCCTCCCTGGATAAATTTAAGCGCTTCATCACGTTTATGGCTTGTTCATACGAATAACTCGCCGGCTGGTTGTAATCATAATGCGCCATCGCGCATAAGGATTGCATATGGAGTTTCTTGCCATTTGCATATCTGTCAAAACGTTTCGTCATAAAATGGTTTCTTCCGCCTTCTTTATGTAAGCGGCATTCGGTCATTTTTATCCCGGCGGAAGTTGCCATGAAATAATAAGCGTACTCAATTATCCCATAACCAAGCGGATCAGCCAGCTCTTTATCGCGGTTATTTTTTACGCCATCGAATTTCAAGAGCCAATATTCAAAACCAGGGTCCGAATCAATTTGCCCGGAGCGAAACTCATCGGTTTTGGGATTCCAGGCCAGGATAGCCTTCGCTCTTGCCCCACCGGCTGATGTACCTACCCGCAGGATAGTCTGCATCGCTTCCCGATCATCCTCGCCGGTAAACACGCCCTTAAGGCTGGCTCTTTCTGCCAGGATTTTATTTGCCAAATCGACAAGTTGCGCAACCTCAATCTTTTTTTGCTCAGATTGCAGTCCCAGAATAGCCGGTTCAAACTCAAGCGCGCCCATTCCACGCTTACCAACGTAGCATAAGCGCTCTACAGAATTGAAGCTCTCCGCCGACCTGCCCTGCGAAGCCAGCCAGGCATCAATAACCGCGTTACCGAATTTATCCGGCAAAGAATCCGCCAATAAACCCGGCAGTCCTTTGAACGTGTTCCTGGGTAATGCAGGAAACTCATACGGAAATTCATTTAACGGCATCATCAGCGGCGCGATCTGTATATCACTCGCTAAAAATTCGGGCGCATACTGGAAAACACCAATTTCACGGTCTTCCAGCCAGGAAACGGCGCCAATCATGCTGCCCCACAGCACAACTCGCGCATCAGTCATTTAAATCACCTTCAGTCTCATCCCCCCACGACCAGGGCTTCTTTTCTAGTTCTGTAGATTTGGAACTTGCGCGCTTGCGTTCATTCCCCTTCAGGTTGACGCGATCAATTGGCCTGATGCTTGGATCCGGCAGCAAAGTTTCCAGGTTCTGTTGAATGCCTAAAGCAATCAAAACCCTGATAAAAGTATCCAAAGATACACCTTTTCCGTTTTCTAACCGGACCATCGTTCTTAGCGATACACCCGCATCATTTGCCAGTTCCTCCTGTGTCATATTGCGAGCCAACCGGATGTTTTCTAACTTATTACATAGTGCAAATTCAATCTGGTCACTGGTGGCAATTGAAAAATCAATTGGATATGTCATGATAGTTACTCCTTTTAATACGCAATATATTACCTATTAACTAGATAATAAATATTTAATGTGCAACTTATTACCTATTATTATAAATCATTCAGAATAAATATATAGATATTTAACACGCAATATATTGCGCACTATCTCATTATTTTAGCTATAACACGCAATATATTACGTGTTATAGAAATTATTTAAGGTTAATAAGGAAAGGTTAATTGGTTTTTTCCACCAGAACCACGTAATCGGGCTGGCCGGTTTCAATGGCCATGCGGCCTGTGTTGTCAGTTGAACTATTCATTGTAGTAGGGATCAACATAGAATAGTCACACACGATTTATGATTCTGTCATGGGTGTGACGTAGCAGTAGCCTGGGACACATATGGCGTAAAAATCACGTCCTCATATCCCAGGTCGTCCAACAACCGCTCAATAAAAACCTCCGCGTTGTCATTAGCCTGCTGCAGGATGCCATCTTCCAGCGCCGCCTCATAAATCTCCTGCTCGGCAGCTTGTCTGGCCAGCGTTTCCAGGTCCGGATCAGCCTGACGAAACAACCCTGTCTCGCGATCATATACGCGTGACTTCTGGTTATCTAAAGTCGCGATGAAAATTTCAGGGTCCGGCAGGTCAATTTGGACCACACCGTCCGAAATCACGATATCATCCCGGTTCAGTTCAGACAGATCCACACCCGCGATCACCA
>DHVJ01000064.1:0-43660 GCA_002412595.1 Anaerolineaceae bacterium UBA5211
TCGCAGGTTCGAGCCCTGTTCCGCCCATTCCACGCTTTATCCATCCTCAAAATCTTATAGATAGTGAACTCTGGTTTAAATAAGGGTTTTCCCATGAACCGCACCTCTATCCGCCAATTATTGAAGCGAATCGGGAAAAGAGCAAAAGTCCTGGACGTATACCCTTATCTGTTTCGACATACTTTAGCAATCCAATATTTGTTAATTGGTGGAGATATCTTCACCCCACAAAAATTGCTTGGGCATTCATCACTTGAATTGGTTAAGAGATTTCTGGCAATTGCTGAATCAGATTGTGAAACTGCTCATAGGAAAGCCAGTCCTGAAGATAACTGGAAATTGTTAAATTATGGACAAATAGAAATAATTTGGTAATTAGGCGACAAATTTTCTCATCGTATCAATTTAATTGATACCTAATTCGTTGATAATTTTTTCCCATTGTTCATCAAGAATCTTAATTAAATCAATTTCTATTTGAGGGGTCCAGAAGCTTTCTGCTTTATCAACACAATATAATATATATACGTTATATCTTGAATAATAAGAATTTATTAAATATTCTTCTTCACAGATATCATTGTGTTTTATAAATATTGTAGTTTCATATTTGGGATTTGGGTTAATAGCATTTAATACGCTAGTAAAATCTGAATACTCAAAACCATTGTCAGAGAAAATTTTATTAGCATTGTTGGTTGTAAAAATAGTCTCTTCTTCGGATGGAAAAACATTAATTATTATATGTAGCGCAATATCTACAAAGCTATCCTGATGCACCCAAAAATGGCCAAGGATTTCACCAGAATCGTCTTGAGAATACAATTCTTCATACTCCACTGATAATATTTCATTGATTTCCTCAGTACTAATATAAAGAACAGGTAAAATATCGTTAATAAATTTGCTTTCGAATTGATAAGTCCCCAAGGTTACTTGTTGTATTTTCCCTTCGGGGGAATAAGAAAAATGTATCGTGAAATCTCCAAGATAATATTTTTCCCATTCATCAATATGGCCAATAATTGATTCCTCATCACCTCCTTGGTTATCTGGTTCACCTAACAAGGAATGAATTTCTTCTTTGTTATTTTCTATGGTGATATCATCAATTATTACCCCGTTATATTTATCATAGTCTTGAACTCCTTGGTTATAAAGAAATATTGTTTGTATAATGTTTTCTGTTACTGTAATTTCTATTCCGTCTTCGTAAGAATAATAGTAAATATCTGGTGGAAAATCCTTATTGGCAATAAATTCATTTGGAAATGTATCAAAATAACTTTTTGCTTCATCTGAATCTATAGACAATCCTAATATTGATAGTGGTGAAATTTGGGTTTTGTTTGGTGCAACCAAATCCAAATCTCTATTTACATTACAAGAAATGAGTAAAAAGAGAAGTAGAACATGCACAATCTTTTTCACGGTTTTTTCCCCTTGAATATCATCATTTACAGATTATATATTAATAACATTTCAAATGAATTCAAGTAAATACAAAACTGGTTTGGTAATGAGAGGTAAAGCAATTCTTTCGACAATTTCCAACACAAAGCAAGACATGCCAGTGCTATCAAATCAGGATCCACATCTTTAGCATATTTTTATTTGAATTCTTACGTTAAGATGACGACATTACCTTTCCGTAAAGGATAATAGTTTTTTCTTATCTGGGATGATTTATCGGAATCTAACTAATGCTAAAGCAGGTCGTGAAACAGTGCACAGAAAAGCTAGCCTTGTTGATAATTGGAGATTATGAAATAAAGAGGATTTTAAGTCCTCTGCGTCTGCCAATTCCGCCACATACACCATATATGGAAATTTCTTGGTATGTTTAGCTAATCTTCCCAGATATAGGGGTGTTGCTCTCCTCCTTTCTTAAGAATAATCCTCAGTGTTATTCTGTCTTATCTAAATATATAATAAAGACTTAAGATAATCAAACTTTTTTATCCTTCCAAATGGATATTTGAAATATATATGAATAAATGTTGCATAAACTGTTTCTATGATAAATACTTAAAGAATTTTATTGAAGAATCCGGGCAAATTGGGGATTGTGATTACTGCGGTTCGATAAATATTGCTTGCATTGATATCAATAAAATTGCTCTTATTCTGGAACCATTATTATCACTTTACTCCCCTATAGAGGAGTTTGTGTCAAGCGAAGAAATGAAAAATGGCCAGTATATGGAAAATGGCTATTTTCATGAGTTCACATTCTTATGGGAAGAATTACTATACAATTGGGAATTATTCGATGACCCCCTTATTGATGCAAATAAAGTCGAGACTTTAATAGAAGACATAGTTTGGGAATTAGGACTCAATGAACAAATTCTGCAATCCTTTGTTATGGTTGAAAGTGATTATTACGGTGAAGGTAAATTTACATCTGAAATTATGAGGGATTATTGGGATGAGTTTTGTAATGATATTAAATTTGATAATAGGTTTTTTGTAAGTGCAGAAATTCAAAAAGAATTACTTAATCCATTACACCAAATATTCCCTTATATTACTATCTATCCAGAAAGTAAAGAAATCTTCTATCGAGCAAGAATTCAAAGGGATAAAGATAAAATCAAAATAGAAGATATGGGAATTCCCCAAATAGAATATAGAAGACCAGGAAGGGCTAATCCATTCCCAATAGGATATTTGTATCTTGCATCTAATGAATTGACCGCTATTACAGAAGTCAGACCTGATATTAGTGAGATAGTTACTGTTGGAAAATTTATATTAAATAAATCTCTTCCGATTCTTGATATTTCGCATATAAAACCTCCATTCGATTGGGGTTGGGATATTCGGATTTATTACAAATATGTGCGCTTTTTGTTGTTTTTAGGTAATGAACTATCCAAACCACTAGCTCCCTACCAAGAAGCAATCGAATATATCCCAACGCAATTCCTGTGTGGATTTATAAAATCTGAAGGTATTAAGGGAATTAAATATCGCAGTCATAGAGGACCAGGGAATAATTATGTGTTTTTTTCTGAGGAATCGTTTAAATATAACGAATTAAAAACATATAAAATCGAATCAATTGAGTATAAATTTTCAGAGCAAAAATAAATTGAGTACAAACCAACCAGGAAAATATTTACAATTTAACTCTTAACGAACCTACGTGAATGTCTTTACCTATCCTTTTTTAACCTATTCTACTTACCTTTTAAATCAGCCTGCCCATTTTTTTTAGACTATTTATCAATTGAAATGGCAAGGCATTATTTAGAAATATTTGATGGTGATTCGGTTAAAATCCATCAAGAACATAGGGTTATTGATTCAATATTTTTAACAAAGAAAATTTTCACATTATATAGATAATATTTTTACTTATATAAAAGTTCCCCATGACATTCCTTAAATTTAAGGGGTTTGCCTTGTGAATTCTTTGCTCCACATGGGCAAGGGGCATAGGGTTTAACACCTGGAAATTGAATATAAATAGAAAGTTTTTACTTTTGATTATTAAATAATCATTTTAATAGTAAGCATTCTTTTTTCTATTTCACTTACTATTCCTTTTGATTTACATCTCCCGCCTCATCATATTCCTCGCCCGTAGCGATACCTGGATGAACTTGCGCAGGTGGCGCAGCGGATGGATCTTGCTTTTCTCATCGCCGTAAATAGTGCGAATGCCCACCCAGCCAATCGGATAGCCGTGCATCAGGCAGTACACGATCATCTCCACCTCAAACTCGTAACCGGACTCGGCCGATTTGTGCAGCACTTCCATCAAGCGCCGGCTGATCAGGCGGTAACCGGACTGGTTGTCCGGGATGTCGTGCGCCACCGCCCAGGAGAACAGCAGCGTGCCCAGCGTGTTGCTGATGCGCCTGACCTTTGGCATTTTTCGGAAATCGCGCTTGCCGATGATCAGATCCTTCTGTCCATTACGGTATGCCTCCAGGAAAGCCGGAATCTCCTGCGGGTCGTGCTGTCCGTCGCCGTCCAAAGTCACGATATAGTCATACCCTGAATCCAACGCCTGGCGGATGCCGGTCTGCAGCGCCGCACCTTTGCCCTGGTTTTTGCGGTAAGAAATCACCGTTGCGCCGGCTTTTCTGGCCTGCCGGGCAGTTCCGTCCGTGGAGCCATCATCTACGACCAGTACCGGCAAATAAGTTTTGGCAGCGCACACAACCTCGGCAATGCCGCCCTCTTCGTTATAGGCTGCAATTAAAACCAGTCCTTTATTCTTCTTTTTAGTTGACATTTCAACCTTCCTTTCCAAACCATTTAAACCATCCACTTTCTGAAAACGTTCATCGGAATTTTCTCCATGGACATTCTTTTTATGGAATTTGAAATATATAAACGCTGCGGACACCAACACAATCGTAAAGACCCACAGCACAATCTGGATTATCCCATAGGTTTGCTGGATGCCTTCAGCGTATAGAAATCCCAACGCCACCAGCAGTGCTGACTTGATCAATTCACCCAACACCAGCAGTGTAATCCAACGCCGTACGGCCACACGCTGAAGCCCGACCGCGATCAAAGTCGGGATGGGTAATCCAACCGTCATTTTGGACAGAAATATCATGCGCGGCGCATATTTTTGGACATCCTCACCCAGGCGTTCAATACTGGCCGGATCAATTTTTAGTTTCGCGGTGATGCGTTGGATCCATTCCGGCTTGCCAAAACGGCCCAGGCTGTACCAGCCCAGGTCGGCGGTCAGGTTGCCCGTCACAATAGCCAAATATGCTGGTAAAGGCAGAAGTTTGCCGACAGCAATGCCCGCGCCAGCCACTAACAGCGTGATCGGCCCTTCCGCGAAAGTAGCCAGCCATAAAATGCCGTACGGCAAAATACTGGCAATATTAATTGAACTAAGGAAAGTAAGCATAAATAACGAGCCTTCCATTTTGATCGGTCAGTTAACCATAATGGCAAATTCTTTCGGTTGCCATTTATTTAGATTTTAGCCAGAAAGGCTGCGCGGCGCGTCGCCCAAAGGGAGGATTCAAAGCCCATCCAAAGTATGATTATTGCCTGCGAATTATCCATCTCTGGGACGGTTGCCGGAGAGCCAAATTAGGTGAAAATTATACTGACTTTGCTGAATTTTACAAATAATTCGCTCGACTCGAATAGAGAAAGCTGGAACGTTCAAATGTCAAGGAAAATCAAGAAAAAATTAATCATATCGACAATTATTTTGTTTCTATTAATCACGGCTTATCTGGCAGCCGATCGTTATCTGATCCGGCACGTCGAGATTGCCGATGTAAGCGCCTACGCCAGCGCAGTTGCCCAAACCACTTCCGCGGATGGCAGCGTCACAGTTGCCACCGCAGCCGTACCCACCGCGCAAGCGGCGGATGCGCAAGTAACCGAGGATCTAGCCGAAGACCAGCCGGCAGTTGTAGAAAATACGGATAGTACGATCACTTATGACGATTGGAACTATCAAAGTGATGCTATCTCCATCTCAATAACAGAATATTCCAGCGGCAGCGGAAACGATGCCTTGACTTATTATGTGGCCGATGTGGTGGTTTCGGACGCCACTCAATTGAGCAGCGCCTTCGCCGACAACCAGTTCGGCACCAATATCATCACTTACACCTCTGAAATTGCCGCGGACAACAATGCCATCTTCGCCATCAACGGTGATTATTATGGCTTCCGCGACGACGGCATCCTCATCCGCAACGGCGTAATTTACCGCGATGATCCCGCCCGAACCGGGCTGGCCTTCTACCTGGATGGCAGCATGCAGGTTTATGACGAAATCCAAACCAGTGCGGAAGAACTGCTGGCGGCCGGTGTGTGGAACACGCTTTCCTTCGGCCCGGCCCTTTTAGATGACGGTGCTATTGTGGAGAACCTGTCCACGGTTGAGATTGATACCAATTTCGGCAACCACCCCATCCAGGGCGACCAGCCCCGCACCGGCATCGGTATCATCGATAACAACCACTTCGTCTTTATTGTGGTGGACGGGCGCAGCAAAGGCTACAGCATGGGCGTGTCCCTGGATGAGTTCGCTGAAATATTCCAACAGTTGGGCTGCACGGAAGCCTATAACCTGGATGGCGGCGGATCATCCACCATGTACTTCCTGGGACGCGTGGTCAACAACCCGCTGGGCAAGAACAAGGAACGCGGCACCAGCGATATCCTGTTCATTGGCGCTGAGGCGTAATGCAAGCAACTTTAACAAATCCGGATCGCTATATTAAATGATTGTAACCTTGCCTCAATCAAACTTTGAGGACCTCGAATTAACATTAAATTTCGAAGGAGAAATGCCATGGAAGTAATGACGTTTGGTGGCCCGGGAGGTCAAGGCGGTGGTCCGGGAGGACCGGGAGGTCCGGGAGGTGGGCATTGGGGCCCTCCTCCACCGCGCCGGCCCATGGGCGGCCGTTGGTTCCGCCGGCGCCCTTACGGATACGGCCGAGGCTGTGGCTGCTTCACGTTGGCCATTCTGGCCGCGCTGCTGGCCCTGGGCGGCGTTATATTCTAGGATATAGCCAGGTAACAACAAAGAGCCTCCCTTATCAAGGTGAGGCTCTTTTCTATTCCCCCAACTATTAAACACAGTTGCATGATTGGTTTACATCACCTGAGGTATTGAGATTTTCGTTATTTCCTATACGCAGCTTATAAATTAACCTTTTTGTTCTCCCGCTTTCATCACCAGATTAATAGTCTTTTTTTCATTATTTACTTCTTTTTAATACTTGAAGTCTGTTTTGTTATGTTTGTATAATGAAATCGTATATTTTACGAATAGAATGGCTAATTTACCAAGAGAGGAAGATATGTCGAGGATTAATTTTAGTATTTTATTTATCTCACTTCTATTGATCATCTCGCTCGCTTGCAGCATATCATTTAATTCCAACAGCGATCAAGCCAACGCCCCTTCAGAGGCAGAGCAAACCCTATCCGCCATCTATGCCGGTTACACGGCCGAAGCCCTGGCGCAGCCCGCGCAGGAAGGACTCCCTGCTGAGCAGCCCGCTTCCGAGCAAGCCCCAGCGGCAACCGCTATCACGCACACCCTCATCCCCGGCAATCCCGGTTCGCCCGACCAGGAGAAGGATGAGATTGACACCTCCAACACGGCAGGGGATAAACTGGCCCTGGGTGACTCCTTCCGCTTAGGCAATTTCGAGCGGCCCTTCACCCAGGATAGCATGCTATATAAGCAGGAAAACGACCTGTTCTACCTGGAACTTTCTGAGGACGATGATTTCTATATCTTCTCGCTGGAACTGATCGGCCCCGCAGAAGACGGCACGCTTTCGGCGCACTACGGCATCGAGTTCGATTCCGACAAGGACGGGCGCGGGGACGTGCTGTTGTGGGCCAGAGGCGGCGACCATCCCGACTGGACCATCGAAGATGTGATGGTATTACGGGATAGCAACGATGACGTGGGCGGCTCCAGCCCAGTCGTGCCGGACAGCCGCGACGGGGACGGCTACGACGAAGTGCTCTTCTCAGCCGACGTTCTGGACGACCCGGACGCCGCCTGGCAGCGCATCGACCCCAACGATAGCAACGTCATCCAACTGGCCATCAAAAAGGGCCTGATCGACGAGGGGCGCTACTTCTGGAAAGGCTGGGCGGACAGCGGCGTGGCCGACCCGTCCAGGTTCGATTACAACGACAGCTACAGCGAGGAGCAGGCCGGCTCGCCCAACAAGAACAGCAGCCTATATCCGGTCGGCCAGCTTAACCTGATGGACAGCACATGCTGGGTGGCTTATAACTTCGAGGCCAGCGGCAAAGAATTAGGCGGCTGCTACCAATTGGCGCCCGAACCGACCAAAGCGCCCGCCACACAGACGCCCTGCTCCGGCACCTGCAACACCGGCACCTCGCAGCGCTGCTGCACCTGCCAGGGTTGGGAATGGACGGCGAATGGCTGCCGGCTGATTCCGCCGTCGTAAAATATTTAGATGTTAGCAAAAGAGAGAAATTGCTCACCTATTAAATATATATATATATTTATTTTTAATCGGATTTTGCCTCTCCAAAATTATCATAATCATTGAATGGACATATCGATTAGTACAGTCAGTTTAATCTGTCGAAATGTTTGGTTTAGGGATTAATTTATTTCAAAACAAAAATTTTACTTAGATTTGAGGTTCAATTTTTTTCTTTACAACCACAATTCACGAATTCAAGACATGATTTTTTTTAATATTTTTGATTGAATTCACAATTTGTGAAATTATATATGCAGCAAGTAAGAATTGATTATGTTTTTAAATCAATACTGCCAATTTTCTTTTGTAGATCATTAATATTGTATACAGGGTACATAAACATTAACATAGTAATTATTTTTGAAAGATCATTTACTTTATTAGGTGTGTCAAACCCGCCCATGAAAGTAAGTACATCTTCCTTCTCACCCATACTTTTTATTCCTTTACAATATAAATACAATACTAGATTGGATGATTTATAGGAAATTGGGCCAGATAACAGAAATCCTTTGGTTTTTTCACCTGTACCGCTAATACCTTCCAAGATTGGACCATAATTATCACCACCCTTTTTCATAAGCCTTTGGTCAAGTTCATTAATTGAATATAACATTCCAATAAATTTAATTGCCTCTGGATTTGGTTTCAATTCATAAATAATCCGAGTTTTTGCAGTTGAATACTCCAATTTATCGTTCAGATTTAAATCAAAATCTTCTAACCCTTGAAATTGAACAGTAAAAAAATGACCGCTGTATTTCTCCAACGGAACTGATTTTTTTCGTATTATGGTTTTAACTTTTCCGTCTTGTGAAAAATGTGCCTCTCCATCCCAATGGTGAGAATACTTTACTGCATATGAGGTAGCTTTTCCTCCAGGAACCAATTCAAGAGTATTTGATTCTCCTATATGAGAGACTTTACTAACAATACCCTCTTTTTTCTTGTAATAGGGAAAAGAAACAAAAATACTTCCATCTTTCGCATATATTATTTGGAATATTTTGTAATCTTCATCACCAGATTTATAATCAATGATGAACTTCTTTGCTCGTAAAATTTGAATCATTCTATTTACCTTGAAAGATTGATTTTAATCGATCCGATTTTTTCACAAATTACGAATTTGAGTTTATCTTTTTATTTCAATCACCGCATCCTTGACATCCTCCACCCCGTGCAGGGTCTTGAGCATGGCCACGATGGCCTCGCTGATGATCTCGCCCGGAAAACCGCTCAGTTCAATTTCTTCGCCATTGACCGTAATTTTGATGTCGTACATGGCTCACTCCTTTTTGATCATTTCATGAATTATGTCTATTAATCTTTCGTAATCCCCGTCGTACGTCCACAGGGTATTCGGGCGCAGGTCCTTGTCGCCCAGGCGCACCTTGGGCACGAAGTCCTCGTCCGCCCCCTCCACCAGGATCACGTCCGGTGCGCTGACTTCCCCCAGCACACGCAGGATGGCGCGCAAGTCCAGCGCCTCCATAAAACGAAAGCCGGTCTCGCCCTGCCCAGCCAGCGCCACGCCCTGCGCCCCGGCCTGGGCATAGCGGTCGCTGTCCTTGCCGGGCTGGTCCATACTGGCCGCGTGCGCGCTGACCTTGACCACGGCTACGCGCAGGCCCTCGGCGCACAAGTCGCCAATCAGGCGCTCAATCAGGGTGGTTTTACCACTGCCAGAAAAACCGTAGAAGCCGATTACGGTTGGTTGAGTTCTATTTGGCTGGCTTTCCGGCATGCTTTTTCCTCCACTTCTTTTCAGATTATACAGTCAACCTGGCCTAACGCTCTTATAATTGTAAATTATTATTAACACGAATCTAATGGAGTGCTGCGCACAAGCGCAGTAAATTTAACCTAGAGGTAGTATGAAATCACAACAGCAGCAATTTGCCGAAGGTGTGCTTTTTACCGACTTTTACCAGCTCACCATGGCGCAGGTTTATCACCGCATGGGCATCCATGAAACCAAAGCCCAGTTCGATTACTTCTTCCGCTCTTACCCCGATTATGGCATCCATCAAGCCGGCTATTGCGTCAATGCCGGTCTGGAAACCTTCATGGAGTGGGTTTCGGAATCTTATTTCAGAGAACCCGAAATTGCGTATTTGCGCAATTTGAAGGACGCTAACGGCCGCGCATTATTCTCTCCCGAATTTCTGGGATATTTGCAGGACCAATCGGTGGCCACCGGGCTGACCCTGCGCGCCATCCCTGAAGGTCGTGTGGTGCACCCTTATATTCCCAACGCCATCGTGGAAGGTCCGCTGATCTTCGCGCAGTTGATCGAAACCTCCCTGCTGAACCATCTCAATTACCAAACCCTGATCGCCACCAAAGCCGCGCGCATTTACGAAAGCGGCATGGGCCAAACCATGCTGGAGTTCGGCCTGCGGCGTGCCCAGGACCGTTCCGGGTTCGCCGGAGCGCGCGCAGCCATCATCGGCGGCGCAGCCGGTACCTCCAACGTGGGTGCTTCGGCCGTGCTGGGCTACCAGCCCAGCGGCACGCATGCGCACAGCATGATCCAGGCCATCGTAGCCCTGGGCGGCACGGAGCTGGACGCCTTCGAGGCATATGCCGAATCTTACCCGGATGCCTGCATCCTGCTGGTGGATACCTACGACACGCTCAACAGCGGCATTCCCAATGCCATCAAAGTATTTGAAAAGCTCAAGGCCCAGGGCCATACCCCGGTCGGCATCCGCATGGATTCCGGCGACCTGGCCTTCCTGACTATTCAGGCCGCCCTGATGCTGGACAAAGCCGGTTTCCCGGACACCAAGATCGTGCTCTCCAACCAGATGGACGAGCTGGTTATCTGGCAAATCATCACCCAAATCAAGGAAGAATCCGCGCGCTACGGGCTGGATGCGGATACGCTCATCAGCCGCCTGGCTTACGGAGTGGGCACACGCCTGATCACTTCCGAAGGCGATCCCGCCTTGGACGGGGTATTTAAGCTGGTGGCCATGCAGCAGAATAATGATTGGGTGCCGGCTATCAAGATTTCTGAGAACCCTGAAAAGACGCTCAATCCCGGTTACAAGAAAGTCTGGCGCCTGTATGACCAGTCGCAGAAGGCCATCGCGGATGTGCTCAGTCTGGAAGACGAGGAGCTGTGCCATCTGGAAGCCATCCAACTGCATCATCCCACCGACCAGACCAAACACCGCGTATTGAACTGTGCTCAGATCTCCAAGGTAGAAAGCCTGCACGAGACCATCATGGAGGAAGGTAAAGTCGTATATGAGTTCCCCCCACTGGAGCAAATCCGCCAAACGCGTGAAGCCGACATCCAGCGCTTACATTCCGGCGTGCGCCGTTTGATGAACCCGCATAACTACCACGTCTCCTTAACTGATAAACTCTGGAAGCTGAAAGAAGAGTTGATTTTTCAATATAAAAACGGTACGAAAGGATAGATCGAACCAGTCTCATGAATAATATTGAAGCTGTCCGCCCTGAATTTAACCAAATATTGTCACCTGACACCCCTATTGAAACCATCGCCGATGGTTTCATTTTTACCGAAGGCCCGCTGTGGGACGCGCGCCATAAACGCCTGCTGTTTTCAGACATCCCTGCCGACACCATCTATTCCTGGTCGCAGGAAAAAGGGTTTGAGCCTTTCCGGCACCCGGCCGGCTTTCCCAACGGCCTGACCTTCAACCGCCAGGGCGACCTGATCGCCTGTGAACAGCAAACACGCGGCATTAGCATCACCCCAGAAGGCCGTGAACCGCGGGTAGCAGCCACCCGTTTCGAAGGCAAGAAACTCAATTCGCCCAATGATATCGTGGCTGCCAGCGATGGCTCTATTTTGTTCACCGACCCCATTTATGGTCTGCGCGAAGGCCAGGGCGGTCCGGCGCTGCAGGAGCTCAGTTTCCAGGGTGTTTACCGCCTCCCTCCTGAAGGCGGCGAATTGGAACTGGTCACGGATTCTTTCGAGCGCCCTAACGGGTTGGCGCTTTCGCAGGATGAAAAACAGCTCTATATCATCGACACCGTGCGCCAACACATCCGCGTCTTTCAGATCGGTGAGAATTGGCAGATCAGCGGCGGCTGCATTTGGGTGGAACTGTGGGACGATGACAAGGTTGGCCGGCCGGATGGCATGAAGTTCGATAAAGAGGGCAATTTATTCAGCACTGGTCCAGGCGGCGTATGGGTCTTTAACCCGCAGGGCGACCTGCTGGGCCGCATATATCTGCCGGAAAAGACTTCCAACCTAGCCTGGGGCGATGACGATTTGCAATCACTCTTTATCACCTGCAGTACCGAAGTTTACCGTGTGCGCTGTCAAACCGGCGGTCTGCCTTTGGTTGATTAAATAAAAATACTCCGGAGATCATCGCAAGCCGCGGAGAATCACTTTGGGGAGGCGATCTTGGCTGGCATATCCATTACAAAAAAAACGAGGGAGCGTTTCGCGCTCCCTCGTTGCATTTTGTGCAAGGGTATCTGCCTTATCCCCCCTGCCGGACAGCTTTATCAATGAAATAAGAACGCACCCAGCGCCGTTCCTCGGCTGACATGCGCGAATGCGCGGTTGGCTGGCCGGTTGGAATCATGTGCCCGCTGGGCCGGCGCCCGCTGGCAAAATAGCGTTTGCTGGCTTGCATTGGCTCCTGAAAATCGCCGCGATAATTCAGATCCACGCGCTTGGCCGATTCAAATTCCAGCATTTTGGCATTCGTCTCTTCAGCCTCAAGCGCATCTTCCGCCTCTTCCTCGCTGGCCAAAACCGCCGCAGGCAGCCTGTAAACACCGTCGCCCACATTGAAGCGCTGTACCAATTCCTCTTCAGAACCATTGAACCAATTCAGGTCCATGTGGGTTTTGAATCCCGGCAGCGTGCCCTTATCGGAGTACTGCCAGAAATCCCAACCTGCCCACGGGTAAAGCGGCGTTGGCCACAAAGTGGTGTACTGCGCCATCCAGAGCGGATATTCGCGCGCCCAATCGGCGTGTACGCGCTTTTCGTACATCATATAGCTGCGCCAGAAACCGCCGCTGGTGTAAATGATGGGTTTGCGGTTGGTCAGGCGCTCTACTTCGGTGAGGAATTGCTGAACTTTCAGGTTCAACTTCTCGCCTTTGCTGCCGGCGACTTCCAGGTCCAACACCGGCGGCAGGCTGGTGAACTCGCCCACCGTCTCCACAAACACCTGCGCCTGGATGATGGGATCAATGTGGGTGCGGAAGAAATGATAAGCGCTCCAGTAAATACCGTTTTCCGCACAGCCTTGAATATTCTCGTACAAACGCTCATCGATATACAAGGTCGTTTTCTTGTCGGGAAACTCAGTCGCCTTTAGAAAAGCAAATTTCACGCCGGCGCGTTTAGCTTCGCTCCAGTCAATTTCAACCTGCCAATGGGATACATCAACTCCGGGTATCATATTGCGTCTCCTTTACTGAATCACCATCGTTTTTAATTCGGTAATGGAACCGTTGAACCAATTTAAGCCAAGATTAGTGGCAATGCCGGGCAGCCGGGCTTGGTAGGAATACTGCCAGAAAGTCCAACCGGCCCACGGCCACATCTGGCTGGGCCAAATGCTGCCGGGTTTATCCAGCCATAAAGGAAATTCACAGCCCCAGTCTGATTCCGGCAGATAAGTCTTCCAATAAGATTCAGATGTGTAAATGATCGGCTTTACATTCAGAGCTGATTCGAGCAAGTCCAGAAAAGTGTGCACGTTCTTATCCATCTCGGTCAGGCTGGTGCGGTGCGTTTCCAGGCAGACCACCGGCGGCAGCAATCCTTTGAAATTGCCCACCGTGTTCAGAAAGGTCTGTGCCTGCTGGCCGACATGCAAGCTGGGATGCAGCCAGTGGTAAGCGCCCGCCAGAATGCCGTATTTCTGCGCATTTTCCATATTGGTATCGTACATCGGGTCAATACTGTCCAGAGCTTCGCTGGCCTTGATGAACACAAAGTTCACATCCCCATTGCCAAATTGGGGCCAGTCCGCTGTGCCGTTTTTGTCTGATAGATCAATTCCAGATATCATGAAGGGATCCTTAATATTAATAATTCGTCATCTTCTATGTTACAAGTATCGTGCCAGGGCATTCATATATCCCTTTTCATCATTTTTAAAACCTTCGCAATTGAACCGGGATCACCGCGCTTTGCTATTGCAAACCTCGCGATCACATAAAATACGGAAATTCTGCCAAGTATCTTTCCCCGAAGTATGCGTTCTTTCTTTAATCTAAATCTGACATTCGTGCTGTATAATAGGGTTGTCTTCGGGGATGCCAGGCTTCGACGGGAGAGGCTGAACCCGGACGGCGAGCCGAGAGGTACCGACCTCGTAAAATCCGTACAAAACACAAGTGCCAAACGCACAAACTATGCTGCTCTTCCTTTAGCTGCATAAGCTAGGGAATCAGCGAATGGTCAAATGACCACGTCTACCTGTACCGAACTCCGACCGGTCATAGGATAGGCGCCACAAAGTTGGAGTGCTGTGCATAAGACCGCGCAATGTACAAAAGAGGACTTTCGGGTCCAAGCGGCTGGCTGCTGATATTGGCTGAGGATCCCCCAACCAGCAGCGAAAATAAAGATCCGCTACGCTCGTAGATGTTCGAGGCTCTATTCTTTCGGACGCGGGTTCGATTCCCGCCATCTCCACTAATAGTAATTTATCGATTTGTTTTAGATTAAATAACATCTAGCTATACTATAATGATTATGAAATAACCATATTTAATAAGTGGTTATTATTAATTATTTTAGGAATGGGAAAAATATTCCGTAAAAAGCAGATTAATCAGATCTCAATTAATTTCTAACAATTTTAATCAAAGTAAAAAAGTGGGAGAAAAAAAGACAATGCAAACCATTGCTGGAAATTTCGAAATCTACTATGATGTAGAAACCCAAAGGTTCCATACTAATAAACTGGATTTAAACCTCCTACAAAATACTATGGATAAGCCATTATCAGTAATTCTACAGATTACTAGAAAGTGTCATTTTAATTGTAAGTTTTGCAGTGAAAAAGAAAATATACCTGATCCAGAGCTAGATGATCTAAAAATATTTGCATCGAATTTGATCGGTGTTCCCAGAATTTTTCTTTCGGGTGGAGAACCATTGCTTAGAAAAGATTTTGACAAAGTCGTAGAGATTTTTAGCGATAACCATATTATTGGATTGCCAACCAATGCAATAGCAACTAATTCTTATATTGATGTTATTAAAAATAATCACATCTCAGTGAACGTAGGTTTGGATGGTCCAAGAGCGATAACAAGCAGAATACGAGGCGATTACGATTATATTATTGAGGGAATCAGAATATTCATTAAAAATGACATTCGTTTTTCTTTAACTGCAGTAGTGTTGAGAAGCACAATTGATTCAGTACTATATACTTGCCAAATTGCAGATGCTCTTGGTGCAAAAAAACTGAAATTAGTTCTACCTATTCCAAAGGGAAATGCATTAGAACTTGCTCCATCAGAATATATTTCAAATGAGGAAGCTATCAATATATGTAATCAAATTGCTGATGCAAAAAAGAAATATGGATGGAAAACCACTTTTACATTTACAATTTGGAATGAACAAACCGAAGGATATTCTATTTTAGTCTACCCTAATGGAATGACATACGCTTGGCCAGTATTTAGCTGTGATGATAAAGTACTTCATCTTGGCGATTTACATTTTGATACAATACAAGACATTTGGAACAGATATCCTTATAAAGAAAATCATATCAATAAATATTTGGGTAATGGTATTCATATTATGTGAGGTAAATATTCCATGATTCGAAAAGGATCACCTAGTCTACCTATTAATAATTGCATAATCGGCTTTGATGCTGAATGGACAAAAAACTATAAAATCAAAAATGGAAATGTGCCATTTTGTTTTTCCGCTGTCTCAATCAAGAGGAGTAATTTGACAATTACTAATCTACGTTCAGGGAAGATTTCCTTTGAATATGTACAATTTTATTGTGAAGACAGAAATGAAATTAAAGAGCTTATATCAAATGCAAATTCTTTTTTTTCTGCAATAATCAATAGCCTTGATTATTCCTTGGTAAGTGGGCATCAATTATCAAGTGATTTCAGCGTATTTCTTAATATTGCCAACGCATTAGGGTCAAATAATGCTAAGAATATTGCAAAAATTGTATCACTTTGGAGAGATCGGAAAAATAATAGAACAATTTTTGATACGAGATATGATATTGACAAACCCTTTTTAGGAAAGAGTCGTCGTCTGGTTGATATGTGTACTGATTTTAATTTGGACGTCCAACAACCAGAATTGGCTAATAAATCTATGACAAAGTTACAAAATCAATATTATGATACAAAAGAGGCAATAATTCGTGAACGACTTTCAGTCATGAATCTTCGTCATAGTTTCTCCGCTGTAGTATTAACTCTTCTGAATGAGCAATTAACGGATACTCCAATCGCAGAAAAAATAAATCTTAATAAAACACTAAATAATATGCTTCATTCGGATTTTAAATGGATTAACACACCAGAGTTTAAAAGCTTAGTATGAAAATTTAATTTATTAGGAGGGATATAAATGATACGAGAAAGCTATGTATTTGCTATTGATGGTACGCACGCAAGTGGGAAAACAACTCTGTTATATTCAGTTGCCGCATATTTAAAATCGCGTAATTTTAACTGTATTGTTCTACCCGAGCCATCAAGAAATAGTCCATTAGTTGATGACGTAGTCTTACATAATTCTGGTTCATTTGATCTTCCATTGGAACTCGATCTCATTGCAACACATCTAATTCAATGTATAAGAGCCTCAAGGAAGTACCCAATAATTTTGTCAGATAGAACCCCAATTAATGTATTGGCATACACAAATTTACTTGTAAAGTTAAAGAATAAAAATGAAAAACGCATTCTTAATTCAGTTGAAATTTTTATCTACAATTGGTCATCTTCTTATGATTTAATTTTTTACTGCCAGGATTATTATTCACAATATCAAGCGGATGATAAAATGCGAACGAAAGTTCTAAATATTCAATCAGAAGTAGACACACAAACGCGAGAATATTATAAAAAAGCTAATATCGAATTAGAGTATATTCCAAAAGGAAAATTATTATCTGATCAAACTGAATGGGTAATCAATAAAATAATTAATAAAATTAAATAATAATTGTGGGGTGAGATACTATGGGGAGAAAAAAGTTAAACGAAAAAGATTTTTACTTAACTCTCTGGAAATATTTTACAATTCATGGTTCACAGAGAATTAAATTACTCAATTTTTATATTGTACTAGAATGTTTTTTTATTAATGCATTTTTTACTTTGACACAGAAAACTGATGAGCATTTGGCATATAAAGCTGCAATTTGCGTGTTTATGATTTTTTTTTCATTAATTTTTCGCGTTCTAGATTTAAGAACGAATTCAATAATAAAAATCGTTGAAAAATCAATCAGAAAAATCGAAAAAAAGAATATGAAAAAATTGAATAGTAATTTTATGATTTTTTCTATTGAAAAAGAAATTACTGATAACCTTCGAAAAAAATCAACACTATACCATCTATTAAGCTATTCAAAAACATTTATTTTTATCTACTTATTCTTTCCAATTCTTGGAATAATATTTCTTTATTGTACTCTTGTATATAAATAATTAAGAAAATTTATTGAGTTGGAATTAATTATCTTCGAGATATATTTTTACAGGAGTACGCATGTCAGTCCAGTACCATGTCCAATTGAAAGAAGGGGACATTGCACCATACGTTTTGTTACCAGGGGATCCCAAACGGGTCGAGCTGGTCGCCAGTTACTGGGATGAAGCCCACAAAGTTACTGAAAACCGCGAATACGTAACCTACACCGGTGTTTACAAGGGCGTGCCCATTTCCTGCACCGGCATCGGCTGCCCGTCCACTTCTATCGCCATGGAAGAGCTGGCATGCGTGGGCGCCACCACCTTCATACGTATCGGCACCTGCGGCGTTTACCAGGACTATATCAATAACGGCGACATCGCCATCTTCGACTCAGCCGCCCGCTACGATGGCGCTTCTCATCTTTACGCCCCACCTGAATTCCCCGCCGTGGCCTCGCACGAAGTCATCAACGCCTGTATCGAAGCAGGAGCGCAGCTGGGGAACAAATGCCACGTGGGTACCACCCGCACCGCAGACACATTCTACGCGCTGAAATCCATCCCGGGATTTTCATTCAACAACTACTGGCACTCCAGCTGGAAGGACTTCATTGAAGATTTACGCCGCATGAACATTATGGTTGGTAAGATGGAAGCCAGCATCATCCTTGTGCTGGCGCGCTTGTGGGGGCTGCGCGCCGGAGGTATCGCCGTAGTCGTGCAAAACGCCTTCAAATCTCAGGAAAAAACGGAAGCGGCAGGGAAATACGATCCCGAAAAATTCATTGACCATGGTGCCAAGCATATCGAAAGGCTGGCCCTCATGGGCAGTGAAGCTATCCGCATTCTAAATGAGAAGGATCAGCAGAAAAAATAGCGTCATCCAATTCTGAGTATTCTTATTATTCAAAAACACCTTGCATCTAAGAAGCGAAGCTGTAAGGTATTTTTTTTATACTGTTTTGAGGATTTTATAAAGGAGTTTGTAGAGTGTCTGCGCTTCCTCGTTTGTAAGAGGGATGCAGCTTTCCATCTTTTCCGGAATTTGAATTGCTTTCTCACGTAAACCTCTTCCAGCCTCAGTCAAGGATATTGTCACAGAACGCTCGTCCTGCGGGTCACGCTCGCGTAAAATCAATCCGGATTTTTCCAGCTTTTTCAACAACGGCGTCAGCGTTCCGGAATCCAGGTAAAGGAATTCGCCCAGCCCTTTAACCGATAATGGCGCCCGTTCCCATAGAACCATCATGGCGATGTACTGGGTATAGGTCAAACCAATCTCAGTCAGGTAGTCTTTATATCGATGAATTACCTCCTTAGAAGAGGCGTATAAGGGGAAACAGATTTGGTTCTCCAATTTCAATCGATCATAGCGAGCGGTTGCCATCCAAATACCTTATCTTTTCTAAAACAACGCTTGTATATCCGATTCAAGTTTTTCGGGTTTTACGGTTGGTTCAAACCGTTTAACAACCTGGCCCTCTTGATCGATCAGGAATTTTGTAAAATTCCACTTGATTTTCGAGCCGAATAAACTACCCTTTTCGCCCTTCAAAAAGGAATATAAAGGGGCTTCATTTTCCCCGTTTACGTCAATTTTTGCGAACTGTGGAAAAGTAATACCATAACGTCCGGTGCAGAAGCTATGGATTTCCTCTTCAGTTCCCGGTGCCTGATTGCCAAACTGATTGCATGGAAAATCCAGTATTTCTAATCCCTTTGCCTGATATTTTTGATAAAGTTTTTCCAATCCTTCATATTGGGGTGTAAATCCACAGGCAGTGGCAGTGTTTACAATTAAAAGGACTTTACCTTTGTAATCCGCTAAAGCTACTTCCTCATTGTTCAATCCCTTTACTCTAATATCATAAATGTTCATATTCTTCCTCATTATTATTCATTGTGCTCGTTTATATTGTGCACTATTTATTATAAGCCATTTATTAAGAATAAACCCCCACAAACATCAAGTTGTGGGGGTTTTACACGTTAGAGATTGATAAGAGTATTTTTATGGACAAACACCCGGACTGACGGAATTGAAGAAGCCGGAGAAAAGATTACACCATTGGTCAGATACTTCAATGACCACAATGGGAATCACACAGAAAACGATGATGAAGGCGATGGCAATCATCAGAACAACCGCCCATTTCGGGTATTTATCGAGGAATTTCACAGTGTCGGCCTCTCCTGCTGGATTTACACCTTCTTCCCCGATCGGGTTATCAGTCATCGGATCCGTTTTGACTGGCTTCGGTTTGTCTTTTTTAATTTTCACCTTCTTGTGCGGCTCGGCTTGGGCAACTTCAGATTCAGCGGATTTTTCCGCCGGCTTTTCAACTTCTAATACAACTTTGAATGGAATTTCCTCACCCATTGTTACCAGGTCGCCATGCTTTAGTTTCTGTGCTTTTTTCAGAGCTTTTCCATTCAGGGTTGTGCCGTTTGTCGATTTGAGATCTTCAACCATCCAGTTCTGTTTATCGCGAAATATTCGGAGATGGTAACGGGAAATTTTCACATCATCCAAAACCACAGAGTTTTCCGGGTCACGCCCGATGGTAATCTCGTCGCCGGTTAGTTGGACTTCTTTTACCGGTTGTGATTCAGTTTGAAAAATCAATTTTTCATCCATAAAAACTCTCCTGTGTCATTATTTTTATTCCAAGGGATAAAAAAAGTCAAGCCAATGGATTGACCTGACATTTTCTTTGTGTAAAAGCTCCCCGCCATGTCGTGTGTGACCAAGTTTTGAACCTGCAAATGCAGGACGGGCACTGCCTCGTTAGCTTCGCCTTGGCTTGCGCCTATCGCGTTGCGTCCGAAAATTCAGAGCCCATTATTTAAAGTGTTGGCTCAAAACGCTAACAGCCACATCACGGGCACAGCAGGGTATTAATCTTATACCATATTTTAAAGCAAGTGCCTAGGCTGGCCTACGCTCCGCTTACCTTGACACTTATCACACCTCTCCATATACTCGGTTCATGCAATCAGCCACCTTACGAACTTTTTTTGCTTGCCAGATTTCACCAGAGAATTTGGCGCAAATCGAGCAGCTTTTAGCAGAATTAGAATCGCCCAGCTCGAATGCAGTCAAATGGGTCAATCCGAAAAACCTGCACCTAACCCTAAAATTCATTGGGGATTTCAAGCAAGCCGATATCGATCGGATTAAACCTGTGTTAGCCGAAGCACTATCCGCTTTTGAGTCTTTTCCCATCAACATTCACACATTAAGCGCATTCCCCTCTTTAGACAGACCACAGGTCGTCTGGCTGGGATTGACAGCTGACCCGGCCTTATTTCAACTGGTAAAGACTGTAGAGAAGCAATGTGAACATTTAAATTACCCGGCAGAAAAACGGCCTTTCGCCGCGCATATCACCATCGGCCGGTTGCGATCTTCTGCCACCCCTGCCGAAAAGAACCTGATCAGCAAGGTCATCCGTGCACGCCAATCCATTGATATTGGCAAACAACGCATTGACGCACTGCATTTTTACAAGAGCGAGCTAACACCAGCTGGGCCGATTTATCAGATCCTGTTCACGCTGCCCTTCACATCCTGAGTGTTATCTATGCTAAAATTGTGCGGAAGCAATAATTATTGAGGTGAATACTGAAAGAAACAGAAACCATACAAATCGCGCGAGATTTGGTTGACGCGCTTGAGGATAAAAAAGCTGAAGATATTGTTCTGTTGGATCTTCAGGGGGTAGCATCTTTTACCGATTATTTTGTGATTTGTTCAGGTACCAGCGACAGGATGTTAAGAAGCCTGGTACGAGGGGCTAATGACGCTATGATCAAAGACCATGACCTGAAAGGTAAAATCATTGGATCAGCATCCAATGGCTGGATTGCAGTAGATTTTGGGGATATTGTGATGCATGCATTTTCACCCCAGCAGCGTGACTTTTACCAATTGGAAGAATTGTGGTCCAGCGGTAAAACGCTGCTGCGGGTGAAATAAGACTTTTTTATAAATCTGCCAGCGCCTGCAGCACTTCATCGCTGTGTGTGGCAGGTTTAACGCCTTCAAACACCTTGGCAATATTGCCATCTTTATCGATCAGGAATGTAGTGCGGAAAACGCCATCGTATTCACGGCCCATCATCTTTTTACGTCCCCACACGCCGTAAGCTTCACAAACTTTATGACCTTCATCCACTAAAAGCGTAAAAGGCAGTTGGTGTTTGCTGGCAAATTTGGCGTGAGATTCTTCTGAATCGGGACTGACACCCAGTATTACTGCGCCTGCTTCTTCATACAGGTTGTAATCATCCCGAAAATTACAGGCTTCGGTCGTGCAGCCTGGGGTGTCATCCTTGGGGTAAAAATATAAGACTACCGGCTGCCCTTTATAATCAGATAAGCTGACTGAATTTGCTTTTTCATCAATCAATGAAAAATCCGGTGCTTTAGTTTTCTCTTTGAGTACCATAAGTACCTCCTTTTAGAATGAATATATCCTGATTCATCTCTTTCGCTTGTATGCGTTTTATTAATGGCCATATAAAACAAATACCATCATGAGGGCTGAAGCAGCCGGCATTACCCGCACCAATAATAGCGCCCAGGTCCAATTGGGATCCTGTTTTTTAATGCTGCGGAATACCAACCAGGCAGCCCCCAGTCCACCAGGCAGCAGCACCAATTTCAGCCACTGGGGAATTAATTCCTGATCCAGGAAAATCGTCATGCCTCCCAGGAGAAACAAGGAGGCGGTTATAGAAAGTGCATTGAGCGCATCAATACGTTCAAGCATACTTCCGGCCGAACATTTGCCTCCGCAGCGCTGCAATTCCAGATTGTTGGCAATCTTCCAAGCAATCAATTGTAAGAAAAGCGGGAAGACCATGGTAATCATGCTGGCCTTCACATAATCTCGGTTCAGGCTAAAAAACAATGAGGGCAGCAGAAAAGCAGTCACAAAGCCATAGAATAGTTCCTGAAAACCGCACAAATACTCCCTGGTTCTATCGATCAGGAAAAGCAGGTCACTCAGATAAATCAAGGCGATAATCACCAACGTCAAGCGATTCACTCCATATTCACCCATCATTTGGGCTAACGGGACAAAGCTCATCGTGATGAATAAGATTGCGAATATCCAAAGGAACTTTCCCAATAACACTCTAAATTCCGCCGGGCTCAAACGTCCTGAAATTCCTTCCAGTGGAATGCGGGCCAGCGTACCGGAAAAAATCATGTTCAGACAATAGACACTCACTTTATAAAACAAGAACCACAAGCTCACATGCAAAAAGTCCTGCCATAGCACCAGATAACCATAGTGAAAAGTAAAGGCCATGCCCAGCAGGATAAACACAATACCATTTAATAATTCTCCCCAGTCCATTGCTTGGAAGAAATAAGGAAAGAGTTTTTTCAAAGTTTTAATCATTTAAGAATACCCGGTTTGTTCAAGGTCTGTTTTTATTATAAAATCTTGATATGCAATCAACCCATAAACAATCGCATTCCGTAATCACCATTGTTATCGGTATTTTAATCCTGACTCAGATTATTTTTCTCATCCAGGCAAACGGCTTTTGGCAAATCCCATTTTTTATTGTAATAGCTATCCTGGCAAGTTTGATGGTTTTTTGCATCAATTTTTATTATTTACAATCCGATGCTTCCATTTTTAAATGCGGATTTCATGGATGGCAAGCTATAAAAAGTTCATTCCTGCGGACAGACAATCTTCTAACCGTCAAGAATGGCAACATTGACCAAGACTATTTCCTGCTGAAAAACAAACCTCATAACGTCACTGTCTTCCTACACCCGGACAGTGCGGCAATATCTATAAATCGCAATGGTAACTTTCGGCTTTTATCTCCCGGTTTTCATGAACTGCGTTCAGGAGAAACGATTACCACCAGCTTTGATTTAAATATGCAAACAATATCCTGCGGGCCTGAGCGGGGAGAAAATCCCTTTTCCCAACGGAAAACAGGTGAAAATTACGCCAGTTTTCATGCCCGCCAGCTGCGCGCCCAGATGGTGCGTTCGATTACCGCCGATCACCAGGAAGTCTTTCCGGCTTTTACCATCCGCTACTGTTTGCAGCAGAAGAACAGATTAGACGAGGAGATTTTACTGAATCTTGCCAGGGGTTTATTTAAAGACAATCAAAACGGCCCTGCTTCTCCTGTGTTGGACGCCTTACTGACCCGGCAAATATGCGCCTTTTGGTCAACAAGTATGCAGAAAGCGCCTCTGGCAGCCCTCCTGTCCGGCGCGAGCGGATATAGCTTCCATAACATCTTGGCGGATATGAATACAGCGCTAAATCCAATTCTTTCCGCCGATAAAACCACCCGAGCTGTACACCCAAATGAACCTTTTTTAGCAGAAATCGCCCGTTTACGTCTTCCATTTATCCGGGTTTATCTAACCAATGTTTGGTACCTGGATATGGATCGTCCCAATTCAGTGGACGCAAGGAGGGCAGTATGAGACAATCGAGCGGCGTTAGAGATGAGTTATTGAAGGTTGAACCACAATCAGGGCATCTGCGGCAGGTTTTGTGGTTGATCCTCATATTTATTATTTGGTCGCTCCTGGCTTATATCTCTTCCAGTGTTAACCCGCTGCCAGCACTACCCTCATTAGTTTCTTTTTTTAATTTGGAATCCTCCAGCCTGGCCACCGATCTATGGGAAGATATCCTGGGAAATTATTTTTCCGGATTCACTTTGTTGAATTTAGCCCTGTTTATTCTTCTGTCTCTGAATAGCTTTGCGGCAGCCGTACAGCTTTTACGCCGCGCGCTACATCTCTCGGATAAAAAAGCCGCACAACGCTATCTACGCAGTTGTCTCTTTTCCCGCCCTGATTATCCCCAACTCAATTTGTCGGAGCCTGATTTCCAGAAATCGGACGAGTGGAAAATTCTGGCCAGCATTGGAGGACCATGCTTCTTACAGGTCGGAACCACCGATGCGGTTTTAGTCAATGGATTAAATGACTTTGCGCAAATCTGCTTCCCCTCTCCAGATGAGGACAGCATGGTCTTTATCCATCAGGGTGAAAAAGTTTCACACATTTTTCCTGTTGACACTCTCCTCTTCAACCTGACCATCCATGCTATCGACAAAGCCAGCCAGTCCATAACCTGGCGTAATTTACGCCTTTCCTGCGGCCTTTCAATTCCTTCCGANNGCAAGGTTGGAAAGATAACCTGCACGAAATTCTGAGCTTGGAAATCAGTACTTACCTGCTGAATTACACAACCAACGAACTACGTCAGGTCTTCGATATTAAAAATCCGATTACTGCACAAACAAATCGTTTAAAACCGGAAAGCCACCAAACCCATAAAGTGGCGCATCACCGCCGGCTTTATCCGATCCCGGGAAGTTATTTCAATTGGCAAAAACAGGGAGGTTTCTTGCGCCGGCGCAGGCGCTCGTTGCTACCCGAATTGCGCCATTTCCTTATCATTGAACGCACACCTGAACCACCAATCCCGGATTTCAAGGCCAAATTAAACGATTATCTTACCAGGATCTTTAAATCCATTTACAATATTCCCATCAACATTGAAATTGAAAACATAGGAGAAATAAAATTTAATGGTGAAAATTAATTACCAGAATGCTGTCAAATCTGCGCTTGACCAGAAAGGTCCCGTTGTCGCTTTGGAATCCACGGTTATCACCCACGGTTTGCCCTATCCGCAAAATCGCGATACCGCAGTTGGCATGGAAAATGAAGTATCCAGGGCCGGCGCAGTACCGGCCACCATCTGCCTGATGAAGGGCGATATTCACGTGGGTTTGGACTCTGACCAGATGGAATACATTTCCACCTCAAAAAGTCCCGTGAAAGTCAGCCGCCGGGATATTGCCGCAGCGATTGTCGCTAAAAGAGATGGCGGCACTACTGTGAGCGGCACAATGGAAATTGCTTACAAAGCTGGTTTGCGCGTGTTTGCTACCGGTGGTATCGGCGGTGTTCACCGCGGCAATCTGATGGATGTTTCTGCAGATTTACCCACCTTGTCACAGATTCCCATGATCGTGGTCTGCTCCGGTGCCAAAGCCATCCTGGATTTGCCGGCCACCCGCGAGGTGTTGGAAACATATGGCATCCCCGTTATTGGCTACCAAACAGATGACTTGCCGGCCTTCTATTCCACCAGCAGCGGCCTGCCGGTTGATTACAACGCTAAAACCGCTGCTGAAATCGCTCAAATCGCCCTGACTCAGTGGGAATTTGGGTTGAAAGCCACCATCCTGGTAACCGTCCCGCCGCCAGCCGAACTGGCCATTCCCCCTGAAGAAATCGAAGGCGATATCCTCAAAGCAGTAAAAGAGGCAGAAGAAAAGGGAATTAAGGGCTCGAAAATCACACCCTTCCTGCTGGCTAAAGTCAGCGAGAATAGTCACGAACGCAGCCTGACCACCAACGTGGCGCTGTTGAAAAACAACGCATATGTTGCCGGTTTGATTGCCGGGGAACTTTCCGCACTTAGCGGTAAATAGTTGAGCGCCGCGTAGCTGTTGGTACCAACGTAGGTGTAGAAGACTGCGTTGGTGCCAGCGTACGCGTGGGCGTGATCGTCGCAGTCGGTTCAGCTGTTTGGCTCGGCAAAGGTGTGACCGTTTGTGTAGTCGTCGGCACGCTCGTGCCAGGCTGAGTGGGGGTAATCGTCAGGCTCGGTTCAGGGGTGAGTGTAACAGTTGGCGCCAAAGTTGGCGTCATGGTAGGCGTGGGGGCTAAACCTGTAATGGTAAAAATGCCCGAGGTTTTCCACTGCTGGCCAATGAACATTTGCACTTCATAAATTCCCGGCAGCCAGTCCTCGCCAGGCAATGTGCAATCGGAATAGCCATAACCACCTGAAGCACCATTCCAAGGTCGCGTCTCGTAGTAAATCAATTCACCATCGCGATACCACATCGCGGTCCATTGTGTTCCAACCGTCATACTGTCATATGAGAATGACGCAAATAAAGATTCGACCGGATTCTCAAATGTATCAGCCGGGTCAACCGGCAGGTAATCTTCAGTGAGGCTGCGTGCGAAAGTAAGCGTGCTGAAAACCGCGTTGGGGTTGGGTGTTACCTGGGAGGTGAAGTCCTGACTGATAATCAGCGGCATTTCAGGTGTTACCGTAAATTCCAGCGTGGGCGTGATAGTGGGTGTTTGCGTACTGGTGGGTGTCTGCGTGACAGTCGGCGTCTGCGTAATGGTGGCCGTTAAAGTTGGCGTGGGAGAAGGCTCGAATATTTTATACGTAACCGGTTCAGCGTAATTATTGATTAAAAATGCGCCAACCACTACCAGCAGGGCAATGAACACCAGCCGCCAGGCGCGGGCGAGCAAAGCACGTTTTTTGAGAAAAAAGCGCAAGCGGCTGGCCTCACGGAAAATCCGCACAGACATCAAAACCAATACGCCCGCGGCTGCCAGCAGCATGATAAATATCGTTCTTACGGTTGTTTCAATATCGAGATTCATCTTCCCTTTACTACTTATTCAGACAATTCATTCTGAATTTGTTTGCGGCGCATACTGCGCGTGACAGCCTGTATGCGCGGTAAAACATTCTGCACTATTGTATATTTAAATCGACTGGCTGGGTAGTCGAATGCACCCGTAGTTTGGACCACTTTTCCGCCCAGGCCTTCTTTAAATTTATAGACACCCCACATGCGGTCCGCTTCGTTAAACTCATCCGGCGCGCCCCACAAATCGTAGGTATCACATCCCAATTGTTTGCTCCGTTTGATCGCTGCCCACTGCAGCAGATAATTGGGCATTTTCTCCCGGTGCAGGTCGCGCGACATACCGTAAATATACCAAGAGCGGCTGCCAAAATGGAACAGGAACAAGCCTGCCACAGTATCCCCATCAACCTCAGCCAGCAGCGGTGAAGCCATGCCCGCATCCATAAATGTCCGCCAAACATCCAGATAATAACCTTTGGGCCGGATGATAAAGCCATCACGCAGGGCTGTTTCAGCATACATTGCGTAAATCATTTCCATGTCGTCTAAACCGGCCTGTCTGACCTGTACGCCCTTTTTTTCAGCTAAACGGATGTTGTAGCGTGTTTTTTGCTTCATATTGACCAGCAGCTGCTCTTCGGAGGGATTCAGGTCAATCCAGAATGTGTTTTTAAATTGGATTTGTTGATTAGAGATTTCCCATCCGCTTTTTTCAATTCGCCGCACAATATTAGCTGCACGTAGGTCGGGTTCATAAGACGCCGCCTCTTCAAATCCTTTAGCAATCACCAGCTCAGGGTCCATCTTGAGATAAATAGCACGCTGGTCTTGCGTATATTGCTGCAGGTCTTGCAGCACCTGTGTACGAATAGGATTGCTCCAATCCAACAGCGGTCCTTTGGGACAATAGAGAATTTTGAGACTGCCTCCAACCAAGGGAATGGATTGCACACGGCTTAGAAGCAGCGCGGCAGCTAATGGCTTTCCGCTCTCATCGCGCCAAACGCGATGATCTACATCCCAGCCGTAGCGGCTCTTCAATTCGCCCCACTCCCAAGTCTGCAGCAGGCTGGGTTGAGGTAAATCGCCAATAATTTGGTTCCATTCTTGTTTATTCATGCGTCAATCAATTATTTATACTGGGATTTCGAGCTTAACCAGCCAATCCTTTTTTTCTGAAATTTACCGCGGTTAAATATACCCGATACAAGACCGGTCGTAATACTTTGGCATATACACCAGCAGAGCGTTTCAATTCACCGCCGAAACCGCGCTTGAAACGGTAAACGCCCCACAGGCCATCCGAACGCTGCATAAATTGATCTTCCAGCTTACCCTCATCCTGATCCGGCACACCCCACAAATCATACTCGCTGCAGCCGGCTTGCGCTGCCCAGCGCATGGCCTCCCACTGCAATAGATAAGTGGGCATGCGGTTGCGTTCCTGGTTGTTGGAAGCACCATAGAAATACCAGGCTCGTTTTCCTTTTTTGAAAACCATAATGGCTGCCAGAGGTTGATCCTGATAAGTTGCCAAAAAGAGTTCACAAGCACCGGAGGGATGGAACAGCTCATATACCCGGCGGTAGTAAGATCCCGGATGAACGCCAAACTCATCGCGTGCGCCGGTGGTCTGCATCAACTGGCTAAAGGTTTCCAAATCGTCCGATTGAACAATGTGGACATCTTTCTTTTCCGCGAGGCGGATGTTGTAACGCGTTTTTTGTTTCATGCGTGCCAACCAATCCTCCTCAGTTCCGTCCAGGGAGATGGTGATGGTCCTACGCGGCTGAATTGAGACTTCACTGAGGATAAAACCCGGCAGCGTCTGATCCGGCAATACTTTATCTTCCTGCCATTGATCCGGTTCAATATAAATGGCAATCGCATGACGCTTACGGCACTGTGCAATAATTTCAGGGAGCAAATTTGACCAATTTTCACCCAATGGTCCTTTGGGGATATAAGCAATAGTCAATCCCAGCGGCAAGCGGCGAAATAAAATTTGTGCCCCTGCTGCCGCTTCAGACACATATATCGGCTGCCAGCCATAATGGCTTTTAAAGCTTCCCCACGAGCTGGTTTGTAATATATGCGCGTTGGGATATTGCTTCAGGAATTCATTCCATTGATCCGGAGTAAATAATGTCATTAATTAATCTTACTAATATCTTTAAATCGAAGGCTTTTTACCTCGGCCTGGGGGATAATCGCATTCAGATATTGGATAATATCGTTAGATTTTCCCTGATAAGCCAATTCCACCAACCGGGCAACCTTATCATCCAATTGGCTGCCTTTTAATTCATCCTGTCCTTCTTCCGAATAGATCTCCGGATGGGCAGTGCGTTTAAACTCCCGGCCTTCATTCCAAAGGTCTTCGCTCAACTTCTCACCTTTACGAATGCCGGTATAAACAATTTCAATATCCTTGCCTGGCTCCAAGCCGGATAAACGAATCAGGTCTTCCGCCAGGTCCACAATTTTAATTTGTTCTCCCATATTCAGCACAAACGTCTCGCCGCCCTTGCCCATACCAGCGGCTTGCAAGACTAAATGCACCGCTTCAGGAATGGTCATGAAATAACGCTTCATCTTGGGATGGGTGACCGTCACCGGTCCGCCCTGAGCAATCTGGCGTTTGAACAGCGGCACCACACTGCCGCGGCTGCCAAGCACATTGCCAAAACGCACTACCGAATAAGGTTCCCCATAGCGCTGTGCAGCGTCCAGCACGATCATCTCGGCCAAACGCTTGCTGGCGCCCATCACGCTAACTGGTCGGATGGCCTTATCTGTGGATATCAGCACCATCCGGTCCACACCGTACAACTGGCAGCAGCGCACTACGTTTTGTGTACCGAGCACATTGTTGAGGATACAATCTTCTACGTTGTTTTCCATCAGAGGCACATGCTTATGGGCCGCCGCGTGAAAAATAACGTTGGGTTTGGTGCGGGATATTTCTTGTTTCATGCGCTCCAGATCACGGATATCGGCAATCACCGCATCGACGGATAATTCCGGGTAGTTTTCTTTTAATTCCAGATAGGTTTCAAATATACTGTTCTCGCCATGCCCCAATAAGACCATCTGGGAAGGTTTCCAGCGCGCAATTTGGCGGCATAATTCCGTTCCGATTGAACCGCCCGCTCCCGTCACCAGAACTACTTTGTCCTTGATAATATCGCCGACAATCACATCGTCAATTTGGGCCGGTTCCCGCCGCAGCAGGTCCGAAATTTCCACCTCACGCAGACGCGTGACGCTGACCTTGCCGCCCAGGAGTTCGTACATACCAGGCATGGTACGGTAAGGAATATGTTTCTTCCGGCATATTTCGGAAACAGTGCGGATGGCGTAGCCAGGCGCACTGGGAATAGCGATGATGACCTCATCCACCCGTCTCGAGTTAATAACTTTAGACAAGTCTTTCAACCGTCCGATTACAGGAACACCGTGAATTTGCTGTTGTAATTTATCCGGGTTATCATCCAGAAATCCAATCGGTTTCAGATTGATAAATGGATTCTTCAGCAATTCTTTCGCAACCAGAGCACCGGCGTCGCCTGCCCCAATGATCAGGGCTTTTTTAGTGTCACGGCTGGCTTTACCGTTTCCATTTCGGTTTTTCATTTCCGCTAACATACGCAGGCCGTATCGCGAACCGCCGATCAAGACAATGGAAATCATCCAGTCAATAATCAACACAGAGCGTGGAAAAGCGATGAAAAAGTGATTGGCGAACAAAATCAACATAACAGGGGCAATGATCACTGAAGCTGCACTGACTGCCATAACAATCAAACGCAGTTCGCGCATGCTGGCATAAATCCACATGCGGCGATATAAACCAAAGAAATAATAAACGGTGGGTTTAATTACCAGAGATAGACCCAGCATCCATAGCAGAGAAATGTAATAATTGCTGAAAACTTCCACCAATTCCAGACGCAGAATGTATGCGGACAGAACTGACAGAACAGTTAATAGTAAATCAGCTACAAAGAGGTGCCGGTTACGAATGTTGAAAATAACCTTCATCCTATTGACCGTGGAATCCAAACATGGCCCCGAAGGTCTGGACCAGAATCCTGATATCTAATAAGATACTGCGGTGCATAATGTAATACAGGTCATACTCCAACTTAACGGCTGTTTCCTCCACGTTTGAAGCATATTGATAATTGATTTGCGCCCAGCCAGTAGCTCCCGGCTTGACAAAAAGTCTGGCCCGGTAGAATGGGACCTCTTCTTGCAGCTTATGGATTAATTCGGGTCGTTCCGCGCGCGGTCCGACCAGTGAGATATCTCCACGCAGGACATTGATGAATTGCGGCAGTTCGTCCAGGTGGCTTCTCCGCAAAAATCGCCCGATTCTGGTTACGCGCGTGTCGTTTTCCACTGCAAATCTGGCAACCCCATCCTCTTCAGCATCACGGCGCATGCTGCGGAATTTAAGCAGCTTAAATTCCTCGCCATTTTTCCCAATGCGTACCTGCCTGAAGATAATTGGCATGCCATCATCAATTACGATCGCCGCTGCGATAAAAGGGAAAAGCGGGATCAGTAAAAGCAGCCCGACAATCGAGCCTAAAATATCCAACAGGCGTTTGAATAATTCATAACTGCCGGAAGCGTGCGCGCGATCCACAAATGAACGCAGCACCCAATCATCCGCCAACAGGGCAATCGGCACGCGGCCGAACAGCTCCTCATAAACAACCGGCATAGTGCGAACTTCAATGCCCTGCTCTTCGGCCGAGACGATGGCTGTATAAAGAGAAGGCTGCATATCTCCAGAAATAGAAAAGATTAGATCAGAAATCTGCTCTTTTTTGATGATCTCCAAAATGTTCACACTGTTGCCAAGAACAGGAAGACCAGCAACTTTTTTTCCAACCTTCTTGGGATCATCATCGATAAATCCCACAATTGAAAAAGGTGAGGGTTTAACGCCCTGGATCATTTCAGCTAAGATCGACCCAGCTCTGCCTGCTCCAATAATCATGACGCGTTTAAGGAACACAGGGGCAGTGAAAATGCGGATATAAAGCAGACGCCAGAGCAATGTCAAAATTGCTGCCGCAGCAATGAAACCGGCCACACCACGGCGCGGGAGAGATTTTGGTTCAGAAACGAAAAAGACCAGCAGGTAAATCACAGTGCTGATAGCAGCCGTCAGGGCTATACCGCGCACTGTGTCAGCTACCCGGCTGGCCCGCCTGACGTCATACAACTCAGCCATTAGAACCAACCAGATGACCGGCAAAACATAATACCAATCTGGTGGACGTTCCTTTAAGAATTGCCAGGTGAAATCCATCCACTGGTCTTTCATCGCCCAGAAATAAAGCGCGAATACCAGGCCAACACCTGAGGCAATAATATCGCCTACCAGCAGGATGAATCTGCGTTCACTATTTGTAATTCGCCATAAAGGCTTCTGATATAGTCGGTTTTCACCCATAAAAATTGTTCATGCCTCTCGTGAAATATCTACAGCGCTATATAGGAAACCCATCCCCCAGGAAAAATGCATCACTGTAATTGCTAAAACCATGTATAGATAACATATATTTCTTCGTTTAATAGCCTCTAGAATGCTGAAAACCAATAAAATGGTCAGGTAAATTCCAAGAATTCCTGCCAGTATTATACGAGCAAAATTCGAGAATAACGCCAAAATTATAAAAAGGATCACACCAAAAACAAAGAGCGGCGGGATCGCCTGACGCCAACGGATGGTTTTGGGATAACGTTTCAACATCCTGAGTTTCCAGTAACCGTAACGCCAATATTGTCTGGCCAGTTGTTTTAAATTTTTACGAGCAAAATAACGAGAGCGAATACGTGGATCCAACCACACCTTTCCGCCACTTAATCGCAGGCGGGTGTTGAATTCATAATCCTCATTGGAAAGCAAACTCTCATCAAAACAACCCACTTTATTAAATATTTCTTTTGAGAAAGCCCCAAAAGGCACCGTATCCACAAATGCTGCTTTTTTTGCGATTCGATATAGAGCATCCCCCGCGCCCAGCGGATGCGAAGCTGCCGCGGCTATGGCTTTGGCTATGCAGCTATCCTGCCCGGGTTCGATCTCCCAAACTCCGCCCACGTTATCCGCAATACCTTCTTTGAGCATTTGAACGCTCAAGGCAATATATTCCTGGTCAGGAACTGAATGCGCATCCAGACGAACCAGATACGTCCCTTTGGCTGCCTGTGCAGCTGTGTTGACCGCAGCCGGAATGGTTCGCTTGGGATTGTCCACCACGATTATACGCAACTCAGGGTGATCATCTGCGAATTGAGCAATCTTCGCACGGGTGTCATCTTCAGAAAGCGCATCTGCAATGACCACTTCCATTTGGGTGCTCGGATAGGTTTGCTCCAGCAATGCCTGCAATAATAATTGGATCGTTTCTCCCTCGTTGTAGCAAGGGATAATTACGGATACTTCAATGGGAGAGTTATTTATTGGTCGCATCTTCTATGGGTAGTTTTACCATAAAAGTGCTACCTTCGCCGACTTTACTGGAAACGGTTATTTCACCACCGTGTGCTTCCACGACCTGCTTGGAAATGGCCAAGCCCAGTCCAACTCCGCGCCCCTCGCCACCCGGCCGGGACTTATCCACCTGATAAAACCGTTCGAAAATACGACCGCATTCCTCTTCAGAAATGCCGGGGCCAGCATCAAAGACCGTCACCAATGCCTGATTTTCATGCCGGCTGACCGTTACTCCTATTTCTGAACCGGGTTTGGAAAACTTAATAGCGTTGTCAAGCAGGTTCGAAAAAACTTGGGCAAGGCGCACAGCATCAGCATAAAGCATAATCTCATCGGTATAATCCGTATTCACTTTGAGGTTAGATTTCTCAAATTCATAATAGAATCGGTCAATTATTGTCTGCACCAGGCGATTTAATTCCACATCTTCCTTGGTCATGGCCATGGTACCAGCATCAAGCTTTGCTAATGTCAATAAATCGTTGACCAATACATTCAGCCGGTTTGTCTCATTTAAAATCACCTCGGAGGCGTGCTTGACATCTTTCTCATCATGCACCATTCCATCGTAAATTGCTTGAGAGAAGCCCTGAATGGAAGTCAATGGGGTTTTAAATTCGTGAGATACATTAGCCACAAGATCCCGCTGCGATTTCAAGCTTTTTTCAACCTTCTGGCTCATATCGTTCATAGCATGTGCCAATTGTTGAACTTCCATTGGACCTTCTATAGGGATGGTCTCATATTTTCCCACAGCAATATTTTGGGCCGATTCAGAAATGTTTCGCAGCGGACGTGTAATCCACTCCGCCATAAACCAGCTCAGCACAAATGCCCCTATTAAAGCAAACAGACCCGTGCGCAGCAGCGGTTTGACCAATTCATCCTGAAATAGCGATTGTATGGCTACATCCGGTCGCCGGGCAGCCACCAGTAAAAAATAGTTTTCATTGATCTGACTGATTTGGTAAAACCAATCTTCTTTTTCCGGATCACGATAAACCAGGGCACGGTCATTGCTGCGATCAGCCGTTTCGTAAGGATCGTATATTTTGGGAATCTGGTCTTCTCGATAATCTATGGTGTGGAAAAGCAATGTTCCGGAATTATCCACAATGGCCACCTGCACATCCAATAATTCAGCTTCTTTGAAGAATAATTGAATAGTCGGATCCCAATCTGAATCAATCACAAATGCCAGACGATCAGTCAGCAGATTGGATACCAAATCCATACGCAGGAAAATCTGGCGGTAAAGCAGCGGACTGCGCTGAAAAGCAAAAATGATGCCAGCTGAGGCCAGAGTTAACACAATGAAAATAATCAATGTGTAAGTCAGCCACAGCCGGGTGTTAATTGAAGAGGAATACATCAAAGGGTCAGCTTATATCCATACCCGGTTACAGTTTCAATTTGTGTTTGAGCAGCCTGGATTTTACGCCGCAGCTGCGCAATATGGACATCCACGGTGCGGGTTTGACCGGCGAAATCATATCCCCAGGCTAAATAAAGCAACTGATCGCGGGAAAAGACTCGGCTTGGTTCTTCCGACAAGACGCGCAATAATTCAAATTCCTGCGTGCGTAGTTTTACCAAATCACCTTTAACCTTGACTTCACGGCGTTTGATATCCAGGGTAATATCTCCCACGTAGAGTATTTCTTCCTGGGTTTGTCTCTTCAGGGTAACCCGGCGCAAAACAGCTTTGATTCGCGCAACCAATTCGCGCGGGTTAAACGGTTTCGTTAAATAATCATCCGCGCCTAATTCCAGGCCAACAATTTTGTCAATCTCTTCATCTTTTGCGGTCAGCATGATGATCGGCACCTGGTTCTCTTCCGAGCGTAATTTCTTGCAGACTTCAAAGCCATCCATGCCGGGGAGCATCACATCCAGCACAACCAGATCCGGCGAATCGGCCATGATTGTCTCATAAGCTTGTTTTCCATCTTTGAAGCCTTTGACCTGGAAACCTTCTTTTTCAAGATAGATGCGCACGAAATCGATGATACTGGCTTCATCATCGACCACATAAATTTGCTCGGGCTGCATATACTCCTTCAGCGCTTCACGCCGTCAGCGCGATCGCTTCTATTTCAACCAAGCCACCTTTGGGCAGCGCCGCTACCTGGATGGTAGAACGTGCCGGTGGGTCGGATTTGAAAAACTCCGCATAAACCGCGTTCATTTTGGCAAAATCATTCATATCCTTCAGGAATACAGTTGTTTTCACCACGTGTTCCATAGTTAGGTTGTTGGATTGCAGGATGCTTTGCAGGTTCGTCAAGGCTTGTTTGGTTTGCGCCTCCACCCCGCCTTCTACCAGGCTGCCGCTCTGCGGCTCCAACCCAAGCTGGCCTGATAGGAAAATATACGCGTCTGTCTGGATTCCTGCCGAATAAGGGCCAACCGCTTTGGGTGCATTAGGTGAACCAATTACTTGTTTATTTGCTGATATTGCCATTCTAAACCTCCGTTAATTTATTATATCCAGATGATGTTCTTACAGCTTCCTATTAATGTAAAATTGTCGTAAAAACAGGCTGGTATAATTTATAAATTATAGTTTAAATCCCGTAACAGGAAATTCAAAGAAAAGGTCAGTTTTATGCTTTTAGAAAGTCTTGCCGCCGTCGAAACACGGTTTAAGGAAATTAATAAATCTATCGAAGAAAATATTGACGACTACCAAAAAGTCGCGGAGCTTTCCAAGGAAAAATCCGACTTGGAAGAAATTGTTGAGAAAGCTAATTTCTACCGCCAGACGCTGAAATCCATTGAAGAAGCTGAGTTCCTCCTGAACTCTGAAGATGAGGATATGCGCAATCTGGCTCAGGAAGATTTGGAAAAACTGCAGCCGCTTTCCGTTAAACTGGAAGCGGAACTGAAAAATATTCTCGTACCCAAAGATCCGCGCGACAGACGCAATGTAATCATCGAAATCCGCGCCGGTACCGGCGGCGATGAAGCCGGGCTATTTGCCGCAGATCTGTACCGCATGTACACCCATTACGCAGAAAATCATCGCTGGGCCGTGGAAGTTCTTTCGCAAAACGAAACCGGTATCGGTGGTCTGAAAGAGATCATTTTCATGGTCAAAGGCCGCGGCGCTTATTCCAGATTCAAATATGAATCCGGTGTCCACCGCGTACAGCGCATCCCCAGCACAGAATCCTCCGGCCGGATCCATACCTCCACGGTCACTGTAGCCGTACTGGCGGAAGCCGAGGATGTGGATATCCAAATTCCGGATTCCGATCTGCGCATCGATGTTTACAAATCCGCAGGAGCCGGCGGGCAAAACGTTCAGAAAAACATGACCGCGGTACGCATCACCCACCTGCCCTCAAACATCGTGGTAGCCTGCCAGGATGAGCGTTCGCAGCTGCAAAACCGCCTGCGCGCCATGAGCATTCTGCGCGCTCGTTTGTATGAGATTGAGGAAGAAAAACGCTTGGCCGCGGAAAGTGCTGCTCGTCGTTCACAGGTCGGCAGCGGTGAACGCTCCGAAAAGATCCGTACCTACAACTATCCGCAATCACGTGTCACCGATCACCGCATCAATGTCTCCTCCCACAATTTACCCACCATAATGGAGGGCAACCTGGATGTTTTCATTGATGAGTTAGCGATGCAGGATGAAGCGGAGCGATTATCCGAAACTGAGTAAACCGCTCAGTATGCAAAAGCTGGGAGATTGGTTGGCCGGCGCCCGGCGGGCATTAAGTGCCCTGCCGCAGGAGCCCGCTACCAGTCTTTATGCACTTGCCGCGCACACGCTGCAGCAGCCCGCCTACTGGCCGCAAGCACACCCGGAATATGAACTTGCGCCCGACCAGCTTGAAACGCTGGAACACATGCTCCAACAATTGTTGGCCGGCGAACCGCTGCCTTACCTGCTTGAAAACCAGTCCTTTTACGGGCTGGATTTCTTTGTTAATGACCAAGTGCTCATTCCCCGCCCTGAAACGGAACTACTGGTTGAGCGCGCGCTGAACTGGTTGGGACAGCACCCACACGCACGCCTGGCTGCCGACGTCGGCACCGGCAGCGGTTGTATTGCCCTTTCTATTGCCAGCCATTGCCCGCAGGTCCAGCTCATCGCAACCGATCGCTCTTTTCAAAGCCTGTTAGTCGCCCGGCAAAATCGCACGCGTCTTACATTGCAAGAACGGGTTGACCTGCTGCAGTGCGATTTATTATCCAGCGTGGGCTCCAGCATCGACCTGATTTGCGCCAACCTGCCCTATATACCTTCAGCGAAATTGGAGACATTGGATGTCGCCCGCCACGAACCGCTGGGTGCGCTGGACGGCGGTCCGGACGGCTTGCGCCTGATCGAACGGTTATTATCCCAGGCCAGATCACGCCTGAATCCTAACGGCATGATCTTGCTGGAGATTGAATATTCCCAATCCGAGTCCATTAAAACCTTGATTTGGTCCTATTTTCCACAGGCAAGCGTTACAATTATGCCGGATTTGAACCAGCTGCCCAGGCTGGCTATTATTGAGACAGGAAATTAATCTGCATGAAAACCAGGATCATTTCACAGAGCGATCCAGGCGCGGCCGCAGCCGCGCTTGAAATTATCCGCGCCGGCGGTGTAGTGGCTGTACCCACTGATACCGTATATGGCATTGCCTGCGCGGTGGATAACCCGACCGCCATCCGGCAACTGTACCAGATCAAAGAACGCGACGCACTCAAAGCCATTCCCGTGCTGGTTGGCACCCATGACCACCTGGAAAATCTGGCGTTGGATTTCAACACAGCCGCGCGCCAACTCGCGCTGCGTTTCTGGCCAGGCGCGCTGACCGTCATCGTAGAAAAAAACCCGGATTTACCCGCTGAATTAACCCTTTATCCCACTGTCGGTTTGCGCATGCCGGCTTATGACTGGCTGCTGGCGCTGATGCGCACCTGCGGCCCATTGGCGGCCACCTCCGCCAACTTATCCGGCGCGCCCAGTCCGGCAACAGCCGAAGAAGTGCTGGTTCAATTGGATGGGCGTGTGGAATTGATTGTCGATGGCGGGCGCTGCGAAGGTGGTATTCCATCCACCATGGTAGATTGCAGCCAAGAGCTGGTCAAAGTCCTGCGTGAAGGCGGCATCCCTTCGGCGGATATTTTTCAGGTAATTTCAGACGTGTAATTTTTATACCAATTGGAGGGTATTCAACACCATGTCTTATCAGGGAATCATCGAAACCTACAGACCATTATTGAACATACCGGAAGGAATGCAGGCGATCAGCCTGCTGGAAGGCAACACACCGCTCATCCCGGTTCCTAAAATTGCCGACCGGTTGGGCGGCGGATTCGACTTGCGGGTTAAATTTGAGGGATTGAACCCCAGCGGCTCTTTCAAGGACCGCGGCATGACCGTCGCAGTCAGCGAGGCCGCGCACCGCGGTGCCAAGACTGTCATCTGCGCCTCCACCGGCAACACAGCCGCCTCTGCGGCCGCCTATGCGGCTCGCTCCGGTATGCGCGCCATCGTCATCATCCCAGCCGGTAAGGTCGCAGCCGGCAAACTGGCCGGCGCCATCGCATACGGCGCACAGGTTATCCAGATCGACGGCTCGTTTGATGATGCGCTTAGTTTAGTAGTCGCCATCTCCAACAAATATCCCATTGCGTTGGTCAATTCGCTCAACCCCTTCCGCCTAGAAGGTCAGAAGAGCGCAGCCTTTGAATTGTGCGAAACATTAGGAAATGCGCCGGATTGGCTAGCCCTGCCGGTCGGAAACGCCGGCAACATCACAGCCTATTGGATGGGCTTTAAACAATATCATCAGCAGAAAAACACGGCACTGCCGCAAATTTTAGGTGTGCAGGCCGCTGGTTCTGCCCCGCTGGTATTGGGACATCCAGTCGAACACCCCGAAACGATCGCCACCGCCATCCGCATCGGCAAACCTGCGCGCGGTGAAGAAGCCGTCACGGCTGCCAGCGAATCACATGGGCGCATCATTGCCGCCAGCGACGACGAAATCCTGGCCGCGCAAAAATTATTGGCCGCCAGCGGTATCTGGGTGGAACCTGCCTCCGCTGCCGGTTTGGCTGGACTGATCAAAGAAGTGGATGCCGGAAAGCTGGATTTGGCCGGCAAGAAAGTGGTTATCGTCTGCACCGGCCACGGCTTGAAGGACCCCGATATCATCACTGCCCAATTCATCAAACCGCAGGTGGTCAAATCTGAGTTAGGCGAGCTGGAAAAGGTTATCTTACATGACTGAGTTCAATCCGGTTTACGTGCGCGTTCCGGCCACTACCGCCAACCTGGGCCCCGGCTTCGATTGCCTGGGGCTGGCACTAGATATCTGGAATGAAGTCCGGTTCACGCCGGTTGACAAAGGCTATACCGTGGAAATTGAAGGGGAAGGCACGGGGAAATTAGCTGCCGACCGCAGCAACCTGATCTTTCAGGCCGCTGAGAAATTATTCGAGCTGGAGGGTGTAGCTTTCCCGCAAGGATTGTCCCTGCGCTGCCAAAACGCCATCCCGATTTCTTCCGGTTTGGGTTCCAGTGCCTCCGCCATCGTGGCGGGTCTGCTGGGCGCCAAACGCATGCTGAACAGCGCAATTTCCAAATCCGATTTATTAGCGTTAGCGGCGGACTTTGAAGGTCACGCCGATAACGCAGCCGCGTGCCTGTTGGGCGGGCTGGTAGTAACGCTGCGCACGGAAAGCAGCTGGATTGCGGAGAAAGTCCCCATGCAGTTCCTACACGCAGTCATCGTGCTGCCGAACATCTCGTTAAGCACACACCAAGCGCGCGCCGCCCTGCCCGCTTCCATCAGCCATGCGTGTGCGGTAGCCAACATCAGCCGTACAGCGCTGTTGGTCAACGCCCTGCGCGACGGCCGCCGCGATTTGTTCCGCACCGCCATGCAGGACTGCCTGCACCAACCTTACCGCCTGAACTTGATGCCGGGCGCGGCTGAGGCACTGCAAGCCGCTTATGATGCCGGCGCATTTGGCGCTGCGCTCTCCGGCGCCGGACCCAGCCTGATCGCCTTCGCAGATGAGTATTTGGATGAGATTGGACAAGCCATGCAAAGTGCTTACTCCACCCAAGGTATTGATAGCCGCATTTTCAGCAGCTACTCTACCAATCTGGGGGCAGCATAGTAGCTATGAAGTCATTAATTAAAGAAGATAGCAGATAATTAATTTATTGATCCGTCAGTGCCAGTTTGACCGCAAACGCTGCAATCACCACAGCAAAAGCCTGCTGCATGCGCTGTACTGCCTGGGATGAATTCAGTAGATACGTACGAATGCTGCTGGCCAACAGGCCATACAAGGCAAAAACAATCAGGGTCAAGCCCATGAAGACGGCGCTCAGCAGCAGCATTTCCACGGTAGGGGCACTGGAATTTTCCGTGATGAAAAGCGGCAGAAATGAAAAGAAGAACAAGGTCAGCTTGGGATTGAGCAAGTTAATGGTAATAGCTTTCAGGATGATCTGTCCGGCGTTGGCCTCATGCCCTTCCTGCTTGAATTCCAACTTTCCGGCTTCGCGCCACATGTTCCAGGCTAGATAAAGCAGATAAGCCGCCCCAACCAATTTGATGACAGAGAAAATCTGCGCGCTCATGTTGAGAATGGCGGATAAACCTAAAACACTGGCCAGGATGTGTGGCAGAATGCCCAGGGTGCAGCCCAAAGCGGCCGCCAGGCTGGCCTGCCATTTATGCGTAATTCCGGTTGTGATCGTGTAAATCGCGCCTGTTCCTGGAATGAGTATAACGGCTAAAGATGTGAGTAAGAATTCTGTGTTGATCATATTTTTGATATTCAATCCTTTCCCAATTAATTATCACCAAACAATGTTTTTTTTCTCATTTTACGTTTGTAATATAATAAATAAAAAACTTAAAGGTTCAGAGAAAATGGCCAAACAAAACTGTTTTCGAAAAATAAGTTTTTCCACATCAAGAATTCCTAATCATACCAGATGGATAATTTGTTTATTATTAATGCTCTTGTTCGGCGCTTGCACGCCTGCCGCGACTGAAGAAGCCAACCCGCCCACAGAAGTGCCAACGCTCGCGGCCACCCCCACCTCCATTCCTCCACAACCGGACACCGCTCTGGAGATAGCCCTGTCCAAGTTCGACGAGTACCAGACCTACACAGTCGCCTATACCCTGGTGTACGAATCCGGCACGTATGATTCGACCAGCCTCGTCCAAAACACCCAATACGTCGATGCAGCTAACACGACTATCTTGATCGACAGTTACTCGGAGACGTTAAAACAATCCACCTACCAGAAACTGTGCGTGGGTGAGCAATGCTATAAGTCAGACGCGACCGGACTCTTCAAACCCTCCAGCGGCCATTATTACCCACCCAAACCCGCTTTTAGCTTTCTGGATATGGATGTCGATCAGGTGCTGGACAATGGCTATACTTACATCGGCAAAGAAATAAAGGATGGGCGCAATACCTTCAAATACCAGGTGCAGGCCAGCGAAGCGCAAATGGCCGACCCGGAATTGAGCCTGGCGCAGCCGGCGCCGGAGATATTCCTCTACGTGGACGCGCAGAGCGGTGACCTGCTGGGTTACGACACCTTCTACTATAAGACTTTCCAAGCCGCGGTTGACCATTACCAGGCCAACTACGTGTACAGTAGTTGGAATGAAAGCGAGTTCAGTAAACCCGAAGTTGTGGAAGTCAATAACACCGAATGGCAAACATACAACGGTGAATTTGCCTCCGCGCTCACCTTTGCGTTTCCCAAGGTGGATTACCTGGATGAGAGTTATGGTTCTCCAACCCTGAGCACTCCCTCCGGCAGCCGCATGTACTTCCAGCTTTTTGTGACCATCGCCACCCTGACGATGGTGGATGAATCCGAGGACATGGATAAATCCCTTATGTGCGAAATGGTTTTCCGCGAATTCATCCTGGCTTACGACAAAACCGGCGCGACGCTGGAACGGGCGGAATGGCTGGAAGGCGCCAATTACCCCTTCTGTAAAGCCGTCATCAACACCGCCGACGGCCAGCAGGCTCGCTATCTTTTCAACGAACCCAATGAATTAACCCAGCGCAGCGGGCGCCTGCTGCCGCAGACTTTCTATGTCACGGTGATACCCGCAGATGGCGAGGATGTCAACACCGCCTTCTGGGACGTGATCCAGACCATTCAATTAGGACCGGAAACAGAAGGCTAACCTATTTATCCGCAATCCTTAATGAACAAGAAAGACCGCACAGTAACTGATGTGCGGTCTTGAAATTTTTATATAATCTCTCTAGCCGACGATGTTGACCAGACGGCCCGGCACATAAATGACTTTACGGGGGGCTTTACCGTCCAACTGCTTCTGGATGGCTTCGCTGGCCAGGGCCAATTCCTTGGCTTGCGCTTCGGTGATATCGACCGGCACGACGATTTTGTCGCGCACCTTGCCGTTCACTTGCAGCACCAATTCAATTTCATCCTCTGCCGCCGCGGCTTCGTCATATTCCGGCCAAGGCTGTGTGTGAATGGAATAAGGTTTGCCGAAACGCGCCCACAATTCCTCCGAAATGTGCGGGGCAACCGGCGCCATCATGCGCAGGTAGATATCCACCGCTTCGTTCCAGGCTTTGGTGTTCCAACCGCCGGCGTCCTTGATGGCGGCCATCTCGTTCAACAATTCCATCAAAGCGGAAACGACGGTGTTGAACTCGAAGCGCTCAAAGTCATTGCCGACCGATTTCAGGGTTTGGTGGACTTTGCGGCGCAGTTTGCGGTCCAGCGCCTTGGTATCTTTGGCAGTCTGCCCTTCTTCCTGGAAGATAGACCAGACACGCCCCAGCCAGCGGTGCGAACCCTGGATGTTGCCCGGGTCCCACGGGCCGCCGATCTGCCAGCGGTAGCCGAACATCAAATACGAGCGCACGGTATCCGCGCCGTACAAGCGCACCTGCTCGTCCGGGTCAACCACGTTGCCGCGCGACTTGCTCATGCGCTGACCGTCCGGGCCGAGGATCTGGCCCTGGTTGCGCA
>DHVJ01000064.1:43687-60625 GCA_002412595.1 Anaerolineaceae bacterium UBA5211
TAGCAATCCACCGGCATCCAGTAATCGTACTCGTCCTGCTTGAAAGGCCAGTCCGGATTCTTGGGGCTCAGGTAAGCCAGGTGGTACCAGGATGAGCACATGAAGGTGTCCATGGTATCCGTCTCGCGTTCGGCTTCCCCGCCGCACACCGGGCAGGTGGTGAATCGCCAGGTGGGATGCAGCTTTAAGGGGCTCTCGCCGGTCGGTTTCCATTCCACGTCGTCCGGCAGCATGACAGGCAATTGATCTTCGGGCACCGGCACAGCGCCGCACTTCGGACAGAACACCACCGGGATGGGCGCGCCCCAATAGCGCTGGCGGGAGATCAGCCAGTCGCGAATGCGGTAAGTCACCGCGCCCTTGCCGATGCCCTTCTCCTCGATGAATTCAATGGCTTTGCCAATGGCTTCAGCGCCGGGCGTGCCGTTCAACGGGCCGGAGTTGACCACGGTGCCTTCGGCAGGTACTGCCGCGGGCATGGTCATGCCGTCCAATTTTTCCATGTCATCTGGCTGGATGACTACACGCACATCCAGGCCGAACTTGCGCGCGAAGTCGAAGTCGCGCTGGTCGTGCGCCGGAACGCCCATGATGGCGCCCGTGCCGTAGGTCATCAACACGTAATCGGCCACCCACACCGGCACGCGTTCGCCATTGACCGGGTTGATGGCATAACCGCCGCTGAATACGCCGGATTTTTCCTTGTCGGTGGCTTCGCGCTGGATTTCCGTTTGGCGTACGGCTTCGTTCACGTAAGCATCCACTTCCGCCTTGCGGTCGGGGGTGGTCAGTTTTTCCACCAGGGGATGTTCAGGCGCCAGCACCATGAAGGTCACGCCCCACAGCGTATCCGGGCGCGTGGTGAACACTTCCAGCGGGTCGCCCTGTTCGGTGGTGAACACCACCGAGGCGCCCTTGGATTTGCCGATCCAGTTGGTCTGCAGCAGTTCAACCGGTTCGGGCCAGTCGATCTGGTCAAATTTCAGCAGTTCATCGGCGTAATTGGTGATCTTGAAGAACCATTGGTTCAGGTCCTTTTTGATGACGGGCGTGTGGCAGCGTTCGCAGTGGCGGTCTTCACCCCACACCTGTTCGCGCGCCAGGGTCGTGTTGCAATGCGGGCACCAGTCCACCGGGGACATCTTGCGGTAGGCCAGGTCATTCTTCATCAAGCGCACAAAGAACCACTGCGACCAGCGGTAATATTCGGGATCAGCGGAAACCGCCTCGCGGCGCCAGTCGAACATGGCGCCCATGCTGCGCAGTTGTTTACGCATGTTGGCGATGTTGTCGTAGGTCCATTCCTTGGGATGGATGTTGCGTTGGATGGCGGCGTTCTCCGCCGGCAGGCCAAAAGCGTCGAACCCCATGGGGAACATGACGTTGTAACCCTGCATACGCTTGAAACGCGCGTGCGCGTCCGAAGGCGTCATGGCATACCAATGGCCGATGTGCAGGTTGCCCGAGGGATACGGCAGCATGGTAAGGGCATAATACTTCTTCTTGCTCTTATCGATGTCGGCATGGTACAAGCCGTCCTCTTCCCATCGTTTCTGCCATTTGGACTCAAAATTTGCCGGTATATATCGTTCGATTGGTTCTGCCATTCATCATCCTCTTGTTATTAAAAAAATAATCCTCCGTCCTCAGGGACGAAGGCATTCTCCGCGGTACCACCCTGGTTGCTCAACTTGCAAGCCACCTCAGTTTCGCTATAACGGGCTTACCCGGGTGCAGCTACTTGATTTCACTGCATCAGCCTGCCCCGCAGGGCTTTGAGGCGAGTTCGGCCGCATGTGTTCTGCGGACACAAGCACCGGGCTCTCACCTTGTATTCCCGATTCGCTGGCAGATGGCCTACTACTCCTCTAAAGCTTTTTCAGTGGACCCAGAGAGATTCGAACTCTCGACCTTCTCAATGCCATTGAGACGCGCTCCCAACTGCGCTATGGGCCCTTATGTGTTACCCAGTGGACCTGGAGGGATTCGAACCCTCGACCTCGTCAGTGCGATTGACGCGCGCTCCCAACTGCGCTACAGGCCCTTGTTGATGGGCAGGGGAATTCTACCCAATACACGGTAACGTGTCAAGCAAATCACGTAGATTTCGAGTATACCATAGGATGTTTCAGGCCTCTAGTAGTTGATCGATTTCCAGGATAGCGCTCTCGCGGTTCGTAAAGAGAACAGCGTGCAGCCCCATTTCGGCCGCTCCGGCGATGTTGTGCGACACATCATCCACGAAGACAGCTTCCCGCGCTTCTACGTCCAACTGGTCCAAAACCACCTGGAAAGCACGCGCATCCGGCTTGCGCAGGCCGATCTCGGAAGAAAAAACAGATATGTCGAAGATATCCAGGAAATCGCCATACAGCTTGATCAATTTCTGGCGCCCGTTCACCCAGGCATTGCTGAGCAGACCCACCTTGACCTTCTTCTGCAAGCCGCGGATGTAATCCACCAGTTCACGATCCACTTCATCACCGCCGAAGAATTCGCTGTACAACTGCGGCCAGCTATCGATAGGTTGATGGTAGAGGGCCGCGATGGTCTCCCAATGCTCGACGTCCGACAATTCACCGATCTCGGATTGCAGCGAGGTTGGGCCGGAAAATATGGCCTGCTCCAGGTCCATGCGCGCCACGCCCAGCCGTTTGGCCAACGCCTCGCGCGGCGCCGGGTCAACCGTGCGCAGGATCACCCCGCCCATATCGAAAATCACAGCCTTGATCGCTTTTTGCATGTTCAACCACCTCGGAAAAATTTAGGCAATTATAGCAGGTCAAACCATCTTGCCTGTTACGAATATGCGGATTGCGAAGTTATCGTTATAATTCTTGACATGCTGAATCTGGAAACCCTGCTTTCGGATAACCTGGAAATTGAAATCACACCTGCCCAATCTGCGGCTTTTGATCATTTTCAAAGCTTGCTGCTGGAATGGAACCGCAAGTTCAACCTGACCGCCATCACCGACCCGGGGGAAATGCAGCTCAAGCATTTCTACGACTCGCTCACCTGCCTGCGCGCCATCCCGCCGGAAGCCCAATCGCTGATCGACATCGGCTGCGGCGCGGGGCTGCCGGGCATCCCGCTCAAGATTATGCTGCCCTACTTGCAACTGGTGCTAGTGGATTCGGTCGGCAAGAAGGTCGAGTTTTGCCGCATCGCCGCGCAGGAATTGGACCTTACGGACGTGACCGCCCTGCACGCGCGCGCGGAGGATCTGGGTCAGGATAAGGCCCACCGGGAACAATACGATTGGGCCGTGGCGCGCGCCGTGGCGCCTCTGCCCGTGCTGGCGGAGTACCTGCTGCCCTTGGTGCACGTGGGCGGCAGCATGCTGGCCCAAAAAGGCGCCAGCGCCGCAAGCGAGCTGGAGCTGGCCAACAAAGCTATCCGCATTTTAGGCGGCGGGCAAGCACAGCTGGACACTTTCGAGCTGCCGGTCACGCACGACCAGCGCGCGCTCATTCAAATTATCAAAGAGAAAAATACACCGGCGCAATATCCCCGCAAAGCCGGCACCCCCTCCAAAAAACCGTTGGGTTAGTTATTCAATTGGTGGTTCAGCCGGGTAACCTGGCCGGCGCTGACTTGCCAGATACGGCAAGTTTGGGTGAAGTCAGCCGAAAACAGGCCCAGATCCGTGGTGGTCAGAATAGCCTGCTCTTCCAGCCCCAGGCTGCCCAACAGGTCCTCGCGGCGCTGTTCATCCAATTCTGCTAAAGTTTCATCCAACAGCAGCACCGGCAATTCTCCGGTTTTCTCCTGCAGCCATTGGGTTTCCGCGATTTTCATGGCCATCACGGCCGTGCGGATCTGACCGCGCGAGCCATACACAGCCAGGTCAATATCGTTGGAATAGAAACGCACCTCATCCCGGTGCGGGCCAATGGTGGTTACCCCCCGGCGGATTTCCTCTTTTTGCAGCTCATGCAGCCGTTTGGCAAAATGCTCTTTGATCTCATTATAACTCTGTAACTCCACCTGCTGCGGAGTCTTGTCGAAGCGCAGCTGAGCAGACCCGTTTTTTGATCGCCCACCATTATAGGAAGGCTGGTAATCCATGCGGATCGCTTCTTTTCCGCCCGTCAGATGTTGGTACTGCTGGCGGAAAAAAACCTCGAATTCACGTGTGGATTTCAAGCGGGCTTCAATGATGTGTGCGCCGTTGCTGGTCAAGATTTCATCCCAGTAATCCAACTGTCCAGGGTCGCCGTTACGATCGAACAGCAATTTCAGCAGAGCATTGCGGCGCGTCAGTGCTTGCTGGTAATCGCTCAAAGCACGCACATAACCAGGGTATGCCTGGGAAAGCAGTTGGTCCAGATATTTACGCCTTTCATCCGGGCCGTCTTCCAAAATGCGCGTCATTTGCGGCAAAAAAAGGACAGAATTGAAAAAACCTACCGCATCAAACAGCCGCTTCTTGACCCCATCGATCAGCACTTCCTTGCGCAAACGCTGGCTGCCATTCTGGATGGAATTCAGGATCAGGCGCACTTCAATCATATGTACTTTTTCGTGTTTGCGCACTTTGGCCACCAATCGCCCCACCGGCAGATCATCCTGCGTAGCCAGCAGGTTGATCACCTCACGGTCATTGGAAGCCAACGGGGATGTCAAAATGGATAAAAAATGTACTGCTTCCAGCACACTGGTTTTACCCTGCGCATTATTCCCGACCAGCAGTGTCAGCCGGTCAGGGAAATCCATTTCCAAACGGGTGAAAATGCGGAAATTGGATAAAGACAGTGCTTTGATTTCCATATTAACGTATTAGACGGCGCTGCCTTCTTCAATTTCGTCCGGCTGGTAAAGTTTTTCCGCCCGGTCCACAAAGAGAACACCATCCAAATGATCAATTTCATGTTGAAAAATGCGTGCCAGCCAGCCTTTAGCATGCAGTTTCTGTTTGCGGCCGTGGCGGTTCAATCCCACCACCGTAATCTCCTGTGCTCGTTCAACTTCTCCAATCAGGTTGGGTACTGACAGGCAGCCTTCCATACCCATTACGGTTTCCTCTGACCTCTTTGTTATTTCGGGGTTTGCGAATACATACGTTTTAGTAGGCGCGTTCTCATCGCTGTCGTCCACTGAATATTCCACCACAATCACGCGTTGGGATACATTCACCTGTGGACCCGCCAGGCCTACACCCGGCTCGTCGCGCATGGTGTCGATCATATCGTCCACCAATTTCTGAAAATCTTTTCCAAAATCAGCCACCTTGTGCGCTTTGCGGCGCAGAATTGGGTCCGGCAGCTTGATTACTTCTCGTAAAGCCATGAATCTCTATTGCCTTTCTATTGATTAATCTATTTTTATCATTTTACTCTGATTTATCATATTTATCAGCCTGACGCTCACCCTCTGGATGTTCGCGGGAAAATTGCTGGTAAGTATCCATCCAATCCAGCATCTGGCGCTGCTGTTCAACCAGGTTGGCGCGCTTTTCGATCAAATCGGCCCGCTCCAAATAAGCAAACAGGGTCTGTTGGATTTCCAGCGGGTGATAGACATTATCAAAGGTAAAATCTTCATTGCCCACCTTGACAAAAACCGTTCCAAAATTGAATAACAAACCCGGAATGCCTACGCGCTGGTAGCGGATAGACTGAATGTTCTCCAAAGGTGCCGTGCGCCGGTCCTCCGTGCCCAGGGGTTTGCGGTAAACGTCAATCAATTGGTCGGGGGTGATAATATATTGATCGTTGCGCCAATCCAAATACTGGTAAAGCCACCACATTAGCGCAGCAATTACCAGCAGTATCATTAAACTGAAGATAAATTGGCTGTCCAGCAATCGCGAACCGATTGAAGTCATATAGACCAGCAGCAGGATCAGACTGGTTAGGATGAAAAACGGAAAGATGGTTTTGCGAAACAGGAACAGCCAGTGCGTGCGGTAAATTACCGTGTCTCCCCGGGTATGTTTCAATCCCAACAAGCGCTGCAAAAAACTGGTGGATTGGATAGGGCTTTCTGTTCCAGAGTGTGTTTTCTCATTCATATCGAAAACACCTTCATCGGCATCCCCCATGCGTTTATTCAGATATTCGGCAAAACCTCTCTTTTCTTCCCTGCGTTTACTGGTGCGGCTCTTTTCAATCAGGTAATCCAGATAAGCCCGTGTCTGATCCACATGCGGTACATTTTTTAGCCGCAGCGATCCTGTGAACGTTTTGATGAACAAATCGCCGAAACCGTATTGCCTGCCCAGAAAGCTGGCCCGGCTGGAAAGACTGACGATCATATCCATGGGTGTTTCTTCACGACCTTCATAAAGGAATACACCCTGTTCCTGATTGATCACTCGGCGGTCTGTGAAAATGTACAGATCGTTGGACCATTCCAGAAAATTCCACCAAAACCAAAGTGTATAAACTAAGGCTATGGCAGCCGTCAGCCAGCGAGCAGTGCCCGCGGCAATCAACCCGCTGGATTGCAAGAGGTAAATTCCACCTCCGACTAATAAAGTCAGGAGCAATAGCAAGACTATTTTTGTTACTAAATATAGGCGATGCGGTTGACCGATATAGTAAACTGCTTCCGGTCCAAAATCCAAACGGGAATTGCGCTTGATCATTAATTCATAATATTCAGCAACAAATTGAAAATCAGCGCGCAACTCCGTATTTCCCTGTAGGAATCTGGCTAAAACGGGCATACTGATGCGTATCAACAGTGTATCGTCCAGCGCCCGTACACTGGTTTGGCGCAGCTGCCTTCGGGTTAGAATATCTTCCCCCAGCAAATCTCCCGGATAAAGGTGATTCTTTTTTGTCAGCGTTTGGTGCTCTTCTTTGAGAACCTCTACTTCACCTTCAAACAAGATATACAGGTACTTTGCGTTGGCTCCTTCCATGTAAACCATATCCCCCGACTTGAAGAAAACCACCTCAGTTTTATCAGCCAAAATGGATAATTGCTCTGGTTCTGCCCGGTTAAACGGGTAAACAGACCGCAGCATTTTGAGCAAATTATCGCGATTGACAATCATGGATTAAGTATAACTTATCCGTTTTTAATCGGGTGATACAATACAAAGTTGCACCTTCTGGTAGAATTGTTGCGCTTGATCATTAAGGAGTCTCCTGTTTGAAAATCAACAGATTTAATTTAATTCGTTGGATCGCCATTATCCTGATCGTTGTATCCGCTGTTTTATTGGTATTCCAGCTGATCCAATTCAGCCGTTTACGTGCTGGTTTTCCGGCCGGAACCACCATTGGCGGTATCGCCGTGGGAGGTTTGGAGCAAGAAGAGGCCGCCAACCGCATTCAGCAGGCCTACAATACGTCCATTGACCTGGTCTATAAAGATCAGCACATCCACGTTAAACCTACCCAAATCGGCTTTGACCTGGATGTGGAGTCCATGGTCGCTGCCGCGGATCAACAACGCGTGGAACTGCCCTTCTGGTCATCCTTCTGGGATTATTTATGGAGCAAGGAACCGGAACCAACTGGAACACCCCTGGTCGCTACTATTGACGAAAATCGCCTGCGGCTTTATCTGATGGACGAAATCGCTTCGCGCTATGACGAAATTCCCGAATCCTCCCAGCCCGTGGCCGGCACCATCAACTTCCAGTATGGCAAGCCCGGATCCGTCATGGATGTTGAAAAATCTCTGCCGATCGTGGAAGAGGCGTTAAAATCGCCTACCGACCGGGTCGCACAGCTCATTATCAATGAAGTTGACCCGCCGCGCCCATCCCTGCAAAACCTGGAAATCCTGATCAAACAAATTCTCGACCAGGCAAACTTTGACGGATTAACCGAGGTATATATCCTCGATCTGGAAAATCGCGAAGAAATTAATTTTGCGTATGAACAAGGTCAAGAATATGACCCCGGTATCGCTTTCACAGCCGCCAGTACCATTAAAATTCCCATCATGATGGCTTCATTCAAAGCATTAAGCGAACCCACCCCGCAGGGCGCGGTCAACCTGCTGGAACAAATGATTGAGCTATCTGAAAATCCACCGGCAGACTCACTGATGGAAACTTATCTGGATGCCACCCTGGGGCCGATTGTTGTCACGGACGACCTTGAAGACCTGGGATTGGAAAACACTTTCCTGGCTGGGCAGTTCTATACCGGTGCCCCGCTGCTGCGGCGCTATTTGACACAAGCCAACCAACGTCTGGATTATGACACTGAACCGGATGAATACAACCAGACCACCACAGCCGACATGGGTATGCTGCTGGATGACATTTATCAATGCGCCCAGACCGGCGGTGGTTCTTTCGCAGCGGTCTTTCCGGGACAAATCTCCCAATCAGAATGCCAATCGATGATCACTTACCTGACCCAAAATAAAATAGCCATGCTGCTGCAGGCTGGCCTGCCGGACGGCACCCAGTTCGCCCATAAGCATGGTTGGGTGGTTGAAACGAACGATGGGGTCATCCATTCCATGATCGACGCCGGTATTGTCTTCTCCCCGGGCGGCAATTATGTCATGGTCGTGGCCATGTACCAGCCCACTCAATTGATCTTCGATATCGCCAATGTGCTTTTCGCGCGGATCTCCTCGGCGACTTATAATTACTTCAATATTCCTTCTTGATTAACAGGACTGGTTAAATAAAAAACACGGATTAGATTAACTCCGTGAGCGGTTCTTCTATAAATACCATAAATATAAATAAAAGAAGGCTGGGATGTATATTCCAGCCTTCTTTTGTTTATCAGTGAATTATATTATTTCACAATCAATCAACATTCCTGACCAGGTTTGAAGATGGTGTTGATCAACGGCCAGGCGGCCAGGTTCAAAACCGCCAGGATCAGGAAGGTCACGTTGTATCCCACAGAGTCTGCCAGTACACCGGTTAAACCCAGCCCAATGCCGGTGCCAATATTGGCAATCGCCATCAGGATGGAGAACATGGTTGCAGCAATACGCCCGTCGGTTACATGCATGGACATGGCCATAAAAACCGTCTCGTAGAACCCGAAAGCTAAGCCAAAGGTAAAGACCAGCACCCAGGCCATCCAGGGTGCAATAATGGCCGCCAACAATCCAATGGCGAATACTGAAACGACCAATGCGATTTGCACCGACCGTTTCTGTCCAATTCTCTCGGTCATCTTGCCGCCTGCCAGGCTGCCGATAACCGTCCCCAAACCCAATACGGTTGAAATGAAACCAGCCGTGGCATAGTTGATGCCAAAATGGGCTGAAAGGGAAGGATTCACAATTTGGTTGGCACCATAGATGATCAATGAATATAGGGCGCCTAACACAGCCAGCGCGATCACGTTGGGATTCTTGAAGCAGCTGAAAGCACTCCAATCAAAGATGCGGTCGGAAGCTTTTTTCCCTTCTTTAGTGACCAATACCAGAGGTAAAGGAAGCAAGGTAGCGGCAGCCAGGAAATAGAATCCGAAAGTCCAGGAAGTTTTATAAACAAGGACGCCCAGTACAGCCGACACGATCACCATGCCAACCGCACGTCCGCCCACCATAAAACTCTGAATAATGCCCTCTTCTTCCACCGGCGTAGTATCCAGTGCCAATCCATCCGTGCAGGTATCATAGAGCGCCATTCCGCTCATCATGACAAAAGCCAGCACGGCATACGCCATGAAATTTTCTGCCGGATTAATGGTGGGTACAATGATCAAACACACTGCCTGGATAATCAGGCCTAAAATAATATAGGGTTTGCGGTGTCCCAGTCCGAATAAATTAACCTTGTCGCTCAACATACCCAAAAATATCTTGAGAATGAAGGGGATCATGGCAATCGTACCGATAATGCCAATCTGGCTCATGTCCAACCCGAATGATTGCAGATAAAGTGCGTTGAGAGCCGTAAAAAAACTCATGATCGAACCTTGCGCAAAGTACAGCATTGCAAACATGGCGTAGCGGCGTGTTTTTTCCATTGTTCCTCCCGATGATCGTGCTAGTTTTATGGTAATGAAAGAATGTCCGGTCCGTTCTTGGTAATGACTATCGTATGTTCAAATTGCGCGGATAACGTTCCATCCGCGGTTTCCACTGTCCATTGATCTTTCAATATGTGGGTATCAGGTTTTCCGATATTGATCATGGGTTCAATATTGAGCACCATGCCTTCGCGCATAATGGCCCCACGACTGGCCGGCCCGATATGAGGCACAAAGGGATCTTCCCACAGTTCGCGCCCGATGCCATGTCCGCCGTACTCCCGTACAACTGAATAGCCTTTGCTTTCAGCAAACTCTTGGATGGTCGCACCTATCACGCCAATGCGGTTGCCCGCCAGGGAAACGTCAATACCTTTCTGCAATGACTGGCGCGCAGTTTCGACCAGTTGATGGACCTCCGGCTTCACCTTGCCAATTTCAAATGTACGGCAGGCATCCCCGCACCAGCCTTTATAGCGCAAACCAATATCGATGCCAACAATATCCCCTTCTTTTAATTCTCGCTGATCCGGCATGCCGTGACAAATTTCCTGATTAACCGAAGCACAGATCACGCCCGGGAATGGCCGCTGGTAAGGCACCTGCCGAATTCCTTTATATAGCGTTTCCGCTCCATGTTTTAGAATAAATTTTTCCGCGACCCGATCCACATCGCGCAGCACAACCCCCGGCTTGATCATGGACTCAATTTCCAAAAAGGTTTGAGCCACAATGCGGCCGGCTGCACGTAATCCTTCAACTTCATGCTCAGTTTTTAATTCAATCAAAATAATCTCCTTTGTCATTATCCAAAGAACATATTTGTTAATTATATTGTGTAAAACTAACAAGCTTATTAACCTAACAATTATACTATTTACCAAATTTCCACATCCAAAAGGTTTTGCTATTAATGGGCTAATTTCGATAGTAATTCTCGAAAAATGCTCATATAATTGGTACCGTACTGGTATTAGTACATACTAAAGGGAAGAATGGCTGAACGAACTCCTAGTCCTACAATTGAAGATTATCTGGGAATTATCTTCACGCTGGAACGCGACGGCGAAGAAGTCATTGGCGCTCGATTATCCGAACTGCTGGAAGTCTCCGCCCCAACCGTCACCGTCACGCTGCGACGTATGGTCCGAGATGGTTGGATCACAATGACTCCCGGTAAAAAGATTCAGTTAACACCGGGGGGCGTGGAAGCCGCCAAAGCAGTCATCCGGCGTCACATGTTGACCGAATGGATGCTAGCGAAAATCCTCAACCTGCCCTGGTCCAAAGTGCATGAAGAGGCTCACAAAATCGAGCATTCCATTTCCAGCGAGGTGGAGTTGAGCTTGATTGATAAACTGGATGATCCGGCACAATGCCCCCACGGCAACCCCATGCCCGGGCAGGAATCCATTTCTTCAAATTGGAAACCGCTGGACGAATGTATCGCAGGTGATAAGATTATCATTGAGCGTATCCATGAATTTCTCGAAGAGGATCCGGTCTTGATGGATTTTCTGGAATCCAACCAGATCCTTCCAGGTAAACAGGCACAGATCAGTGAAATACTGCCTTTCAACAAGACCATCACCCTGAAAAACGACGCCGGTGTGGTCACTCTGGGGTTGGACATCGCTAAAAGTATTTATATTGAGAAACAACAATAAGCAGGAGACCCTATGATATTAACGAGTAATCTTGGCTATCCAAGAATTGGCTTGAACCGTGAATTGAAGTTCGCTCTGGAAAAATACTGGAAAAGCGCACTATCGTTGAACGAACTTCAACAAACTGCCGATCGTATTCAGACTTCAAACTGGATTGCCCAAAAAGAATTGGGTTTGGATTTCATTCCAAGCAATGACTTTTCATATTATGACCAGGTATTAGATACCACGCTCATGTTAGGCGCCATTCCCGAGCGTTTCCAGCAGGAAAAAGAGCTGAAAGGATTGGACCTTTATTTTGCCATGGCGCGGGGTTGGCAGGACAGCCAGGGAAAGGCAATCCCGGCAATGGAAATGACCAAGTGGTTCAACACCAATTACCATTATCTTGTCCCGGAAATCAACGCCAATACCAAATTCAAACTGGATGACTCAAAACCGGTCGAAGCTTACCAATTAGCTCAAACACTCAACCTGAATACCCGTCCAGTGATCATCGGCCCGGTTACTTATCTGTTATTAAGCAAAAGCGAAGATCCTGCTTTCAATCCACTCAGCAAATTGGATAAAATCCTGGACTTATATGTAAATCTTTTCAAAAAGTTAAATGATTTGGGTGTGAAATGGGTTCAGCTGGATGAACCCTTTCTGAGCATGGATTTGGGAAATTTGGAAGTGGATGCCTACCGGCAGCTCTTCAAACGCTTCAAATCGAACCACAACCGACCCAATGTAATGTTAACTACTTATTTTGGCGATTTATTTGCCAACCGTGAATTAGTTGCCGCGTCACCCTTCGAAGGGCTGCATATCGACATGACCAACTGCAGCCAACCTGGCAAAGTGCTGGCAGCCGTGCAAGAAGGGCAAATGGTTTCTTTAGGATTGATTGACGGGCGCAACATCTGGAAAAATGACCTGACCCAAACGCTCAAAACTATGGAAGAAATTTACGAACGTTTCCATTTTGAGAATATGGTTATCTCTCCTTCCTGCTCTATGCTGCATGTTCCTCAGGATCTCAGCATAGAAAAAACTCTGCCCGGCGAGGTCTATCTCTGGCTGTCTTTCGCCCACCAAAAACTGGACGAGCTTTCGGAACTCAAGAAAGCCGGCAACCGCAATTTCAGCCCAACCAGTTTTTTCCATAACAACCAAGGTGATGTAAATAGCCGCCGTGAAATCGCAAGAGTTGAAGCCCAACAGGGGGCTACCTCCGAAAAATCAGTTTCAACCCAGCGTCTTTCAGCTTTCGCCAAGAGGAAAGTCAGCCAGCAGGCTTTGTTGAACCTGCCTGCGCTGCCCACCACCACCATCGGTTCCTTCCCGCAAACATCTGAAATCCGAAAACTGCGTAGCCAGCTGCAAAAAGGCGCCATCAGTTTTGAGCAATACCAGACCAGCCTGGAGCTGGAAATTGAAAATACCATCCGCTTCCAGGAAAATATTGGCCTGGATGTGCTGGTGCACGGGGAATTTGAGCGCAATGACATGGTGCAGTATTTCGCCGAGAAAATGGCCGGCTTTGTCTTCACCGACAACGGCTGGGTGCAATCATTTGGTTCACGCTGCGTACGTCCGCCTATTATCTACGGAGCAGTCAGCCGCCCGGAACCCATGACCGTGCGTTGGGCGACCTTCGCGCAGTCTCTGACGGACAAACCAGTTAAGGGCATGCTCACCGGACCGGTCACCATTCTACAATGGTCTTTTGTGCGTGATGATCAGCCCCGTTCCGAAACCTGCCGCCAGATTGCTTTCGCGATCCGCGCAGAAGTGCAGGACCTGGAAACTGCGGGGATTCACGTCATCCAAATCGATGAACCCGCCCTGCGTGAAGGACTGCCGCTGCAGAAAAAGGACTGGCCGAATTATCTGAATTGGGCGGTAGAATGCTTCCAAATCGCTTCTGCCGGTGTGAAAGATGAAACCCAGATCCACACCCATATGTGTTACGCAGAATTTAATGACATCATTGAGGCTATCGCTAAAATGGACGCCGATGTTATCTCCATTGAAGCCAGCCGCTCTAAAATGGAACTGCTGCAGGCCTTCCAGAAATTTAACTATCCCAATGATATTGGCCCGGGTGTTTATGATATTCATTCGCCCAACATTCCCGAGGTTAAAGAGATCAGCGATTTAATCCACAAAGCCCTGGAAGTGATTCCAGCAGACCAGCTGTGGGTTAATCCTGATTGCGGCTTAAAAACCCGCCAGTGGTCTGAAGTGGAACCTGCGCTAAAGAACATGCTGGCAGCCGTGAAGAACGCCCGCAAAGAACTGGCAAAATAACACAAAGAATATAAACACACTGAGGCAGAATATGGCAATGAACCGATTGGAAAGGGTCTGCGCATTGATGCGCGACCACAAAATTCAGGCGCTGGCCGCCAACGCAGGCTCTGATCTGAAATATCTCACCGGCCTTGATTTTCATCTATCCGAAAGACCGGCAATTTTATTATTGACCGCACAGGGCAAGGCTGCTTTCATTTTCCCTGAATTTGAAAAAGATAAAGCTGCTCAATCTCAAATTCCGGTAAAAGCCTTTCCTTACCCTGAAGATGCGCAATTGTGGCCCGGGGTTGCCGGTCAGGCGCTGGAAAGCCTGGGGTTAAGTAAAGCCGCTCTGGCAGTCTCCCCCACCGCGATGCGTTATCTGGAGATTCATTTGCTGCAAAGCGGCACTCCCGAATTGCAAATCATTTCCGGCACAGAAATTTTCCGGGATATCTTCATTCAAAAAGACGCTGAAGAAATCCAGGCCACTCGCCAGGCAGTTGAAATCGCACAGCAGGCACTGCTGCAAACCCTGCCGCATATCCAACCTGGAAAAACCGAGCAAGAAATTGCCAACCTGCTGGTAATCAACCTTCTAAAAGCCGGCAGCGAACCAGAGCTGGCCTTCAGCCCCATCGTCGCAGCTGGGCCCAACGCGGCCAACCCGCACGCCAATCCGGGCAGCCGCGAGATGCAGCCTGGAGATATGCTCATCATTGATTGGGGTGCACGCTGCAGCGGTTACGTATCCGATATCACCCGTACATTTGCCATCAGTCATATTCCGGATGGTTTCACTGAAATTGCGCAGACGGTTCTGAAAGCCAATCAGACCGCGCGCGGATTGATCAAACCCGGCGTGCATGCTTGCGATGTGGATTCCGCTGCGCGTGATGTGATCAGTGCCGCGGGATTTGGAGAAAACTTCCTGCACCGCACCGGTCACGGCATCGGGCTGAATCCGCACGAAGATCCGTTTATCTCACAGACCAGCAACACTGTGTTGGACACAGGCATGCTTTTCACCGTGGAACCGGGTATTTATTTAACTGGTAAAGGCGGTGTACGCATTGAAGACAACGTGGCGGTGACGTCCAGCGGGGTGGAAACTCTCACCAGTCTGCCGCGAGGTATCATTGTGCTCTAGCCAGAGAGCTAAACCACCCAGAGGCCTCATGAAAGACATCCAAACTATTCCCAGCGCTGAACCTTTCTTTTTCCCCGGAGGAAAAACTGGGGTTATTCTTATCCACGGATTCACCGGCGCGCCTAAAGAAATGCGTCTGCTAGGCCAATCGCTGCACCGGCACGGTTTGAGCGTGCTGGGCGTGCGCCTGGCCGGGCATGCCACCCAACCGGAGGATATGCGCCGCACGCGCTGGTGGGATTGGCTGGCCTCAGTCGAGGACGGGATTAATTTTCTGTCTTCTTCCTGCGACCGCATCTTCTATGCCGGTCTGTCGTTGGGCGGTGATCTGGCGTTAATCGCTGCGGCGCGTATCCCGCCCGCAGGTGTAATCGCCATGTCTGCTCCATATACGGTAGATAGACGTGCTCGTTATCTAAAACTGGTCAGCTGGCTGGTACCCTGGTATAAAAAAAACGGAAAGCCGGAAGAGGATGAAGATACCCCGCACCGCCATGTAGAATATCCCGCATACCCCACACGCTCGTTATCAGAACTGTATGCCGCCACTCAGGCCATGCATCAATCGCTCGCTCGCATTAGCTCACCCGTACTGTTGATCAATTCCAAATCCGACCCTACAGTCCCGTTTGAACACGCCGCGAAAATAATAAATCTGCTCAATACGCCGGAGGTGGACCAGGTCGTTTTGCAAACCAGCGGGCACGTGGTGACCGAAGATGCTGAAAAAGAAGTTGTGTTCGATGCTGCCTATCAATTTATCCGGAAACACAGCTAAAAAACCGATGATCCTGATAAGGAGACCCACTACGTTATGACCATAACCATCCATACCTTTGTACTCGGTGCCATTAAAAATAATACCTACCTGGTGGTGGATGATGCCACGCGCCAGGCCGCGATCATCGATCCGGCAGCCCCAACCAATCGGATTCCAGCCCTGTTGGAGGAAAAAGGTTATCAGTTAGCATATATGCTCATCACACACGCCCATTTTGACCACATCGGGGGTGTTAAGTGGATGCAATCCCTATCCCAGCAGCACATCCCTGTGGCTTTGCACGCGCTGGATTTGGATTTATGGAAGTCAGGTGGTGGTTCCAAAGATTTCGGTTTCGAATTTGATCCCGGACCGGCCCCCGATCTGATCGTCTCGGATGGACAGATTCTGCCGCTGGGAAAAACCAGTCTCACTGTTCTACACACACCCGGCCACTCCTTTGGACATGTTACTTATCTTGACTTGGAGGACCAGGCCGCTTTTTGCGGTGACCTGATTTTCTATCACGGCGTGGGTCGCACCGATCTGGATGTCTGCAACGAAGATGACCTGTTCAATAGCATCCGCACGAAAATCCTAACGCTGCCGGGAAATACCGTTCTTTACACTGGGCATGGAGCCAAAACCACTGTCCAGGAAGAAATGGACAATAACCCATTTCTTTAGGGTAAATATAATAAAAAGTAAAGAGGCTGTCCCAAAAGGGGCAGTCTCTCTTTATAAAAATAAAGAAGTTTAATAAAATAGGGGGATGAAAAGACAAGTATTCAAACCCTATCAACAAAAACAAGCCATGCTGCTGCCACCCAGTTTGGAGGAGATGATCCCGGCTGGGCATTTGGTGCGGGTAGTAGATGAAATGGTAGAGCAGCTGAATGTAGAACCGTTATTGAAACAGTACAAGGGAGGGGGGACGAGCGCCTATCATCCCAAGATGATGCTGAAAGTGATCATATACGCGTACACCCAACGGACATTTTCATCACGGCAGATCGCCAAAGCGCTGCGGGAGAATATCAATTTTCTGTGGCTAAGCGGGATGAGCCGACCGGATTTCAGGAGCATCAACCGTTTTCGCGGAGAAGTGATGAAGCGGGTAGTGGAAGAAGTATTTTATGGAGTGATCGAACAACTGCTGGATAAAGG
>DHVJ01000025.1 GCA_002412595.1 Anaerolineaceae bacterium UBA5211
CACCAATCCTGTTCCCACGCGGCCAGCAGCTCGCGCGGCCAGCAGCACTGCCCCGCAATAGTTCACCGAACCCGCCGCGATCATGCAGGTACCATATGTGCCTTTGTGGCTGTCCGCTGGTCGTTCCGGCAAAAGTTTCGCGGCAATGCCGCCATCCATCACTTCAGCTTCGATTTCTGCCCATGCCGGAAGGTCATCCGGCAAGCCGATATCCACAGCGATAATCTCACCCGTCATGCTTAAAGCCGGCTGTTGCAGCAGCCCCGCCTTAACCGCTGCCATGCATATGGTCAGATCAGCCCTCAAGCACTCCTTGGCCGCTTTACCGCTGTCGCAGTCCACTCCGGAAGGGCAATCTACTGCGGCAACAGGCGGCAGATCACGCAATTCTGCCAACGCGGCTAAAGCCCCCTTAATATTTCCCTTTAATGGCAACCGAATACCTGTTCCCAGTATGCCGTCCAGAATCAGGTCGGCTTGCAGCACCTGCCGTTTTAGTTCAATGAAATCCCTGTCACCCTCAACATACAGTACTTCACCACCTGCCTTGCAATATTCCGCCAATGGTGCATCTTCTTCACGCGTTTTCATCAGGTAAGCTTGTGTCTGCCAACCCCATTCCACTAAATGCTTTAATGCGATCAGGCAGTCGCCGCCATTGTTACCGGATCCCACCAGTCCCAGTACCTTGCGCGTCGGCCTTCGAAAATAACGCTGGTGAACGACCTGCGCTAATGCCAACCCGGCATTAGCCATCATCTGCGCGTAGCTCAAACCTTGCGCGTTTGCCTGGCTTTCCAGGGCTTTCATCTGCGCCACACTCACCCGTTTCATACAGTTCTCCTCATTGCTTCTTTAAAATTATACCTGTCTGTCTGCTGGCCGGGCATGCCTCGGTTATAATTACATTCATGCGCCGTTATTTATATCTTGGAGTCTTTTTTGCCGGTTGTGCCGGTTTAGCTGTCGAGATGTCCGCGTCCCGGCTGTTGGGAAATTATTTCGGTTCCAGCAACTTGGTTTGGGCGGTCATCATCGGGTTGATCCTGATCTATTTATCCGTCGGGTACACCATCGGCGGCAAATGGGCTGACCGCTCTCCGGATTTCAAAACCTTTTTCACCATTCTGGCTTGGGCTTCTTTACTCATTGGTCTGGTTCCGCTGGCCGCTCGTCCCATCCTGCGCGCAGCCAGCCAGGCTTTTGACAACATGCAAATTGGCGTGATGGTGGGTTCCTTTATATCTGTGCTGGCTCTCTTCAGCTTGCCGGTAACCCTGCTCGGCACCGCCTCTCCTTTCGCGGTTCGCCTGGCGTTGCAGGAAAAAGAAAACGCCGGCAAAGTGGCCGGAAAAATCTACACCATCTCCACCCTGGGATCATTCGTGGGCACCTTTTTGCCCGTCCTGCTGCTCATCCCGGCCATCGGCACCTACCGTACCTTTGTGGCCATTAGCTCTGGTCTCATGCTGGTAGCGCTCTTCTGCCTGGGTATGACCTCCGGGTTCAAATCCACCTTAAAATTGCTCTGGATGCCCCTGCTGTTAGCCTTGGCTACTTCCCTGGGATTGCGCGGCTTTGACAAACAAGCCGAAGGCATTATCTACGAAGGCGAATCCGCCTATAACTATATCCAGGTGCAGGAAATCAACGATTACCGCCTGCTGCGCTTGAACGAGGGTCAGGGCATCCACTCCATTTACCATCCTACCCTTAATAATTTCAACGGTTCCTGGGAACAGGTGCTGGTTGCGCCTTACTTCAACGCCGCCCCCACCACCCCGGAGGATGTGCGCGAAATTGCGTTGCTGGGTCTGGCAGCCGGCACCAGCGCGCGCGAATCCTATAAAGTTTATCCACAGGCTGCCATTGATGGTTTCGAGATCGACCCGGAAATCGTTTCGGTGGGTTATGACCTGTTTGAAATGGATGTGCCGACTTTGAATGTTTACGTAGAGGACGCCCGCTGGGGCCTTAGTCACAGCGATGCTCTCTACGACATTATCAGCATTGACGCGTATAAGCCACCTTACATCCCTTGGCATCTGACCACACAGGAGTTTTTTCAGGAAACCTATGAGCACCTCTCTGATAACGGTGCCTTGGTCATCAACGTCGCGCGCATCTTGGATAACCGCCGCCTGGTGGATGCACTCTATACCACCATTCACTCGGTTTATCCCTCCGTTTATGTGGTTGACATCCCCGACACGCTCAACTCCATGATTTTCGCCACGCGCCAACCCACCCAATCTGACAACCTGATTGCGAATTACATTGGCTTGAGCGAAGACCCCAACACCCCCACTTTGCTTATGTCTTCCCTTGAAACCGCCATCCTGAATATCCAGCCCGACCCGCAATCCGGCACACTCTTCACGGACGACAAAGCACCGCTGGAATGGATCACCAATGCCATGATCATGGACATCTTCCGTTCGGATCAAATCGAGGTATTACAATGAAATATTTAAAGAAATTGGTTTTGTTCCTGCTAATTCTGCTCTTTCCTTTAATGGTGATCACCTCTTCCATTCGCATTGCGCTCACCCCACTCTACATTAGCATGGAGTACACCTTGCCCGGCTTTCCACCCGACGATTACGGCTTCACCACCGCTGACCGTTTGCAGTGGGGTCAGTATTCCATTGATTACCTGCTGGGAAAAGTGCCATATTCCGAATTTAGTACCCAATCCCTGCCGGACGGCAGCGCGCTGTTTAACGAGCGCGAGGTTTCGCACATGCTGGATGTTCACAACCTGACTGCTCCCGTGCTGACAATTTGGAAAGCGCTGCTGGCTTTCTTCCTCCTGGCGCTGCTGGCAAGCATCCTGGGAAAATGGTCCGCCGATTACCTCAAAGCCCTCAATAACGGCGCGCGCCTGACCATCTTGCTGATTATCATGATATTGTTTTCCGTCTGGTTGAACTTCGACCTGCTCTTCACCAAATTCCACCAGATATTCTTCACCGGCGACACCTGGTTGTTTTACGTTACCGACAACCTCATCCGCCTGTTCCCCATGCGCTTCTGGCGCGACCTGTTCATCTTCATCGGCACCCTCACCATTCTCGCCAGCCTGCTGCCCATCCTGCTCTGGCGCCGCCATTTGAAGCTAAAGCCTGTTGGCTGAGCACCTGCCCAGAGCGAAATATTGGGTGTCGAAGCCAAATCACCACTTTCTTCCCTCCTTATTTCAATTTGCTTGTGTGCTGAGGGTTTGGGTGGGATTAAATACGAGAAGAGGATCACGGTTTGCCTCCTAAATATCTGTGGAAAATATTAATTAAAATCAGTGTTTATCTGTGGCTCTACTGAAAAAAGCACAAA
>DHVJ01000023.1:0-678 GCA_002412595.1 Anaerolineaceae bacterium UBA5211
GACCACCTTGCCCATGATGCGCAGGGCGGCCGGATTTTCCACGTAGATCGGGCCCATGTTGGGGTTGGCGGGCTGCAGGCGCACGCGTTTGGCTTCTTTGTAGAAATATTTCAATGTGGTTTCGTCTTTGTCGTCCAGCCACACAGCTACCATTTCACCGTTCTGAGCTTGTTGGGCGCGCTTCATGATAACGATGTCGCCGTCGTTGACCATGGCGTCGATCATGGAATCGCCGTGCACTTCCAGCGCGAACAATTCATCGGCTTTTTCGCGCGCGGGCAGGAGGCTGCGTGCGATTTCGATGCTGCTTTCCGAATCAAAGTAACCCACATCGCTGGTAGGCATGGGCAGCGGCTCGCTGGCCACAATGCGCCCCATGATGGGAATGCTGAGTAATTCGTCCACCGCCGCGCTGGCACTGCGAATGCCTTCGGCCAGTTTGTCGATGGGGGATGGGCTGGCTTCCAGTGGCTTCAGCAGGCAGATGCTGCGTGAGATGTGCTGTTCGCGTGAGATATAGCCCATTTCTTCCAACTGCTTGAGGTAGTAATCCACCAGAGAAGTGGATTGCACGTTGATGCTCTCGCCGATTTCACGAATGGATGGGGAATAGCCGTTGTCTTCCTGAAATTGATACAGGAATTTGAGGATTCTTTGATGTCGTTTGCTTAACCCTTC
>DHVJ01000023.1:786-4192 GCA_002412595.1 Anaerolineaceae bacterium UBA5211
CCCTAACCCTTGTATATTATTTTAAACAAATGAGTAAGAAGGACACCGCAGATTGTCCCAGCCCTTGGTTGAAAAAGACCGTTGGGGAGCTAGGGTGGGGCTTCGTGCCTTTCGTGGTAAAAAAGGCTTTACCTGATATGTAAGAGCCCTGTTAATTTCCCCTGTATAACAAAATTCCTCGTTACAATAAATCCATACACAAGGAGGTGTGATTATGGCTGAAGCAAATGTGCGCTGGACGGGCGGAAGAACTTTCATTGGAGTGGACTCCACCAAGCATGCTGTGTTAATGTCTTCCCCGGCGGAAGGCGTGGGCATGAAAGCCTCCGAGCTGTTGCTGGTGGCGCTGGCAACCTGCAGTTCCTACGACGTGGTGTCCATCCTGGAAAAGCGCAAAATCGATTTACAAAAACTGGAAGTAGTGGTCAGCGGAGAGCAGGCAGCCGACCCGCCCTGGCCGTATGAGAAGATCCATCTGAAATACATCCTGTCGGGTGAAGGCCTCACACGGGAAATGGCTGAGAAAGCCATCGAGCTTTCCGAAAGCAAATATTGTTCGGTGGCGGCCACCGTACGCGGCGTAGCCGAAATTACCTGGGAATGTATTCTGGAATAAAAATGGAATAAAAAAGGGTGCCAACGGCGCCTTTTTGTTTTGTCTTATTAAGATTTTTTCAGGCACAGCGCGACCCAATCTTCGATGCCGCACTTTTCCATCAGACTCATGCCGTATTCTGCGGCTTTGTTGATAATGCCCTCAGCCTGATGATCCAGGATGCCGGAGAGCACCAGCAGGCCGCCCGCTTCCACCAGATCGGTCATGCCGCCTTCAATCAGGTTGCAGATCACCGGAGCCAAAATATTGGCTACCACCAGCGGAGCCTGCAGCAGGCCGAACTGCCCGGCCTGGATGATTTCTATTGAACCCTGCGCGACCTCGATGGGTACATCCAGTTTGTTCAAAGCATAATTTTCCTGCGTGGAGGCCACCGAAGCGGCGTCAATATCCACGGCAATCACGCGCTCGCTTCCAAGGCGTATCGCAGCGATCGAAAGGATGCCTGAGCCGCAGCCGATGTCGAAAACAGTCTGCCCAGGCTGCAGGTAATCTTCCATCAATTCCAGGCTCAATTGGGTGGTGGGATGTGTGCCCGTGCCGAAAGCCATGCCGGGATTGATCAAGATGGGCAGCCGGTCGGGATATTGATTTTCAACCCAGGCAGGAATGATCATCAGCCGCTGGCCGATTTGCAGCGGCTTGTATTGGTCTTTCCAGGCGGCCATCCAGTTTTCCTGCTGGATCAGGCGGTATTCCACCGGCGGCAGGGCCTGGATCTGGCCCAGGTGCCACAGGGCTTCTTCCAGGCGCTGCTTGCGTTGTTCTACGGATGCATCTGAGAAAAAATAGCCGTACACGCGCACATGGTCTTCCAGCAGGTTCTGCTCTTCGCTGCTGTCCTGAAGGGCAGTTTGTTCGATCACCACACCCTCACGTGTAAAACGCCCGATCACCTCAGCCACTGCTTCGGCTTGTTCGGGCGTGACAACCAAGGATGCTTCAACCCAACTGACTTTATCCACCCAGTACGTCCTTTAACATGTCCAGGAAGCTGCGTTCCTGCGGGAGTACTTCGCTGCCCAATGTTTTAGCCAATTGTTCAAACAGTTCGCGCTGTTCGCTGGTTAACCGGTTGGGAATTTCTACGTTTACGATGACCAGTTGGTCGCCTTTGCCGTTGGCGCGCAGGTGCGGGATGCCTTTGTGGCGCAGCTTGAAGACTTTGCCTGGCTGTGTGCCGGCTGGGATGGATAGCTTTTCATCGCCTCCCAGCGTGGGCACTTTTACTTCTGCTCCCAGGGCGGCTTGGGCGATGTTGATGTTTAAGTCCAACAACACATCATCATTGCGCCGCCGGAAAAATTTATGCGCTTTTACCTTTACTTCAATATAAAGATTGCCGCGCGGCCCGCCATTTGTACCGGGTTGACCTTCGCCGGATAGGCGGATCTGCGTGCCGTTATCCACTCCGGCAGGAATGGGAATGGTCTTCTTGACGGTTTTGCGTTCCACGCCGTGCCCGCCGCAGGTTTTGCAGCGATCCGTGATCACACGACCGCTGCCGCCGCAATCCGGACAGGTGGTCACTTGCACCATGGATCCCAGGAAAGTCTGGCGCATTTGGCGGACTTCGCCGCGCCCCTGGCAGGTGCTGCAGGTGACCGGGCTGGTGCCCGGCTCGGCGCCGCTGCCGTTGCAGCGTTCACAGGTTTCATCGCGTATGATTTCCATTTCGCGATCCAGGCCGGAAGCTGCTTCCTCAAATTCCAGTGTGACGGAATAGAACAGGTCCTCGCCGCGCCGCGGAGAATTACGCCGTGAACGGTTGTTGCTGAATCCGCTCATGCCGCCGAAGAACTGCTCGAAAATCTCGAAAGGATCGACCGTGTTCCAGTCCGGCACACCGCCGGTAGAACGTAGTCCCTCGTGGCCGTAGCGGTCATAAATCGAGCGCTTTTCAGGGTCTGATAGCACCATGAAAGCCTCGTTGATTTCTTTGAATTTCTCCTCGGCATCCGGGGATTTATTCACGTCCGGGTGATATTGGCGCGCCAAACTACGGAAAGCAGATTTGATCTCATCCTGGCTGGCTGTGCGGCTGATGCCCAATACTTCGTAGTAATCTTGTTTTTGCATAATCTCCACTAATCAATAAAGAGGCGTTAGGAGGCATGACTGTCTTCCTGACGCCTCTGTTTTTTTCAGAAGCTAATTATATACGAACGTGGATTTAGACGTTCTTGAATTCGCCATCAACCACATCTTCGCCGTCGTCGGATCCACCACTGGGGCCTTGGCCTTCATCGCCCGCACCGGCCGATGGGCCTGCGCTCTGGTCATCACCCGGCTGCTGATACATGCTGGCACCGATCTTTTGTATGACCTGGCTCAACTTTTCGCTTTCGGTGCGAATAGCTGCGGCATCTTCGGTGTTCATCGCTTCGCGTACTTTGTTGACTTGGTCGTTGACCTCCTGTTTCAGGCTTTCTTCGATCTTGTCGCCCATGTCGCGCAGGGTCTTTTCGGCGGTATAAACCGCGCTGTCGGCGTTGTTGCGCACTTCAATTAACTCTTTGCGCTTATTGTCCTCTTCAGCGTGTTCTTCCGCTTCTTTTTTCATGCGTTCAATTTCCTGGTCGTTCAATCCGGAAGAAGCCGTGATGGTGATCTTCTGGCTGCGCCCGGTGGCTTTGTCAGCCGCGGTGACGTTGATGATGCCATTCGCGTCAATGTCAAAGGTCACCTCAACTTGCGGCACGCCGCGCGGGGCCGGCGGGATGCCGTCCAGGGTGAATTTACCCAGTGATTTGTTATCGGTTGCCATGGGGCGTTCGCCCTGCAGCACGT
>DHVJ01000002.1 GCA_002412595.1 Anaerolineaceae bacterium UBA5211
AGGAAAGTGCCGGACATCCTGAAGGGCAAACCCAGGATCGTGGCGTTTCCGAAGGGAAGCGAGTCGAAACCCGACCCGAAGTACAAGGACAAGCTTGTCGTGGTCCAATACCTCGGAAGACAGATTTACATGACGAGCGACGGCGAAACCAGGGATATCAAGTACGGCGACGTGCTCGACAGCAAGGGGAAGGTGAAGATCATCGCGATCAACAACACGCTGACCCTCCTGAACGCCTCGAGCGCAGCCACCACGGTCGTTGGACCCCTCAATTTTACCATCGAGCAGATCCTGAGCAACAAGAACCTGTACAAGTTCCTGAACGTTCAGAAATGAGTCTCTTTCGTCAGGGTTTCCCCATATCGGCTTGTGCCGGGAGAGGGAATTCCCGGGCTGTATCCATTCGCTCCAAGGAGGTTCTTCATGAAAAAGATTCTTCCCGTTTTGCTCGTGCTGGCATTCCTGGCATTCATGGTAGTCGGATGCGCCAAATCCACTGGTCCCAAGCCGTGGGTCGTGGGCTTCTCCCAGATCGGATCGGAAAGCGAGTGGCGCACCGCGGACACCATTTCGGTTCAGAACGCGTTCAACGATGACCCGAGTTTCACGTTGATATACTCCGCTTTCTTCTCCTTGAAATCCGCGGGGATATTCCCGGCAAACGCTTTGATTTCATTCACTAAAGACATCGCTCCTCCTGTGACTCTAGACATTAATTGATCGTAATAATTATACAACAAGATAAATAAAAGAGAATTAATAAATCCCCTGGTTCATTCTGATAGATTGTTAACCTCATTTCGTTCAAGCAGTCTATACAATCAGGATAAGGAATGATCATATGGCCCACAAAAAACTTGTCATTTTCATGCTGCCAGTTATGCTTGCGGCGGCTTGCCAACCCGCAGCAGTTGCCGTGGTCGAACCGGCAGTGGTGACTTATACCACCACGGTTCCGGCGGACACTGCCGCCCCCGCAGCCACAGCCACTGTTCCGGCGGCCACCTCCTGGAAAGTGGAGAAAGTGGCGCAGGGGCTGGAGATTCCCTGGAGCATCGTCTTCACCAGCCCTGAGCGTCTGCTGATCAGCGAACGGCCGGGGCGCGTGCGCGAACTCGTGGACGGGCAGCTCAACCCGGACGCGCTGTATACCTTCACGGATGTGGTCACGGTGGAAGAAACCGGCCTGATGGGCATGGTGCTGGACCCGAATTACAGCGAGAATAAAACACTGTACGCCTGCTACACCAGCCAGGACGCCAACGGCATGTTCGACCGGGTGGTGCGCATGACCGATAACGGTGACAGCCTGACGCTGGACGGGGTGCTATTGGAAGGCATCCCGGCGGCCATGTACCACGCCGGCTGCCGCCTGGGTATCGGACCGGACGAAAAGCTGTACATCACCAGCGGCGACGCACGCGTACCGTCTTCAGCCCAGGACTTGGATTCGCTGGCCGGCAAGATCCTGCGTATCAACCTGGACGGCTCAATTCCATCCGATAATCCTTTCGCGGATTCTCCGGTCTATTCGTATGGCCACCGCAACCCGCAGGGAATCGCCTGGCAGCCGGAAACCGGACTGCTGTATGCCACCGAACATGGCCCCTCCGGGTCGGACGGCCCGGAAGGCGGCGACGAGATCAACCTGATCCAAGCGGGCGCCAACTACGGCTGGCCGCTGGTTTCGCACGACGCCACGCTGGAAGGCACCGAGAGCCCGCTGATCCAATTCACGCCAGCGGCAGCGCCGGCGAGCGCCATGTTCTACAGCGGCGAAGTGCTGCCCATGTTCGACGGCAAGTTCTTCTTCGGCGCGCTGCGCGGGGAGGGTGTGGTGATGGTGACTATCTCATCGCAGGCCCCCAAGTCTATTGAGGATGTGCAGTGGATCGTGAGCGACGTGGGGCGCGTGCGCGAGGTAACCCAGAGTCCGGATGGGCTGATCTATTTTACGACCAGCAACCAGGATGGACGCGGAACCTACCGCGCGGGTGGAGACCGGGTTTACCGCATTGTGCCGGTGTACGAATAAACAGCTTACAGATAAACAAATTGAAATTATTTGGCGGTTGACAATCCTTTCAAAACCCGTATAATAAGACGTAGTGGTATGAAGGTCATACCACTATACCAATAAGTTGTAAAAAAGGAGTTAAGATGAATCAGAAATCTTTGTTTGTGATTGTCGCAGCAGCTTTGCTGATGGTTTCATGTGGTGGACAAAGCCAGCCAACCGCGGCGGCTGCCGAACCGGCGCAAGTGGAGCAGGACCCTGTGGTCGCGCAGGAAGTAACGACGGAGCCCGCCATGGAAGATGCTGCCCCGGCAGAAGAAGCCCCGGCGATGGAAGAAGCCCCGGCGATGGAAGAAGCGCCTGCCAGCTCCAACGGCACCATAACTTATACTGCGCCGCAGGATTTGTTCACACTGGAAATCCCTGAGAATTGGACCGCAGATCGGGATACCACCACGATTGAGAAATCGGAAATCAATACCTATACTGCCCCGGATGGACATGCTTTTGTGCAGACTCTTGTGAATACTACTGATGTCGCCATTACCGCAGTGGAAAAAGGTCAGATTACACTGGATTACATGAAGCGCCTATATGGTTCAGACCTGAAGGTGGGCACTGATGTTTCCTTGGAAGACGGCCGTGAGAAGCTGGAGTGGTGGAGCGATATGAATGGCACCTCCGGTACAACGTATTTCGACACCCAGGAAGGCTATTTATATTTCGCTACAACGGCTTATGAAGATGCCTATGAAAGCGACTATAAATCCGTACTGCAGGATATTGCGGATTCGTATTCCGAATAAAATAACGTTCAACTAACTTTCAAAACGGAAGGCCATGGCCTTCCGTTTTGATTTAACCAAAAAAAGGCGGAAAAGTCAGCATTAACTTTCCAGCAACCTTATTATTTGTTTCCAAGCTCTTGACATGTGGTGTTGAATTTGTTATTATGTTATCGATATCGGGAACGATAACAGGACCGGTAACGTTTCTATGGAACGAATCAACAAACGCCCAACTATCAAACAAGTTGCATCTGCATCGGGGGTATCCACTCAGACAGTATCACGCGTTATAAACAAACGTCCGGATGTCGCTCCCGAGACACGCGAGCGCGTAATGAAAGTGATCAAAGAAATGGGCTACCAGCCATCCGCTTTGGCACGCAGTCTCATCCAGCAGCGCAGCTATACCCTGGGAGTGGTTACGGCCGGGTTGAAATTCATAGGCCCTTCCCGCACCCTGAACGGTATTACCAGCGCGGCAGAAGATGCCGGTTATTCGCTGATCCTGAAAGAATTACCGAACTTCAATGCCAATAACGTATCCTCCATTTTTAACGGGCTGCTTTCACGGCATGTGGATGGGATTATCTGGGCGGCACCTGAAATTGGTAATAACCGGGCTTGGGTGGAAAAATTCGATTTTGAATTGAATGTACCAATCGTGTTCCTGACGATGGCTCCGCGAGAGGGGATCACAGTCATCGCGGTGAACAACCACCAAGGAGCTGAAACTGCAACAAAACACTTGCTTGAAAAAGGCTACCGGAATATCGGACACATATCAGGTCCGATGGAATGGTGGGAATCCAAAGAACGTTTCGCAGCCTGGAAGAGCGTTATAAGCGCAGACGAACAGAAAGACGTAAACCGTCGCTGGGTGGAGGGCAACTGGTCTTCATCCAGTGGTAAGGAAGCCTGTCAAAAATTAATCGACCAATATCCAGAAATGGATGCGGTCTTCGTTGCTAACGACCAAATGGCGTTAGGAGCATTATCGGTTATCCATGAACGGGGGTTGAAAATCCCAGAAGAATTCGGCCTGGTCGGCTTCGATAATATGGCTGAATCGGAATATTTTTGGCCGGCGCTGACCACCATGCAGCACGACCAGCATCAGGTTGGCACGCTGGCTGTAAATGAAATCATTCGGATTATTGAAGCAATCCGAAATAAAGAGACACCTGATTACAAAACAATTATGTTGACACCCAATATTTTAATTAGGAACAGTTCTCTGAGATAGCTTTAAAAGGAGGTGAAGAGGGAATCGATAACCGGAAAGTAAAAGTGCTTGCCAGTTAATTGCGGTTCGTGACAAGCACTTCCAAAAAGTGCGAAATGACTAAATCGTAGCGGAAAAGTATTCTCGCACTTAAAAATTATACCGCAGCAAACCACCAATAAGAATTAAGGAGGATTTACAAAATGTCTCGCTTTAAATCAATTGTTTTACTAATGGTGATCGCTTCGCTGGCTTTGGCTGCCTGTTCGTCCGCAGCCGCTACCGAAGCGGCTGCCCCTGCTGCTGAAGAAGCTGCTCCGGCTGAGGAAGCAGCGGCGCCTGCGGCAGAAGAAATGACTGCATATACCTATGCGGATATGACTTTGTGCTATCCCCAATTGGGTGCTGAAAGCGACTGGCGCACAGCCAACACCGCTTCCATCAAGCAGACTGCTGAAGAACTGGGTGTAACCTTGATCTTCTCGGATGCCCAGCAGAAACAGGAAAACCAAATCTCGGCCGTGCGCGCTTGCATCCAGCAGGGTGTGGATGTCATTGCACTGCCGCCAGTTGTGGAAGATGGCTGGGACGCAGTTTTGACAGAGGCCAAGGATGCCGGCATTCCGGTTATTATTGTTGACCGCTCTGTCAGCGCCGATTCCTCCCTGTATGCTGCGCACATTGGGTCCGATATGTTCCTCGAGGGCCAGCGCGCCGCTGAGGAAATGAACAAACTGCTGCCCGATGGCGGTAACATCCTGGAGCTGTCCGGAACCGTTGGTTCAGGTGCGGCCACTGGCCGTGCGGAAGGTTTCCGCGATGCATTGAATGCCAATATCACCATCCTTGATTCCCAGACCGGCAACTTCACCCGTGCAGAAGCTATTCCTGTAATGGAAGCCTTCCTGAAGAAATATGCGGGTCAGGTTGATGGCGTCTTTATTCACAACGACGATATGGCTATCGGCGCTGTTGAGGCTATTAAAGCTGCCGGTATCGAACCCGGTGAACTCAAGATTGTCTCGGTGGACGGCACGCGCGGTGGTTTCCAGGCCATGATCGATGGCTGGATCCAGGCGGATGTGGAATGCAACCCACTGCTTGGGCCGCAGGTGATGGAAATGGGTCTGAAGTTGATGAACGGCGAAGCGGTTGATCCCGAAACGCTCACCAATGAGACGGTTTACTATCCTGAAGAAGCGGAAGAATTGCTGCCAACCCGACAGTATTAAGAAATAAAAGGAGGTAACCTGTAAAGCAGGAACACCTCGACAGAAGAGAGAAGTAGGCAACTACTTCTCTCTCAAAAGATTTGAAAATATCGATCTGACTAGCGGATCAGACAGGTGTAATAAGCAAGTGCATTCACAGTTTCATTTTTAATAAACTAATGGTTGATTCAAATGTTTATTGAGTTTGGTTTGGAAGAAAAATTCCTGAATTGGCCGTTTTAGGGAACAAACCGGATGCACGGGAAGGGAATTAATGAAGAATAATATTTCTCCATTTACAAAGTTTCGGCAAAGCCGTATCTTTTGGCCGCTGGTGGCACTACTTTTAATATTCATTTTTGACGGCATCTATGCTCCCGGATTCTTTAAATTAGGAATTCTGGATGGCCATTTATACGGAAATCTTATTGATGTCATTAATAATGGGGCTCCGCTGGTGTTGGTGGCGATCGGCATGACCATGGTAATTGCCACGGGCGGAGTTGACCTTTCCGTCGGTGCTGTGATTGCCATCTCCGCTGCGATGGGGGCTGTGTTGATCAATCCGGCGTTTGGTAATGAACTGATCTCCAATGATATCTTGACACAGAATGTATCCAGAACTCCTTTGGGTTTGATTGTTTTAGCTAATCTGGCGGCGGGAACAGCCTGCGGCTTGTGGAATGGATTTCTGGTTTCCAGAGCAAAAATACAACCGATGGTTGCAACGCTGATTTTGATGGTGGCCGGGCGTGGAATTGCCCAGCTGATCACCAATGGTCAAATCATGACCATTTATTACACCCCATATTTTTTCTTTGGAAATGGATATATTTTGGGGCTTCCTGTTGCGGTTTATATCGTGCTCGCGGTTCTGGGTTTGGCTTGGCTGCTGGTGCGCAAGACCTCCATTGGCCTTTTTGTCGAATCAGTCGGAATCAACGCGGAATCCACCTATTACAGCGGTATTAGCGAGAAAAATGTCAAACTGCTGGCATACACTTTCTGCGGTTTTTGCTCCGCTATCGCGGGGCTGATTCTGAGTTCGTATGTGCACAGTGCGGACGCCAATAACATTGGGTTGAACTATGAGCTGGACGGCATCTTGTCGGTGGTTATCGGCGGCACACTAATGGCCGGCGGACGCTTTTCTTTGTTGGCCAGTGTGATTGGCGCCCTGGTGATCCGCACCTTTACCATCACGATGTACACCGTTGGTATTCCTGCCAATGCACTGCTGGCTGCCAAAGCAGTACTGGTATTGATCGTCATTCTGCTCTATTCAGAACAAGCACATAAAATCATCAACGCAGTGTTTGAAAGGAAAGGGAGGAGCAAAGATGCAAAAAATTAAGTCTTTCCTTTTGAAAAATGGGCCCTTGCTTGCCACCGTGGCTATTTTCATTTTGGTTTATGCCATTGGTGCCCAACTCTACCCGACTATGAAAAAACCGCAGGTGTTTTTCAACCTGTTTATCAATAACGGCAGCTTACTGATCATTTCCATTGGCATGACCATGACTGTGATCATGGGCGGCATCGACCTGTCAGTAGGCGCTATGATCGCGTTGACCAGTGTTGCTTCGGCCGCCTTGCTGCAGAAAAATGCCGATCCTGTTTTTGTGATGGTATTGATGCTGTTGATGGGCACTGCGCTGGGTTTTGTGATGGGCTGCATTATCCATTATTTGAAGGTTGAAGCTTTTGTGGTCACTTTGATGGGCCAGTTCTTTGCTCGCGGGATGGCGTATGTGATCAACGAAAGTTCAATCACCATTAAAAATGAATTTTACAATTATCTAGCATTAACCAAAATCAATCTTCCATTTTTTGAAAAAGCCTATGTGTACATTCCAACTTTGGCGGGTATTGTCCTTTTAATCTTCACGTTTATTCTGCTCTCCAGCACTCGCTTCGGGCGAACCGTGTACGCAATTGGAAATAACGAACAATCCGCGCTGCTGATGGGGCTGCCGGTGGCACGCACCAAACTGATTGTGTATTCCTTCAGCGGTTTTTGCTCGGCACTGGCTGGTATTGTTTTCAGCATCTCACTGCTGTCCGGATACGGCGGATATGGACAATCCATGGAAATGGACGCGATTGCTTCAGTGGTTATCGGCGGAACGGCCTTGACCGGTGGAACAGGAACGGTTTTGGGAACACTCTTTGGGGTGCTGATTAACGGGATCATCGTATCCATCTTGCAGTTCAATGGCACATTGACCTCATGGTGGACCCGCATTGGTGTGGGGGCACTGACGCTGATCTTCATTGGCATTCAAAGTCTTTTCTATGTCAAGAAAAAGGATTAAGCATGATGATTTCACACCCAAAAGAATTGTCTTCCAAAAATGGAGGTTATGTACATGTCCAACCCAAATGATGAAATCATCCGTCTGGAAGGAATTTGTAAGAATTTTCCAGGCGTTCAAGCACTGAAGAATGTGGATTTTTGCCTGAGAAAAGGCGAGATCCATGCCTTGGTAGGCGAAAACGGCGCGGGTAAATCCACTTTGATCAAGGTGATGACGGGAGTGGAACGCTTTGATGAAGGCAAGATCACTTATGATGGCAAGGAAATTGTGATTCGTTCACCCCAGCACGCGCAAAACATCGGCATCAGTACTGTCTATCAGGAAGTCAACCTGTGTTCCAATATTTCGGTAGCGGAAAATTTGCTATTGGGCCGCGAACCCCGGAAGCTGGGCTGCATCGACTGGAAAGCCATGAACAAACGCGCCAAAGCCATCATGCAGGATCTGGATGTGGATATTGACGTGACCCAACCATTGGGTTCATTTTCCACGGCTATCCAACAAATTGCAGCCATCGCGCGCGCTTTGGAAATTTCTTCCCCAAAGGTCCTTATTCTGGATGAACCCACATCCAGTCTGGACGCGCATGAATCCAATTTGATCTTCAAGGTCATGCGTAAGCTGTGTAGTGCCGGTGTGGGGATCATTTTTATCACTCACTTTATCAAGCAGGTCTATGAGATCTCTGACCGCATCACTGTCCTGCGCAACGGCAAACTGGTGGCCACACATGAAACAGCTTCGCTGCCAACCATCCAGTTGATTTCGGAAATGATCGGCCACAGCCTGGCTGAATATGATGAAATGAAGAAATCCGAATTTGTGGTCAATCACAAGAAAGCCCTGCTGGAAGCCAAAGAATTAGGCCGCAAAGGGATGGTTGAGCCGTTCGACCTGGAGCTGCATGCCGGCGAAGTGGTAGGGCTGGCAGGTTTGCTGGGGTCGGGGCGGACGGAAGTAGTCAAGGTTCTGTTCGGGATTGATGAGCCGGATAATGGCTGCCTGATAGTTGATGACCAGTTGATCAAAAAGCATTCTCCGTTTGAGATGATCATGCACGGGGTGGCGCTTTGCCCGGAGGACCGCAAAGCCAGCGGCATCGTGGGCGATTTGACCATCCGAGAAAATATTATTCTGGCCATACAGGCTCGGCTGGGCTGGTTCAAGTTCCTCAGCAAGCAGAAGCAATATGAGATCGCGAATAAATATATCAAAATGCTGAATATTGCCACACCATCATCGGACCAATTGGTAAAGAATTTGAGCGGCGGCAACCAGCAAAAAGTCATTCTGGCGCGCTGGCTGGCAACAGATCCAAAGATGTTATTGCTGGATGAACCCACGCGCGGTATTGATGTGGGTACCAAGGCGGAAATCCAAAAGCTGGTTATTAATTTGGCGACTGAGGGCATGGGCTGCGTATTCATTTCTTCTGAATTGGAAGAGGTCATGCGCACCAGCCACCGTGTGGTGGTGATGCGTGAACACGAAAAAGTAACCGAATTTGCCGGAGAAGTGAGTGAGCGGGAAATAATGCAAGCCATGGCTGGGGGTGAGTGACGAATGAACCGGGATAACCAACGAGCCGAGCTTGAAATAAAAACAGCACGGATCCATGAACTCTTGTCGGAAAAAGGGTTGGACGCACTGCTGCTTCAGCGCGTGAGCAGCATCGCCTGGGCGACCTGCGGTGCGGATGTGCATATCAACACAGCGGCCAGCGATGGCGCCTGCGCGCTGCTGATCACACCATCCGAAAAATTTGTGGTCAGCAATAACATTGAAGCCAGCCGTTTGGGGCAAGAAGAGGGTTTGGCAGAGCAGGGTTGGAATTTTGTTACATCGACCTGGTATGAGAATGAAAGCCAATTAGCTGGGCTAGTTAAAGGAAAGAAGGTAGGGCACGATGGTCTTTTCGCGGGAGAAGTGGATTTATCCACCGAGCTAGCCTGGCTGCGGTCGCAATTGACCCAGCCGGAAGAAGAGCGTTTCCGCACCCTGGGCAGACTGTGCGCGGAGAGTATGAATGAAGCCATCCAGGCTGTGTGCCCGGGTATGACAGAATTTCAGATAGCTGGGCTGTTGGCAGGCGCCGCGGAAAGCCGAGGTGCCCAGGCAGTGGTGAATCTGGTTGGCACGGACGAACGCATCTTCGAATACCGGCATGCAATACCGACTGAGAAAGAGTTGCGGCGTTATGCCATGCTGGTGTTATGCGGGCGCAAATGGGGATTGATCTGCTCAATCACACGGATGGTGCACTTTGGGCCGCTGCCAGAAGAAATTGAGCGGAAAATGAAAGCCGCGGCCGCGGTGGATGCGGCCATGATCGCTGCCACACGCCCCGGAAATACACTGAACGGCGTTTTCAAGGAAGCGCAGCGGGCTTACGCCCAACAAGGGTATCCGGACGAATGGCAGCGCCATCATCAGGGCGGTCTGGCTGGATATGAATCCCGCGAGATCACGGCCACACCCACAACCCATCACTCCATTTTGATGGGGCAAGCTTTTGCCTGGAACCCTACTATTAAAGGAGCTAAATCGGAAGATACCATTTTAGTTGGACAGCAATCCAATGAAATTATCACGGCCATTGAGAGTTGGCCAATGATTGAGGCAGAGGCCGAAGGTAAGTTTTTCCAGCGCCCGGCTGTTTGGGTGAGAGATTAAGGAATCAATGAAAATGCTGATTTTAGTTGCATACCTGGAGTGTTCCAGAGGAGGGCTAGCAGGATGACAGCAATGTCAAAGGAGAAAAAATGTCTAAATATGTGATTGGGGTTGATTTTGGAACGGAATCCGGCCGGGCGGTAGTGGTGGACGCTGCTGATGGACGGGAAATCGCGAGCGCTATTTATGCTTATTCCAACGGCGTGATTGATGAAACGTTGCCCGAAAGCGGCAAACGCCTGGAGCCGGATTGGGCGCTGCAGGACCCTGAAGATTACGTGCGCACCTTCCAGCAGGCCGTTCCCCAAGCATTGAAGAAATCCGGGGTGGATCCGGCGGATGTGATCGGCGTGGGCATCGATTTTACCGCCTGCACCATGCTGCCGACCAAGGCAGACGGCACACCGCTATGCGTGCTGCCGGAATGGCGCGCGCACCCGCACGCCTGGGTGAAGCTGTGGAAGCACCACGCCGCGCAGCCCGAAGCGGACGCGATCAACCGCACCGCGGAAGAGATGGGCGAAGCCTGGCTGGAGCGCTACGGCGGCAAGATCTCCTCGGAGTGGTTCTTCTCAAAAGTATTGCAAATCTTGAACGAGGCGCCGGAAGTATACCAGGCCGCAGACCGCATGATCGAAGCGGCCGACTGGGTGGTATGGCAGTTGACCGGTGTTGAAACCCGTAATAGCTGCACCGCCGGCTATAAAGCCATCTGGTCCAAACGGGAAGGATTTTTACCCTCCAAAGCGTATTTCAAGGCGCTGCACCCGCAGCTTGAAAATGTAGTTGATGAAAAGATGAGCCGGGACGTACGTTCTGTCGGCCAAAAGGCCGGCGAGTTGACAGCACAAGCCGCGGAATGGACCGGGCTAAAAGCCGGTACCGCTGTGGCCATCGCCAACGTGGACGCGCACGTGGCTGTCCCGGCTGCAACTGTCGCAGAGCCCGGCCGAATGGTCATGATCATGGGGACATCCACATGCCATATGGTGCTGGGGGAGGAAGAGCACCTGGTGCCGGGCATCTGCGGATACGTGGAAGACGGTATCATCCCGGGCTTTTTCGGTTACGAAGCCGGGCAATCTTGCGTAGGCGACCACTTTGCCTGGTTTGTTGAGCATTGTGTTCCGGCCAGCTACCAGAAAGAAGCCGAAAAAAGAGGTGTGAGCATTCACGCATTGCTTGAAGAAAAAGCCGCCAAGTTGAAGGTGGGGGAATCGGGGCTGGTGGCATTGGACTGGTGGAACGGCAACCGTTCGGTGCTGGTGGATGTGGACCTGACCGGTCTGCTGCTGGGCATGACCCTGGCGACCAAACCGGAAGAAATCTACCGCGCGTTGATCGAAGCCACGGCTTACGGCACGCGCATGATTGTAGAAGCTCTGCAGGAGAACGGCGTACCTATTCATGAGCTGGTAGCCTGCGGCGGTCTGCCGGGCAAGAATCGCATGTTAATGCAAATCTATGCGGACGTGATGGGCATGCCTTTCAAGGTGAGCGCATCCCAGCAGACGCCCGCGTTGGGCTCGGCTATGTTCGGAGCGGTGGCGGCTGGCAAGGCTGCCGGCGGATATGATTCCATCTTCGAGGCAGCCCAAAAAATGGCTAAATTGAAGGATGAGTTTTACACGCCCAACATGGAAAATAAAGCGGTTTACGATAGCCTGTTTGCAGAATACAAACAATTACATGATTATTTTGGGCGCGGCGAGAACGATGTGATGAAGCGCCTGAAGGCGCTCAAAGCCAAAGTACTCTCTGGAAAGTAGAGGATTAACGGAATGCTATTAAAGGAAATCCGTGAAGAATTGGTTGGGCTGAACCAGGCCCTGCCGGCCAACCGGTTGGTGGTGTGGACCGGGGGCAACGTCAGCATGCGCGACCCCAAGAGCGGGTTGGTGGCTATCAAGCCATCCGGGATCATGTTCCCCGATCTGATACCAGAAAACATGGTGGTGGTGGATTTGGACGGCAATCTGGTGGAGGGCGATTTGGCGCCTTCCTCTGACACAGCCAGCCATTTGTACATCTACCGGCACCGTGAGGATATCAACGGAGTGGTGCACACCCATTCCGATTACGCCACGGCATTTGCCGCTGTGGGCATGCCTATTCCGGCGGTGCTGACCGCCATCGGAGATGAATTCGGCGGGCCGATTCCCTGCGGCGATTTTGCCCTGATCGGCAGCGAAGCCATCGGTAAAGCAGTGCTTAAAGCCATTGGCAACAGTACTGCTGTGCTGTTGAAAAACCATGGCGTGTTCACCATCGGAAAAAGCGGGCGGGCGGCGTTGAAATCGGCTGTGATGGTGGAAGATGTGGCCAAGACCGTCTGGCTGGCCAAACAATTGGGAGAACCCAGTGAAATTTCACGGGCAGATTTGGAAAAATTAAATCAGCGTTACATGAACGTGTACGGCCAACATTAAATAAATACAGGAGCTATTTTATGAAATTGGAAAGCCAAAAGGAATTATGGTTCGTTACCGGCAGCCAGCATTTATACGGCCCCGAAGTTATTGACAAGGTGAAATCGGATTCAGAAGAAATTGCCGCAGGTTTGGATCAGTCCAGAACAACCCCTGTGTCCATCCGCTTCAAAGCGGTGGTGACCACATCGGATGAAATCCGGCAGGTATGTTTGCAAGCCAATAACGATGAGAATTGCATTGGGTTGATCCTGTGGATGCATACTTTTTCTCCGGCGCGCATGTGGATTGCCGGCCTGAAGGCCCTGAACAAACCTTTCGTGCACCTGCATACACAGTACAACCGGGATATTCCCTGGGAAAGCATCGATATGGATTTTATGAACCTGAACCAGTCGGCGCACGGCGACCGCGAATTTGGGTTTATTGGCACACGCATGGGGATCCGACGCAAGGTGATCGTCGGCCATTGGCAGGATGTAGATGTATTGGAAGAGTTGGGTGTATGGAGCCGGGCTGCGTTGGCCTGGGATGATGCACAGCACCTGCGGGTTGCCCGTTTTGGCGACAACATGCGTGATGTGGCAGTCACGGAAGGCAATAAAGTATCCGCGCAGATCAAGTTCGGCTACGAAGTCAACGGCTACAGCCTGGGCGACCTGACCGCTTTCATCGACCAAATCGGCGACGCGGAAATCGACAACCTCATCAAAGAATATGCGGATATGTATATCGTGCAGGCGGATCTGCTGCCGGCGGGTGCGCGCCACGCGGAACTGCGCGAAGCGGCCAGGATTGAAGCCGGGCTGCGGGCTTTCCTTAACGAAGGCGGCTTCAAAGCCTTCACAACCACTTTTGAGAACCTGAACGGCCTGGTGCAGCTGCCGGGCTTGTCGGTGCAGCGCCTGATGGCCGAGGGTTACGGGTTCGGCGCGGAAGGTGATTGGAAGACATCGGCGCTGGTGCGCGCCATGAAGGTCATGTCCATCGGAATGGAAGGCGGCACTTCATTTATGGAGGATTACACCTACCATTTGGAACCCGGCAACGAAATGGTGCTGGGCGCGCACATGCTGGAAGTATGCGCTTCCATCGCGGCGAACAAACCTTCACTGGAAATCCATCCGCTGGGCATCGGCGGCAAGGCTGACCCGGCCCGCCTGGTGTTCCAGGTGTCGGCGCATGCGGCCATCAACGCCTCCATGATCGACTTGGGCGAACGCTTCCGCCTGCTCATCAACGAGGTGGAGGCAGTCGATCCGACCAAGGACCTGCCCAAGCTGCCGGTGGCGCGTGTGGTGTGGAAACCCAAACCCAGCCTGAAAGTGGCGGCGGCGGCCTGGATCCTTGCGGGCGGCGCGCACCATACCTGCTTCAGCCAGGCCTTGGACAGCCGGCATTTGCAGGATTTCGCAGACATTGCCGGTGTTGAAACTGTCCTGATCGATGCAGATATGGATTTATCTGAACTGAAAAAAGAATTAAAATGGAATCAGGTTTATTACCATTTATTTGATTAAAACCAGGGGAATTCTTTAGGAAAAGAATAGGGCAGAAAACTCTGCCTTATTCTTTTTTAACACATAAAACACACGCGGCCCCCCAGAGGGGATGCTTCGCGATCCCCCGGAGGGGGTGCTACGCGACCCCCGAAGCATTCTCTTGGGGAAAGTAGTTTCAAAGGTCGGATAAAGAGATTACACGGGAGAGAATAGCAGGGAGAAATCGAAAGAATATAAGCAGGGAGCTGAGATCGCTTCGTCGCTTGCCACAGAAAAGCGCGTGGCATGCTCCTCGCGATGACAAAAGAGGAGGAGATAGCGCAGGGTAAAGAGCGATGAGGAAGGCAAAGTGGCTTGAACGGTTGTGAAAGCCAGCGTCTTGAGATACTGGCCGGTATCAGAGGCTTCCAGCCTCACAACAAAGCACTCGTTTGACGGGCGTTTTTCATTTATACATTATGCAAAAATGGCGTAAAATTGATTGTTTTTACGTAGAATTAAATGCTATTATCTATTGAACTATGATCAAGAAAGCCAAGATAACCATTAAAGATGTTGCCAACGCGGCGGGTGTTTCCACGCAGACCGTTTCGCGCGTGTTGAACAACCGCCCGGACGTTGCCCCGGAAACGCGCGAAACAGTGCAGAGCGTCATTCGCGAATTGGGTTACGCGCCCAATATCATCGCGCGCAGCCTGAGCAGCGGCCGCACCAACACCATCGGCGTGGTTGGTTTTGGCCTGGAATATTACGGCCCAGCTAAAGTGTTGACGGGTATCGAGAAGAAAGCGGCGGAGTACGGGTATTCGGTCATGCTGGCGCTGCTGGATAAATACGACCAGGAACACATCGAAAAAGTCCTGACCCAATTTATCGCCCAGCAGGTGATTGGGATCATTTGGGCCATTCCGGGTTTTACCGACAGCATGGAACTGGTCGCACAGATCACCGACGCTTTGGAAATTCCCATGGCCCTGTTGAATCGCCCGCCAGTAAAAAAGAAATTAGTCTTATCAGTCGATAACCGCGAGGGCGCTCGCCTGGCAGTGCGGCATTTACAGGAGCAGGGCTACCAGCACATCGGCATCATCACTGGCCCAATGAGTTGGTGGGAAGCCCAGGAACGTTTAGCCGGCTGGCGGGAAACTGTTGGGAAAAGCAGCAACCTGCATAAGTTGGTATTCGAGGGGGACTGGACAGTGGAGAGCGGCGATTGTGGTTTCGAAGCGTTATTCAACGCCAACCCGAACCTGGACGCGATCTTTGTCAGCAACGACCAAATGTCATTGGGCGTGATTCAGGCTGCCAACCGTAACGGATTGAAGATACCGGAAAATTTGGGCATTGTGGGTTTTGATAACGTACCAGAATCCAAGTTCTATTTTCCAGCATTGACTACGGTGCACCAACCGGCACGGCATTTGGGCGGATTGGCTGTGATTCGGCTGGACCAGTGCATCCGTCATGAATATTCCGAGGATTGTATTAACGATGGGGAAAACATGGTTGTTCCGGATCTGATTGTGCGGCGTAGTTCTGTGCGTGAAGAATCGTAGAATCAGCGCTTATTAAAAAAATAGGCCAACAAAAAATAATATTATTTAAATTACGTATATAATAATTAGATTACAAAATCTTAGGAAGATGATTCATCAATCGCTTCTTTGCAGCGGGAAAATCAATGCGACTGGCAAAGCAACCCTGCAATTTATTATTACGAGTGATAACAATCTTGGCAACTTTTGCGAGATTGTTGTTTTCTGCTTTACCGGTCTATGCGGATGGCGGTCTGGCATTTTCAAGTTGGGGAGCCGAGATTGCCGACCTGAGCCAATACCAGAATAATACCAACGCCCAAATTGAGGGCGGTCAGATTTCCGCGCTCGACCCGACCGCTTCTTTTTCCATTGAATATTTAGTGGATGTATCTTCTATAACCGATACCTTCGCGGACGGCGAAGCACAATTGGCTTATGCCTTCAACTGCCAGATCGACGATGAGGGTGAGGGTGCGAACGACAATGGGCTCGTGACCGTGTCTTTCACGGGAGCGGCAGCGGCTGACCAAAACCATGATTGCAGTTTTGAAACGCAAGGCGTTTTTTCCAACAGCCTGACCATCCCGGCTGATACGACGGCCATTCTGTTCACTTTCTCCGGCACTTTGGAAGGAGAAACCAACACCATCACTTTCGGCAGTATATCCATGATGGTGAACGACCAACTGGCGCCGCGCCTGGATGCACTGTCCACGCCGGCGGTTAGCGGGGGAGCTACCGTTTCGGTGAACGCATTTGAAAGCGGCAGCGGTATGAGCGGTGTGTATTATGCGGCGGGCGAACATGAGGCGGATTACTTCCCGGCGGGCGGCACGGAAATTGAGATGCTGTATGGCAGCGGCAGCTTTGATCTTTCTTCCGGCGGCACTTACACGATTTACGCGGTGGATTACAGTGGCAACGAATCCTTAAAGACGGTGCAGGTCAACACTTACCCGCAGATCAGTGGATTGAGCGACCAGAGTACCGATGAGGATACCACGGCCGCTTTTTCTTTTAATATATCGGACGCGGAGAGCGCAGCCAACGAATTGACTGTCAGCGCCGCATCTTCGAACACAGTGGTTCTCCCGAACGCGGCTATTGGCCTGACCAACAGCGACGGTGTGGTGGCGGTGACGGCCGCTCCGGCGGCGAATGCCAATGGCAGCTTGACCATTACCTTTTACGTCAGCGACGCACAAGGACTGCAGCAGACCCAGACGATTAACTTCATTGTGAACGCGGTCAATGATGTGCCGACAGCCAACGCGGATTCGGTTTCAACCGCTGAAGACACGCCCATCACTATTGACGTGCTGGCTAACGACAGCAACCCTGACCAGGGTACTTTAACGGTGAGTTTGCTCAGCGACCCGCCAGACGGTTCGGCGCTGGTCAACCCTGACGGAACCATCAGCTATACTCCTCCATCGAATTATTCCGGCAGCGTTACTTTTGCCTACCAGATCATCGATTCAGCCGGCGGCGATACGGCTTCTGCCGATGTGACAGTGACTGTCAACAGCGTAGATGACAACCCGTACGCCATGGATGATTCCGGCGAATTGGCAGAGGACGGTTCGTTGACTCTGGCTGTCCTGGAAAATGACAGCGATGTGGAAGGGGATGCTTTCTTTGTCCTGAGCGTGAGCGACCCGCCCAATGGCAGCGCTGTCATCAGCGCCGGGTTAGACCAGATCACTTATACTCCGGACGCCAATTACTTCGGTTCGGATTCCTTTACCTATACCATCCAGGAAACCGAGAATGCCGCTGCGACAGCCACAGCTACCGTGACGCTGACCATTACCAGCATCAACGACGCGCCAGTGCCTAGCTACACTGCGGCGGTGAGCACAGATGAGGATACCCAACTGACCGAGTCTTTCAGCGCCACGGATGTGGACGGCGACGAGTTAACCATTACGGTCAAAGACGGCAACGGACCCAGCCACGGCAGCTTGCTGCTGGGCGAGGGCAGTTACATTTACCAGCCTGTGGGCGATTTCAATGGCACGGACAGCTTCACCATCACAGTCAGCGATAGCACAGTTGAAATTGAATGTGTCATCACGGTCACTGTCAACGCGGTCAACGACGCTCCGGTACCCAGCTACACAACGGAAGTCAGCACGGAAGAAGACACCCCTCTGACGGAAACGCTGACAGCCACCGATATTGACTTGGACGAACTGAGTTACACTGTCAAGGAAGGTAACGGACCGGCTAAAGGTACAGTAGAGCTGATCGAGGGCGGCTATACCTACACGCCCAACGCGAATTACTTTGGCTCGGACAGCTTCACCATCACAGTGGGGGACGGCACGAACGAAGTGGACTGCGCCATCACGGTGACGGTCAATTCCGTCAATGACGCGCCGCTGCCCAGCTACGGTGAATCGGTCAGCACAGACGAGGACACACCGTTGAACGAGACAATCTCGGCGACGGATGCGGACGGCGACATAGTGACTTTCAGCGTCGAGGATGGCAACGGCCCGAGCCACGGCACTTTGGAATTGGTCGAGGGCGGTTATATCTACACACCCACTGAAAATTACAACGGCAGCGATAACTTTACCATCACAGTCAGCGACGGCACGGTCGCGGTAGATTGTGCCATCACGGTCACAGTCAACGCGGTCAATGACGCGCCGGTGCCCAGCTATAGCGCCTCGGTCAGTACGGACGAAGACACGCGCCTGACCGAAACGCTGACGGCTATGGACGTGGACCTGGACGAATTGAGTTACTCGGTCAAGGACGGCAACAGCCCGGCCAACGGTACACTGGAATTAATTGTGGGCGGTTACACGTACACCCCCAACGCAAATTATTACGGCGCGGATAGCTTTACCATCACCGTCAGCGACGGCAGCAACGAGGTGGACTGCGCCATTACGGTGGCAGTCAACACGGTCAACGACGCGCCCGTGCCCAGTTACGCGGCAGATGTCAGCACGGATGAAGATACGCCCCTGACAGAAAGCCTGACGGCCACGGATGTGGAACTGGACGAGTTAACTGTCAGCATCAAGACTAACGGGACTAATGGCAGCGTGGTGCTGGTTGAGGGCGGCTACATCTACAGCCCCAACGCGGATTTCAACGGTACGGATACATTTACCATCACCGTCAGCGACGGAATAGACGATGTAGATTGTGTTATCACGGTGACGGTGAATGCGGTCAATGATGCGCCAGTACCCAGTTATTCCACCACGGTCGAGACTGACGAAGATACGCCTTTAAATGCGACATTAACCGCTACAGATGCAGATCTGGACGAACTGAATTACTCGGTCAAGGACGGCAACGGACCGGCTAATGGCACGTTGGAATTGACCACGGGCGGATATACCTACAACCCGAATGCGGATTATAACGGCACGGACAACTTCACTATCACAGTGGGCGACGGTATGGACGAAGTGGACTGCGCTATCACAGTGACGATCAACTCGGTCAACGACGCCCCGCTGCCCAGCTATACGGCAACGGTTGGCACGGACGAAGACACACCCCTGACGGAAAGCCTGACCGCTACCGACGTGGATCTGGATGAGTTGAGTTACACGGTAAAGGACGGCAGCGGACCGGCGCACGGCGGATTGACTTTCATTGTGGGCGGCTATACTTACAGCCCGGATGCAGATTACAACGGTACGGACAGTTTCACTATCCTGGTGGGCGACGGCACGACCACCGTCGATTGCAGTATCACGGTGACTGTAGCGGCGGTCAACGATGCCCCGGTGCCAGTTTTCACAGCGGAAGTTAGCACGGACGAAGATATTCCTCTGACGGAGTTACTGACGGCCACGGACGTAGACCTGGATACTTTGAGTTATACCGTCAAGAGCGGCAACGGCCCAGCCAACGGCACGCTGGAATTAATCGAGGGCGGCTATACCTATTCACCGGACGAGAACTACAATGGGACAGACAGCTTTACCATCACGGTGGGCGACGGCACGGCCGAAGTGGACTGCGTTATCACGGTCACCGTCAACGCGGTCAACGATGCGCCTGTGGCAGAGGATGACAGCGCCTCCACCAACGAAGACACAGCAGTCACTATATCCGTACTAGCCAACGATTCGGATGTGGATTCGGGGGAAGGGGATAGCTTTACTCCCACGGCAATCCTAAACGAACCGGCCAACGGTTCGGCGGGCATCGCTGGGAACACCATTATCTATACACCCAATGCAAACTATTACGGTTCGGATGAATTTACCTACCAGATCACTGACAGCGGCGGGCTGACAGCTTCAGCCACTGTAGCGGTGACGATTGCCTCGGTCAACGATTACCCGCTGCCAGATGGTTTGGAGAGCGATTACACCATCGATGAGGACAGTTCCATCACCATCAGTTTTGACCTCAGCGATGTGGAAACGCCCCCGGAAACATTGACCATGCAAGTGGTGAGCGGGAATACCGCTTTGGTACCGCAGACGCGCATTACCATCACCGGCCTGGAGGACACTGATCCGGCTGTTTCTATCAAATTAGTACCCTTGTCCAACCAGAATGGAGATGTAACCTTTACCATCCGCGCCAGTGACGGTTTTCAGACAGGTGTATATACTTTTACACTGCATGTCACCGCGGTCAACGACGCGCCCACTGCGCGCAACGACAGTATTAGCTTCACGGAAGACACACCGACCACCATTACGGTCAGCAGCCAACTATTAAACAACGATACCGATGTGGACAACCTGCAAAGCGAGTTGAGTTACGTTGAAATTGTGACCACGACGGTGGATGGAACCCTGGTTGATAACGGCAACGGGACTTTAACATATACTCCTGCGGCGAATTACGATTCCACGGATTCATTTGTCTATCGCATTCAGGACCCGGATGGCGCCACCGCCACCGCCACCGTAACTCTGACGGCATCGGCGGTTAACGACCCGCCCACAATCAGCGCCATTGGCGACCAAACCATTGATGAAGATGACACGGTAACGATCAACTTTACTGTAGGTGATTTCGACCTGGATACCGAGGCGGAATTGAACACACTGATGATTACAACCGACTCGACCAACCCGGATATCCTCGATGCCAATAACATGCGTATTACCGGGTCGGGTGAGAATCGCACCTTTACGGCGGCGCCTCTGGCGGACAAGAACGGCACGGTAACGATCACCATTACGGTCAGCGATGGCATCGCCGAAGTATCCGAACTTTTCCTGCTGACGATCAATGCGGTTGCGGATGCACCCACGGCGGTAGATGATTTCTTCTATGTGCAGGAATCCGGCAGCTTTGCCATCGATCCGCTGGCCAACGACTGGGACGCGGATGGCGATAATGCTCTGACGGCCAATATTGTCAGCGCACCTTTATACGGTACATTGGAAGCGGACGGTACAGCATTTACCTATTCCCCCAATGAGGATTTCGATGGGGAAGATAGCTTTACTTATACCGTGACCGATTCCACCAGTCTTACTTCCAGCGCGGCTACCGTGACACTCAGCGCCGACCCGGCCAATCACCCGCCGACCATCACCGTGATCAAAAATCAGGTTATCTTTGAAGATGAAAGCGGTTCGGTAACCTTTAGCGTGACGGATGTGGATGGAAATCTGGCAAACGTGAGTGCCAGCAGTTCCAACACGACTGTTTTCCCGAACGGCAGCCTGAGCCTTAACAATAGCGATTCAGAGTACACCCTGACCTTCACACCGGCGCCGAATGCCACCTGTAAGTCGGTTTTGACTATCACCGCCGAAGATGCGCGCGGCAACCAGATGACACGCACTTTCACCGTGCGGGTGGTGCCCATCAACGATCTGCCAGCTGCGATGGATGATGAGGTAGTTACCAACGAAGATACATCCATTACTTTCAACGTGCTTAGTAATGACACTGATATTGAGACGGCTGCGGCTAACCTGGTGCTGCGAAAGGTGTTGACGACGCCTTCGCATGGGCGCCTGTCCAGCCTGGGCTCCGGCCAATTCCGCTACACGCCTTCCGGTGATTACAACGGAAGCGACTCGTTTACGTATGAGATGATCGATACGGATGGCGGTGTGAGCAGTGCTGCGGTGTACATCACGATTAATTCGGTCAACGATGCGCCTGAAGCCTACGATAACAACCTGACCACCATCGTCGCGCCCGGCGGTACGCTGGATAACATCAACGTGATTGGCAATGACACTGATCCGGATCTGCCTTATGACGTAGATGAGGAGATCCACGTGACCAGTATCGTCTCCCAGCCCAGCTGCGGAACGGCATATGTGAACGGCGACGGATCACTTAAGTATGAAGCCTTTGGCACTACTAGTGGTGATTGTTCGGAAGCCTGGATCACGTTCAGCTACCAAATTGAAGATCATTACGGCGCAACCGACACGGCCACAGTTTCAGTGGCGGTGGATAGCGATGAAGTCAATTTGCCCCCGCGTACCTATAACATCTGGCGTTCGATCCAGGAAGACTCCGAAACTATCACCATTGACTTGTCCAATTACTCGTTCGATCCGGACGGCGATACACTTAGCTATTCAATGGATTTAGTTGTAGCGCCGTACACCAACCTGGGCACCGCGCATCTTAGCGACACCATCATTTATTACACGCCAGACGCCAATAAGAACGGCAGCTACTCCCAGGAGAATTTCGAATATTCCGTCACAGACGGCAGCGCGACGGTTTCGGCTACTGTTTACATTGAGATCCAAGCGGTGAATGATGCACCTACCATTTCTACCCAGACCGATGCCATCGTAGAAATCCCTGACCAGGAAATTGACGAAGATTTTGATATTTTATTGCAGTTCTATATTGACGACGTCGATATTCAGGACACCGGTACCACCTTCGGGCTGGATGACCTGGGTATGAGCATCTACTCCGATAACGCCGAACTGGTGCCGCCGGAGAGCATCAGCTATATACGCGATAATGACACCGGGCTGGTTTCGTTGACGGTCACTCCGACCGAAGAGGAATTCGGCAGCGCCAATATTACTGTGCTGGTCACAGACGGCATTGTTTACACCAGCGAAACTTTCCAGTTGGTGGTAAACGAGGTCAACGACCCGCCGGTGGCCGCGGACCATTGGGTGACCACCAATGAAGAGGAACCCATTCACGTGGATGTGGTAGATTACCTGGCTAACGTGGATGGCGATATCATCACCATCAGCCAGGGTATTACGGCTCCTGCACACGGCACATTGAGTTTCGATCAGGCCAACGGAGACGCCATCTACACGCCCAATATGGATTACTACGGCAGCGATACTTTTGATTTCGTGCTGACCGACAGCGGAGACTTGAGTGACAGCGGTACGGTTTATGTCACCGTCCTGAATGTCAACGACCCGCCGGATGTCTATAATCTGAGCGCGATGCTGGAAACGGCCGAAGATATATCTATCACAACCAGCTTCAAGGTTTCCGATATTGATACAGATTTGGCTGACATTACCCTGAGCGGCGTGGCATCTACCCTGGATCTGATTGATTCCTACAGCTTCACCAAATCCACAGATGGCAGCGGTAGCGTTGAATTGACAATTGATCCTGCGGCTAACAAAAGCGGAACCATTACCATTGCTATCACAGCTTCTGACGGGGATAAGTCGGACACTGAAAGCCTGACCCTGAAAATATACGCCGTCAATGACCCACCGGTAGTGGTTGATGACAGCGCAACCACCGATGAGGACACCTCGGTAACCGTTGACGTGATCGCCAACGACACGGATGTGGAAGATCCCGATACGCTGTATGTGGTTTCCACTACCTCCCCCAAATTGCTTTCCGATGGCACGGCTGGACACGGCACGGTAGTGAATAATAATGACGGCACGCTGACCTACAAACCCGGCGCTAACCGCAACGACGATATATTCTTCACTTACGAAGTATCCGACAGCGGCAACCTGCGCGGCACCGGCACGGTCACCATTACCATCAATGCTGTGGACGACGCACCCAGCGTGGTGAATGACAACCGTACCATCGAAGAAGATAACCCCGTCACCATCGCTGTGCTGAGCAACGATAGCGACATCGAGGGGGACGATTTTAGTATTTACAGCTATACCAATCCATCGCACGGCTCGGTCAACCTGGACGTGGCTACGCAGTCCTTCATTTACACACCCACGTTGAATTATAACGGCACGGATACCTTTACCTATACCGTGGCGGAAGACCTGAACCTGGAAAAGACTGCCACGGCGACCGTGAAGATCACCATTACAGCCGAGGACGATTATCCTATCGTGTCCACCGATGAACCCTGGATTATGTACGAGGATACTCCCGGTACCTTTGATGTGACCATCAGCGATGCGGAAACCGCTTCGGCCAACCTATTGATCACCTTCACCTCGCTGGACACGACTCTGATCAAGAGCTACAACGTCGTGCTGCAGGGTTCCGGAACCTCGCGCACGGTAAAGTTGACGCCACAGGCGCAGATGAACGGCTCGCTGCAGCTGAAAGTGGATGTGAACGACGGCGCGCTGACGACCACGGAGTATATTGACATTATCATCGAGCCGGTCAATGACCCGCCGGTGGCGCAAAATTACACGGCCACAGTGGCCGAAGATGGTTCCACCAGCGGCGTGGTGGTTGTTAAGAGTGACATCGACCTGCTGCACGAGGGCGATTCGCATACTTATACGTTGGGCACAGACGGCGCGCACGGCACAGCCGTGGTGCAGTCTGATGGAAATTGGACTTACACCCCGGACGCCAATTACAATGGCGGCGACAGCTTCACGGTTATCATCACGGATGAAGGCGCGGCTACAGCCATCAGTACGGTAACCGTTACGGTGACCAAGGTGAACGACACCCCGCAGGTGACCTCGACCAATAATCATACGCTGGATGAAGATACCAGCGTGACGGATACCATAGTCGTGTACGACCCGGACCTTGCAGACAGCACGGACCCGGACAGCTACACTGTGCAGGTAACCACGGAACCGGAACACGGCGAGGTGGTGCTGGATGGCGATACGGGCGAATACACCTACACCCCGGAGGCCAACTACAACGGTTCGGACAGCTTTGCGGTAAAGGTGGTGGACGAGCATAACGCGGAGACCAGCAAGACTGTGCTGCTCACGGTTGACCCGGTTAACGATCCTCCTGCAGCGGAAGACGACAGCGCGGAAATTGGTGAAGAGGGCAGCGCCGTGATCTTTGTGCTGGATAACGATGACGACATTGACCTGGCGCGCGAAGGCGACGAACTATTGGTTGATTCAGTCAACGGTGTCGATAATGGCACAGCCACCATCGCGGCGGATAAAAAGAGCATTACCTTCGAGCCGGATGAGAACTGGAACGGCAGCGAGACCTTCACTTATACGGTAATTGACCAGAACGGCGCCACGGATACAGCCGAAGTGACTGTGACGGTGAATGCCGTCAACGACCCGCCGGTGATCTCCGATGTAGTCAATCAGACAATTGATGAAGACACCGACACCGGCGCCATCAGTTTCACGGTGACGGATGTGGATAACGATGATGCCTTGTTAGAAGTTACCGCCGCCACCAGCAACAGCACGATCATTCCATTAGGCAATATTGTGTTGAGCGGGAGCGGCAGCAGCCGCACCGTGACGGTCACTCCGGCGGCGGATTACAACACCTGGAACGCGCTTTCGGGCGCGCACGAACCCGTCACCATCACTCTGACGGTCAGCGACGGCACTCTGACCCAAACAGATACTTTCACCGTGAGGGTTGACCCGGTCAATGATGCCCCGGTTGCCGCGGATGATGAAGATATCGAAGTAACAGAAGACGGCAGCGTAGATATCCCCGTGCTAAGCAACGATTCGGATGTGGACAGCGACCATGAGGGTGACAGCCTGAGCATCCAATCCTTTGCCGATGTGGATAACGGCACGGTCACGATCATCGACAGCAGCACTCAATTGCGCTTTACCCCGGACGCGGATTATTTCGGCGTCGAGGAGTTTACCTATACCGTTGTAGATGAGAACGGCGCCACCGACACGGCTGTCGTTAAGGTGACGGTAAACGCGGTTAATGATCCGCCCATCATCTCCGACATTGAGGATCAGACCATTAATGAAGACAGCGATACCGGCGCACTGGCTTTCACCGTTTTGGACGTGGATAACGATGATGCCTCTCTGGAAGTAACAGCGGCCACCAGCGACGGCACGGTGATCCCATTGAGCGGTGTTACCTTTGGCGGCAGCGGCAGCAGCCGCACCGTGACAGTTACACCGAATGCGGATAAGAACACCTGGGATGCACTTAGTGACGCGCATGACCCGATAACAATTACCCTGACGGTCAGCGATGGCAGCCTGACGGATGCCACCAGTTTCACGGTCACGATCGTGCCGCAAAACGACACGCCTGAACCGGATGACGACAGTATCACCATTAATGAAGACCACGAAATCGACATTGACGTGCTGGATAATGATTACGATGTAGATATTTCCAATGAGAGCGACGATTTGACCATCGTGTCTTTCGCAGATGTGGACAATGGCACGGTCACTATTCTTTCCGCAGGCAAAATGCTGCACTTTGTACCGGACCCGGACTGGTTCGGCATGGAAGAATTTACGTACACGGTGAAAGACGGGAACAACGCTACGGCCACTGCTACCGTAACGGTAACGGTTGACCCGGTTAACGATGCGCCGGTCATTTCCAATGTTGCCAACCAAACTATCAACGAAGACGACACAACCGGGGCGCTCAGCTTCACAGTGACGGATGTGGACAACGACGACGCGACTCTGGAAGTGACGGCTGCCACCAGCGACGGCACTACCATCCCGCTGAACGGCATTGTACTGGGCGGCAGCGGCAGCAGCCGCACCGTGACGGTTACGCCGGATTTGGATAAGAATACCTGGAACAATACCACCTCGGCGCACGATCCCGTTACCATCACCCTGACAGTCTCGGATGGCAGCCTGACGGATCAGGACACCTTCACCGTTACCGTTCTCCCGCTCAACGATGGACCAGATGCCGTGGACGACAGCGCTTCGCTGGCGGAAGATGGCTCGAAGACCATTTACGTGTTGAGCAACGACACCGATGTGGATCTATCGAACGAAGGCGACGACCTGATTATCACAAAGGTGGAGGATGTGGATAATGCCACGGTGACCATCACCCACGGCGGCAAAGACCTGCTCTTCACACCCGACAGCAACTGGAATGGCGTGGAAGTCTTTACGTACACCATTGAAGACGAGAATGGCGCCAGCGACAGTGCTGAAGTGACCGTGACAGTGACAGCGCAAAACGACAACCCGGTGGCTGTGAATGACACGGCTGCGGTGGATGAAGACGACAGCGTTGAAATATCTGTTCTGGATAACGACTCTGATGAAGACATCGAGCGCGAAGGGGATGACCTGACCATCATCGGCTATGACAATGTCGATCACGGTACGGTTACCATCGCCGCAGATGCAAAGACCCTGACCTTTGTGCCGGAAGCGGATTGGAGCGGCGTCGAAGAGTTCACTTATACCATCACGGATATACATCATGTCGAAGCCAGCGCCAGCGTGCGGGTGACGGTTTCACCTGTGGACGATGACCCGGCAGCCAATGATGATTCATTCACGATGGCCGAGGACGCAGGCGCAACCAGCCTGAACGTGCTGGCAAATGATACCGACGCCGACCTGGATTACGGCGATTCCCTGACGATCAGTGCTATCACGGTAACTGCTGCGCACGGAACGCTGTCAATCGATTCGGTCAACCAGCGCATTATTTACACACCGGATGATAATTTCAACGGTTCAGACAGTTTCACCTATCAAATTAAAGATACGCAGGATCCGGCGGTAAACGATACTGCGCTGGTAAATCTGATCATCACGGCGGTCAATGACCTGCCGATAGTGACTTCCAGCAATAGCCATACCATTCAGGAAGATACTAGCGCCAGTGGTACAGTGACAGCAACAGACGTGGATAGCGATGATTCACCTGACCCGGACAGCCTGACTTACACAATAAAAACTGCAGCCGGGCATGGCGCGGTAGATTTGACTGAAACGAGCGGCGCTTACACTTATACACCGGATGAGAACTACAACGGAAGCGATTCTTTCATCGTGCTGGTCAGTGATGAACACGGCGGAACGACCACACAAACCGTAACGATCACGATAAGCGCAATCAACGATGTACCCACGGCTAACGACGCCAGCTTCAATACACCGGAAGATACCCCGGTCAGCGATACCGTGGAAGCCAGTGACCCGGATGTGGCTACCAATGGGGATAAATTGACCTTCACGGTCAGCCAGGCGCCTGAAAACGGTACGCTGCATCTGGATGCGGACAGTGGTGATTTCACTTATACGCCGGATACCAATTTCAACGGGTTGGACACTTTCTCCATACTGGTGAGCGATAAAGCTGGAGCAACAGCTGAAGCAGATATCAGCGTGTATGTCAATTATTACGAGAACGACCCGGAGGCTAACGCAGACTATTACACTATTGATGAGGATGCCGGCCTGGTCTCGTTTGATGTGCTGGATAACGATGATGATGCCGATCTGCCATACGGTGACGAATTGAAATTAGCAGCCATCACCAGCGGGCCTGCGCACGGCAGCGCGGTTATCAACGCAGCGACAATGGAAATCGAGTACACACCCGCAGCGAATTACAATGGTATGGATAGCTTTACTTATCAAATCAAGGATAATCAGGATCCGGTCGTATATGACAGCGCAATCGTAACCATCACGGTCACACCTATTAATGATGTCCCGGTGATCACCTCCAATGATAGCCGGAGCATGGATGAGGACAGCCAGTTGACCGGTTTTGTGACTTTCGAAGACCCGGATTTGGCCGATATTCCTGAATCCGACAGCCATCTCTTCTACACAGATGCCGCCCCGCTGCACGGCAAGATTGATTTGAACCAGTTCACCGGCGAATACCTATATAAACCAGCCAAGAATTACAACGGCACAGACAGCTTCACCATTCGGGTTACGGACGCGCACAACGCATCCGACGTTCAGACCATCACCGTGACGGTGAATTGGGTGGATGATAACCCGGTGGCAAACGATGATTCATACCGAACTTTAGAGGGCGCGGGTTGGAAGACGCTAAATGTGGTAGATAATGACACCGATGCCGACCTGGCCTATGGTGACACACTGACCATCACGCAAATCCTGAGCGACCCGGCTCATGGGACGGTGCAGATCAACACTACCTCCAATACACTTAAATACAAACCCAAAGCCGGTTTCCATGGAACAGACAGCTTTGTTTACGAGATCCGCGATAACCAAGACCCGCTGGTTACAGCCAGCGCAACGGTGACCATAAAAGTCAGCGTCAATAGTGATGATGATTCAGCGGGCTTGTACAGCGATTATTACTACTACAGTTCCAACTCTGTTTCCGGCAGCGATACTGGTGACTCTGCCGCTGTGGTGCTGTATGAAGACCATCAAGCTGTGGGCAGTGTCAATATTAAAGGTGCCCAATCCTACTTGCTGGATCCAAATAATCCGCCGCAAAACGGCAGCGTAATAGTGGATGCGCAGACCGGCCAATATACTTATACGCCGAACGAAAATTACAACGGTGAAGAAAGCTTCACTATTCTGGCCCAGAAAGACGGAAAAATTATCGCGCAGAAAATCGATTTGATGATCTTGCCGGTAAACGACAGCCCGATTGCAACTGACCTGGTCGTTGCCACAAACCCCAACCAGAGCAATAAGATTTTCATTCAAGCCGATGATGTGGATATTATTACCAATGATGACCAAATTAATTACACGGTTTTATACCAGCCAGCGCACGGCACGCTGGAGATCATTCCTGTTACTGGCGAGATTATTTACACCCCTGTTGACGGGTTCACGGGAGAGGATAGCTGCACCATTCGGATCCAGGATGAATATGGGCAATTTGTGGATTGCGTAGTGACGTTTAATGTAGAAGAAGATAGCATTGATCAGGTACAAACCAGGGGAGAAACTAAATCTCCAATTGGATGGAGTGATGTAAGTTGGATTTTCTTGGGTTTGGGATTCATCCTGTTCATTTTGTTCTTTGTCAATGTCAAGATCCGTTTTGTAACCGTAAAACCCAACGGCAAGTACCGCAAAGTGGTCCGCTATAAGACCGTGGTGAGCGGCAAGGGCAAAGAGGTCGGTATCGACCTGGGCAAGGAAAAAACGCATAATGGACAGGTGAACCAGTCCGAAATCGTCCTGATGCGTTCGTTTGTATGGCGTTTCCGCAATAAGACACTGGTGATCAAGCGCCAGGGAGCAGTTGTGAAGACCGTCAAAGTGGAGGCTAATGACAATGGGCGCATGGTGATCCCGCTTTAACATGGATTTAAAGGTTCTAACATCAAATTAATTTGACATCCTTTGCGCTTGTTGTATAATAGATGACGTTGGAAAAAATTTACCGGGAGACTCCTATAAGAGAACGCTTCCAAAAAACTGATTTACTCGCATACTAATGAACTCGATTGATATGTAAATCAGTCGGGTTTTTTTTATGAGTATTCCACCCTTCGGAAAGAGGGGAGGTGATTAGACAAGTGACTAGTGTAGTATTACGACCAAATGAATCACAAGACCAGTTATTAAGACGCTTTCGCAAGAAAGTGGTCAGATCTGGCGTCCTGAGCACTGTCCGCAAGAAACGTTGGTTTATTTCCAAGAGCGAGAACCGCCGTATGGAAGAAAAGAAATCTGCGCGCAGGCTGAAACGCCGCCAGTATACCCGACCTGACCGTTAATATCGGGCTTGTATAAGACGGAAAGGAGTCTTTATGGGAAAAGAGGAGAAGATCCTGGTTGATGGAACAGTGATCGAAGCGTTGCCCGGTACGCAATTTCGCGTGCGTTTGGACAACGGCCACGAAGTTTTGGCCTACCTGTCCGGCAAAATGCGACGGTATTATATCCGCATATTGTTGGGCGATCGCGTAAAAATGGAAATGTCACCTTATGATCTTTCCCGTGCGCGCATCACCTACCGTCAAAAGAAAACTCGTATGCAAAACGCAGAAGAGAACGAATAAAATAAACAGACCCCGAGCAATACTGCTCGGGGTCTGTTTTTGGAGTAGTGGGGGATATTTAGAGTTTATCGTCGTGCAGTGATAACGCTTTCATGTAATTGGCACGTTCAAACGCGGCCGGTACGGCCACGGATTTCTGGCTGAGTACGCCGCGCATCTGGCTGACGGATTCATAATTATGCCAAGTGACCCATTCAGTGAATTCTTTGAGCATGGCGTCGGCCCGGCTGATGCCGTTGGTGATCAACTCGGAGGCAGACATGACCGCCGAAGCGCCCGCCATAACGGCTTTGACCATATCATGACCGGAGTGCACACCGCTGGTGAGGGCCATATCCATATGGATACGGTCGTAAAGGATGGCAGTCCAGCGCAGCGGCAGCAGCAAATCGTGAGAAGTGCTCAGCTCCAGCCAGGGCTTGACCTCCAGATTCTCAATATCCAGATCGGGCTGGTAGAAGCGATTGAAGAGCACCACGCCTTCGGCACCGGCTTCTTCCAAATCTTTGACAAAATTAGGCAAACTGCTGAAGAATGGGCTTAGTTTGACTGCCAGGGGAATCTTGATTTCCTGGCGGATGGCGCGTACGACATCCAAATAAGATTTCTCCATTTCAGCAGCACTTATATCCAGATCAGTAGCGACGAAATAGAGGTTCAATTCCAGTGCATCCGCACCGGCTTCTTCAATCAGCCGGGCATGTTTTATCCAGCCGCTGTTGGAAACGCCATTGAGGCTGCCGATGATCGGGATATCCACGCTTTCTTTGGCCTTGCGGATGGTTTCCAGGTATTTTTCGGAGCTGAGATTGAAGTCATCCATCTCGGGAAAATAGGTCAAAGCTTCAGGGAAGGATTCGGTGCCGCGGTTGAGGAAATAGTTCAGCTCGAGGCTTTCGTGTTGGATTTCTTCTTCGAAAAGTGAATACAGCACCACCGCGCTGATGCCGGCATCTTCCATTTTCTTGATATTTTCAAATTTCTTTGATAGGGTTGAGGCAGATGCGACCAGCGGATTTTTCAATTCCAACCCCAGGTATTTTGTTTTCAGGTCTGTCATGATACACCTCTCTTTACAGTTATTATATAGAAAAAAAGCGAATGCAATCGCATTCGCTTCTTTTTATATAATGTTCTAATTATGTTATGCGGAAGGTTTTTCGTATTCCTGGGCGGCCATTTGGCTGTATTTCACCCAACGGTCCTGCGCATCCTGCTGCGCCAGTTTCAACAGCACTTCAGCACGTTCTTCGTTGGTTTGGGTCAACATTGTGTAGCGGGTTTCGTTGTAGGCGAAGTCCTTGACCGGGATGCTGGGTTCTTTGTAATCCAACTTCAGCGGATTCTTGCCTTCCTTGATCAGGTCGGGGTTGAAGCGGTACAGCGGCCATACGCCGGATTTTACCGCCAAGTCCTGCTGGCTGAGGCCCTTTTTCATGACGATACCGTGGTTGATGCAGTGGGTGTAAGCAATGATCAATGACGGGCCGTCGTAGGCATCCGCTTCGCGGAAAGCCCGCAGGGTCTGCATATCGTTGGCGCCCATGGCAACCTGCGCGGTGTAAATATACCCGTAGGTCATGGCGATCATACCCAGATCTTTGCGCGGCAAGCCTTTACCATCGGCGGCGAATTTCGCCACTGCGCCACGCGGTGTAGCCTTGGAGGATTGACCGCCGGTGTTGGAATAAACACCGGTGTCGAGCACCAGGACGTTCACATTGCGCCCGGAGGCCAGAACGTGGTCCAAACCGCCGTAGCCGATGTCGTAAGCCCAGCCATCACCGCCGACGATCCAAACGGATTTGCGCACCAGTTTATCGGCCAGGCTGAGCATCTGGCGGGAAGTGAGGTCTTTCTTGCCGTTTAATTTCTCTTTAAGCGCATCAATACGGTCGCGCTGTGCTTTAATTCCGGCTTCAGTGGTTTGATCGGCTGTCAGGATCTCATCGACCAGTTTTTCGCCGACGTCGCCGGCGACTTTCTTGAGCAGTTCCTGAGCGAACTCATGCTGCTTGTCCATGGTCAGGCGCATGCCCAGGCCAAATTCTGCGTTGTCTTCGAACAGGGAGTTCGACCAGGCAGGGCCGCGGCCGTCACCGTTGAAGGTGTAAGGCGTGGTGGGCAGGTTGCCGCCGTAAATAGAGGAGCAGCCGGTTGCATTGGCGATGACGGTGCGGTCGCCAAACAACTGGGTGAGCAGTTTAACGTAGGGGGTCTCACCGCAGCCGGCGCAGGCACCGGAGAACTCGAACAGCGGCCGCAGCAGCTGCGAATTCTTGACCGTGTTGGCTTCAAAAGCGGTGCGGTCCGGATCGGGCAGGTTGAAGAAGAATTCCCAGTTCTTGCTTTCGCTTTCGCGCAGCGGAGGCTGGGGAGCCATGTTGATGGCTTTGCGGCTGGGATCGGTTTTGTCTTTGGCAGGACAGTTTTCTACACACATACCACAGCCGGTGCAGTCTTCAGGTGATACCTGAACGGTGAATTTCATACCGGGGAACTCTCTGAACTTCGCGTCGATGGACTTGAAGGTTTCGGGAGCGTCTTTCAACAGCGCAGCATCGTACACTTTGGTGCGGATGACCGCATGCGGGCAGACGAAGGCGCATTTACCGCATTGGATGCAGATGTCCGGATTCCAGACAGGAATTTCCATAGCGATATTGCGTTTTTCCCACTGGGTGGTGCCGGAAGGATAAGTACCGTCGTTGGGCAGCTTGCTGACAGGCAGGTCGTCGCCGTCTTTAGAAATCATGGCGCCGAGGACTTCCTTGACGAAATCGGGCGCGCCGGCGGGAACTGCCGGGCGGCGGGTTTCTTTGCTGGTGGCCTTTTCAGGTACCTTGACCTCATACAGATTTTCAAGAGAGGAATCTACAGCAGCGAAATTCTGGTTGACAACTGCCTCGCCGCGTTTGCTGTAGGTCTTCTTGATGTATTTCTTGATCTCGGCAATGGCTTCGTCTTTGGGAAGCACGTTACTGATGGCGAAGAAGCAGGTCTGCATGATGGTGTTGATGCGGGTGCCCATGCCGGTCTTGCCGGCCACTTCATAGGCGTCGATAATATAGAACTTTAGCTTTTTGTCGATGATAGCGGACTGAACTTCCACGGGCAGGTGCTCCCAGACTTCATCCTGGTTGTAGATGGAGTTGAGCAGGAAAACGCCGCCGGGTTTGGCATACTTGAGCATGTCATATTGTTCCAGGAAGGGGAACTGGTGGCAGGCTACAAAGTTTGCGTCATTCTTGCCGATCAGGAAAGGCTTGTGGATCGGGTTGGGACCGAAGCGCAGGTGGGACTCGGTCATGGCGCCGGATTTCTTCGAATCGTACACGAAGTAGCCCTGGGCATAGTTGTCGGTTTCTTCGCCGATGATCTTGGTGGAGTTCTTATTGGCGCCAACGGTGCCGTCGGAACCCAGACCGAAGAACACGCAGCGGATGGTGTCGTCGGTTTCAATGGAGAAGCCGGCATCGTAGGGCAGGCTGGTGTGGGAGAGATCATCTTCGATACCGATGGTGAAGGAATTCTTGGGCTGATCTTTCTTCAATTCATCGAAGATACCCTTGACCATGGCAGGGGTGAATTCTTTGGAGGAAAGACCGAAGCGTCCGCCAACCAAAGATGGTTGGCTGCTGAAGGGCGAGGTGCCTTTCTTGGTCGCTTCCAATATGGCGGAAGCAACGTCTTTATAAAGCGGTTCGCCATCCGCGCCGGGTTCCTTGGTGCGGTCGAGCACAGCAATAGATTTGACGGTTTTTGGCAGGGCTTTGAACATATAGTCGGCTGAGAAGGGGCGGTATAAGCGTACGGAGAGCACGCCGACTTTTTCGCCTTGTTTCACCAGGTAATTGGCGGTTTCTTCAGCTGTTTCAGCGCCGGAAGCCATGACAATGATGACGCGTTCCGCGTCGGGCGCACCGGCGTAATCGAACAGGTTGTACTGGCGGCCAGTCAACTTGCCGAACTTATCCATGGCCTTTTGAGTCATATCGGCGCATTTTTCGTAGAAGGGATTGACTGTTTCACGCGCCTGGAAATAAACGTCCGGGTTCTGGGCGGTACCGCGAATGGAAGGCGCATCGGGGGTGAGGCCGCGTTCGCGGTGGGCAAGCACCCATTCATCATCGATCATTTCGCGCATTACGTCTTCGGGAATCAGTTCAATGCCGCCGACCTCATGTGAGGTGCGGAAACCGTCGAAGAAGTGAATAAAAGGTACACGCGATTCGAGGCTGGCAGCTGTTGAGATGAGCGCCATATCGTGGGCTTCTTGCGGGGAGCGGGAAGCCAGCATGGCAAAGCCGGTGGAACGCGCGGCGGTTACATCACTGTGGTCGCCAAAAATGGACAAAGCCTGCGCAGCCAACGAACGGGCCGAGACATGGAAAACCGCGGCGGTCAATTCGCCGGCGATCTTGTACATATTGGGGATCATCAGCAGCAAACCCTGCGAGGCTGTGAAGGTGGTGGTGAGGGAACCTGTGGTCAGCGCGCCGTGCACTGCACCAGCCGCGCCGCCCTCAGCCTGCATTTCCATGACCATGGGGACGGTGCCCCAAATGTTGGAAATACCCTTGGCTGACCAGGCGTCGGCATGTTCTCCCATGGGTGAAGAGGGGGTAATGGGATAAATTGCGATAACCTCGTTCAAGCGGTATGCGGTATAGGCAACAGCTTCGTTGCCGTCCATCATAACCTGTTGACGTTTCATGAATTTTCTCCTTGAAAAAAGTGATTTGGTGTTATGGTTCAACGCCTTGGCAGGCGAAACAAAGCGGTTTATGACAAAACCACTTAATAATACCACTTTTATCCAGAATGTTTTTAAAACTTGGGTAAGAGGGATGACATTTGCCCAAGTGTAAATAATTTTATAAAAAAAACATTTTCAATCAATTATTGGAGGTAAATTGAACAATTTGTGTGGCTGCATGCGTATAAACGCAGCGAAAACTGCGTACGGCTCCCGAAGATGACGGTTCATGTGCCAGGCGACTGGCCGCTCTGCTATACTCATATGGATCCAAATAACTGGCACCCTTTAGGACTTTCTTGTCCCCATCCTCAGGCCCTTGGGGGTTTTCATACGGCGAATAAGAAAAATAGAATGGATCATACCAGTCTGAAACCCATTCGCGCACATTCCCTCCCATATCCATCACGCCATAATAGCTGGCACCTTTGATGAATAACCCCACGGGGGTTGTATCGGTGATGATGTTGTGCGCGTTTGTTAAAAAAATGTCTTCTGAAGGGTTCTCCGATCCCCAGGGATACTTGGCCCCTGAGGGCCCGCGCGCAGCTTTTTCCCACTCTGCTTCAGTGGGCAACCTTCCGCCTGACCATTGGCAAAACGTTTGTGCCATATACCAATTAATATACACAACCGGATGATCGGTGTAATCCGAGTCCAAAAAACGTGGATTCCGTTTCATTGAGACACTATAGGTACACGTACCCTCTTGAACACATTTGGAAAATTGTGCATTGGTGATCTCGGTTTTCGTGATCCAGTAAGAATCCAGATAGACACTATGGAGGGGTTCTTCATTTTCATAATGATCTCCATCGTATGAGGATGAGCCCATCAGAAAATCGCTGGCGGGGATATAAACCAGGGACATCTTGTTGACAGGACTGGTGGTATTGACTAAATAATTTTTATCGGACTCATCCAGCTCAGTATTTAAAGATTCCTGCATGGCAATTTTTAATTTATTTAAAAGCCTGCTGGGTTCATAATCGATATTATGCCGGATATAAGCTATACGGTTTTCGACTTTGACAATTAATATTTTCATTGTGATGGGAGCGTCACTAAAAGTACAACCGACAAAAAATAGGGGAATAAGTAAAAAAATTACAGCTTTTTGTTTCATTCTCACAACGTTTATTAAAAACCTGTGTGTTTGAATCTGGATAACTACAAAAATTTTATAAGCTAAGCAGGTAATTTGCCAATTGCCAGGTATAGCGCGGCCAGGCTTTTGCTGTCCTGCAGGCGGGCTTGCTGGGCCAGTAACAGGGCTTCGTTGACCGGATATTTTTCCACGTTGAGGAACTCATCGTCGTCCATTTCAAGCGGCGCGGAGTAGATATCCGTGGCCAGGAAGATGTGATTCAGCTCTGAAGAATAGCCGGGGGCGAGATAAACGGACCCTAAATGGGTCATCTCGCTGGCGGCCATGCCAGTTTCCTCGCGCACTTCGCGCAGGGCGCATTCCAGGGGCGTCTCGCCTGCGTTCATCACGCCGGCCGGCAGCTCCAGCAGAATGCGTTCGCAGCCCATGCGGAACTGGGTGACAAACCATATGTTGCCGTCGCTGTCCAGGGGAATGATGGTGACGGAATCGTTGTGCCGCACCAGGTTATAGTCTTTTTCGCGCTCGTCCGGCAGTTTGACGTGTAAATTTTCCACGCTGAAGGCATAAGCGTTGTAAACGGTAGTTTTGGAAAGGATTTGATGAACCATTGGGGTACCTCGTAACTGCTAGTTTATCATGGATATAAAAAATCCCCGCTTTCAGGGCGGGGATTTTGCGATTCTTTTATAAATTATTTACTCGTTGGTGAAGTAATCTGATCCGTAGTAATCAGCCATATCGGTTTCGAGCAGAACAACCACCAGGTTGCTTCCGCGCAGGCTGTCCGGGATGTTCAGCGTAACATCAAAACCCTGGGCAGAGCCTTGCGGGCTGTAGTGGGCGGTGCCGACGACGATGTACTGGGTGTAATCATATTCACCTTCCGGCCCCATCTTGAAGGTTAAATCCATATCATCCAGCAGCCAGGGATAAGTGGCTTGCAGCACGACGGATTGGTCCTTCTTGTAGCTCTGAACACAAACGTAGTAGCCGGGAGCGCATTTAGAAGTGTTGTAATTTAATGAAACCACGGGCGGAGGGCCATCTGTAGATGTCGGCAGGGGTTTGGCGGTGGCTTCCGCTTTGGGAGCGGGCGTTTCATCCACGGCCAGTTTTTCACCGTTGTCATCAGCGGCTGCCGCGGTACCGTCCAACGGCACGGCCATGGCAGTTTGCGTGCCAGCGATGATATCCTTCATGAGTTGTGATTGCGTGGATACCGGGTTGGGTAATGTGGATTCCGCTTTGGCAACATCGGATGGACTGCCGCTGGCGGAGCGCGTGCAGGCAGCTGCGAACAGGCTGAGAACTGCCAGAGCAATCACACTAACCAGGATTTTCTTCTTCATAGATTTTCTCCTCCAGAATAATCTTCGAATGAATTTTTATAATAAAAATTACACTTATTATCTTAGCACGGAGCCCTTAGGCAGTCAATAGAGCCGATCTGGCTGTGCCGGTAAGCTCAGAATTTTCATCCTGAATTTAATTTTATCCGTTATTTACCTTATTGTACACTTTCAGGAAGCTGAAAAACGAAGGGCGATTCGCTGGGCAGCAACATGGTGTCGATGGTGGGCGATAGTTTGGTAATGTATTGGTAGGTGAGCAGTTCCGGGTTGTTGGCAATGGCATCTTCGATCAACTTCAACGCGTCTGCTTCGGCCTGGGCTTCCAGCATGCGGGCTTTGGCGCGCCCTTCGGCGGCAATCACGGCGGCTTCGGCGTCACCCTTGGCGGTTTCAATGACCTGTTGGGCTTCCTGTTTTTTCTGTTCCACCACGAAAGCGGCTTGCTTGGCTTCCTGTTCGGATACCTGTTTCTGCTCTACCGAAGCGGCGTATTCGGGTGAGAAAGTGATGTTGCGCAGCACGAAGTCCACCAGAGTGATGCCGTTTTCTTCAAATTTGGCGTTCAATTCGGTGTTAATGAAATCCACCAACTCAAAACGTTTATCGGTGACCACGTCCTCTACGCCGAATTGCGATACCGCATCACGAATGATGCCGCGCGATTGCGCGCGCACCAGTTCATCGGAATAGCGATCCTGCCAGAGTATGTGCAGATCTACCACCTTTTCCGGGTTGATTTGGTAGATGACCGAGGCGTCCACAAAGATCTCCTGACCGTCGGCGGTGCGGGCGGTGATGGAATCATCGCCTTGTATTTGCCCTTCATTCACTGCGATGGACATGGTGTAGGTTTGGCGCGATATGGGGTAATAAACCACGCGCTCCACAAACGGCACAATCCAACGCAACCCGGGCTGCAAGGCCTGTTCACGGTAGCCTTTGGGAGAGATGGCGGAAATGACCACACCGCGCTCCTGCGGTTCAACGAATACCAGGCCAGCGCTGACCGTCGTGACCAGGACCGCGGCCAGGATGATGACAATGGAAATGGTGCGGGAATTTCTGATTTTCTGCCCGCGGGTAGCTTGCACGCCGGAAAAGACAATGAAGCCTATAGCAGCCAACCAAAAAATGACTGAAATACCTGAAATGATATCGGTGATACGCATGTTCTCCTCCAAAAATTAAATTTTGATTAAATAAAATCAACGGTATAAGATTAACAAATCTTCATTTGATATACGTAAGAAAAGGGTAATTCGTTTTGTTTACAAGGGAATAACTCAGGCTTCCAGGAGTATGGTGACGGGGCCGCTGTTGTGAATTTCAACCAGCATATGCGCACCGAATTGGCCGGATTGAGTAGGGACGCCTTCCTTTTCGAGAGCGGCGATGAAATAATTCACTAAAGGACTGGCGAGTTCCGGTGGAGCGGCTTTGAAGAAGGACGGCCGGTTGCCTTTGCGTGTGTCGGCCATCAACGTGAATTGCGAGACAACAATAGCGCTGCCGTTGATATCGCGCACGGACAGGTTCATTTTCTCTTCGGAATCGCTGAAAATGCGCAGCGCGGCGATTTTCTTGCAGAGTTGGTCGGCTTTCTCATGGGTATCTTCGTTTTCAATTCCCAATAAAATCACCAGACCGTCGCCGATGGCGGCGATGGTCTGGTCATCTACAGTTACTTGCGCTTGGGTGACACGTTGAATGACAGCACGCATAGGCAGAAGCTACCGTTTAAGGCATGCCGATGGCATCACGCACTTCTGCCATGGTCTGTTCAGCGATGACACGGGCGCGATTGCTGCCGTCTTCCAGGATATCAAAAATATCGTCCGGACGCTTGGCCATTTCGGCCCTTCTTTCGCGGAAAGGCTCGAAGTATTTGTTCATGTTCTTGGCCAACAACCGTTTGCAATCCACACAGCCAATGCCGGCCCGGCGGCATTCTACGTTGACCATTTCAACTTCTTCCGGGCTGGAGAAGATCTTGTGCATGGTGAAAACGTTGCAGATATCGGGGTTGCCCGGGTCGCTGCGCAGCTTGCGGTTGGGGTCGGTGACCATCATCATAACGCGCTTCGTGGTTTCTTCCGGTGTGGCGGCGATCTCGATGTGGTTGTTGAGGCTTTTGCTCATCTTCCTTTCGCCGTCGATGCCCAGCACCTTGGGAATCTGGGTGACTTTCATTTCCGGCTCGATCAACACTTTAGCGCCGTAGCGGTAATTAAAGGAACGTGCCAATTCGCGGGCGAATTCGATATGGGGGGCCTGGTCCACGCCGACCGGAACAGCGTCCGATTTGTAGAGCAGGATATCTGCCGCCATCAGCACGGGATAACCCACCAGACCGTAGTTGATGTTATGCGGCTGGTCGCGTATTTTTTCTTTGAAGGTGGGCAGATCGGTCAATTTCCCCAGGGGAGCCACCATGGAAAGAATGGTGTGCAAATTGGCCAGTTCAAGCACGTGCGACTGGATCATCACAATTGACTGCTGCGGGTCGATGCCCGCTGCCAGCCAATCCAGGGCCATTTCCAGGGTGTTGTTCTTCAGGTCTTTGGTGGTCTCCATGGTCGTTAACGCATGCAGATCGACAATGCCGTAAATGCAGTCGTAATCCTGCTGGAGAGCCACATAATTTTTAATCGCGCCCAGATAGTTACCCAGGTGTTGGCGTCCAGTGGGCCTGGCGCCGGAAAATACACGTCCTTTTTTAGCCATGAGCTTATTTCATTATCCTTGTCAATAAAATTTGTTCCACTTCTCCGGGATGGGGCAGGTGTCCGCTTTTCTTTTTGGAGAAGATTAATTCCCCATTGTGAAACACCTCAAAACTGCCGACCAGCCGGGTGGATTCCAGGTCGATGGAGTCGATTTTGCTCCCGAATTGCGCTTGCAGTTCCTGTGAGAGCTGTTGGGCCTGCTTTTCAAATTGGCAGGGCACGCAGTATTCAATAATGATCTTGTTTTCCATATTAATGCCTGTTATTTGTTCCGTTTATTATATCGTACCCAACCGCGGCGGACTTCCTTTATCGACCCCTTTTGAGTAAAATGTTCCTGCATGAATAAATATATCCGCACAGTCCCGCTCGGCAAACGCATCTTTGACATCTTTTTCGCGCTGCTTGTCCTGGTGCTGCTTTCTCCTTTGATACTGGTATTGGCACTGCTTTTATGGGCTACGCAGGGCTGGCCGGTATTTTTCACGCAGGAGCGGCCGGGTTTAAAAGGCCGGCTGTTCAAGCTGGTCAAGTTCCGCACCATGCGCGACCAATATGGGGCAGACGGCAAACCTCTGCCGGACAGCCAGCGCATCACGCGGTTGGGGCGTTTTATGCGGCGCACCAGCCTGGATGAGCTGCCGGAATTTATCAATGTATTGGTTGGGGATATGAGTGTGGTGGGGCCGCGCCCGCTGCTGGTGCAGTACCTCGCACGCTACTCAGACGAGCAGGCGCGCCGGCACGATGTTCTGCCAGGCGTGACCGGCTGGGCACAGGTGAATGGGCGCAACGCGCTCACCTGGGAGGAGAAATTTCGGCTGGATGTATGGTATGTGGATCACTGGTCTTTTGGGCTGGACCTGCGCATCATCCTGATGACGATCGGCAAATTATTCAAGCCGGAGGGTATCTCGCAGCCAGGGCATGCGACCATGCCGGAGTTCATGGGTAATCAAACAAAAGATCAAGAGTAAAAATTCTTCTTGTTAGAAAATTAAGAAAACCGAAGCAGATTATTCTGTGTCAAACATGAAAATTCTATCCTACTTGACTCCTGTGAGAAGTTGATTAACATAACCGGATACTTCTACTTGTGTTCTCTCATCTACACTACCATATAAAAATCTAGCTACTCTAACTGGGCCAATTAATTCGGGGTTTGAAAAATCTCTATCTAGAATTTTGATAGCTTGTTTCCCATGCTTACTATTAATCAATGGCAGAATATGCTGAATGACTTCTTGATGTCCATTACCAAAGTTTCGTATAACATAAAACAAATCGTATGCATCTTTGTTTTCTCCCCTACTTTCAAACGCTAAAGCTTTCAGAATGATATATGCTCCAGGACCGCAAACCCAGACGTCTCTTTTAGCTTTTTCTCCGAAGGGTGTTTTTCCTGAAATTGTTATTTTAGTCCGATCTTGAAATGCTAATTCCAGCCCTGGAGTTATTACAGCACCGAAATTTGTATCAAGATGTTTTAATGACCCACCGATTTCGTCCTTAGTTATTTGGGGAATTAGAAAATCGACCGTAACATCAATAGAATTATTAAGCCTCCACCTTTGAAATGTCGGATTTTGATTTTTATTAACATCTGGAATAAATCCAGCCCCTCTCAAGCGTTCAACAATTTCCTGATAGCGACTGCTATCAAAAACCCCGATAGATAAACCAATATCAAGATCTAGCGTACCCACGTGTGCTTCAATTCCTTCGGGTAGTGGATTTTGGGGAATAATAAGATTGGGAACTAATCCACCAACTATCACAAAATCATCAACATAATCACCGAGTATTGTACATAAATACAGACACATTGAATGGACTAGATTCAACTGTTGATTATTGTAGCCAGATGTAAGTTGCGGTTTATACATCACTTAAAATATGATTCCAGTAAAAAACTCTTTAGTTGTGACATCGCTTCTTGAGATCTTTCGGGTTGTCCCTTTAAATCAAGATAAGCTTGGATTGGATGAACGCATTTAATATCTTCAATTTCGGATAGATTCCAGAGTACTGATGTATCATTTGGTGATGCAATTATTGTATTATAGCCAATATCAGATTCGGAAAAATCTAGATTAGATAGCAATTCACTACTTACGCTCTTTTCAGAATAAACGGTTACTGTCCGAAAAGAAGCGAAGTGATTATACAACCAAGCTGCACTTAAACCTGTTATTGCGAAATTGATTCCTTCTTTTTTTAGGAAATTATTAATATGTTGCATTAGTAATTGGCCTGAACGCGCAGGAATATATCCTTTAATCACATTATGTTTTGAGAGATCGTATTTTTCTAACCAAGCATCAAGAAGCGTCTCTGGATTTCGATTGGTTATATTTCCACTATCATCTTTAGTAACTAGCTCTAATTCTTGGAGAGATCCAACGATTCTGCTGACATACCCTTCATCTAAATCAGTTTGTAGAGATATTTCCCGTTGGCTAAACGCACCTTGACTATTGTATAAAAGAAATCTAGTTACTCGTGAACTTTTCGGTGCAAATACACTTGTTGATCGACCTGGCCGTTTGAAGAGATTTGACTGATTATCAATAATAATCCGTATGTTTGGACCTTTGATATTCGCGTTTCCGGATAAATCGAGCCACGATACCTTGGCTTCTTCACACTTTTTACGGCCAAGTTTATACATGTAGGGAACAACCAGAATTTTCACAATGTTTTCTTTATTTATTTCGAATTTATTAAGTTGACCTATGCCTTTCATCACATAGCCTAAGTCACCGGCCTTTTTATATTCAATTAAAAAGAATATGTCATTGATATGTATAACTGCGTCAACAACATACTTTGAAAATTGATTATCGCCCAACTCTGGCTTATATATGATTTGACCTGGTTCACAATCAAACCATGTGGATAGTAGATTTTCAGCTTTTTCAATCGCTTTTTTTTCTGAAAGGAATTCCATAGCTTGATTATATAGCATAACTTGAATAAATAATCAAGCAGACTTATATAGTTAAGTTGGTTGTAGGGCGTATTTAACCGATTTGAAAGTGCTCATTGAAAAAGATGTGTCGGTAGAAAATTATAGCGCTAGGAAATATTCTTTTTTTTATACTTTATACGCTTTAGGTATGCGGTATTTTCCATCTTTCTCTTTCCGTTAGATCGTTAACCTTAAAGTAACCCTAGACTTGTGTCCATTGGTATAAAGCAATCATGTTTTTGGGAATAGAATGACCGATTTAAAATTATAAATTAGGGATTTTTTGCGAATAGAGAACAATCCCAGTTGAGAGTTTTCTATAAATCATTTGTACTTCCAACAACTAATTCACCGATTGGGTATCGATCTGGCCTTCTCGCATCAGGTCAACCATCTGGTTTACCAGGATCAGCTTGCCGGGGCTCAACCACACCGAGCCGTCCGTTAATGTAACTTCCTGGGTGTCGCCAATTTGGAAAGTGGCGCTGATGGTCTTGCCGCCGGTACCGGCTACCAGGTCTCCCCAAATTTCACGCAGGGGCGTGATGGCGTCCATGTAAACCGAAGCGGCCCAGCGGGAACGGCCTTCTTCGCTGATGGGTTGGTTGCTGATGATGGCCACGTCCTGGCTGGAAAGGTAAGCGAGCAGCTGCGGGCTGACAGCTTCGCGGGCGATATACACCACGTTCACTTTGCTCAAGTTGATCTGGTCGAAAGCGGCCTGCCAGGTTTCGGGTGTGCTGGCCGTGGGCTGCTCTGCAACTACCGGGTAAGCGTTGAGCGGGTTGATGGCGGAGGAGCATATGCCGCAGTAGTAATTAACGCCGTTTTTAAAAGCGGTGTTCATTTGGGTATCTTCGGCTGCCAGCAGGGCACCCACGCGGAAATTAGGGGCGGTGATGGCTGCAATGTAACCGGCCAAGAAAGCGGTGCCGGTGGTGTCTTCGTGGATGAGGGTGACGTTGGCCGGCGGGGTCCAATCCAGATCGCTGACGGCCACAAATTGAGTGCCGGCGGCGCCGGCTGCCAGGGTGCCCAGGTTATCGGGGTGATGCAGAAAGACCAGTACCTTGATGTCGGCGCTGAGGGTCTCCGCTGTGATATCCTGGCGGGTCTCAAATTTCAGGCCGGATGAAGCGGCCAATTCCGCCATGAGGTTTTGCGCCTGGGTGGCTGTTTCCGCATTATCGTCAGGGCTGATGATGAGTACCGCGCGGTCGGGCGGAATGGGGGTTGCCGTGGGCTGCTGAACTGTGGGCAGGACTTCCGGCTCCTGGGAAGCCTGCTCGGCTTTGGAGCCGCAGCCGGCGGCGGTCAGCGCGAAGAGCACAACCAGGAGGAGGGTGAGGATTAATATTTTTGGATTGGTTTTTAATGACATGTGCGTAATTTTACACTAAGATGACCATTGGGTTATAATAGCGAACATGGTTCGAAATTCGCGAGGGCGTTTTTGAATTAAAGGGACATTTATACAAACCCCGGGGTTGCCTCCTAGGGGTTTATTTTGCCTAAAATTACTTTTGTAAGGAGAAAAATATGCCCATTAATTTTGGCACCGACGGTTGGCGAGCCGTCATCTCAGATACATTTACATTCCACAACCTTAGAATGGTTACCCAGGCTATAGCCGACGCAGTTAATTCGGAAGGCTGGTTGAACGGCCTGGAAATTGACCCGCCGCCGGATCCCAAATTAATGGTGGTTGGATTCGATACGCGTTTCCTTTCGGACCGCTATGCGCGTGAAGCTGCGCGTGTGCTGGCTGCCAACGGCTTTAAAGTGCTGTTGTGCCAGGCGGACGCACCCACCCCAGTGGTATCTTTTACGATCAAGAACCTGCATGCCATTGGCGGCATTATGATCACAGCCTCGCATAACGCGCCGCGCTATAATGGCGTTAAATTGAAAGCGGCTTACGGTGGTTCCGCATTACCGGAACTGTGCCGCAAGGTGGAAGTTTACCTGAACGATAATGAGGCCCAGGGGCGCGGCCCCAACCTGATTGATTACGACATTGCCCGCCAGGAAGGCCTGATCACACGCTTCAATCCCATCCCTGAATACCACGCGCACCTGCGCAAGCTGATCAATTTCGACGTAATCGCCGAGAATCCCCAATACATCGTGGTGGATTCCATGTATGGCGCTGGACGGGGTGTGATCCGCGGGCTGCTGGAAGGCACCGGCTGCGAGATCCACGAGATCCGTAATGAGATGAATCCCGGCTTTGGCGGTGTACATCCTGAACCCATTGCACAATACCTCAGCGCGCTTTCGGGCGCTATCTGCATGGGTAAGGGCAGCCTGGGACTGGCAACGGACGGAGACGCGGATCGTATCGGCGCCATGGATGAGCGCGGTGTGTTTGTGGATCCGCATAAAATCATTGCGCTTTCACTGCAATATTTGGCCGAAAAACGCGGCTTGAAAGGTTCTGTGGTGCGCACGGTTTCTACAACGCGCATGGTCGATCTGCTGGCAGCACGCTACGGCTTGACCGTACACGAGACGCCGGTGGGCTTCAACCACATTGCCGAATACATGCTCAAAGAGCCGGTGTTGATCGGCGGTGAAGAATCGGGCGGCATTTCCTTCCTGGGGCATATTCCCGAAGGCGACGGCATCATCATGGGCCTGCTGCTGACGGAAATTGTGGCCGAATCGGGTGTGACCCTGTCTGAATTGGTATCCAACCTGCTGACGGACGTGGGCCCGGCGGTATATGCGCGCCGCGACCAGCGCCTGAAACGCCCGGTCGCCAAGGATAAAATGGTGGGCATTCTGGTCAACGACGCTCCCAAGGAAATTGGCGGCGAAAAGGTGAATGAAGTTTCCACCAAGGACGGTGTCAAGTACATTCTGGATGACAATTCCTGGCTGTTGATCCGCCCCTCGGGCACGGAACCGGTGCTGCGCGTTTACGCGGAAGGGCGCACGGACGAAATGCTGCAAGCCCTGCTGGCTTACGGTGAGAAAGTGGCTACCTCAGTTACGTAAATTACAGACTCCCGTTCAATCAACGGGAGTTCTTTTTTTCCATTACCTGATAGAACTCGTCAATAATATCCAGAAAATCCTGCGGCAGCAGCCGGCGCGATTCGCTGACAATTTCCGCAGGAATTTCTTTATAGTAGGCTTCGGCCAGCGCCCCGGCAATGCAGGCCAGCGTATCGGCGTCGCCGCCCAGTGAGACCGCGTTGCGCACGGCGCTTTCATAATCCTCTGAATCCAGAAAAGCGATAAAAGCCGGCGGTACGGTGCCCTGGCAGGTAATATCAAAGCGATAGCCAGGCTGGATTTCCTTCAATTGGAAATTCAGGTTGTAGCCAAACCATTTGCCGATTTCCTGACGAATTTCATCTTTGCTGCAGCCCTGCCTGGCCAGGAAGATCCCAATGGAAACAGCCTGGGAGCCTTTGATGCTCTCGCTGTGATTGTGGGTAACGGCGGAGCATTTACGGGCTGTTTTTAAAACGGTGGATTCATCGTCCAACAGGAATCCGATGGAAGTGGTGCGCATGGCACTGCCATTACACCCGGATTTATAAGGTTGCAGGGAGTCGGATAGCATCCATTTATAAAAAGAACCGCCGTAACCCGCATCTGGGTAGCGACGGCCGTATTCTTTGAGCGTTTGCGCGAAGTCGAGATTATGCAGCACCGCGTCCGCCACGGCCACTGTTAAAACAGTGTCGTCGGTGAAACAGGAACGTTCCGAAAAAAGCGGAAAATCCCTTTCTTTGAAGCCCAAGTATTCGTATGGCGAACCAATAATATCCCCAGCTATTGCACCGAACATTATTAACCCCACTCCTAAATTGTCAAAACTATTGTGTTATTTTATTCAGCCGGTGTTTCCGTTGACTGGAATTCAGCGACACTGGTCAACTGGGCGGCTATGGTGGCCGTCCGTTCCAGGTCTGGATCAACCGTGGCTGTAACAATCTCAGCGGTTTCAGTGGGAGCAGCTTCCAAAGTGGCAATGTCAGTTGCTTCGACGATGGTGTTGTCGTAACCAGCCGGATTTGCGCTGGCTGTCAGAATGGCTCTGACCCTGGCTTCCGCTTCCATATCGGCCAGGTATTGGGTGACATAAAGAAAGCCAAAGAAGAATACGACCAGGATGGTCAGGATGAGTAAAAGGCGGGCAATGCCGTTCTTGCGTTTGCTTTTGCGGACGGTGGTGTTATCTTCTTCCAGAATTTCCTGCAAGGTTTCGTCGGATTTTTTGTTTGGCATTATTTTCCTCGAGTTATGAATCCCATTAATATTTTATTTTCAATTGTTGTTTGAGTCAAACTTAACAAAACCATCAGGAAGGTCCTCGGAGGTATCTTCCGTAGGGATTTCATCATCCGCTTCCATAATTATGGCAGGTTTGGGTTCCTGCTGCGGTTTGGCCGATTCCAGCGGCGGCTGCTTGGCAGGTTCTTCCTTTGGGGCAGGCGGTTCCGTTGAACGGCGGTTTTCTTTGTGTTGCTCTTCAGGCTGCGCCGGTGAAGCGGCGGCTGGGCTGCTGGACCCGTTGAATAGCAATTGCTGCTGCCATTGATCCTGCGCAGCTTGCGACGCGCGCTCCTTCTGTTCCTGTTCGCGAATGCGCTGCAGCCATTCGGGTATGTTTTTATCTTCATCCGGTGCTAGCTGTGTTTGTTGGGCTTGTGCTTCCGGCTCCAGAGTATCTTTGCCCTGTTGTTCAGCAGGCTGATCGCCGCTGTTCAACTCCACCTGGCAATACCAGCATTTCACTGCTTCGGGCAGGTTAGGCCGCCCGCAGTTTGTGCAAATGATTTCCTCGATATTTTCAGATTGAATGCTCATATGTCAGTGATTTTTCACAGTATAGCATAAATATTTACACAGCTAAATGGTAGTGTTTGTTTCATTAATAATTTGTTGTTTTTGGATGAGGCTGGCCATGAAGTTCAGGCGCTGCTGTTCCTTGATACGGTTGTCAATTCGGTCCCGCACCAGGCCGCGCGGGATACGCTGGCCCTGGACGTATAGCAGGAAGTCGTGGATTTCGGCCGCGTGCGTATGGATGTTGTCCTGGTCGTTGGGAATGCGCAGGATCAGATCGCTGCCCAGATCATCCAGGTCTGTGTCGCGGAAGGGCAGGATGCAGGGAATGCCGCGGCTGGCGTAGTCGCGCACTTTCAGGGGCGAGGCTTCGTTCAATCCGGCGCGGTGCAGGGCCAATGTGCCGATGGCCGCATCGGCCTGGGCCAAAATGTGGTTGCACTCCGCGCCTACGCGATAGCCATGCAGGATCAGGTTGTGCGGCAGGTCCGCAAGGCCCTCGATATGGTCGTAGCCGATCACGTCAATGACGATATCCGGATAGATTCGCGCCAGCTCCACCAGTTTTTCAACGCCGTGCCAGGCAAAACCGGGCGTGCCGATGAAAGCCAGGTGCGGGTGGTCATTGCGCGGGGCGGGCATGGGCGCGACGGCGCTCAGATCGATGCTGTTGCTGACGACCAGGCCGGGTTTATGGAAGGATTGGAATACATCCATCTCGGCCAGTTCCTGCGTGGCATAAACAATGCCGGAGGCACCGCCAAGGGTGATGCCGCGCGTCAGGCGGTTGTAGGTGCTTTTAATCCCGCCCAGCAGTTTGTGTTCCTCCACGTCGTTGGTGTTGATCTCCACCACAGCCGGCGCAATGCGATACAAGCGTTGCAGCGGATAGACATACATGGCCCAGCGCAGGTAGATGACATCCGGTTGGTAGGCGCGCACGCCGGCGATCAGCTTCTTCAGGGCGGCCATGCGCGATAGCTCGGTGGGCAGCAGCCCGGCCGCGCCGGATTTAATTGTGTAAAGGAAGCGCTGCCCCTCCACCAGCGTGCCGGTATCTTCGGGCAGGTATAAGTGCGAAAAGAACTCAGCTTCATGGCCCAAATTGCGCCAGGTGGTTAATTGGCGCTGCATTTTTTTGCCCACGCCGCTGGTGAGGCTGCGCGGCCAGTGCAGGGAGACATATGCGATGCGCATCTTAAGCGATAACCTCCCCCAATATTTTTTCGTAATCGTCGATGGCTTTGGTCAGGTCAAAACGCTGGGCATGGTCGCGGCTGGCCGCGCGCGCATTTTTGAGCAGCTGCTTGTCGCTGAGCAGGCGGCGCAGGGCGCCGGCATATCCGGCCACATCGCCGGGCGCGACCAGGAAGCCGTTACGGTTTTCGTCAATGTAATCCGGGCAGCTGCCGATATCGCTGAGCACCAATGCCAGCCCCATGGCCAGGCCCTGCAGGCCGGCGATGGGCATGGAATCCAGCAGCGATGGCATCAGCAGGATATCGCTTTTAGCCAGCCACTGGTTAACTTGCAGTGGGGTGACCCAACCGGTCAACTCGACACGTTCGGCCAGATCGAATTTGGCGAGGGCCTTTTGGACATCCTCCCTCTGCGGGCCGTCACCTAGCATGGCGCACTGCCAATCCAGGTCGCGGACGCGATCCAGGATGGCGGGTACGGCTGCCGCGTTTTTCTCGGGCGAGAAACGTCCAATATAGAGGATGCGCGGGGGCCGCTCCGGGTGGAAGGCGCCGGGCTGGCAGGCTTGCGTATCGATGCCGTTGGGAATGACCTGGATATCGACCGGGTAATGCTGGAGCGCAAAACGGCGGGTCTGTTCACTGACGGAAATGACGCGCGCGGCTTTTTTCCAGAAGGGGCGCGTGAAGGGCAGCACCAGGCGGAACCACTTATCCGTCTTTTGGGGCGCACCGCCGGGTACGTCGCCGCCGTGGGCGGTGATGACGTATGGCTTTCCGGTCAGAATTGAGAGTGCCCAAGCGGAAGCACCGGCCGGCACGGCAAAGTGCGCGTGGATCAGGTCAGGCTGAAAACGGCGGATGACTTTGATTCCGTGCAGGACGCTCTTAATGATGAAACAGGCCATGGTCATGAATCCAGCCCGGTAAGCCTGGGTACGGCAGGAACGCACGCGGTCGATGGTCAGGCTGCCCTGGACTTCCATCAGGGGCAGGTCGCCATAATGGGCAGTGAGGACATGGATTTGGTGGCCGCGTGTGGCCAGATGGGTGCAGACATCCGCCACAACCTGCCCGCCGCCCCCGCCGATGGGTGGATATTCGTGGGAGATGACCAGTATTTTCATGAGTGTAAAGGCTGCCTATTTGGCAGATTTCTTCGGCTGCCCGCCCAGAATTTCGCGGATGGTATAGACTTTCTTGTTCTGGGATTCGTGATAAGTACGCGCCAGCAGTTCCGCGATCAAGCCCATCAAAATGGACTGGAAGCCCATGATGGCCAGCATGACCGCGATGATGAACAGCGGGGAAGCAAAGGGCGATGGTTTGCTGGGCAGCGCCAAACGGCGCACGGCCAGGAATATGAGCGAAGCCAGGCTAAAGCCGATCAGTCCCATGCCCACGCCGCCGAACACGTAAATGGGTTTGCTGGCGTAACTGGTGAGGAATTTGACTGTGAACAGGTCCAGGATGACCTTGAAGGTGCGTTCCAGACCATAATTGGCCTTGCCATATTTGCGCGCGTGGTGGTGTACTTTGACCTCGGTGATCTTGGCACCCACGGAACTGGCGTAAACTGGAATAAAGCGGTGCATTTCACCATACAAGCGGAAACCGGTAATGACCTCGCGGCGGTAGGCTTTGAGGGTGCAGCCGTAATCGTGCAGGCGCACGCCGGTCACACTGGAGATCATGGCGTTAGCCAGATGAGAGGGCAGCGTGCGGGTCAGGAAAGCATCCTGGCGGTTGTAGCGCCAACCACTGACGACGTCATAGCCTTCTTCGATTTTCGAGAGCATCAGGGGAATGTCAGCCGGGTCGTTTTGTAAATCGGCATCCAGCAGGATGATAACGTCCCCTTTGGATTGGTCAATTCCGGCGGCAATGGCGGCGGTCTGGCCGAAATTGCGGCGCAGCACGATCACTTTTACCTGATCCGGATTATTCTCCGCTAAAACCCTCAATTTTTCCAGGCTGTTATCGCGGCTACCGTCATCCACCAGGATCAACTCCCAAGGCATTTTTACATCCTTGACAGATTCCTGGATGGCATCATAAAGCAGGTTGATGTTATCTTCTTCGTTGAAGACCGGCACAATAATTGAAAGCGTCATCTTTCAACTCCTGGATGATTTTCGCTGGTGAACAAAAAAGCGCCCGGGTTTGCGCTGATGAGGGTTTGTTTTAAATTCAAATAACCGCTCCTGTTTGAAATAAAATAGCGGGACTCGTAATGACCTAGGATTATAACACGCGCAATCAGCCGCGTTTTTCCCTGATTTTCTTCCTGGCCCAATCATAAGCCAGACCGCCGAAGATGATGGCAAAGCCGATGCCGCCTAGGAGGCGTATCATCGGCCAGAAATCCATGCGTTTGAACAGGCCGTAATAGCGGCTGAGATACCATTGGATAAAGAAACCGATATAGATGAACTCCAAAGCTATCAAACGCCACAGCCAGGGCAAGCGTTTTTGCAGGGTGGTGACGTAAGCCCAGGCAGCCGGAATGAGCATCCAGATCAGGAAGATGGAGCGGTAGCGCGGGTTATCCCACTGGTCACCGCCGGCGCGGGCCGAGGATACCAGCGTCCAGATCAGCCCGGCCAGCAGGAAGTAGATCAGCATGCCTTTATTTTCTTTGGACTTTTCTTTCCACAGCATCAAAAAGCTGGTGACAAGCAGGGGCGCCAGCAGGTACCAGCCCAGCGAGCGGTAAATGGCGATGGCGCGATTGATGGGGATGCCGGGGTAAACGATGGCGGCCGGCAGGACGGGTTGGGCGATGCCGTAGCCGACAATGAAGGGCACGCGCAGGCGGTCGCTGATCAGGGTTACTTCCCATTGGATACGGCCGGAGGAACTTTCCATCAGGTACAGGTCCCATTTGGAGCTGTCCTCCAGCCAGGACCAGCTGAAATACAGGCCGGCCAGAATGCCGATGGCCAGCAGCAGGTAACCGGCGATGCGCCAGGTTTTTCCGGCTTTGGGTTGGATATTTTCCAGCCAGAACCAGACTGCCATAGCGGCCAGGACGGCCCCGGCGGCTTTACCTGAGAAAAACAGCATCAACAGAAAGCTGATACCCAGCGCCAGCAGGGAACGGGTTTTATTGTCCTTCCACTTGGAGACACCCCAGGCAGCCACGGCCGACAGGCCGATCAGCATGGGTTCGCGCATTTGCGAGGCACCCAGGATGACGCTTTCCGGGTAGAGGGCATACAGCCAGGCGGAAACATTGGCGGTTTTTTCACCAAATCGCTTGCGCACCACCTGCCACAGGAAGGGCAGCCCAGCTGCAGCGGCAAAGGAGGTCAGGATCAGGATCAGCAGCGGGCGGTGGCCGTCCGGGCTGAAAAGGCGGTAAACCCCGGCGCTGAGCGACAACAGGCCGCCATATTGGTCGGTGGCAAATTCCGATTGGAAGGCTGAAACCAGCGGCTCACCCGACTCGGCCAGGCGCCAGGCATCGCTGTCGCGGCGGTAAGCGTCCAGATACAGATAACCGGCGTTGGTGGGGTCTTCGTCGTAGCCGACCGCGGGCAGCGCAATAAACAGCAGCATGCCAATGCCCAGACGCAGCAGGAAGGCGATGAAAACTGCCCAGGCCAGGCTGCGGTTGCCGCCCAGTTTGTGCCACAACCAGCCCAGCACGTACAGGCTCAGACCGGAGAGCAGGAAGGCGGAGAAAAAACCGACCAGGGGTTTTTCTGCCGGATTTAGATAGGCCACAACAGCGCCAATCACGGCGCCCAGACTGACGCAAAAGATCAGGAAGTTTTTCTGGATATTTTTCATCGGTTTCTGCTTATTAATTGTGATGGAATTATTGTAATAGGTTTTGCAGATGATTCAGGCTGGTTTCGGCGCGCTGTTTCCAGGTGTATTGGGCGGCGTCCCGGCGGGCCTGCTGACCCAGGCGCAGGCGCAGGGCCTCATCCTGCACCAATTGGCTTACTGCCCGCACCCAATCCTGGGCGTCTTCCGGTTCGCAGAAATAAGCATTCTGTTCGGAAAGCACTTCATGGAATACGGGAATGTTGCTGGCGGCGATGGCGCGCCCGCTGGCCAGATAATCGAACATTTTCATGGGGTTGATGACGCGGGCGATGTCCCCGCCGCTGGAACCGGAAATGGCGCGGTTGTAGGGCATCAACAGGATATCGGCGGCGGCCTGGTAGAGCGGCAGGCGGCTGTTGGGGATGAAACCGGTGATGGTGACGTTGTGCAGGCCGTCCTGGGCCAGATGGGTCTGCCAGGGGGCGATATCTTCCGGCCGGCCGCCCATCCACAGGAAGTTGACCTGCGGCAGCGCGCGGGCCAGGTCCAATAGGACATCCATGCCGCGCCCGGGGTAGAAGTGGCCGGAATAACCCACAGTTAGGCCGGCTTTCAGGCCGAGCTGCTGGCGCGCAGCGGCCGGTTCGGGTAGGTTTTGATAGCGTTCCAATTCCACGCCGTTGGGAGCGATCTGGAGCTGGTTTTCTGTAAAGGTAAAGCCGTACTGTTCTTCCAGCCCATCTGCCAGCGCACGCGTGGTGCACAGGGTCAGTTTGGGGTTTTTATGCCGGATATAGCCGCGGAACAGGCGCGGGCCGAATTTACCCATGGGAAAGTCGTGAAATTCCATCACGGCCGGGCGTCCGCGCTGCAGCGCGAACAAGGCGGCCTGCAGCGACCAGGTATAGATCACGTCCGCGCCCCAGCGGCGCGCCTGGTTGACTGCATTCCAGCAAAAATCGTACTGTTTGAAGGCGCGCTTGAAGGGCAGCCAGTCCACGGGGAAGGGCGTGCGCAAGCCGTACACATCGGCCAGTTCTTCCCAATCCCCCTGCCGGAATTCCGGCAGCCACAGGTGCACGTCCTGGTCCAGTTCCTTGAGGGCGTGGCAGACCTTCATGGCCTGGATGCTATTGGCGCTGCTGGATGGGATGACTGAGGTGGTGATGCAGGCAATCTTCATGCCGGGTTGGCCTCCAGATCGGATATTTCGCGTTTTTTAACTTCTTTCAACCCGCGCCAGACGATCAGGCTGACCGAAATAACGAAAAAGCCGGAGAGCAGCAGGGCTTCGAAATTCAAACCCAGGCGCGGCACCAGCAGAAAAGCCAGCGCCACTTTAGCGATGCCGGCATATAAGTTGATGCGGTAGGGTACCAGCGGCAAGCCCAATGAGAGCAGCAGCGGGCGGTTCCAGAAGAAGATGTTGGCGAAACCCAACCCAATCAGGAAGATCAACATGGGTACGTAGGCCGGCTGAAAATCGGCGCCATAGAAGCCCAACAGCCAACGCCCGAACAAAGTCAGGCCGATGGCGCACAATCCGGTCCAGCTGCCGGAAATGAGCGTGATGCGCTTGAGCATGCGCCGCAGCAGCGTCCAATCGCGCTTAATAACAGCGCGGTTGATCTCCGGATAGGTGGTGGAAATGAAGGGCGTGATGGGCACCTGCACCAGGTTGATGATGGCCAGCGCGGTTTTGGCGTATCCGACTTCGACCGGGGAGAGGAACAGGGCGATCCACAAAGCTTCGTTATCACGCACCAGCATAATGATGGTGCTGCTGATGTTGGTGCTGAAGGCGAAGCTGAATAGTTCCTTGAAAGGAGGCAGGTGGGAGAAAGATGTTTTCCACCAACCCTTGCCGATGGCGCGGTTCATTTCCTGCCAACCCAGAAAAGCGGTGCCCAGGCCCAGAATGAACTTGCCGATCAAATAGGCCCAGACAACTTCCATCATGCCGCGCTGCGCGAAGAAAGCCCACACGATGATGCTGGCGGTCAGGATGGAGCTGATCAGGTTGACCACGGCGTAGTTGCGGAATTTGTTGGTGGCCTGCAGTACGCCGGTGGAGGTTTCGGTGGCGAAGTTGGCCAGCACCATGCTACCGTACAGGATAAAGAGTGGGGCGGTGGTAGGGTCGTCGGCCAGGCGCGCGGCCGCGATAGGCGCCAATAAGATCAGAATGAGGAAGGACAGCACGGCGCTGCCGGTTTCGCCCAGGGCGGCGGCTTTAACCACGGCCGCGGCACGCTCCTGCTGGTTGTGCGAGCTGGCTTCTCCGAAATACTTGACCACCAGTTCGTTCATGCGGAAGGAAAACAGGCGGTTAAGGGTGGAGGCAAAGGCGGTGATGGTGCCGACCACGCCAAAACCGGCTACACCCAACAGGCGCCCGGCCAGGATGCTCTGCACCACACTTAATCCCATGCTGAGCACGTTGCTGCTCAGCAGATAGCCGGAATTGGTGAGTATCTTTTGCAGCAGCTTATCCGTTTTGAGGATGTGCCACCAATTTCCCAGGAACTTCATTCAGTATCCACCTGGCTGGCCCAATCGTATTCCTGTTGGTACCAGGCCACAACATTATGGATGCCTTCGTCCAGCGAAACCTGCGGCTTCCAGCCCAACAGGCGCTGCGCTTTGGTCGTATCGGCCCAACTGGCGGACATATCCGCCGCGTTCTCGGGATAATATTTAATATTAGCCGGCTTGCCGATGACAGCCTCGAACTTGTGGATCAAGTCGTTGATGCTGATGGATTCGTGCCCGCCTACATTGATGATCTCGTAGCCCAATGGCTTTAGTGCCAGCACGGTGCCGTTGGCAATGTCGTCCAGGTAGGTGAAGCCGCGTGTCTGTTCGCCGTTGCCGAAAACCATCACTTCGTGCCCTTCCATGATCCATTTGGCAAAGCGGAACATGGACATGCCCGGGCGCCCAGCCGGGCCGTAAACGGTGAAATAGCGCAGCACGGTCACGTCAATGCCGTGCAGGTAATGGTAGCTGTAACTGAGTGTCTCGGCCGCTTTCTTGCTGGCGGCGTAGGGCTGCAGCGGCAGGCTGGAACCGGCTGTTTCGGGCGTGGGGTAGGGGGCGTCTTCGCCGTAAATGCTGGAAGTGGAGGCCAGGATGAACTTTTTTATACCGTTGTGCCGGCACATTTCCAACAGGTTGAGCGTGCCGGTCAGGTTGGTGTCGTAATACGACCATGGGTTCGACACAGAGTCGCGCACGCCGGCCTTGGCGGCCAGGTTGATGATGCCGTCGATGCCCTTATGTTCGCGCGCGATCTTGTCCAGTGCGTCTCGGTCGCAGATGCTGTCCTGGTAGAAACTAAAGGTCGCAAAATCCTGCAACCGCTCCAAGCGCCAGTTTTTCATGCGCAGGTCATAGACCGGATCCAGGTTATCGATGCCGACCACCTGATGCCCGGCGGCCAGCAATTTTTCGCTGACCTTGGAGCCGATGAACCCGGCCGCGCCG
>DHVJ01000058.1 GCA_002412595.1 Anaerolineaceae bacterium UBA5211
CGGTTCAAATCCGCCCGCCCCGACTGACGACCACTTTCGTAGTGGTCGTTTTGTTTTTTAACCTACGCCTTACGGTTCGGGTCCGTGCCCCCAAGGGGGTGCTGCGCATACTTTTCCTTGGGACAACTTGACGTTGTCCATGGAAAAGCATCTTCGCCCAATGCTCTCGCATTGAGCTCCGAAGGCCGGCAGTTCACAATACTCTCTTTAATGTCATTCTGAGCAAACGAAGCTCGGCTAGTTGTCAACTCATCCTCACCTCTGATCCTCCCCTTCAAAGGGGAGGAAGTATGTTGCCCTACCAACCGTGTTCGTCTTCCACCAGGGGGTGCTGCGCGACACCCCAAGGGTGTGCTGCGCGATCAACAAGTTCGCCAACAAAAATGTTCTTGTCATTGCGAACCTGCAAGGCGATTGCAGAGCATTCCCTCTGGGAAAGCAATCTCAGTTCCCACTTGAATAAACACAACTGGGCAAACTCTGCAAGATGAAAGATTTTAAATTCCAGCAGCTGAGATCGCCACGCCCGACCCTGTCGGGCTCGCGATGACAATTTTAAAGAAGTATAAAGGTATTTGACGTTTTTCCTCTCCCTTGAGGGAGAGGACCAAAGGTGAGGGAGAAATTGACGGTTGGCTTCGCCCAATGCTCTCGCATTGAGCTCCGAAGACCGGCAGTTCACAACCCTCACTTTAATGTCATGCTGAGCGAACGAAGCGAGCGAACGAAGCTCGGCTGATTGTCAACTCATCCTCACCTCTGATCCTCCCCTTCAAAGGGGAGGAAGTATGTTGCCCTGCCAATTGTGTTCGTCTTCCATAAGGGTATGACATGGCAACTATTGTATCTATATGCATTATATCTATATGCTATTTCTCTATTGACATTATGCATATAGTCTGCTATACTATTGGGCATGAGAGATATTAAACACATGAGAAGAGGCCGCCACGGACGCGGCCGAGAACTACTCCAACCCACGCTGCTGTTGATCATGCTGCAAGGACCAGCGCATGGGTATGAGTTAATGGAGCGCTTGAAAGAATTCAGTTTGGGGGATATTGACCCCAGCCTGATCTATCGCGCGCTGCATCACCTGGAAGCGGAAGGTATTGTTACTTCTGCCTGGGACGAAAAAGACAGCCAGGGTCCCCCGCGACGGGTGTACCACCTGACTCAGGACGGCCGGGAAATGCTGGCCCAGCACCTGGAAGAGATGAAAAAAATACGTCAAAGAATAGACGACTGGATCCAGGCTTACGAACATCATATGCAAGCCAGTGAAGAATTGACAAATAAACCAAAAAATGAGGAGTAAAACAATGCCAAGAGGAAATCAATATGGACCCAGAGGAATGGGCCCGATGAGCGGCAGGCACATGGGTTTTTGCGCCGGTTATGATATGCCCGGTTATGCAGCTATGGGTTACGGACCCATGCGCATGGGCCGGCGCTTCGGCGGCATGCGCGGCGGGATGCGCTACGCAGCTTTCGAGGTGCCCTACCCGGACGATAAACCGGAAGAAAAAATGGATATGCTGCGCACGCGCGAAACCTGGCTGGAAGGCCAGCTGTCCGAAGTACGCCAGGACATCAGCAAGATTAAGAGCAAATCTGAAGAAGCTGCGTAATCCTTCCCACCAAACCAAACTGGCAGCCGCTATAAATGGCTGCCAATTATTTTCTACTGACAAGGACATTTAATGCAACTCGCAATCAGTTTACAGGAAGCTAAAGGGATGGACTCCCCGGTCAGCTCGACATTTGGAAATTCCCCATATTTCATGTTCGTAAACATAGACAATGGGTTTTTCAAGATCCGGCCTAATCTCACCAAATCCAGCGCCGGGGACACGGATGTGCATACCGCCCTGATGATCGCCGAAAATAACGTCAACGCGGTCATCAGCGATAAATTGGGTCAAAAAGCGTACGAAACACTAACCGCAGCCGGTATCTGGGTTTATGTATTTCTTGACAGTATTGTCGAAGAAGTACTCCAGGCTTTCCGGCGAGGTAAATTAACCCCGTACGAACCAGCCATTATCGGCTAACATCCCGGATAGCCCTAATGATCACAGCCGCTTACCCGAGCTGGCTACACTTCACTGGGAAAGCACTGGAATCCATATGGATGCACTTGAAAGAGAAGATTGAGTAGAAAATGGAGATTTTCGGGCCCGTTCAATCGCGCCGTTTTGGCATAAGCCTGGGCATCAACCATTTGCCCCCCAAAGTGTGCAGTTACGCTTGTGTCTATTGCCAATTAGGCCGCACCAACCGCCTTTCCATTGAAGCGGCTGCCTATGCGGACCCAGAACAAATTTACCAGGCGGTCAATGAACGCTTGAAGGAACTGCCCCAAACTCCGGATTACCTGACTTTTGTATCCAACGGTGAACCCTGCCTGGATAACCAGTTGGGCAGCGCCATCCAAGCGCTGAAAAAGCTGGGAATAAAAATCGCGGTCATCACAAACGCTTCTATGCTATGGCAGTCGGAAATCAGGGAACGCCTATCCTGCGCGGATGCCGTCTCACTGAAAGTTGATTCCGTCCAGGAAGCAGCATGGCGCAAGATCAACCGTCCACACGGCCGGTTGGATTTGGAGGTTGTGATGGCGGGAATGCGCGTTTTCGCGCTCACCTATCACGGAAAACTTATGACCGAGACGATGCTGGTTCCGGGTATAAACACATCCCCCGCCCATCTTCGGGCTTGCGCGCAATTCATCGCTGAACTGCAACCGGAAATGGCTTATCTGGCATTACCGCTGCGTGCGCCGGCCGAGAGCTGGGTCGAGGCACCAGACCAACAGGCAGCCGGGAAGGCTTATGAGATTTTTGTGCGGGAATTTGCTCGCACAAGCCTGATGGCTGACCTGCCCCCAACGGGGTTGACCAGCACACAAGATGCCCTGCAGGAGCTGGTGAGCACGCTCAAGGTGCATCCTATGGAAGAAGGGGAAATTCGGGCATACCTGCGGCAGAATGAGCTGGCAGACAATACGCTGGAAAGCCTTTTGGCACTGAAGCGTATTCGCTCGATACCTTATCGGGAAAAAACCTTTTACAGCGCCGCGGTCAATCAGGATTAGTCGTAGGTACACACCGATCCGTGCAGCAGCCAGACTGAATGATAAGCTTGCAATACCAAAGCCAATTTACTGTCCGTAAGTGAATAGGTTTTCTCTGCGATAAGATCGATTACGGTATTTTCGGGCACTCGCAAAAAGTCAACACTCAACTTCACCGGCTGGCCGCTGAGGTTGGACAGACACAGGATAGATTCACCGCTCATCTCATCCTCGCGCAGCAGGGCAAAAACGCGCTCATCCAGACGCAGCACGCGCTGCGCGGCGGATGGGCTAAAAGCCGGGTGCGCGGCACGCAAGGCGGCCAATTTTAAATAGCTGGTCAGGATCTGCGCGGCGCGAGAACCGCCGGCTAACTCCTGCTCCAGCGCATCCACCCGGAATTTCTCGCGGTTGATGGAGCGCGCGCGGCCGCTCTCATTCACGCATTGCAGACAATTGCCGCTGCCAAACAGGCTGTGCACATACACGCCCGGCACACCGGCCAGTTCCAACATAATCGTCTGAGAGGTGAGATAGCGTGCCTGGTCAAGCGCTTCGTCCGGAGCGGCTGGGTCATTGAGGAAATTGTACAGGCTGATGTTCAGCTCATAGACCTGACGCTTGCCCTGCGCATCCGTCTTATAGGAAAGCAGTCCGCCGTGCGCTTCCGTTTGGTCAATCAGCGTCTGGATATCCGCTTTGTTCAGAATACCCTGGGCGGGCAGCAAGCCGATGCCGTCGTGCGAGGCGATAAAGTTGAAATAGCGATATGGCGCGGGCAGCGTTTCCACCCAATCGGACAGCTTGCGCGCGCTGCCGCTGCTGAGGGCATGCAGCACCAGCGGGCCCAGCGAAAATTGATAGACCAGTTGGGCTTCGTCGCCTTGCCCATTCAGGGCATCCAAATTCCCCAGGTAAGAGATGTTTTCATTGAAGGGCACGTTGCTTTCCGTGATGAGCACCACTCCCGGCGCGGCCGCGTCCAGCACCGCGCGCAGCAGCTTGATGATGGCGTGCGTTTGCGGGCGGTGGATGCAATCGGTACCGATCTCTTTCCACAGGAAGGGCACGGCATCGATGCGAATGATGCTCACGCCCTGCTCCACATAGAACAGCAGCACGTCCACAATTTCCAGCAGCACTGCTGGATTGGCAAAATTTAAGTCGATCTGGTCATCCGAAAATGTAGTCCAAACGCTGCGCTCCCCCAGCGCAGTCTGCACTGCCGTCAAGAGGGGCGAGGTGCGCGGGCGCATCACAGCCGAAAGGTCCGCATCCGGCTTGACCGTGATGAAGTAATCCGTATAAGACGCCTGCCCTTCCAAAAATGCACGGAACCAATCACTTTGGCGGGAAACGTGGTTGAAAACGCCATCCACCATCAGGTGGAAGTGTTCCGATAGCGCGCGGATATCCGCCCAGTCACCCACATCCGCTGCCACGCTGTAATAATCCACTACAGAAAAACCATCATCCGATGAGTAAGGGAAGAAAGGCAGGATATGAATGGTGTTAAAGACACCCGCCAAATATTTTTTGGCAAACCAGGCCAACCCTTTCAGCGCCGGCTGGTCCGCCCGCTGGAATTGATCCGCGTAAGTGATCAGTACCATATCCTTTTGGGCGAAGGGATAGCGCCCAGCAGCGGGTGCCGCCACATCAAACTCGTTCAGCTTTTCCAGGATCAACCGGTATGTGCTGCGCGCGCTTTCCTCAGGGTAGATATGTTCAAGTTGTTCCAGTATTCTTTGCAAAGGCTCCATAACTTTCCATTTATTCTATACGCTTATTTCCCTTCAGGAAAAACAGCGCTCAATCATCTCTTTAAATTTTTCCGTGACCGCCTGGTAGGAGAAATGATCCTTGGCCAGGTTGAAGTTCCACTCGGTCATGCGCCTGCGTCGGATCGGATCTGCCATCACGGCCAGTACCTGCCCCAACACCGCCGGGGTAATTTCTTCGTCAAAGCTGATCAGGTCAAAACCCAGCGGTTCAATGTCGCTGATGAACACCGGGTAGCGCCGGATCAACAGCGGCAGGCGGTAATAGACCGCTTCCAAAAAGGCATTGCCAAAACCTTCGATGCGGCTGGGATAGGTAACGAAATCCGCATTCAGGTAAGCATCCCACAGGCGGAATTTGCCCGGCTGTTTGGGCCTGCGCTCGCTGATGGCCACCTTTTTGGCCGCGTAAATCAGCGGCACCCCGCCAGCGTGCGCCTGCTGCTTTAGTTTACGGAAATATTCCTGGCCCTCATCTCCGCTGGGATGCGAAAGCACCAGCTTGACATCCCGGTCGAATAAGTGCCCGCGGTTAACCGGCGCGCGCAGCTGCCGCACCAGTTCGATAGCATCCTCGATACCTTTGCGCGGGATGATGCGGGTGGGCTGCAGCACCAGCCAGTCCTGCTCACCAATCCCCACGGCTTTGCGAAAGCCCAGTGCTTCCCGATCCAGACCGTAGTGAAAATGGGTGAAATCGAAGATGTTGGGGATGATCATTGCTTCAATGCCCGCGCGCGCACGCAGCTGATCGCGCGCCAGCGAATTGATAACCACATGCGTGATGGGTTCCAAGTTCGGTGGAAACAGCGCTTCCAGTTCTGCTTTCATCCAGCTGACCGCGAAACGCTCGCGTTCCCACATGAAATCATGGTGATGGGCGATGGTCGGCAGGCGCTTTTCAGCAATCAGGTCGCGCAGCGCCAGCGCCAGCGGCACATTCATGGGAATGGCCAGCGCGTTTTCCACGATGATGAGCTGGATGTGATATTGGTCCAAGAAATCCTGCAACGCCGCGCGCAGCCCGCCGCGCAGCTCTTCCATTGCGGCGCGGACCGCACGCTCATCGCATTCTGCGCAGAAAATCTGGCGCTGCAGTGCTTCAATTTGCGCATCCAGGAAGTGCATGCGCGGGACGAGCTTGCCTTCCAATCCGGGGTCCAGCTCACCGGCACAATAATACAACTCGTGCCCCTGGCGGCGTAAAATCGCGGCCCACTTGCGGATTTCCAACGAAACGCCGTCGCTGCCGCAAATGCGCGTGGAAATAATCCCTATACGCATAACAGCGGCCTAGCCTTTCACGCCCCCGGCCACCAATCCCTTTTCGAGGAACTTTTCCAGCGAGAGGAACAGGATGATGATGGGCAAGGTCATGATGGTGGAAGCCGCCATGACCACGTGCGGGCGCGGACTGGGGTCGTTGAAGATGGTGTTGATCTGGATGGGCATGGTGAACAGATTGCGGCTGTTCAGGAAGATGAAGGCATACAGAAACTCGTTCCAGGCAATCATAAAGGTGTAGATGAATACCGATACCAACGCGGGGACGGAAAGCGGGATGGTGATCTTGGTGATCACGCGCATGTGCGAGCAGCCGTCAATCAGCGCGGCCTGTTCGATCTCATCCGGGATGGTGCGGAAGTAATTGGTAAGCATATACAGCGCCACCGGCAGGGTTTGCGACAGATAGGTGATGACCAGCACCACCAGGTTATCCTGCACTTCAAAGCCAAACATGGAGGCAAAGTGCGACAACATGGCAAACAGCGGGATGATCAGCAGCACCCCCGGGAAAAGGTAGATCAACAGCACACCGTTCAGCAGCGCGTCCCTGCCCTTGAACTTGAAACGCGCGATGGCATACGCCCCCAAGATGGACAAAATGACGGCAATCAACGCGGTCGGCACAGACACCAAAACGCTGTTGCGGATGTTGCGCCCGAAATTCTGGTAACTGGGATGCGCCGGGTCAAACAGCTCACGGTAGGCATCCAAACGCAATTCGGAAGGCACATATACCGGAGAGCGCCCGCCGATTTCAGCATAAGTTTTGAAAGACGAACTGACCATCCAATAGAACGGGAACAGGATGCCCACCAGAAAGAAGATCAGCACGATCCAGAAGATGAACTGCTTCAGGCTGAGTTTGGCGGCCAGATAGTCAAAGATGGTTTGTTTTTTTTGGGTATTCATATTAGTCACTGTCAGGCTCCTGTTAATCTTCTTCCTTCATGACGAACTTCAAATAGACCAGCATAAAGGCCAGCACCAGCACCAGCTGCAGCATGGCCGCCGCGGCCCCCTTGCCGAAGTTGAAGGTTTTGAAGCTGAACTCATAGGTCAGGATGGGCAGCACTTTGGTGCCAAATCCGCCGCCGGTCAGCAGGAAGATGTCGTCAAATTTATTGAAGGTCCACAACAAGCGCAGCAGGAAAGTGGCTCCCAGCACATAGCGCAGCTCGGGGATGGTGATATGCATAAACTTCTGCCAAGTATTAGCGCCATCCACTTCGGCGGCCTCATAAAGGGCATCGTCAATGGCCTGCAAACGCGCCAGGATCATCAGCATGGCGAAGGGGAAATAGCGCCAGGCTTCGAAGATGATCACCAGCAGCAAAGCCAGGCCGCGCGTGGACAAATAGGCCTGCGGCATATCAATGACCCCTAATTTCATCAGAACGTCGTTCATCACGCCGGATTGGCGCGGGTCCAATATCCAGCGCCACACGAATGCCACGCTGACAATGGGCGCCACATAGGGGAACAGGAAAACTGCGCGCGTCAGGCCGCGCCCTTTGAAAGGCCGGTTGAGCAGCAGCGCAGCCCCCAGACCCAACAGCACGGTCAGGATAGTGGAAGCCAGCGAATAAATAATGCTGGTGACCACCACACCCATATTTTGAAAATTCTGGAATTTAAAGGAAAAATCATTGAGGACATTTTTGTAATTGGCCAGCCCGTTGAAAGGTGCGCTGAAAACATCGCGCAGCGCCCCCAGGTTGACTTTGTGAAAGCTGATCCAGACGTTAAAGATCGCCGGAAATAATACCAAACCTAAAACAATGATGGCGGTGGGCGCGATCAGGCGCCAGGCCAGGCGCTCTTCGCGCTGCCGCAGCGTGATACTTTTACCCTTTCGGCCGGAATTTTTCATGTTAATCCCTTCCTAGATTTGGCAGGTATATGGTCGCCCATATACCTGCCTCTAAAATACTCAAACTTAATCGCAGCCTATTCTGCGGTTCTTTCCGCAACCAGCGCTTCCACCTGCTCCTGCAGCCAGGCGGCGCCGGTTTCCGGCGTCATGCTGCCTTCCAGGGCAATGTTGCTGATCACCTGCGGAATCAAGAGCGTGCCTTCGATATCGCCGATGACAGCTTTCTCGGTGGCATCGTAATCCGCGCGGAACAACCAGCGGTTGACAGTGTCATAACCGTTGGCAATCTGGTCCAGCGTTTCGCTGGAGTAATTGGCAAAGAAGGGGCTCAGGTCTTTCCAGCCGTCCACGGCGCTCTTCAGCACCGGAACTTTACCGAAGGGAGCCAGACCCAGGATGTCCAGGTAGCCTTCCTTCAGGAAGTACTCAACCACGTCCTGCGCTTCCGGATCGGCGCCGTCCATAATGGCCAGGGTAACCAATTGGCCATAGGAGGCTGATCCGCCGCCGGCGCCTTCCATTTGCGGGGCAAAACCGGTCTTGAGGGCCAGGTCTTCCACCGCGATCTGCACATTGCCGCCTGCTTCCATGCCGGAACCTTCCACCAGGTCGTCCATGATATAGGTGCTGTAGAACATCATGCCGGCCTGATCGAGTTCATAGGCTTCACGGGCGCCACGCCAGTATTGCGGGCCGGGCAGCGCGCAGCGCTGCAAGCCGGTATAGAACTCCAGCGCCGCGATCATTTCGGGGGTGTCCATGGTTACGTTGCCGGCCTCGTCAAACGGCCAGGCATTGTTGGAGATGGCTACCTGTTCAAAAACCTGATGGCCGTAGTTCTGGCCGGGGTCAGTGCCTAAGCCAAGCGCGTAAATCAGGTTGTCCGTGCCGGGCAGCGCGTCGCAAGCTGCGTTAATGTCGTCCCAGCTGACCGGAGCGTTCAGGCCCAGCTCATCAAAGACGTCCGAGCGGTACCAGAGCGCCTGCACCCAGCCGTCATAAGGCACGGCCGCGTATTTGCCGGTACCGGGATCGACCACCATTGACAGCGGGCTGGCGCGGAAGTCGTCCACGCCGATGCTGTCGATGACAGCGCTGGCCGCATCTTCGTCCAGGATGCCGTCGGCCGCGAAGGTAGCCACGCGTTCCACGCCCATGCGCACAATATCGGGCAGGCGGTTGGCCGCCAGCGATGTCGCGATGCGTTGGGTTACGCCGGCCTCTTCAATCGGCACAATGCGCACGTCCACTTCGGGGTGTTCGTCCATATATTTCTGGGCAACCATTTCATAAGCATCCACCCGCTCTTCTTCGTTATCGGTAGTCCAGAATTCCACCACTACCTTGTCTGCCGGGGCAACTTCCGCCATCGGCACGGCTACCTCTTCGGACAGGGTTGCCGTATCCGGCTCTGCCTGTGCGTCTTGCTCCATGGTCGCAGCGGACGTACATTGCACACCCACGAAAGCCACCAGGACCAATAAAGTTAACAACGTGAATTTTCTTTTCATTTCTCTTCCTTTCATTTTTTTCTCATTTGCCTTTTACCCTTGAAAATATTTTTGCTTATCTTTATTCACCTCCTGAATCAGTCTGTTTAATTACGAAATCGGTATGCCGGTCGAATGCCTCACAACCAAAGCAGGCTCCAAAAGGATCTGTTTTCGACCCGATCCATTGTCATTTAAGAAATCCACCAGCATCTCGCAGGCCGAACGGCCGATCTGATAAATCGGCTGCGACACAGTGGTCAGGGAGGGCTGCACGTATTCAGATATGGGAATGTCGTCAAAGCCGGTGACGGAAATATCGCGCCCGACCGTCAGGCCGGAATCCTGGATGGCGCGGATGGCGCCGATGGCCATCAGGTCGTTGCAGGCCACAATAGCAGTGGGCCGTTCGGCCAGGCCGATCAGCTCCAGACTGCGCTCGTAACCGCCCTTCTCGGTCAGGTCGCCGGTCAGCACGCATTCGGGACGCATCTGGATGCCGTGCGCGGCCAGGCCTTCCTTGAGGCCTTTCATGCGGTGGGTGGCGAAGGTCATGTTGAGCGAGGGCGCGATGCAGGCAAAGCGGCGGTGGCCCAGCTTGACCAGGTGGTCCACGATCAGGCGCATGCCATGCTCGGAATTTTCGTCGATATAGGAAATGTGCTCCAGCCCGGGTACGCGCCCGAAGGCCACGAAGGGGAAGCCCTGTGAATCCAGGTAAAGGATGCGCTGGTCGTCCACGCGCGTGCGCACGATGATGAAGCCGTCCACGCGCTGGCTCTGCACAAAGCGCTCGTAGGTATCCATTTCGTGCTCGCCGGGCGGGCAGGTGGAAACCAGCAGATCGTAGGCGTGTTCGGCGGCCGCGTTGCCGATGCCGGCCAGAAATTCGCTGAAGAAGGGGTCGGAAAAGCGCGGGCCGAAGGTCGGCAGGATGAAGCCGATGGTGTCGGTGTGCTGCTGGCGCAGCAGTTGGGCCTGCTTGTTGGCCACGTAGCCCATTTCTTTGGCTGCCTGGCGCACCAGTTCTTTGGTTTCGGGGCTGACGTCGTCGTAATCATGCAAAGCGCGCGAGACGGTGGTGATAGAACGGTTAACTTTTTTAGCAATGTCGCGGATGGTGGGCTGCACAATTCCTCCTAATAACCAAAACGTTTTGGGTACTTTTCCAGTATAACCCAAAACGTTTTGGATTTCAAGAGAAAGAAAACTCAACTTGATATTTTTTACTATAATAAAGAGTGGCTTTTTTATTTGCGATTTGGTCTTACTAGAATGAAGTAATTACAGTGAGGGAAAATGTCAAAACTAAATCAGAGAACAAGATTTATTGTTCTAATTTTTTATGGATTATTCTTACTAGCTATTTCAAAAATAACTTTTGGGACTTATTTACCGCCTTCTAACGAAAAAGGGCTCTGGTTTTATGCAGGATTAGCATCAATATTAATGGGATATATATTAACAAACCCTTTTTACACTCCACCTGCAGATTCATTCTCAAATGGAGTTGCTGCACTTATTAGTATATTAGCAGTCAATATATTAGACAAATCACAGTACACGGAATTTGATTTCCTTTTTTGGAAAATTATTTTAATATATTCAATTTCGATCTTACTTTTGAGTGGATTGGCAATTGTAAGCAAAGACTCACGAAAAATATTCTTTATTAAGTTAGGAAAGACATTTACGTTAATAAGTTCTTCGCTCGGTTCTCCAAAAACTATTTTCTCTGTATTGTATATCTTTTCATTAATAGTATTTCACAGAACTAATATTAATGAATTTATTAATATTAGTTTGTCGTGGATTATTATTATAGGTATTCATCCATTTGAGAGCGTTGCTCTTTTATTTATTAAAATCAGTAATTTGTGGAAGGAAAGAATAATCGGAGAAGCCAAGATTGGAGAAGTAATTGGGCATCAATTCCCAAATTTAATAACTATAAAAAATAATCCCGAAGAGAAAATTTCGTTTGGAACACCTTTACTAGTTTTTAACGAAGAAGGAGATTATTCTACATGTTTAGCTTTGGATTACATGGGATTCTCTGAAGGCCGATGGTTGAGAGCATTAGAAGTAAAGCTTGATAGTTTGCCAATAAATAAAACATTAAAGAATTTATCGACACTTGGAGCTTATAGAATTAAGCCTGAAAAAATAAATGAAATATTTAAAGACGATAATTTGTGGATTAATAGGAATCATCTTATCGGGATTGTTGCTCAAGAAAGTGACACAACCATATTAAACATAGACTTAATTAAATCAGATATTGATCTAGAAGTGGGAAGATTGGTAAAGGTATATCTAGGCGGATTACCTGTTATTTATCAATTAATTGATGGAATAACAAAAGAAGAAATACTAAAGCAGAAAAGCACCCGAGGTTATGTTAACGCTTTCGCAAGGAAAATTGGTACATGGGACCAAAGTGATCGGAAATTTCACACAGTAAAATGGGTTCCAGAACCAAACTCCCCCGTGTATCTTATCGATTCAGAAGAAGATGCTGGATGCAAGGAAGCAATTGGTCACTTCCCAAAAACAAATTATCACGTAAGTATTTCTAATTTAAATGAATTAGTGACTCATAACACAGCAATTCTTGGAATTCTTGGCGTAGGTAAATCCTATTTATCTTTTGAGCTAATTGAAAGAATGATTTCAGCCAATATCAAAGTAATTTGTATTGACATTACAAATCAATATGAAGTCGAACTTGATAGTTTTTTAGATAAAGATATCGCAACATTAATTAACACCGAAATTTCAACTGTTGGCCCTAGTGGAAAAAATAATGTTCAATTAAATGTAGAAGAAGGTGGAAGTATACAAGCCGTACAATCAGTAATGGAAAGAAGTTTACGGGTTTTCCTTGATCCTGCTCATCAACAAAAACTTTTAATTATTAATCCTAATTTATTCGAGGTATGGAGACAAGATAGCAGACCATATAATAATACAGCATCTATGAAATCCCTAAGCCTTGTTGAAATCACAAGAATCATTACAGAAAGTGCATTATTAATTCTTCAAGACTTTGGAATTACAGATGAAGCAAAATGTTGTATTGTGTTTGAAGAAGCACATTCGTTAATACCAGAATGGAATTCTACTGTTGAAGAAGGAGATAAAACTGCTTCAAATGCTATCGCAAAAGCAATTTTGCAAGGAAGAAAATATGGATTAGGATGTCATGTAATTACACAACGAACTGCAAATGTAACAAAGAGCATTCTAAATCAGTGCAACACCGTCTTTTCTATGAGAATTTTTGATTCCACTGGTATGGATTTTTTACAAAATTTTATTGGCAAAGACTATACAAGCATTCTTTCGTCATTAGAAGATCGTCACGCAGTTTTCTTTGGTCGGGCCTCTTCATGCAAAGACCCAGTTCTCATCAGGCTCAACGATCGCGACGATTTTATAAAAAGCTTTCGGGAAGAAAAAATAGAAACGGGTAGCGGTAGTTTAAACGCTAGTAATGAATCGAAGGATATTAGTGATAACCTAGAAGAATTACCTTTCTAATTTCATTATCAATTGAATTTTCTAAATCTATTAGTCTGTAATTAAATTGTTTCTTTTTTGACATTTCGAATTGTGCCCGCCAAAACATTCACGCAGGCCACCACCTGAATCAACGGCGTGATACCGCATTCGAGCAGCTTCTCGATGGCGAAATATACTTCTTACATCCCAAAACGCTATTGAGGCGTTCCGTCGATGATCTCGATCAACAATGAATAATCCTTTATGTGAATATCCGGAACCATAAAATCATCGTTCACATCCCCAACGGTCAATTCCTATTCAAAGCCCTATTAGATATCCACAACTACCGCCTGATCGGAAACAAACTCGATACAGCGACTGCATATGTTGTTTTATTTAACCCCCAAACCTGTTCGATTTTTACTCCTTCTGAGGTTACGAACCATGAATATGCATTTTCAACACCCATCGGAAAGAAAATACATAAATACATATAGATCAAAATACAATAGGGATTCTATCCCTATCTGGCGGATACACGCAATGAAATGCATAATCCCTCAGTAAGCCTAGGACATCATAAACGAGAAATTATTTCAATACTACTGTCTCCCGCGTATAATCATTAAAATCAAATTTTCCGGGGAGAGAAATAATGAATATCGACGAACTGGAAGTCATCGACAGCATTACATCCGAAGACGGTACCAAGGTTGAGGTGGTGCAGTTCAAGGAACTGAAAGGCTCGGCCAATATCCAGGTGGCAGAAAAGCTGTTCTTCGCAAAAGAAGTCGGCATTCGCCTGAAAATGGTGCGGGTCATTTTGAACAACTCTAAAGTGCGCATTGAGCCCGGTTCCCTGTACTTCATGAAAGGGAACCTGAAAATGCAGACGAGTTCAGGCGGGGGCGTCATGCAGGGATTGGCCAGAAAGATGGTCTCAGGCGAGACCTTTTTCGTCAATGAAATTGTCGGGTCGGGAGAAATTTATTTTGAACCCACCTTCGGCCATTTCATGCTGCACAAGGTTGAAAAGGACGGAGGGGGTTTGATCGTTGATAAGAGCCTCTTCTACGCGGGAACTGAAGGTTTGGATATTTCCGCCGTTATTCAAAAGAATATCTCCTCTGCCCTGTTTGGCGGGGAAGGTTTCTTCCAAACCAGAATTTATGGAAACGGAATTGCGATTCTTTGCTCGCCCGTCCCATCAGAGGAAATTATTAAATATCAACTCAATAATGAGAAATTATTTGTGGATGGCAATTTCGCATTGATGAGAAGCGAAAGTATCAATTTCAAAGTGGAGAAGAGCAGCAAAAACTGGATCTCAACCGGCGTTTCCGGCGAAGGATTACTGCAAACCTTTGAGGGGAATGGATTTGTCTGGATCGCGCCAACCCAGGGTGTCTATGACAACCTGATACATCGAAATATCAACGAAATATTCAATCAAAAAGGCGTCAGCAATACCAAGACAAAATAAACCTTAGAAGATTGATCCCAGCGTCCGGTTGGTTCAGTCTGATGCAAAAGAACCGGGAATTTTCATCTCAGCTTATACGAAGACCCGCAATACTCCCTCAACGCGAGGGAGTATTGTTTTAGCCGGATATCATAAGTTCAAAATCCAGCATCGCTCCGCGCACCGGCAGTTGCAGCGCAGGATTGGTTCACAGTATCATTTGTATATGACATTACCAATCTCCAGCAAACTTGTCCGCTTTTCCTCCTTCAAACGGTTATAAACATGTGAAGATGCATTTTCAACTCTAACAGTAAGGAAGAAAACATGGACCAAAACATACTGGAAGATCGTATTTCCATGCGGCAGATGCACGAAGACGCGGAATTGGTCAGCGCCTCACAGCGAAACCCAGCCGCGTTTGAAGCCCTCTATCGCAAGTGGCTCAAGCCGGTGTACCGCTACTTCTACTTCCGCCTGGGCAATGTCAAAGACGCGGAGGATCTGACCGCGCAGGTATTCCTGAATGCCTACCAAGACCTGCCACGCTACCGCAGCCGCGGGGCTTTTTCGGCCTGGCTGTTCACCATCGCGCACGCGCGGCTGGTCGATCACTACCGCCGGGATGGGCGTAAAGCAGCCCGCGAAGTCTCCATTGAACAGTTGGAAATCCCCATCAGCGCGGCGGACCTGCCCGCGCAGGCCGCCCAAAAGGGCGAGATTGAGCAGGTATTCGCCCTGCTGAAGGGACTCACTGAAAAGGAGCAAACCCTCATCCGCCTGCGCTTCATGGCTGAATTGAGCTACAAGGAAATCGGCCAGGTGCTGCACTGCAAAGAGGACACCGCTCGGAAATCTGTATCCCGCCTGCTGGAACGCATTAAGAAACAAATGGAGAATGATCATGACGAAGTCTCTTGAAAATAAAATCAATGACGCGGTTCAATCCGTTGAACCCTCACCGGAATTTACCGAAACACTGTGGAAGGAAATACGGGCTGCCTCCCAGATAGCGCATGCCCCTCGGCGCGCGCCCCGTTGGCGTTGGCTGCCAATCACAGCCGTGATTGCATTGCTGGCTGTGATCCTGCTGATTGTTTCACCTCAGCAAGTGTGGGCCAGCCTGCGCGGCCTGTTCGATTTCCTGCCGGGCATCGGCCTGGTGCAGGACGACCAAACCACACTGTATTTATACGAACCGGTCAGTTTGGAGCAGAACGGCGCCACCCTGACCATCGACCAGGTGGTTTCAGACGCCAACCAGACAGTGGTCTCGTACCGCATCGATGGCCTGCCCAATGAAAGTCATTGCTCGTATAACATTAACCACCTGCTGCTGCCGGACGGCAAGAAACTACTCCCGACCGGCGGCGGGTTGAGCAACGAGGGAGGCATTGTGCAAGCACGCATCCAATTCTTTGCCCTGCCGGAGGGTGTCACCCAGGCTACGCTGTACACGGCCGTCGATCCGGATGACCCGGAGCTTTCCGCGTGCGGCGCCCCAAAAGAATGGAAGGTGGATTTCACCCTGAGCACCACCAAACCGGCCGATATGGAATTACTGCCGGTGGTGGAGAGTACGGCCGAAAGCACTGCGGAAGCCGAGGATACCGCCGTGAAGATCAGCATTGATAAAAGCGTGGCTTTGGATGACGGCTATATTCTGTACGGCAGCTTCCAATTATCGAATCCATATTGGCAGGGTGCAGGCATCGATTTCAGAACAATCACAGTCCGCGATGCGGCCGGCAGGGAAATTCCATTAGAACAGGAGGATGTCCTTTCGAGCCCCAATGGACTTACCGACGATAATGTATTTGCGATCAAAGTAGCTGCCAGGGATTTCACACCCCCATTGAGGCTGCACGTGCAAAACCTGTGGATCATGGCCGTTTATACCGAAGGCATTCCCGTTTTTAGCTTCGACGCCGGCCCCGACCCGCATGTGGGACAAAACTGGGAAATCAACAAAGAAGTCGATGTAGATGGGATCCAGATCTACTTCCGGGATGTGGAAGTGGTCGAGGAGCCGACTGACCAGGGCCGCGATGACAGTCTGGAGAAGGGGTATGCCATCACAGTCACACAAAGCAGCGCCCAGAATTTCAGCGGAGGTTACTCTTGCGAAGGCCAGGGAGAAGGCAGGCCGGATTATGGGACAGCCGGTCCATCTAGCGAACTTTACCCGTTCATCCTCTATTATTCCGGCGGCCTACCTTATGGTTCAGTCACCTGCAGTATCTTCGATGCGCACTTCCTGCTTCCGGGCAGCTGGGAGATCGAGTGGCAGCCCCCGCTGGCGGAAGAATAGAAAAGTAAATCCATCCATATGCAAAGGCAAATCAAAACCACCCGTTTGACGGGTGGTTAGTCCTGAGGCTATAAGCCTCTAATACTAGCCAGCGTCTTGAGACGCTGGCTTTCACTTTCGTTCAAGCCATTTTGCCTTCGTCATCGCATTCCTCCCTGAGCTACTTCTCTCCCTGCTTATATTTATGCGATTCCTTCATTACTTCCCTCTTCTGTGTATTCTTCTTTTCCGACAGCTGAGATTGCTTTCCCCTAAGGAATGCTGCGCGATCGATTTACTAACGTAAATCTCGCAAAGACAATTTCATTTTTTTTCCTGCTTTGGGTTGTTGATCTTCTATTGTGTTTCTTCTGTTTCTTTTTCCTTGTTTCTATTTCATTTGTGCGCCATATTATTAAGTCATTCTCGGTTTAACCCTTTATCTTCCACCCGCATAGCGGGTGTTTTTTTGTTTCGGACGTCCCGTCCTTAACCCGCTAAAGCGTTAAAAAAGCGGCATGCCCATAAAAGGCATACCGCTTTCACTTTTAGTTGTAGTCCTCCCGGCTGATGATGAAATCATCCGAGCCATCCAAAGAAACGATTGAAAGGGGCAGGCCAGAGTTGAACACTTGTTTGGCTGCCAGAGGATCAACGGCAATATATCAATTTCGGTAGGTTTTTCCCAAAACATATACCAATTCGGCTACGTAATGCCTCAAAAGAAAATGTTACAGAATGATATTCCATAATTAACGGAAGAGGAACAGAGCCGGTTGGAACGGAACAGTCGATCCCAAAAGGAAGAAGTCATTGCATTGATGCGACACCAATGGCGTAATCTGTATCATAAGACAAACTTATTACAATTTCGGTCACATTTTTATCTTTCGCAATCCTGGCAAAAACTCCTGAGAGGGTGGGGATAGGTTCTCCATGCGGACCTTCCCTAATCTCTATTTCAGTGAGCTTTACTCCAGCTTCCCATCCGATGTGAAACAGTTTAAAGATAGCTTCCTTCCCAGCGAAGGTCATGGCAAAATACGCGTCTGGGTTAGGATGAGATTGAGCTCGTTCCCTCTCCCAATTTGTGAAAACCTTATTTAGAAACACATCCCCTGAAGTTTCTATAGCATCTTTTATTCTGCTGAGAGCGATGATATCTACACCAATACCTATCCCCATCCTCACCTCCTGAGGCTTTTAAAAATTAAAAAGATCATGAGTGCCGGGTTTTCGGGAAGATTGAAACCTAAAAACAACCGCCAACCCTGAAAAAATTCATGCCAAAATGATTTGTGTTACCGGTCCACAAAGATTATAAGCTCTGGACAAATGGGGCCAATTAATTTTTAGTTTTACGGTTGGAAGAACTGGCAGTTCACTTGCAATAGATTGTTGAACCATTTTGATCTCCTGACGTATGTTTCGAAATTAATATTGGTGATTGACAATCTTAATTTCCTGCTATGCCCAGCGTGTTAACTTATCCACAAGCTATCGATCCTCTCAAGCGTTCGATCCTCCTCCTCCCTGAGTAAATTAAGGTCTCTCATGCCAATTTGCAGGCGGTCCTAATTTTTGGTTATAGTGGAAAGACCCAGAACTCATTGGCACAGGTAAATATAATTTTGTTTGTACCCTCGCCATATTCTCAAAAGACGAATTACAGGCGCAAGAAAATCTACTGGTGTACTGGGGAACTATTACCCTTCAGGTTCCAGGAGGATGAAAGCACGCTTGAGTAGCAGATCGTGACAGTTTTGTGCTAAATCAGATATTTCCGTTCACAATGTCAAAGAAATCACCGATTGTTTTAGCTCGCATAACCCCATCGAGTGGCAGTTCAATTTCGAACTCGCTCTCTAGGACGGCCTGAAGCTCAATCATATTCATTGATTTCGCCTGTAAGTCTTTCACTAAATTAGTGTCTCTAGAAAGCTCACTCCCTTCTTTTTTAAATACAGTAGCAAACACTTCGATTACTCTTTGTTCAGTTGTCATTATCGTAAACTCCTTATAGTTAAATTATTTTCTTCTGAAAAAGGTGCCATTTCTTCAAGACCAGCTAACCTGATAGTGTCTTCAATGATAACCTGCTCCTCATTAGTAGGAACAACCAATACTTTTACCTTCGAATTTGTTTTGCTGATGATCTTTTCTTCTCTTGTAGCCGTACAATTTTGATCCGGATCAATCTCTATTCCCAGACTTTCTAACCCTTCACAAATCATTTTTCGTATCTCGGGTGAATTTTCACCAATTCCAGCAGTAAAAACTAAAACATCCAAGCGGCCTAAAGCAGCCATAAATGCGCCAATTGTCTTTTTTACCCGATAGGTGTACATATCGACCGCAAGCTGGCACCTCTGATCTCCATGTGCTGCATGGTCTAATACTTCCCTCATATCACCACTGACTCCTGAAATACCCAACAAGCCACTTTCCTTGTAGAGCATCTTCTCCATATCGTCAAGGTTCATCCCTAATTCACGGTTAAGGTAAAATATCAATCCTGGATCGAAATCTCCCGGGCGCGTTCCCATCATCAAACCTGCAAAAGTGGAAAAGCCCAGACTGGTATCAACAGATTTTCCGCCATCGAAGGCTGTAGCCGTGCATCCATTTCCTAGGTGACAAACGATCATCTTTAGTTCCTCAAGGGGTCGATCAACTAATTTCGCCGCTCTTGGGAGGACATACCGGTAGGATTGGCTGTGGAACCCGCCTCTTTGTATGCCGTAATCCTGATAATACTTATAAGGAATAGGGAAAACTCGGACCTTTAAAGGCAATGTGTGGTGGAAAGCAGTGTCAAATACAGCTACTTGTTTGGCGTGTGGAAGGAGTTGTTTTGTAATTTGGATTCCCAATAAGTTCATTGGGTTATGAAGGGGCGCGAGCGGGATGTTTTTTTCAATCTGGCGGATCGTCTCATTGGTAATCAGCGTTGATTTCGAAAACTGGGTACCACCATGTGCTATGCGGTGTCCTACGGCATAGATTTCTGACAAATCTTTTATTACGCCCTCTTTTGAATCAGTAAGGACTCGAAAAATCAATTCAAACCCTTCTTTGTGCGAAGGAATTGAACAAAGCAGAGAAGTTTCTTTTCCATCAAATTCAAACCTGAGTAAAGAATCACGCTCACCGATCCGAGCAAGCACGCCTTTCTCAAGGACCCTCTTGAGCATGAAATCATATACCTGATATTTAATGGATGAGCTACCACAATTGATCACTAAGACTTTCATGCTGATTTCCCCCGTACAGCCAATATTGTAGCTACACCAAAGATATCCTCTATTGTTGCTCCCCGAGACAAATCACTGACTGGCAATGCAAACCCTTGTAAAATTGTTCCGTATGCTTCGGCTTTTGCTAGTCTTTGAATCAGTTTACATCCGATATTTGCTGAATTCAGATCAGGGAAGATCAAGATATTGGCCCTTCCAGCAACTTTACTCTCCCCTTTCACTTTTCTCTTCGCCACCTCAGGTACGATTGCCGCATCCAATTGCAATTCACCGTCAACAAGGAGTGATGGTTCGCGATCATGAATAATTTCTACAGCTCTAATAACTTTATCTGCCAGAGGATGAGTAGCACTTCCGTGTGTTGAGAACGAAAGCATCGCCACACGTGGTTCCCAATCCAAGATTGCGTGAACGTTTTTTGCTGTTGAGATCGCGATATCTGCTAACTCTTCCGAGGTTGGCTCTGGGTTGATGGCAGGATCCGCCATGACTAATAGGTTCCCTTCCTCACCTTGATAACCAGGGATGTCAAATACCATAAAACTAGAGGGAATTGAAATACCTTCAGCCATCCCAATAATGAGTTGGCTTATCATAATTACTTCATCTGTGGGGTGTGAGATTCCTCCTATCATTGCATCCGCATCACCCATTTTTACCATCATGGCTCCAAAACCAAGATTCGCTTGAAGAATTTTATGGGCAGCTTTTCTAGGGAATTCTCTTTCCTGACTATAAATATCAGTATAACGATCTAATTGCGATGAGGTAGATGGATCGATGATGCACAGTTTGGATAAGTTAATATCAGCTTGAGCAGCAAGTGACATTATCCTTTCGGCTGAACCTAACAGGATTGGAGTGGCAATCCCCTTTTCATAAATTAAATTTGCTGCTTGGATTATCTTAATCTCCTCTCCCTCAGGAAATACGATTTTCATCGAAGCACTTTTAATTTTCTTGGCTAGTTGATCAATTAGACTCATAGATAAGTGTCTTTCTTTTTATGCAATATAATTTACAGCAATACCTGAATTACAGGTATTCTTCATTCTTAATCTTCAGTTCATGATTCAGTAAAAGCGAAAATTTGGTATCTGACAAACACACTCAGTCTGGATTAATCCGACCTTCCGCCGTCCATAGGGATTACTGCGCCCGTGATGCTTGCGGCGTATTTGGAGCACAAGAAGACGTACACTGCAGCAACATCCTCTTGACTGGTGAATTTACCCAAGGGAATATCAGCCAAAAGTTTATCGCCAAAGTGTGAATCTGCTTCCAAACGCTTCTGCAAAACGTCCGATAGCATTACGCCTGGGCAAACGAGATTGGTGCGGATTCCCTGCTTGGCATAGTCCAACGCTGCTGATTTCGTCATACCGACCAGGCCATATTCTGCGGCCGTATAGGCTCCATGAGCAAGCACACCCACGATAGAAGCAGTTGAACCTACATTGATGATGGATCCCCCACCGCTCTTAATCATGGCAGGGATTTCAAATTTCATGGAATAGAAGGTGCTACGTAGAGTGATATCTATTTCATAATCGAAATTTTCTTTGGTCAGTTCGGTAATACCAGTAAATTTGTCGTTTAAGCCGACAATATTCACCGCATAATCCAGGCGGCCATATTGATCGAGGGCAAATTGGACAGCCCCTGCAACTTCTTCTTCGTGTAACACATCGCATTTAACAAAAGCAGCCTCGCCACCAGCTTGTTTGGCCAGTTCTACCGATTCTTTCCCGGCAGTTTCATTGATATCCGCTACGACAACCTTCACGCCTTCTTTGGCAAAAAGGGTTGAAGCGTGTCTTCCGGTTCCGCCACCGCCACCCGAAAGGAGAACTACTTTATTCTTCATCCCGTAATCCATTGCATATTCCTCCAGTTACTTGGCATCTTGTGTTTTAAACTATCTAAAAATTCTCAGAATGTTGGCGGGCAGCCAAACGCAGCTCCCCGCCAATCATTGTAACCATCTCAAATTAATGAGCGTTTTAGTAAAAGAATCTGATGAAATTGCCTATCAGTATTTGCAGATATCTTACCGAACTTTGGCTGTGGGTATGTGGTTACCCGCTATATCCCGGATCACGATGTCTGCATCAATTGGTAAGCGATTAAAATTATTGACTGGGTCTTTGAGGTCAACTCCATCGACAATCCCAAAAAATACTGGGCCTTCCTTTAATTGGATTGATCCAAAGCCACAGGGAGCAAATTTTGCAAATCGCACTGGCGGATATTTGCAAACCGACACAAACAATACTTTTCCCTCCCCGCTGAGTTGTGTCCACGATAAATGCGTCCCCTTGCATTTATTGCAAACCGGAACAGGGAATAGCGTATATGCGCCGCAATCATCACACTTTTGCCCCATTAATTTGCCTTCGGCCAGGTAGTTATAAAATTTATCAACATAGCGTTCGTGAGTATCCATGGTTAGTCCTTTTTCTCTAAAACTGTGACACCGAAGTTTGGTCCACCACCTAAAGCATGACACACTGACACTTTGGGGGGATTTTTCATTTGACGATCTCCGCACTCACCTCTCATCTGCATAAAGGCTTCACCTATTTCGGCGATACCGGAGGTCGGACCAACATTTCCCATCGAAGAACACCCACCACCTGTGTTAATCGGTTTGTCACCATCAAAGGCAGTCCGCCCTTCAAGAACAGCCTTCCAGGCTTCTCCAGGAGCAAAATATCCTGCCATCTCGGATACGGTGATATGCGTATGCGTACAACAATCATGCAGGCCTAAATATTCAATGTCTTTGGGATTTATCCCAGACATCTTGTAAGCTTGGTCAAATGCTGCCATCTCTGAGGATAGATTAATCGAATCAGGCTCATAATAATATCCGGCTGCATGTCCCACGCCAGTCAACTCTATGGGATTCTTACTGTACTTCTTTGCTTTGTCCGATGCGCACAATACGAGAGCTGAAGCGCCATCTGCCATTTTTGCCATCTGTAAAGAGCGAAGCGGCCAGCATACAAAAGGATTGTATTTGGACTTCAGATATTCTTGTTCACTGGAAAAACCAGCATTTTTTGCTTCGACAGAGATTTCTTCACGCAACCATGCCCGCGGGTTTTTGGCTGCATTGCGCCTATTGTTGACAACGGTAGCATTTAAGGCATCATCCAATTGATCGGGAGTCAGACCATACTTCTTGGCATACGCCTGCATCGGAAATGCATACATTGATGAAGACACATCAAAATCGATGGGAAGAACGTATGCTTGGTCGAAACCATAAGTCACAAAATCTTGCCATATATTACGATCTAGCGGAACGCGTACCGCCGGTTGTTTACGATACTCCTCCAGATCATCATCCACAACGCTGTTGAAGATTTCAGTTCCTACCAGCAATACAATATCGTCCATTCCCGAAGCGATCATTGACCCTGCCATCCTAAGACCAGCAGCGCCGCTTGCACAGGCGGTCTCAAATGTGATGGACGGTTTTGTCTTTATACCAAGCCATTCGGCCATCACTGTATTAAGTGAGTGCGCCTTAATGGTCTCGGACTGAAAGTTGGCTACTGCCAGTGAATCAACATCATTAGGCGTTATTCCAGCATTTTGTAACGCCTCTAACGCGGCCCAAGAGATAAGATCCTGATAGGTCATGCCTTTAATCGCAGGAGTCTCCAATACGTTTCCGAAGGGAGTATAAGCCGCACCAATAATTGACACTCCTCGTGCCCATTTACCCATTTTTTCTCCTTATTCTTGATTACTACTTTTTTTATTTTTTAAAAGCCAAACGTTTCTGTATTTTGTTTTCTTTTTGCGAAATTCTTTTTTCTCCCTTCTAAAGTCTGCTGTATCTATTTTTTCAACAGAATAAGTAAAACTTTACTGAATGAGTAGAACGCTCTATCCGCAGCCAATTCCAAATGCCAAGCTTTCTCTGGCTGACAAACAGTGCCGCTAATTGTTTGACAAAAAGATTTCTGTTACCATAGCAGGGACAATATCCACGTAAAGTGGAATATAAAGCAAAAAATTGGACATAACATGCTATAAAAATAAAATATCACCTTTGGGTTTACAAAAGAACAGGTAAATTCCTGGGCGTTACCAAGGTGTTTACCTGGGGTTAAAAAGAGCTCTGCTGATGAAGCAGAGCTCAGGTTTTCTCACTATTCTTCGTCAATCAGATTATGCTGCAGGGCATAGCGTACTAGCTCTGCAACGCTGTGTACATTTAACTTACTCATCAAGTTGGTACGGTGCCATTCCACCGTCTTTACGCTCAGAGTGAGCGTCATCGCGATTTGTGAATTGGTTTTACCAAGCGCAATGTAATTAAGAATCTCTTGTTCCCTGGGGGTAAGAGACTCAGTTGCTATGGCCGCAGGCTCTGCCTGTTGACGGATTTGTTCTGCTATCGTAGAGGCAACATTAGGTTGTAGAAAGGTTTCACCCCGGCTTACTGTCCTCAAAGCAGTGATCAGGTCGGTCCCCAACGCACGTTTAGTCACGTATCCAGACGCGCCAGCTTGTAATATTGGCTGAATATAACGCCAATCATCATACTGGGTAAGAACGAGAACGTGAACCTCTGGATGTGTTTGATGGATCAAACGGGTGGCTTCGATACCACCCATGACTGGCATCGCAACATCCATAACAACCACAGCAGGTGACAGTTCATCTATGCGACTTAATGCTTCAACTCCATTCTGTGCTTCACCAACTACTTCCATGTCATCGTAGTAACATAAAAGAGCGCGTAAGCCCTCACGCAGAATAGCATGATCGTCAACCAGGAGTATGCGTATTTTTGGCATCTTATTTCCTCTAAGGCATAGGCACACGTACAGTAATGGTAGTACCTTTGCCAGGTGCTGTCTGTAAATCGAATTCGCCTTCAAGGATACGAATCCGCTCCTGGATACCCCACAAGCCAAGAGCTTTACCCAACGAATTAGGCGAGTGTATTATCTGGGGATCAAATCCCTGACCATTGTCAGCTATTTGTAAGATCAAATTATTATCTTGAAGGTCCAGGTGCACTGATACTACTGAAGCGTGCGCATGACGAATGATATTAGTGATCGCTTCCTGAACTATGCGGAAGAGAGCAGTTTCCATGCTAGATGGCAATCGATTCTCTAAAGCATTTCCCTCCAAATTCAAGACGATACCCAAGGGTTTGAGCCTTTGTTCGCCGTACCAAGCGATGGCAGGCACCAACCCTAGATCATCCAGTAAAGAGGGCCGCAGATCAGTAATGATGCGCTGAATATCCTTCAACAATCCCTCTGTGATCGATTTAGTCGCACTCAAACGGCTGGCTACCTCCCGAGGGTTGGCAGTTAGTGCCAGATTGGTAGTGTCGAGACCGACCATCAGAGCAGTAAGGGCCTGGCTAGTTTCATCATGCAATTCCCGGGCGATTCGTTTACGCTCTTCTTCTTGGGCAGCAATGACATGCTGGATCAGGTTAGTACGAGCCGCCTCCTCCTTCACGAATTCAAGGGCAAAGACTATAGAAGCTTGCTCAACCGTTGAATATTTTTGCTCATTTAAGGGCGGATCAGCTTCCAGCACAGATACATAACCCACAAGTTCCTCACCTGCCACAATGGGCACAATGATGCGGGAATGATGGTTCCCTAGTGGCGGGTTTTGCGGTACGCGAAGACTATGCCGTGTATTCTGCAATACCTCCAGGCTTTCGCGTAATTCTGGATTATGCCAGAAATTGATAGAAGAATCCTGAAAGGGTTGAATTTCAGTCCGGTCTGCTTCTGGGACGCCATGGAAAGACAGACAGAGTGTGCGGAACCGGCTGTTCTCTACGAGAATAGGACATTGAACAAGGTCCGAAAGCGTATCGGCAATTCCCTGCAAACCCTGGTTATCAAGAACCAAATTCAGAAGCCGTTCGTTGGTGGTTATCCCTGTCCTTAGCGATTCGGCTGAAGCTTTCTGCTCGTCATAAAGACGGGCATTTTCTATAGCAATAGCTGCTTGAGTCCCCAAAGATTGCAAAAGTTCAAGGTGAGACTGATTAAAAGCGGCCTCATGGCGACTTGCGGCATATAATACCCCTACCAACCCCCTCCGAGTGCTCATGGGCACGCAGAGAGATGAAATGATATCCTCTGTAGCCACCAGTTCAGGAATACCAGGTGGTTTTGGCCATTTACCTTGCGGATAATTATTCACGATCACTGGCATTCCTGTGACCGCTACAGTACCACCTACTCCCTCACCGTATTTATGGGTCAAACTCCTTAAAGCATCGCCTCGTGTACCATGCGTTACACGGACGCGAATCATCTGAGCATCAGCGTCAGCAAGTGCAAGATAACTGATTTCTGCATTAAGAAGATTACATGCCATTTCAACAATTACCTCAAGTACCTGGTCGATATCCCGGAGTTGAGAGACCTCGGTGCTGATCTTGTATAAAGCTTCCGTTTCGTGATGATAGTAAAGATTCTCGGCAGAGAGAAATAGATTTTCTTTCGTCAGGATGATATTTTGTGCCAGAGTGTGTAGAACCAGCTCAGCGGTTTCGCTAATAGTGTTTTCAGCATGTGTGGCAACCAGCCAAATTCCTAACAGCTTGCCGTTCTCTAGAAGTGGAACGAGAAGTCCGTTATCTAATTCCAGACTTTCAAGGATTCCGCCCAATTCTCGGTCCGTGCATGAGTCCCCCCTATTCCACCTGATTGAGGGTTTATCATCTTGTAAAGCCTCTATAGCCGTACCCTTTACATCGATCACTATATGTCTCGCTTCGCACCCATAAGATACGGCCACCGTGAATTTCTTACCAACCGGAAGGAAAATGATGCTGGCATCCACGTGAAGTAGATCACCTGCCTGGCGAGCAGCATTTCTTAAAACGGACATCATACTCTGATCAGAGGTTATGCTTTCAAAGCTTCCACGCTGTTCCTCAGACATATATTTTCCTTAGCGACTCAACCTTATTATGTGCCTACAAAATTCTTCTCCAACCAAAAAGTTGTGAGGTATCTTGCACGTTACCGGCGTTATTCGAGTTATTTAAGCTGCTTTTCTTAGCTATCTCACTTATCTCTTATCTAAACTTTTTCTTGCGTCAAGCTGCTCTGACACGCTCATTATAACAAGGCGTGCTTGCAGCTTGCTTCACTTAAACATCCAGAGGTCTTTTTGGGGAATCCCGCACCGATCAGGAATTATTTTTCTTATCGGAATTCCCGTTCTGTTGAGCAGAAACGATCAGTAATTGTTCCGCGGGCGAGAAGACCTGCTTTTGGATGAATGCCATGGTGATCATGGCAGATAACCCGGCGGTGGCGAAGATCATGCCCATCACTACGAACTGGTAAATGGCAGCATAAACCGGGTCGGAACCGGCCAGGATCATACCAGTCATCAAGCCCGGAATCCAGACAATCCCTAATGTACGCAATGCATCAATCCTCGGGATCAAGCTGGCCTGGATGGCAGCCTGCACGTAAGGTCTGACTGTCTCTTCCGGCGAAGCACCCAATGAGAGGGCCGTTTCGATCAGCCCGATGTGCGCAGTGATTTCAGCTTTGAAGCGGTTCAGCGCCAGGGCATTCGAGTTCATAGCAGCTGAAATGACCATGCTGCCGACCGGCACCAAGGACATAATTTTGTATTCAATTACGCCCAACCAGCTCATCACACCAATCACGATGCCGGAAGCGAGTGCGATGCCATAAAAAGATGCGTTAAAAGCACCATTCACACCCTGTGCCCGGCGGGCAGCCGTTCTGCCGGCCGCGAAGAACATCCCCAGTAAAATAGGGATCCCCACCCAGTTTGGGCTTTTCAGCAGCGCCAGTAAAACAGAACCGACGGCTGTGATCTGCACAATGCCGCGCAGCAGGCTGACGATCACTTCCTTTTCGATGTGGATACCGCGCCGGTTGGCAATCAATACCACCACTAACGCCAGCGTAAACGCTATCGCAGCTTGAACAAGGCCTAAAACAATTTGATTGCTGAAGAGGTTATTTAACATGGAGGATTTCCTCTACTTTCCCGTAACGTTGGATCCTGCCCTGCTCCAGCACCAGGGCCTTATCGGCTAAACGCCCGGCTTGTTCCATATCATGGGTGACAATAATGAATGTCAACTCCTGACGCTGGGCAATGCCGCACACCAGTTTTTCCACCTGCTGGCGGGATTCCTCATCCAGCGAGGAGGTAGGCTCGTCCATCAACAATATCTCAGGGGAATTGGCCAGCGTGCGCGCGATAGACACGCGCTGCGCTTCGCCGCCGGACAGATTAGCCACATCGCGCGCGGCAAAGTCCGGCAGGTCCACGTTGGCCAGCAGTTCCGCGATGGCCTCGTCGGAAATAGTCTCCCCTCTCTGGGCGGGACCAAAGCGCAGGTTGTCGGCCACCATTCCGGGGAAGAGATAGGGCTGCTGCAGGATCAAGCCAATCTTGCGGCGCAGCTCGCGCGGTGGAATTTCCTTATAATCCTGGCCACCAAAGTACACTGTTCCGCGGCTGGGTTCAAGCAAGCGATTGAGCAGCCTTAACAGGGTTGATTTTCCGCTGCCGCTGCTGCCTACGATAGCTAAATGTTCCCCTCTGGATAAGTCGAAGGAAATATCCTTCAGGATAGTCTTACCGTCCGATTCGTAACCCAAATTCTCAACCCGCAAAATAACCGCCGAGTCTTGGGTTGGTGCTAGGTTCATAAATTTCTCCAATAGATCTTCTTATTATTCAGGTCCAAGGCAGTGTAAACGTCAAGAGGTTTATTTTACCCCCAGCCGGAAAATCGCCCTGGCTTTTTACCCCATTAGAAAGCGGTATTTCGTTTTTCTTACACGAATCTATCAATTCCAACCAGCGAACCTATCTATAATTAAAATGAAATTAAATGTCGAATTTTTCAACGAAGGCGAAAGGATGTTGATTATGAATACAAAACAAACGGAACGCATGCATTCGGACAAGGGCTTTATCGCGGCATTGGACCAAAGCGGCGGCAGCACACCGAAAGCCCTGCTTAGCTATGGCATCCAGGAAGACAGCTATTCAAATGACGACGAAATGTTTGACCTGGTGCACGAAATGCGAACACGCATTATAACCAGCCCCGCATTTACTTCTGATCACATTTTAGGCGCGATCTTGTTTAAGAACACCATGAACCGCAGCGTGATGGGACAGCCCACTGCCGATTATCTATGGGAGAAAAAAGGCATCGTACCCATCTTAAAGGTCGATGAAGGCCTGGCCGGAATGGAAGACGGTGTGCAATTGATGAAACCCTTCACCGACCT
>DHVJ01000056.1 GCA_002412595.1 Anaerolineaceae bacterium UBA5211
AGATAAGCCGGTGTAGCTGTAAAGAAACGGTTTTCCACTTGCTGAAGCTCGTGGCGGTAGGAGATGTTCACATCGCGGAAAAATGTGATGGTCAAGCTGCTTTCCACGTCTGTGACTTCCATGTTCATCTGGCTGCCCCAGCCGTGATTACGGGAATAACCATACGTGCTGGCGCTGTTGGTATGGGGGTGAAAGTATGTATTGGCGTTCATGGAGCCATAGTTCGTGTTTTGGGAGAAACCCATAGAGCGATTGACCACCCGGTCAACACTCTCCTGGATGTTTTGCACTTGCCAGCCGAACCCGGCCATAAAGCTGCAATAGTAGGTTTGCTGGATATGTGGAACTTTGAGTACCTTATATTCATATTGCGTCACGGGATTTCCCTCCGATATGAGCAATTGTGATTTATGCATAATTGTACAGCGATAGACGAAATTGCGGGATGCGGAATTTCTGGCTTTGCCGGGAAAGAAATAATCGGGATTCTTAAAAATCAGGCACCCCGCAGAGATTCGCTAATAAGAAAAATCAAAAGAATAGATGCTAAAATATTACGCAATTTACTCACTATTAACATGAAATAGTAACGGTCAAATCAACGTTAAACTATATATAAAGTTGCATCGCAGAAGGGATCTAAAATGAGAGAAATACAACGAGTGGCTGTCCTTGGGGCTGGAGCTTTAGGATCCTATTTTGCCGGTAGGTTTTACGACACCCCTGAGTTCTCGACTGTTCTGATCGCTAAAGGATCACGGCTCGAAAAACTTCAGAGAGATGGGCTAGAAATCAATGGAAAACATTATCCAATTCCCGTGCTCGACCCGGATCATTCACAGGAGCCTATGGATCTGATTATCGTCGCTCTGAAGCAGTATCATCTTGAAGAAGCGCTCCAGGGTTTAGAAAAACTGGTTGGGGATGACACGATTTTCGTCTCGTTCATGAATGGGTTGGAGAGCGAGGAATGCATCGGATCGATCTTTGGGATGGATAAGGTATTGCATGGAATTTCAGTCGGTATCGATGCACTGCGCCAGGGGAATCAAATGACCTACACCAACCCTGGGAAACACTATTTTGGTGAGCTGAATAATGCGGAACTCAGTCAAAAAGTTCGCAAGGTGCAAAAGGCATTTGAGCGTGCGGGGATTCAATACGAAACTCCTGAAGATATGCTCAGAATCATGTGGTGGAAGTTCATGATCAATGTGGGCATGAATCAAGCCTCAGCCGTGATGCGGGCACCCTATGGCATCTTTCACAACAATACAAACGCACAAGAGCTGATGGAAGCCTTGATGCGAGAGGTCATTGCTTTAGCAACGGCACAGGGCATCAATTTGACCGAACGCGATATCGATGAATGGTATCCCTTCCTACATGGTTTGTCACCCCAGGGTAAAACGTCCATGCTGCAGGATATTGAAGCAGGCCGAAAAACCGAGGTGGAAATCTTTGGTGGAAAAGTGGTAGAACTTGGCAAGCTGCATGCTGTGCCAACCCCATTCAACCAAACACTGCTTCAGATCATACGCGTGCTAGAGCAAAATTCAGTTTGATTATTGGTAACCCCTTTTTTTTTGAAGCGGCGAACCAATCGTAATATACACAATTTTGTCCCTTCACTGCATTGTGAGACCGGCAGAGCAGGGTTTCTTCGGTCTGTGTCTAAAAACATGGCGCCCCCGCAGAGATTTGCCTGCCTGTCCCCTCTGGGCGTGCAGACGAACAGTCCGGGGAACTCTGCGATCAATTGACCGGAACCTGTATGTGCCGAAAGGCAATCATTTTCTTTGCCAAGGAGAGAATAGTTAATTTATTTCCTCCTCAGGTAGCAATCCCAATTCTTCTAAATCTTTGATTTCGGACTTAATATCTTCTTGTTTTAGAACTAAAAATGGTAATCTGGGATAGCCGGCATTGATGCCTTGGTAGTGCATCAGAGCGTATGCGGAAACAATGCCCGGGGCGCGTTTGATGATGGCGCGTGCCTTGTTGGTGGTTTGCTGCAATTTACACGCTTGCTCATGATTTCCCTTAAGAATAGCCTGGTAGAGTCTGGCTAGATGATGCGGCAGGCTGTTAGCCATTCCGGTGACGCAGGCTTGGGCGCCATGCGATAAGGCGGCAAGCAGCAGAGCTTCTGTGCCAATCATGAAGGTGAATTTCTCGTATGGAAGGTTGGCCATCTTGATCAGGAAGTCGGGAAAGTCGCTGCTGGTGTACTTCACACCAACAACGCCCAAATCTGCCAATTGTTCCAACAACTTGAGATTGACGGGATTGTTGCTCAGGCTGGGATAATCATAGATAAGAACAGGGGTATCAACTGCATCTAGCACTGCCTGAAAATGGGCTAGGATATTCTCCGGATTGTGGCGATAAAAGAAGGGTGGCATCACGGCGATGGCATCAACGCCCACGCTTTGCGCGTGTTTGGCCAGCTCAACCGTGGTGTGGGTGGCAGGTGTACCAACATGCACGATCAGCGGCCGGCTGCCGTTGATGTGCCCTGCCATCAATTCCAACACATGCTTGCGTTCATCGATGCTCATCAATGAACCCAAACCGTAGCTTCCGCACACAAAGAAGCCATTCACATATGGCAACTCAAAATCCAGGATATTCTTGCAGCCCTGGTTATATACCGCTCCATCTTTATCAAAAGATGTAAGTACGGGGCTGAAAATCCCTTTGATATGATCATATACCATATTTGAACACTCCGATTTTACTATTTTGGCGTATTTGAAGTTTCCGAATGAGCATATTCTACATGAGATTGTTTTTAGAAAATCTTGAACAATTGTGAAGCTTGTCCAGATGTAAAAAAGCATATTCGTTAACTGGTAAAATCACGTCGATTTTATCTGTGATAAACGAATCAGAATGCGAATAAACTTGAGAACCCTTTATGAAAAAGGAGATTCTAATGATGCAATCCGTCATCAGCAGTAAGGCAAATAACGATCGATTGAGAGAAGTTGCTGAAAAAACCAACCAACTACATTTGGAAGGTTACCATTGCTCGGAGACCATCTTACGGGGTGTTTGGCCTTTTATCATGCCGGAAAAAGTGCTTACGGATGAGATCATCAAGATGATTATGCCTTTGCGCGGCGGGATGGCGGCCAGCATGAGTAGCCATTGCGGCGGGTTGACGGTCGGCATTCTGATGATTGGAGCGCGTTATGGGCGGGTGGATCTTCAGGGGGATGGCAAATTAGCCACATCCATCGCTAGAAAATATTGGCAGCACTTCCTGAATGAATTTGAAACATCCCAATGCACCTTATTGCGCAGCGGGGATCCAGGGCCGGAAGCTGATACGCGCTGTGGCTGCATCATGGTACGATCGGCTGTTCTAATTACTTCCCTGATGGATGCTGTTGAAAAAGAGAAGCCTTCCATCGAGGAAATCCATTCCTGGAAAGTGGACAGGCATAACGAACCCTGCCACGAACAAGTGGTACCTATGAAATCAAGTGATGAAATATAAAATCCAGATGAGATGGTTTGAAAAATAAACAAATTTAATTAAGGATTGAACAATGTGGAAAATTGACTACGATAAAGTATCCAGCGAACGTATTAAGCAAGTAGGGGAGGATGCATTGGCATTCAAAGAGCAGGGATTTCATTGCTCAGAGAGCCTGATTCGGGCTGTATGGCCGTATGTGTTGCCGGAGCGGGCATTGAGTGATGATGTGTTACGCATCATCATGCCTTTTCGGGGTGGAATTAGCGGCTCCACAAGCAGTCATTGTGGCGGACTGACTGTGGGCGTCGCTCTAGCGGGCGCGATCTATGGCCGGCTCAAAACGGACGAGGATCCCAAATTAGCCTCTTCCGTGGTACGGATGTACTGGCGAATTTATCTGGAGAATTTCGGCACCTCCAACTGCACTTTGTTGCGGCGGGACGAGCCTGGACCGGAAGCGCCTTCAATCTGCGGTTGTCTGATTGCGCGCGCGGCACGCTTGATGGTAGCTTATTTTGATTCCCTGAAAATGGATATGCCCCCATTGGAAGAAGTCTATGCTTGGACGGTTGACCGCAGCCAGGAGCCATGCCATGAGCGCGTGGTGCCTATGTGGCCTAATGACGAACATTGATCATTAAAACTAATGATTATGCTGTTGGCTGCTTATGAAGTCAACAGCTTTTTTTTTACTTACAAATGTCGATCACATAACTTTTCTTTGGAGAATCGATGAGCACTCTCTTGAGAGAACAATCACAAGTATGGAGAGAATAAAATTTCAGAAGGAATGAACGGGAATTCTTTACCAACATAAATTTCAACAGCTAAGATCGCCACGCAGCTGACGCCGCTTGCGATGAAACCAGTAGGACGTCATTTAGGGGAAAAGCGATTGATGCAATATGGTTTGTATGAAAGTGAAAGCCAGCGTTTAAATACACTGGCTGGTGTTTTAGGCTTTTACCCTATGGGGGCATTAGCGTTCTAGGGATAATACTGATTCTTATTTCAAATTCAGGATGTATTTTGCGGCAGAATCATCTGTGACTAGTACATTCAAGTATTTACCCAGTAAAGCGGCACGAATGGAAAGTGCTTTGCTTTCCCCTCCGGCAACGGCGATCATGTGAGGAATTTCTTTTTGATGGTCCAGCCCCATGCCGATCACGCGTTTGTTAATCTCCGCGTCGATGATTTCCCCGGCTTCGTTATAGAAATAGGCACCCATGTGACCAATGGCACCCAGTTTGCGCAGCTCTTCCCATTCGGGTGTGGAAATGTAATTCGTCCAGATAGGGCTGGGTGTGCTTTCGTTCATGCCGCCGATACCACCCAGGCCGATACGGGCTGAAAGAGTTAACTTGAGGGTATCTTGAATACGAACCTGGCTGACCAGCGATTCTCTGGCGTTCTCGTCGCTGACAACCAGGGGAGCCAGTAAATAGCGATAATTACCGCTGTATTTATCCCCCAGCTGGCGCACCAGGTCGGGCCCATCGATGAAGGGATTTTCGACACCCAGGGCGCCAATCATTTGCACGACAGTGATGTTCAATTTGCGTTCTGGGTGAAGGGCTTGAATGGTACTGGCAACAGTCCTGCCGTAGGAGCAAGCTACGATGTCACCGTCCTTAACGGTTGAATCGAAATAATCAGCTGCGAAAAATCCCAATCCTTTACGAACTTCTTCACTAGTTTGACCGTAGGATTTTAGGACACGCACTTCTTTCAGGTTGAAGTTTTTTTGAAACTCCTCTTCAAGGGGGTAATCTCTTTCATAGGGATAATTAATGCGGATATCCACGATGTTTTTGTCTCGCGCTTCTTTCAACAACCTGGAAACGGTTGGACGTGAAGTATGGATGATCAGACTAATCTCTGCTTGTGTCTTTCCCTGTTCGTAGTACAACTTTGAAACCTGGAAGAGCAAGTCTTTATATTCGTTTGGCATTGTGAAAATCCTTTCAATGATTACCGTTAATATCATTCTGTTCGTCTCAAAAAGACTATAGGAATGAGTTAATAAGGTATTTTATTTAGTCAGACTGTCCTGATTATATCGCTTGCTGTACAAATGTTAAAGAGATTGAGCAAGTGATACTTAATTTTAAAAAAATGCATTTTTACTTGATTAGCGACCACGTAATAATTGTTAACGTAATCCTGTTCTGGTAAATTTTACCTGCTGCCGGCGATGTTTCATTGTCTCTGTAAATTTTCTCAGTATAAATAAACTCTGAAAAGCACTGGAACCAACGGAAATCTTCCTAACAGACTAGAAACTTGTCTGTGGGCTTATCTTTGAGGATTAGAAGCTGTTTTTTGGCACCCAGGACTATGTACATATGTTCAAGTTAGTGAAAATATGTTGATTTATTTTCCGAAAAGATTACAATGATGTTTGCAATTTACAAAAAATTAATTTTCGAAGGGAAATTTCTATGTCTTTTATTCGTACAATCCACGGTGATATTGATCCGAAAGATATGGGTGTAACCAATACCCACGAACATTTAATTCGCATTGGTGGGGGAGAGGTTGCCCTGCACGGCGAGGATATGCGCTTGCCTTCCGTTGAAAAGGCGGTAGAAGAAGTAAACCGTTTTAAAGCGCTGGGCGGTAAGACGATCGTTGACATGAACCCTGTCAGCGTTGGTCGTGACATTGTCAAATTGCTGGAAGTAAACGATGCAGTTCCTGATATGCACTTGATCATGACAACCGGTTTTCATGCCAGCCATGTTTATGACAAGACTTGCCATTGGGTTGTGCGTTATTCCGTCAACCAGATTGCCGACCTGCTGATTGCAGAAATTGAAGAAGGGATTGATGAGCATGACTATATGGGACCGATCGTCAAACGCAGCAAGGCCAAAGCCGGCTGCATCAAGGTTGGTACATCTTATGGCATGATCACGCCTTTTGAAGAAAAAGAAATTCAAGCTGTTGCAATTGCATGTAAAGAGACTGGTGCACTGATCAATACCCATACAACACACGGCACCATGGCCCTGGAACAAGTGGAGAAATTCATTTCGCTGGGTGTCAAACCTGAGCGCATTATGGTTGGCCACGTGCAGCGTATCCCGGATCCCTGGTATCACAAGAAAATTGCTGCTTTGGGCGCTGGGTTCAGCTACGATGGCGGTTACCGTGTGAAATATTGGCCGGATCGCTACCGGATCGAATTAATTCAAGAACTTATAAAAGCTGGTTATCAAGAGCGCATAACGATAGCAACTGATTCAGGAAAGAAGTCCTACCAGATTGCTTATGGTGCAGGTACGGGTATCGATTATGACCTCAAGGTATTTGTCCCGCGTTTGCGGGAAGAAGGTGTATCTGAAGCAGCCATCGAAGATATTCTGGTGAATAACCCTGCCCGGTATTTTGCTTTTGATAAATAAAAACGAAAATATCTTAGTTAGGAGGTGCATGCAATTTAAACCATTTTATGAGGTATGTGTTCGGGTGCTACAGGTAGGAAAAAAATATTATTTAGGAGAGTAGTATGGAAGCTTTTACAACGTTTTTTAGTAATTTTAGTGCGTTCATGTCACAGCCTGCATTGCTTCTGGGCACCGTAGCGGCTATTGGTTTGATCGCTATGAAGAAACCAGCCACGCGCGTTATCTCCGGTTTTGTCAAGACAGCAGTTGGCGTGTTGATTCTGACAACCGGTTCAGGGGAAATTGTTGGTACTTTCCGCCCGATCATCGTTGGTATGAAGGACGTGCTTGGTATAGATGGCGTTATTATTGACCCATATACCACTTATCCCGCAGTTCAATCGGCTGCCCAAGCACAGATCCCGGAACTTCTTTCCTGGATTGGCTTCGTCATGGTTGGTGGATTCTTGGTCAACATTTTACTGGTTGCACTGCGCAAGTACACGAAGATTCGCGCGCTGTTCCTGACCGGACATGTTATGTTCTTGCAATCAGCATTGATGACTTGGCTGGTTTGGTACTTCTTCGCTTTGCCCCAATGGCCGACTGTATTGATTTCATCTGTGTTAATTGGTCTGTATTGGTCAATTGGCGCAACAATCTGCATCAAACCGACAGAAATTATTACTGGCGGTGCAGGATTCACTGTCGGTCACCAGCAGCACTTTATGAACTGGGTAGCTTGGAAGACCGCCCACTTCTTTGGTAATCCTGAAACAGAGAACATTGATGAGCTCAAACTGCCTGGTTGGTTGAGCATGTTCTCCGACAATGTTGTTTCCGTTCCCTTGATCATGCTGGTCTTCTTTACCCCCGTCCTGCTTTGGCTTGGACCGCAAGCATTGGGCCATGAGACCTTCAGCTTTACATACCTGATTGACATTTTACTGATCAATCTGAAATTCGGTGTGTATGTTACGATCATTCTCACCGGTGTTCGTATGTTTGTGGCCGAATTGGCAGTTTCCTTCACGGGTATTTCAGAGAAGTTGCTGCCTGGTGCTATTGTTGCTGTTGATGGTATGGCTATTGCACCTTACTCCCCCAATTCCGTTGTCGCCGGCTTTGTTTTCTGCGCGATTGGTGAAGCAATTGGTATGGTCACCTTGATCGTAACCAAATCCCCGATCCTGATCATTCCTGGTTTCGTTCCGGTATTCTTCGATGCAGCCATTACCGCTGTCTTCGCCAATAAATTTGGTGGATGGAAAGCTGTTATCGTGATTTCCATTATTGTGGGTTTGATCCACATATTCGGAAGCGCCTGGGCAGCCAGTATGTCTGGCCTGGTTGGTGGTTGGCAAGGTAACTCTGATTTCGCCACGATTTGGCCGGCAATGATGAGCGTCATGAAAGCCATCTCGCCGATTCGGTAAATTGTAGAATAATTATTAAAACGTAAAAAATAGGGGTTTTGGAACGCCAAAACCCCTAAGAAATTAAAATAATGATTGATAAGGAAAAATTAAATGTTAAAAATTTTGGCAGTATGTGGTAATGGACAAGGTTCAAGTATTGTGCTTCGCTTGGGTTTGGAACCGGCTCTGGAAGATTTGGGTATTAGGGACGTATCTATTGAATGTACTGCTTTAGGTCAAGCACAAAGCATGGTTCAGTTTGTTGACTTGATTATTATTGCTGCTCACTTGCAGGATGGAATTGAATTACCCAAAAACAAGCCTATTGTAGTTGTCAAGAATCTCATCAATAAGCAAGAAGTACGCGAAAAAGTTGAAGTTGCTTTGCGCGAATACTATCCTGAACTGCTGAAGAACTAATTCAACATCATCCAAGTTTCACTATTAGTTTTTTAAAAAATTAATTTCAATAAATTATCAGATCTCTTGAGCTGATATAGATTTCTTAATCTTCTTCTTTAACGTTACCTATCCAAAAATCTATAAGAGAAGGAATATAAATGCGCGATTTAAGAGATATGTTAGGAGAAAAAACGGTTTTACTGAACCAAACGGTAACCGATTGGAAAGAAGCTGTCCGTATCGGTGGAAATATGCTGGTTGATGTAAAGGCCGCCGAACCTAAATATGTAAACGCAATGATCCGTTTTGCTGAAGAACTTGACCCCTATATTGTGATTGGGGAAGGGCTGGCACTTCCCCATGCGCGGCCAGAAGAAGGCGTCTTGGAAACATGCTTTAGCTTGTTGACATTGAGTGAACCGATTGAATTCGGTAATGAATACAATGACCCGGTTTATGTTATTTTCTGCATGGCAGCTATTGATAACAATGCGCATGTTGAAGCCTTGCGGCAAATATGCACTTTATGCGGGGAACCGGAGAATTTTGAAAAGATCAAGAATGCCCAAACATTACTGGATATTCAAGATTTGCTGGAACTTGCAAGTAACTCGAAATAACAGATGTTTGGAATCAGGAGATTAACATGCAAAGCGATAAACCGATGCTGCAACTAGCATTGGATACATTAGATCTTGATACTGCATTGGAATTCACACGCTTGGTGGCAGAGGTAGTAGATATTATTGAAGTTGGAACGATTCTGTGCCTGGCAGAGGGGTTGAGCGCAGTAAAGACTATCAAAACGCTGTATCCTGACCGGCTGGTGCTGGCGGATGTGCGCATAGCAGAGGCGGGCGGCTTGATTTCGAAGATGGTATTCGAAGCTGGTGCGAATTGGGTATCCGTGCTAAGTTCAGCCACCCTTTCGACCATGGAAGTAGTGGCAAAAGAAGCATTTTCGCATGGCGGCGAAGTGCAAATTGAATTGCAAGAAGACTGGACAATGGAGAATGCCATGAAATGGCAGGCCTTGGGTATTAAGCAAGTCATCATCCACCGCAGCCGCGATACCGAAAAAGCTGGCATGAGCTGGGGATCTAAGGACCTGGATATTGTCAAGGACTTATCCGATAAAGGATTTAAAGTGTCCGTGACAGGCAAATTGTCAATAGATGATATTGCCGTGTTCAAGGGAATTCCGGTTTATGCATTTGTCGCCGGCCGTGCTATCCGTGATGCTGGTAACCCGACTCAGGCTGCTAAGGATTTCCAGAACGCGATCAAAGCGACCTGGTCTTAATTTACCTTGAGTAAAAATGAAATATCAATCGGATTGTATCCCATTTGGAATATATGAAAAAGCGCTACCGCTGAATACATCTGTCCAGGAAAAATTGAAAATGGCTGCCGAAGCTGGCTTTGATTTTGTGGAATTATCAATTGATGAGAGTGACGAAAGACTTGCGCGGTTGGATTGGACCACTTCAGAGCGGCGAGAATTCAAAAAGGTGCTGGATGATGCACCTATACCAATGTTTGATATTTGCCTAAGCGCCCACCGCAAATTTGCTTTGGGCAGCGCAGATGAAAAGGTCCGCAAACAAGCTTTTGACATTATGGCCAAAGCCATTGATTTCGGCGCGGAATGCGGCATTCGCATCATTCAGTTAGCTGGGTATTACGTTTATTACGAACCGGAAACGCCTGATTCCATCAAACTTTATGCAGAAGGCCTTTACTATGGACTGGAGCGGGCTGAAAAAGCCGGCGTCATGCTTGGCTTAGAAAATGTGGACGGTACACACGTGAATTCGGTGAGCATCGCCATGGATTTTGTGAACCAATTCAAATCTCCCTGGTTTCACGTTTATCCGGATATCGGAAATTTATGCGAGCAGGAGCTGGACGTGAAATCGGAGCTGGAATTCGGCCGCGGCCACATTTTGGCGGTGCATGTCAAGGATGTTAAAAAAGGACAAGTACGCAGAATTCCATTCGGCGAAGGTTTGGTCGATTTTGACCGTGCTTTCCAGACCCTGGCGAACATGCAGTTTGCCGGCCCGATATTGATTGAAATGTGGAATGATGATTCGCCCGATACGCTCACGATTATCAAGCATGCGCTGCAGTTTATCAAGCAGGGCATGAAACAAAACGGGTTACCCGTAGAAAAATATGATGACTCAATTTGAAATCATCTTTAATAACTACATCAACCCAGTTTTTTCTCAACCCTCCTTGCTTTTAGGGGGGTGACATTAATTGGACTCTTAGCATTAAAGAAACCGTTTGTTGAAGTTGTCAGCGGGACGGTTAAAACGATCATCGGTGTAATGCTGCTGCAAGCAGGCTCAGGGCTCATGACCGCGGTTTTCCGACCAATTATTTTCTCCCTTTCAGAACTATTTGCTTTCACCGGCGTGATCATCGATCCATATGTAACTTTGGCGGCTGTGACGGATTCGTTGGGTGATAAGCTTGGTTGGGTGGGGGTGACCATGATGCTGGGTTTTCTGGTCAATATTATTCTGGTGGCCTTGAACAAGATCACCAGGATGCATGCCCTGTTTCTGACAGGGCATGTCATGTTCCTACAATCAGCATTGCTTACCTGGCTTGTCTATTACTATTTCGAGCTTGATTTTCAATGGACGGTTGGCATCGCGGGATTGTTGATCGGTCTGTATTGGACGGTTGGTGCGCAGTTGAATGTCAAACCGACACAGATCATCAGCGGAAACGCGGGTTTTACAGTTGCCCACCAGCAGCACCTGATGAATTGGATTGCCTGGAAGGTTAGTCCTATAATTGGCGACCCCAAACAATCCATTGATTCTATCAAATTCCCAAATTGGCTGGAAGATTTCAAGGATGTAAAGGTCAGCGTTCCCATTGTTATGTCGCTGTTCTTTACCCCCTTGCTATTGATGCTGGGGCAGGAACGTTTGAAAGTGCTGGCGGACTCGGATGCTTGGCTATTGTATATCCCCATCGTGGCGCTGAGCTTTGGCGCGTTCATGGTCATCATCAATCTGGGCATTAGCATGTTTGTTAAAGAGATCAGTGAATCTTTCAAGGGAATTTCGATGAAATTGCTTCCCAACGCGATCATTGGTGTAGATGGTATGGCTGTGGCGCCGTATTCACCCAATGCAGTCGTGGCGGGCTTTGTGGTGTGCGCGTTGGGACAAATCATGGGGATAGCGGGGCTTTTGTTAATGAGATCGCCCATCTTTATCATCCCCGGATTTATCCCTATGTTTTTCGACGCTGCCATCACGGCTGTTTTTGCAGATAAATTTGGCGGCTGGAAAGCTGTAGTTGTTATTTCTTTTTTTGTTGGACTTATCCAAATATTTGGTAGTGCCTGGGCAGCGGAAAACTCCGGGCTGATCGGCGGTTGGATGGGCAATACGGATTGGGCTACCATCTGGCCCTTGGTCATGATGGGTATGAAGGCGATATCGCCTCTTCACTAGAGATATTTAAAGGAGATAGATAGAATGCTTGAGGAACTAAAGAAAATCGTTTATGAATGCAATTTGGAGTTGCCGAAAAATGGATTGGTGCAATGGACAAGCGGGAATGTAAGCGGCCGCGATAAAGAATCTGGCTATGTCGTGATCAAACCCAGCGGTCTTTCCTATGAAAAAATGACGGCCAAGGACATGGTTGTCGTTGATCTGGACGGAAATATGATCGAAGGGGAATTATCGCCATCGTCCGATACGGCTTCTCACCTTTACGTTTATAAACATCGTGAGGATGTGAATGGCATGGTGCATACCCATTCGAATTACGCGACTGCATTCGCGGCGGTCGGCAAGACCATTCCGGCTTGCTTGACTAACATCGCGGAAAATTTTGGTGAAGGGATTCCGTTGGGATTATATGCGCCAATTGGCGGTGAGGCTATTGGTGCCGAGATTTTACGCTCAATTGGTGATTCAACCGCTATCTTGATGAAAAACCATGGGGTGTTTACCATCGGACCATCCCCCGAAAGCGCCTTGAAGTCCGCCATTGTAGCGGAAGATGTTGCCAAGACCTATTGGTTGGCTTTAGCGGTAGGGGAGCCGACCATTCTGGGTGCGGAAGAAGTGGCCGAACACCATCGTTGGTACAAGTCCAGCTATGGACAAATGTAGGCTTTGATTTTATTACAAAGTGTTGTTGACTTAGCTTGTCGAAGTCAACGATGTAATTGGATAAAGAAAGATCCTTGTGCTTGTCGAACGATCATTCCTTCTTCATTTATGAAAAAAGATTAGTGGTAAGAGAAAGGTTGATTGAAAGAGGAGAAATTAATGCTTGGAAATTATGAGATCCTGAAAAAAGAAGGGGCGCAATATGAGCGACGACTACGCCTGTTCCAGAGCTGGCACGAGAATGTCTTCAAGTGGCATGAGAATTTTGTATTCACACCGAATAAGGTTGTTAATTGGACGGAAATCTCTAAGCCGATGAATGAATGGAAAGTGGGGCTGGTTTCATCCTGCGGTGTGCATTTACGTTCACAGAAACCGTTTGATACCGATGCCCATGAAGGAGATTGGTCATATCGCGAATTCTCATCCGATATAAATCCCAAAGAACTGATGATCACGGATTCCCATTACGATCACAGTGAGGCCGACGAGGACATCAATTGTATGTATCCTATTACTCGACTGCATGAACTAGTGAATGAGGGTGTCATTGGCTCATTATCAAAAACTTTCTATGGTTTTATGGGCTGGATAGCCAATCCGAAAGACTTGATTGCGGATACGGCACCTCAAGTGGCAAACAGACTAAAGGAAGAAGGGGTTGACGTTATCTTGTTAACCCCGGGTTGTGCGGTTTGCCACCAGACGCTGGCGATCATTCAGAACACGATTGAAGGCGTTGGCATTCCGACTATTATGACTACGTTGAAGCCGCAGTTGACTGAACAGATGCGTGTGCCGCGGGCAGCCTATATTCGCTTCCCATACGGGTTTGCGGCGGGCCCGGCCAATCAGCCTGAACTGCAAAAGCAGATGATCAAGGAGATATTGAGCCTAATTCCTGAGATCAAAGAACCCGAAACGATCATTAAGATGCCCTATCGCTGGCGCGGCCAGATTGGATAGAAAGGATGAGAAAAAGTTATGGCAGTTGATACTCGAACCAATCAATTGATGACCCATTTTGAGGGAATGATGGATATTATCGCGGATTTCAGGCAGGATATGCTTGAACGATGTGCAGCAGAACAGAAATCTACCCATCCCAGAGAGGCGCGGATAAATTTCTATAACTCGCAGCTTAGCAGGCTGGATAACCTGGAAACTGTCCTGGAAGAAGATGTGCTGGAAATATTGATTCGTATACGCAATATTTCCGGCCCCATCGAATATTTCCCGGATTAGCAGCAGGTTGCGATTGAGAAAAGAATTCAGAAATTGTGGATTCTATGTAATTCAAAAATATTACAAGGGTAATGGTTTGAGCATCTTGAGCACATCATTCGTATGGCTAATGTCATTGACCAGACGAATCACAGGGTTACCCTTGTAAAAATCAACAATAGATATCGACGCATTCTCTACAAAAAAAGGCATCTTTTGGCTAAAAGGAGCGCCGGAAAAAAAAGTCATGGCGCATTTAATGAAGCCGCCGTGGGTGACAACGGCAATATGGTGACCTTCGTTTTCCGCGATTACTTTTTCCGTAAAACGCTGGATGCGTGTTTTAATATGATCCATCGGCTCCAATCCGGGCAATTCCGGCCTGGAAAAGCGGTCTTCAAGGGGTGCTTCTGACCAATTGATCAGTTCAGTATAAAGATCGGGGTATCTCTCTTTAACATCATCGTATCTTATGCCGGCTATCGGGCCAAATGAGTATTCGAGCAGATCATCAGTAAATTGGATTTCAATACCAAGCTTTTCTGAGATAATGGTTGCGCATTGTTTGGCGCGGTTCAGCGGGCTGGAATAAAGCACGTCAATGGGGAACTGGCTGGAGAGACGTTCAGCTAATCTATTTGCTTGGTCGAGCCCTTTTTCATTCAACCCCACATCATCTCTGGTTGAGATAATATTACCAAGATTGTGTTTGGTTTCTGCATGTCGTAGGAAATAGATGCGAGTGATTGGGCTGGTTGGTCTAATGTACATATGTTTTCTCCTGTTAAAAACGGTTTCCATTTACTTATATCTTTGGTTGATATCTTACGATAATAAACTGTTTGAATAATTTTATGCGGCTTTATTAAGAATTCCAGATATTGTGCATTTGTTATTAATTAAATTAGGTGGTGCTTTGGAGAATATTGAGAGTCATTGAATATTTTTAACGGTGTTTATGTCTATAGTATAAAAGGGAGGAATTGATACTTTGCTTTGCATGATTTGCCATAATTTTGATTGACAAAAATAAAAGCTGAAAAGATAATACCTGTCTATTATTTATGCTTTGCCATGACAACCCGCATAGCGGGTTATCATGGCTGGAATTTTTATTAATCAGGCAATCACTGCTTCAATTCCCATAACTTTGGAAAATTCAACAATATCATCCACGTAATCTCCGTAAACCCATGCAAAGTGATGTCCGAATGATGCTTCTTTTTTGTGGAAATCACGGGAATCATTTACCGAGAAGCGTACTGCATGCTTACACTCTTGAGTGAGAAAATCATCGCAGCCTGTGATTGTGCCTTTTGCAATCATGATTTTGTCCATGCGTGGGGACAGATTGATCATGGTCATATCCTGCCCAACGTCCTTTGCAAAATCGTATCGCATTGTAGCGCCCCAATTGCCTTTTGTGAAGCTGACATAATCAATAGGAAGGGGTTCATTGTCATAACCTTTCATATACATGGAGGAGACATCGTGAAGAATGCGCATAGTGTTGTTATTCATCTCATCTAAAATGACCATACAGTTACCCATGTGCGGTGCTTTTTTTGCCAGACCCATCAGGATCTCAATAGCGATGATAGCGCCTATATCCGATGCACATGCAGAAGGAATACCCTGGTCTTTCAACAGTGAATGTGTGAGGCAAAATGTCAATTCACGCTTGTTAAGTTCCTGAGTGGCGCACATTTCAAAACACGGAAGTGTAAAGGCGTTACAGTCATATTGCTTCATGACTTTGTTAACAGCGATATAAAATTTCACATCGTTTAGAACATTCTCGGCAGGCATATGAACGCCATTTGCGTTTTCTACCAAATCATTGGTAATTATTTTTGCTTCTTCAATATCCTGATCCGTTAATTCATCGAGTACCTTGAAGAACTCCATAGCGTTGAAATTTAAGATTTCAGTACCGAAGCGATTGGTAATATCGCTTAGATCAATAAATGAGCTAACACAACCAAATGAAAGAACGTTATTCCTGATTCCGTAAAGGATTTTTGTTTTACTTAACGCTTTGCGAACGTATAAAATACGAAACATCCGATTCAACTCTTCATAGTTTAGGGCATTGTAAACTTCCTTATATTCCAGTGCAAACAGATGCGCGGAAGCATCAATGCCGCCAAGTCGAGAATAAGGATTGGTGGACAGCGGACAAAATGCAATTGGTTTATTTGTTCTTTTGGCAATTATTGTTGAGAGATACGAAATAAGTCGTGTACCTGAAATCAGATAAACGTCAACTCTTGGATCGTTTTCGAGTACGGCGCTGAGTGCTTTTTCTTTTACAGCAAAATCTTCATGCCATTCAAGATACTTCGTATCTAGCAGCTCGATATTATCTGACACTACGAATTCTTTAATTTCATTATTGAATTGCGATAACTTTATTTCAGAAGCGTTCTTTTCGTATTCATATGACAATTGCTCTCCAAATCCATATCGACATGGCCCCATAAAGATATCTAAATGAACAAGGCTGATAAAAATAGGTTGAACAACCAACTTTTCTGATAAGATGCTCATGCTATGCATAACAAATTCTCCTGAAATTAATTTCATAGTACTAAACATTGGTACATTATACTACAAGCGCTTAATTGACCTTATCCCAATATATGCATTCATATTAAAAAATACCGTATAAATACGGTACTTAAATGGCGCATCACGGAACCGAATGCTGAACAGGCTGAGTAAGCGTCAGCTGTCATTGATATGCTTGAAAGATAGAAGTTGGGTATCTGATTCTGGAAGAATAAGGCGCCCCCGCAGAGATTCGAACTCTGAACCTACTGATTCGAAGTCAGGCGCTCTGTCCATTGAGCTACGGGGGCGTGTTGTAAATTATACCCGAATGTGACAAGGCATTATTGTTCTTTTATCCTGCATGAATGTGTTAATAATGCCTTAATAAGCTGGTATATACTTGACAATACCGTAAAACATTGTATTATAAATACAGGTAAGACTCGATAATAGCAAACCTGCTGAAAAGCAGAGACGCAAAGCCATGGGTCTAAGGCTGATGAGAATCAGCTATGATCGCCAAGCCGCCGAAAGTCTGTTTGCTTTTTTAAGCAAAAGACAACATAGAAGTTTCATTCTAGCAACACAGATCCCATTGAGGGATTGGTGTAAGCATACATAGGCGGATTTGGCTTTAGACCAAGTCCGTTTTTTTTATCGGGCTGATGGAGAAGGATTGATGCGAATCGCAAAGGCGCGACCATAGCAGAGTATGCCGTAATCGCGGTGGTATTGATCCTGGTGGCGATCGTGGCCAAGATCAACGATCTGGTCACCAATATGTAGCCGTTTAAGAGCGAAGGAAGAGCAAAATGGCGTGGCAAAGGAGACAGAGCAAAGGGGGAAGCTCGATGGCAGAAGCGGCCATCACCCTGCCGGTGGTGGTGCTACTGACCTTTGCCATGGTGAACCTGGCGAGGCCTGGTACGCAGCAGTGGCTGCAAGTAACGCAGCGAATTATGGAATGCGGGTAGGGTCGGTATCACAGGCCAACCCGGCGGCCAATGCCGTAGCAGCTACACAAGGCCGACTGGATGCCATCTCGGTAGGGACGTACGCGATCAGTGCGAGCGGGAGAGGGTATCGAGGCGCGCAGGTAAATGTTTTGGTGGATTGGGCAGTGCCAAACTATACAGGAATTCTGATAACCTACATAGGCGGCGGCGATCAGATGAACTTTGAAGGCACTGCCCTTTCTACATTCCGCCAGGAGAGGTGGGGATCAAAAAATTCTTGCGGGATTGCAAGGGCTATGTAATGCTCTATTCAGTGATGCTGATCACGTTGGTGGCTATGCCGATGTTGATCCTCTCGTCGGAAATTGTGCGGGTGATGTATGTGGGTGTGCATATCCAAACTACTGTGGATAGCGCCTGCACCGCTGCTGTTCAAGCCGTGGATGTGCCATATTTTATCCAAATGGTGTGGTGTGTATTGACAGTTCAACCGCCGCAGGTAATGCAATCCGTGAGTTTAACAGTACAGTAGCCCAATCGAGTATTGAGAGATATAGCCCGGTTTTGACAGCTGCAAATATTGTGGATGATCATATTGTGGAATGCCGCGCTTCGGCCCAGATGATCTGGACGCTGCCGGGTGTGGCGCCCTTGACGTTCAATGTGATTTCTGCAGCCGAAGCGGAGGCAAGACGATAAGAGAGAATTATCGAGAGTTTGTCTGGTTTAATCAATTAAGAATTTTAAATTGATTTCCTCTTTTTCCCATAAAAAAATTAACGGACTTTGATCTGTACCCAGATTTTGGCAAATCGGTAGCCATCATCCGATTCGATTGACCATTCGCCTTTGTAAGTGCCGGGCGTTGGCGGTGCCTTAAAATCCACGGACAGTACGACCACGCCGCCAGGGAGGACTTCATGGGGTAATTCTGAGGCGATCACGCCGCTCAACGAATTACCGCTGGTGAAAACCAGGTGATAATCGGTATCCCAGGTACATTGACCGGTGTTGCGGATAGTCCAGGTTTTTGTGAAAGTATCCCCGGGACTGAAAATGGTGTTATCCGGTATGGTTTCTGTCACAAAAGTGGCACTATTGCAGTAGCTGGTTATCTTTGTGCGGCCGCCGCTGTCGCTGGGAATATACTGATTGTAGTAAGGGCCGTACCAACTGGTGGCCTGCGGAGTATAGGTTGGTTCGGGTGTGTAGGTTGGGTAGGGGGTATATGTGGCGGCGGCTTTCACCGTTGCGGTTTCATCCAAAATTTCTCCCAGCGCTTTCTGCACTTCGGTTGCCACAGCTTGATCTTGGGTCATGATCTGCGGAAAATAGCAGGCAGAGGAAATGAACAAAATTGTCAGAGTTGCTGCAAGCACAGGATATTTTTTCATATTCTTTTCCTAATCTCTTGGCATGGGAGGTCTGGGATTGCTGCTTGTATTTGCAGGTGGCATACCTCCAGGTTGAGTATTATAGGCAGGCGGCATCCTGTAATTATTATAATAGTTTTCCTGTAGCTGCGGCATAAACGTAGGGACGGGTGTGTAGGTGGGATAAGGCGTATAAGTCGGGTAGGGCGTGTAAGTTGGAGAAGCTGCTTCAGCCTCAGCGGTTTGTTCCAGGGCATCTTCCAAAGCTTCGGAAACCTGGGTAGCGATTGCGTCGTCGGAGCTGATTATGCTGGAGCAAGCGGAAAACAGGAGGCTTGTTGACACCAGCGTGCAGATTAGGATTAAACTCTTCTTTTCCATTGAAATACTCCGATCCTTGATTAATAAATCGAAATTTAAAGTCACTTATAGTATGGGCATTCGTGCTCATTCACACAAGTGAGAAGGGCTATTATTAAATAATACTGCCATAATATCCAGGCATGATAGCAGTAACATTACACTGGTCTAACAATCCTGTTAGAGAATAAATATCTTCTACCCGCTTGTTCCTCCAGCAGAACTTCCTTAACCGGAAGTGCTGCTGGTTGGCACTGTGGTTGGCACTGCGGTTGGCACTGTGGTAGGCACACTGGTCGGTACAGAGGTCGCAGTTGGCGCGGTAGTGGGTGTGCTGGTTGGACTGGTGCAGGTCAGTGTTAATTTTGCCGATCCGAAAGTTTGATTATTGGGGTCATCAATATATACCTTGACCCAATAGGAACCGCTGCTACTGAGCGTCCATGATCCACTTACAGTTTGGGTTTCATCCTCATCAAATTCCAGCGTTTTTGAGGAACTGGTGCTTCCGTCGCTATATTTGAAATAATAAACCACATCGCCTTCACCTTCGGTGGTGATGTAGGCTTTATATGTGTATGTATAGGGGCAGAGGCCGGAATACGTTTCGGCGGAGGAGAATGAGACGCTGCTGACATAAAAATCATCATCATCGTCGTCCACCACAATGATGACCGTCATGTAAACAATGTAGGTACCATCTTCAGCTTGTAGGGCCCATTTACCGGTGTAGGTTCCGTCGGATGAAGGCGCGGTTAAATCTACCGATGCGGTGATGTATTCTCCGGGATCTACTTCTGTACCGATGTCCTCGGAGGAATCCCCGTCCATTAGGCTGCCACTGACGAAAACCAACAGTGTGTCCTCATCCCAGGTGCAGGTGCCTGCGTTGACAATGGTCCATGTTTTCGTGAATTCTTCGTCCTGGTCCATTTCGGTGTAATCCGAAATAGTCTCTGACGTAATGCTGGCAGCATAACAAGCCTGCACATTATAGCTTTGAGTCATGGGCTGGAATCCGGTTGAGTCGGTAGCTTCTTCCGTCGGGGTGACGGTGGGAAGCGGGGTGGAAGTCGCTTCTGTTTCAGTCTCCTGGTTTTGGAGCTCAGACTGAAAAACACTCAATGTTTGTGCAACGGTGGTCCCTAAAATTTCCACATCACTTAATGGTGTGGGTGTAGCTTCTTCTTTATCTCCAGCCAACGGGAAGTTGCATGCTGATAACAACCCGCAAATAAGTATCCCAATGATTAAAAAATCCCTTGTCTTTTTTTTCATGATTGTGTCTCCTGTTTGATTGCGATTCTATTAGATATGTAAATTGATTGAAAAGTGACTTGAAAAATATACCTGTATGACGAATGTAATCCGTGTACATTACAAGCGGGGTGAGCTGCGGATAAAAAAGTGAAAAGATTATGACGTATTACACATATAATTAGCATGGATAAATCAGAATTTGGAGCGGTCAAGGAGTACGGATGAAGAAATCATTAATTATGTGGATGGAAAAAATTGATGGTTGGAAAGAAGGAGCATTCCCCTATGTTCTTTTAGCCATCATTGGTTATGCCTTCTATAACGTAGCACTGCGCTTTGTGCCGGTAGATTTTGATGATTTGGTGCTTTTATCTTCAGCCAAAGCGGAGGACAATCCCCTGTCTTTCTTTGCGGGTGATTGGGGCTTTGGCAACTACGGTTACCGCCCGCTGCATTCTTTGTCATTGTGGCTGTCTTATCGGATATTTGGGGTATCTTCCGGTCCGGCGCAATTACTTAACCTTTGCCTGCACATTGCGGTGGTGCTGCTTTTATACGCGCTGCTGGTGAAGCTGCTGACTTCCCGCCATTGGGTGATTGCATTTGTGCTTTCCTGCACTGCGCTGATTTCGCTTTATACGGTCAGCGGCCCGACTTGGGTTTCCGACCGGCCGACCCTCTTGGTGGCTTTCTTTCTGCTGATCCTGCTGAACTATTTGGCGCGTTTGCCGGAAAAAGAGAACCCTAAGACGAGGGTATTACTGCTGCTTTCCCTGCTGGCTTTGATGAGCAAGGAATCAGGTTTAATCCTGCCTCTGATTAGTTTGTACTATCTGGTTTTTGAACTGCGCGTCCGTTTGAAAGATCCTTCAGTTCTTGCACTGGTAGTGCTGTTGGCGATTTACAGCATCATGCGTTTTGTAATTTTCGGTTCAAACGCTGCCACCTATACTGAGAGTGGCTACCTGTTGGGGAAGACTTATTATGAAAACCTGGGCGCTCTGCAGGGAGGGGCGCGGTTGGCGGCTTACTTCGAAAATGTGATCAAGAATATCCTGGCGGTGTTCCTACCCATCTTTGACGGCCAGGGGAAACTCTCCGTGATCGGCACAAAAATGAACTCGTTGGTGGTGATAGCTTGCACGCTGTTGCTCTTCCTGCTTGGTCTGGGTAAGAAATTATCACGTTTCCAACGTGTCAGCCTGGTGATCATTGTTTTGAATGGGTTGATCCATTTCCAACTCTTTCGCTATCGCACATTGTATATTCCACAAATGGCTTTCGTAATCTTTGTGGCCGCATCGGATAAATTGAGAGAGGAAGCGGGCGCACGCCGGGCGCTGCTCTTCCTGGCAGCTGCGCTGTTGGTGTTTTGGAACATGAAAATGATTGGCGAGAACCTGGATCTGGAAATGTTCGACCGCATGGCGCAGATCCGGGAAGCAACCTTTGAACAGGATATCCTGGCGACCTCCAACCGCATTGACCCGGGCATTGTGAAGGAAATCATCCTGAAGTACCGGCATTAAGAATAGCAGGTTGGGCATTCCTGCCTGATGGGGCATGATAATCATATAGGCGGCTTTTAAAGCCGCCTATTGTAATTAATTGTGCCAACCGAGATTCATCACTACTTTCGGAATGACATTGGAAAGAGGAAGTGGTACCCTAAATGACTTGCCTGTCTGTGTTTTTGTGAATTGCAAAGGTTTATGTAAGTGTGGAGCTGAGATTACCGAGGCTTGCACCAGCAAGCCTCGCAAGGACATGACTGGGAGGTTTGTAATTTGCGTTTCTTAATAGGGAGTGCCTGAAAGAAAATCGTTGTCACACACACCCTGGAGGAAATAGGTGAATGTGTGACCTATTTAGACATTTGAAAATCTGTGTTTATTTGTGTGCATCTGTGGTTAAAGAAAAGAGACCGGCAAGCATGGGTTTACCGGTCTCTCTATTATCGATTAACTGGCGTTCAGCTTGAATTCCAGACCATCCACGCCCTTGGTCACCAGTATGGTGCTGCCGGGCAGGATTTCGCCGGATAAGATTTTCATGGCTAACGGGTCCTGCAGTTCGCGCTGGATGGCTCGTTTCAGCGGGCGGGCGCCGTAATCCGGGTCGTAGCCCACGTCTGCCAGGTACTTGCGGGCGCTTTCATCGATTTCTAACTTGTAACCATGTTCAGCGATCAGGTGGTTGACCCGATCCAGTTGAATGTTCACGATCTTCTCAAGCTGCTCTTTAGCCAGCTTATGGAAGACCACAATTTCGTCAATACGGTTGATGAACTCCGGGCGGAAGTGCTGGCGCAGGACTTGCGTGATCTCATCCCGGCTGACATCTGATTTTGCATTCTGCCAAAGTTCGCTGCCCAGGTTGCTGGTCATGATGATGACCGTGTTGCGGAAATCCACCGTGCGGCCCTGACCGTCGGTCAGCCGACCGTCATCCAGAATTTGCAGCAGCACATTGAAAACCTCATAATGAGCTTTTTCGATTTCATCGAAGAGCACCACACTGTAAGGCCGGCGGCGCACTGCTTCGGTAAGTTGGCCGCCTTCTTCAAAACCGACGTATCCGGGAGGCGCGCCAATCAGCCGTGAGACGGTGTGCTTTTCCTGATATTCGCTCATGTCGATGCGCACCATGGCGCGTTCATCGTCAAAAAGGAATTCGGCCAGGGAGCGCGCCAGCTCGGTTTTCCCGACCCCAGTGGGGCCCAGAAAGATAAAGGAGCCGATGGGACGGTTGGGGTCCTGCAGGCCGGCACGTGCGCGGCGCACCGCGTTGGAGACTACCCGCACGGCTTCCTCCTGCCCGACTACCCGCTGGTGCAGGTAATCTTCCAGGTGAACCAACTTTTGCATTTCTCCTTCCAGCAGTTTGGAAACGGGGATACTGGTCCAGCGTGAAACCACTGCCGCGATTTCCTCTGCATCCACTTCTTCCTTTAATAAGGCGCCATCCTTTTGCAATTCCTGCAATCTGGCTTCGGCAGACGCGCGCTGCTTTTCCAATTCCGGCAGTTCGCCATAACGCAGGCGGGCGGCTTTCTCCAGATCGGATTGACGTTCGGCTTGTTCAATTTCCAGTTGGGTACCTTCGATTTTCTCTTTGACAGCACTCAGCTCAGTAATTGCCTGTTTTTCTGTCTGCCAGCGGGTTTGGAGTGCGCTTTGATGCTCCTTCAGATCGGCAATATGTTTTTCAATATCACCCAGCCGTTTTTTGGCTGCTTTATCGCTTTCCTTTTGCAGGGCCTGTTTCTCAATTTCCAGTTGCATGATCTGGCGGTCAACTTCGTCCAAAGCCGAGGGTTTGGAATCGATCTCGGTGCGTAAGCGGGCCGCAGCTTCATCGATCAGGTCAATGGCTTTATCTGGCAGATGCCGGTCGGTGATATAGCGGTCTGATAAGGTCGCCGCTGCAATCACGGCTGCATCCGTGATGCGCACGCCATGATAGACTTCGTATTTTTGTTTCAATCCGCGTAGAATGCTGATGGTATCTTCCGCGCTGGGCTCCGTTACCAGCAAAGGCTGGAAGCGGCGTTCCAGCGCCGTGTCTTTTTCGATGTATTTCCGGTATTCATTTAGCGTGGTGGCACCGATCAAATGCAATTCACCGCGCGCCAACATGGGTTTGAGCATATTGCTGGCGTCCATGGAACCCTCGGCTGCGCCCGCGCCGACCACAGTGTGCATTTCGTCGATGAAAAGAATGATCTGGCCGGAAGAACTTTGGATCTCTTTTAGGACAGCTTTAAGCCGTTCCTCAAATTCACCGCGGAATTTTGCCCCGGCTACCAGTGCGCTCAAATCGAGTTGGATGATGCGTTTATTCTTTAATCCTTCGGGTACATCGCCGTGCACGATGCGCTGTGCCAGACCTTCCACAACGGCAGTCTTGCCCACACCAGGTTCACCAATCAGAGCTGGATTGTTCTTGGTACGCCGTGAAAGGATTTGGATCAAGCGGCGAATTTCTTCATCGCGTCCGATGACCGGGTCGAGTTTCCCCTGGCGAGCCATAGCGGTCAGGTCGCGGCCGTACTTTTCCAAAGCCTGGTAAGTGGATTCAGGATTGGCGGAAGTCACACGCTGGTTGCCGCGAATTTCAACCAAAGCTTTCAAGACGGAATCCTTGGTCAACCCATACTGACTGAGCTGTTTAGATTCCGAGCTTTCCAATAGGCCTAACAGGATGTGTTCCGTGGATGTAAATTCATCCTGCATGCCTTTGGCAAAGCGTTCGGCTGCTTCAAGGACTTGCGCGGTGGCTTGTGAGAAACCAATCTCGCCTGACCAACCGGAAACTTTTGGTTGGCTTTCAAGTCCCTTTTTTACATCCTGCAGCAGCGCCTGTGTATTGCCGGCGATCTTGGTAATAACCGCCGGTACAACCCCCTCAGGCTGCTCCAGCAATGCCTGCAGCAGGTGGGCGGGTTCAATGGTCTGGTGACCATAGTCGCGTGCCAATTGCTGTGATTGATAAATGGCTTCTTGTGCTTTTTGTGTGAATTTATTGATATCCATAATTACCTCTATTAATCCCTAATTTTCCAACATTAGGATAATGGATGGATGTCAATATATTATAGGAAGAGCGTAAGAATAAAATTAAAAAACGGCTAGCTCAGGCCGATGAATTCTTCTCCCTGCAGGATTTTGAATTTGACCTTGCGGTTAAATGTTTGCGATAATAGATCGCTTTTCTTATTGGCGGAGCGGATTTCCTTCTTCACCGGTTCCTTGCGGATATAGCATTGGCAGGTGATCTTCCCGTCGTTGAAGTCTGTACGGGTATGCCCGATACGGCTGCGGTGTGAGTAATCGAGTCCGTCGGCCACGCGCAGGATACCAGCCAGTTTACATACGATTTCCCGTTCGTTGGGGTTGAGCGCGCGAAAATGGTCATGTTCAAGCGAAGGCAGTGCCCGGCGATGATAGCGTGCGATCGAACCGATGATCAGGCGGTCTTTTTGGTTGAATTTCAACAGAGGCGTACTGAGAATGATATTCAATGCGGTTTTATGATGGCCGTGTGGGCCTTCGGTGTGGACGCCGATATCGTGCAGCAGCGCAGCGCAAAGAAGATAATAACGTGCCTGCGTGTCCAGCTGGTGCAGGTCTTCAAGGTCGTCAAATATTTCCAGTGCGAGTTGGGTAACATGCCGGGTATGTTTGGATTCATAATTGCATTGTTTCGCAACCTTCAGCACAGCCTTCAGCTCTGCTTTTTCTTCGTCATTCAAACCACCTGAAAATACTTCTTTAGCCATGGCAATGAGTCCCTTTTTATAATGTTGTTTCCATTGGAGGTGGATTTGGGTTGGCGTCGGCAGCGTGCTGCTGTTCTTCGAGATTTGTGAGGAAGATAACCTTGCGCAGGTTTAGCCAGGTTTCCTTCATTTTCCAGTTTTTCCACTCGTCCAGAAATTCTTTGTATAAACGGGTCCGTTCCTGACGGCGGTTTTCCAACAAAAAAGTAGTACCGGGTTTCAAGCGGTTAAAGGGGCTTTTGTAACCGTAAAACTCAATCACGCGCTTTTGCTCTTCCTCCATGAAGGCCGGCAGATAGGAAATCCAAACATCCGCGTCGTGAATTTCCCCCAGAAATTGCTGGGTTTGGCGTGTGATTTCCAATGCAAAATCGGATTTACCTTGATACAGGTTGGAGAAAACTTCCAAAGCATAGCGCAATCGTTTGGCCGCGATGCGCATTTGATGGAGTTCTTCAACGCGCGTGGGGTCAAAGATGAACACTTCAAAAAAAAGGAACTCATCCAGGCGATTTTGGACATGTTCATAACCCAATTGGAATAAGGGGGTGCGTGCCTGCGGTGATTCCGGTTCCACCTCCAGAATAGCCTTAGCCCATGCTTCCATTTCCAGCAGGCTGGTATTTTCAACCAATCCTCTGGAAAGATTTTGGGTCTTTACTTCCTTAACTTGCCGTTTTTGTTTCAAGCGCAGACGAACGCGGCGCAAACCTGCCTGAAGGCTGTGGTCATCCACCGATTTATAGATCTGATTCAGGAGATCAATTTGTACGTCTAAATCGCGCACCTGCCCGTACGATTTGGTAATTTCCTTGATATCCCGCATCCAAATTTTTGTTTTCTTGGGAGGCAGGCTGTCAGAAAAGATATCCAGACAGGTACGAACGCGCCTGGATGCGACGCGCAAATCGTGAATGTCTTCGATATGCTGGCGGCGTTGAATGCTGTTGGCCTTATTCCGGAGCGTTTCCAGACTGGGGAGCATGGATTGGGCGCAATACTGCTGAATGGTTAGGTTATTATTTTTTGCAGCCAAACTCAGTTTCCCTTCAGTTTATTTTTGTAATATCGGTTGAAGCAGGGTCTTGATGCTCTCATTAATGTCACGGGTGGAGCAATTGGCGTCAATGGTTTGAAAGTTGTATTCCTCTGCCATTTGATCAAGTTGCGCGATCATACATTCCTGGTAATGGCGGAAGCTATCATACAAGTTATCCAGATTGAGGATATCCATGCCAGATTCCCAATAATCGAATCCGCGTCCGTGCACAATGCGCGTCACAAGAGTGTCCACATCTGCTTTGAGGTAAAAGATCATATCGGGAATCAGCGCAAAGCCATAGATGTCCCTGGCCCAATGCGGGTCAATACCGCGCACAACATCGCGGGCAACGATTGAGTAAAAATAGCGGTCAGACAGCACGAAGAAACCTGCTTTGAGGGCCGGAATGATCTGGTTTTCAAGCCGGTCAGCAAAATCGGTGGCATAGAATAAGCTGATGGTGAGGGGGGTGAGGGTGGTGCCATTTTTCGCTTCTTCCAAGCCCGTCTGGGTGAGTGGTGAACGGCGCAGTCCAGTATCAGATACGGCATAACCGCTCTTTTCCAGCCAGCGTTTCAGCAGTTCAATTTGGGTGGAACGTCCAACTCCGTCGGTTCCTTCCAGAACGATCAACTTGCCGGGGAGATCACCGATCTGCTTGTAAGGAAGGCCGGCGCCGTAATATTGAAGTTTAGTCATGGCTGCTTTCCTCCGCGACTTTTGTTTCTTTGCGACTATATTGTCTGGCTGATTGGACAGGGTTGGGCAGTCCTTGCCATCCGTGTAAAACCCGGCTGACCAGTCGGCGAATTTGCTTCTGCTGTTGGAAAACCGGCAAAGCTGCGTCAATGACCTCGAAGTTAAATTCGTCAACCATATTTTCATACTCTTCCAGGATACGTGTCTGAAAAAGGCGAAAACTGGTGACTTTATTATCGGATAGGTTTAGATCCATACCGGCTTCATAGTATTTCAGTTTGGATCGGCCGAAGGTGATGCGTTCCACTGCGTCATCCAGCGGTACGTGGAAATACAGGACCAAGTCGGGTTGATATGCAAAAGAATACAGATTGCGCACCCAGGAAGGGTCAACACCGCGGGCAACATCCCTTGCAAAACCAGTGAAGGCATAGCGATCTGCCAGTACAATCACGCCGGCTTTAAGCATCGGCAGGAATTGATTTTCCCAGCGATTGGCAAAATCGGTTGCCTGGATTAAGCTGAAAGTAGTGGGGGTAAATGATTTTTGTTTCTTTCCCAAACGGGTGGTGCTCTTTACAACCGGGGAGGAATTCCATTCGCTGAAATAAACCGATTTGCCCCGCTCAACCAGCCATTTATAGATCAGGTCGATCTGGGTGGACTTGCCACTTCCATCAATACCTTCTACGACAATTAACTTTCCTTTGCACGCGTTCTTTTGCAGCATGGTATCTAATCCTTTGTTTATAAAAAGAGCTTGATATATTGATTATATCAAGCTCCAATTTCATTCCGAAATAGAACTGATGAAATGTTTAGGCCTCCAGTTCGTCGTCTGTACCGTCCATTTCCATCATCTCACCAGATTTGATAAATATGGTCCGCTCACAAATATTAACCACCCGATCGGCTAAACGTTCCAGGTTGTGGACAACCCACAATAGCAGGCTGGCATCGTCAATCGTGGCCGGGTTGGCGATCATTCCATTGACGATGGTGCGGTAACATTTGTTGAATAAATCATCCACTGCATCGTCCTCACGCGGGATTGCGACGGCCTGGCTGATGTCTTCATTGATGAAAGCGGAGAGCGAACGATGCAGCATGCTGACTGCCAATTCTCCCATTTTTTCAATATCCCGGTAGGGAATGGGCAGGTCGTTGATGCCCAGGCGGATGGTGTTATTTGCCACGCCTTTGGCATAATCGCCCATACGCTCCAACTCATTGGCTACCAATAACATTGCCGCTAGTTGGCGCAAATCGTGAGCGAGGGGTTGCTGCGTGGCCAGCAGGATCAGGATGGCATTTTCAATCGCAAAGCGCTTGTCATTGATATTTTGATCATCTTCAATCAATGCTCTGGCTGCTTCAATGTCTCGATTTTTAAACGAGGTGACTGAATCAAGGGTGGCTTGCTCTACCATGCTGCCTAATAATAAAATTTCATCTTGAATTTGTTTAATTTTTCTCTCGAATAACTCGCGTGCCATGTATCACCTCTTATTAACGTTTAGCCAAACCTGCCCGAAATATATTGTTCGGTTAGTTCATTTTTTGGATTTGTAAAAATATCGGTAGTCTTCCCGGATTCTACCAAATAGCCTGCACGATTTTCAGCCATATTAAAGAAAAGTGTAAAATCTGATGCTCTGGCTGCCTGCTGCATATTATGCGTTACTATAACTATAGTATATTTTTCCTTCAATTGCTCTATTAATTCTTCAATTTTTAAGGTGGCGACAGGGTCCAGCGCAGACGCAGGTTCGTCCATCAGAATGACTTCGGGTTCCACTGCCAAAGCACGTGCAATGCACAGCCGCTGCTGTTGACCGCCGGAAAGTGCCAGGCCGGATTTGGTAAGCGAATCCTTGACTTCGTCCCAGAGCACAGCCTGGCGCAGGCTTTTTTCAACGATTTCCTCAAGAATGCGGCGGTCGCGAATGCCGTGGGCGCGCGGGCCGAAGGCGATGTTCTCAAAAATTGATTTCGGAAATGGGTTGGGCCTTTGGAATACCATGCCCACTTGTTTGCGCAATTCAACAGGGTCGATTTCGAAAATATCTTTGCCATCCAGAATGATCCTGCCTTCCGTGCGGACAGTAGGGATCAGTTCGTTCATACGGTTGAAAGAGCGGATAAAGGTACTCTTTCCGCAGCCGGAAGGACCGATAATAGCCGTAATTTGATTGCTGGGGATATCGATGCTGATGTTATCGAGTGCCTGGAATTTCCCATAGAATAAATTGAAATTCTCAACACTGATTTTTGTTTTTAGGTTTATATGGTTGTTATCAATCATTTTAGACTACCTTATCTATTTACCAGAGAATTTTTTCGAAAACTGTTTTGATGATATGTTAATGGCCAAGTTCAGTAATATTATGATCACGATTAGTATAGCTGAAGTTCCCAGGGCTTTATCAAAAGCTCTGGTCTCACTGGCCAACATGTAAACGTGCAGTGCCATGGTACGCCCTGATGATAGCAGATTTTTAGGCAAGCGGTAGCTGCCGCCCAGTGTAACCCAAAATACGGCTGTTTCTGCAATGACGCGCCCCACACTGAGGACGATGCCGGTGATGATGCCTGGCATGGCTGAAGGCAGCACTACGTCAAAAACCATTTGCCACTTAGTTGTTCCCAGTGCCAGGCTGCCTTCACGGTATGACTTCGGAACAGTCAACAGAGCTTCTTCCGTGGTGCGGATGATCAAAGGCAGGACGAGACAGGCGCCGCTGAGACCGGCGGAAAGCAGCGAGAATTTCAATTTCATGTAAGATACAAACACGGCGAAACCGAAAAGCCCAAAGATAATGGATGGGACACCAGCCAAAATTTCCACACTGGTGCGGATGAGGCTGATCAGGTATCCCACAAAATTCTTTTTGCCGGCGTATTCGGTTGTGTATTCCACCATAAATACGGCTGTGCCAATACCCAATGGGGCTGCGATTGCGAGGGTCAGGATAACCAGATAAACTGTGGTTACGATAGTAGTAGAAATTCCACCTTTACCGGATACACCACCCGCTGGGCGCGTAGTTAGGAATTCCAGATTTATGACTTTGAATCCATTGCTGACGACATAGCCAACGATGAAAAGCAGGGCCGCAACGGCGATAATACCGGCCAGCCAGATGAACGCAAAGGCAATATTTTGGGTGTTTTTCCGTTTGCGTAGATTTTTTACCGGGTCAATCACCGCGTTATGTTTTTTTGAAAGGGAAATATCTTTAATCATAATGTCCTCTTTTACGAAGGCTGCCTTTCACGCATGATGAAATGTGCCAGACGGTTGATAATCAGCAGTAACAGGAACAGCAGAATACCGGTGAAGAATAACGCACTGCGGTGGACACCGGCGGCATAATTGATTTCCACAGCGATATTACCGGTGAGTGTCCTGGCTGTGGCCAGCAGAACGGAAAGTGGGTTATCGTTGAGCGGGGTGGGGATGGCGATGGAGTTTCCAATGACCATGATGAGAGCCATGGTTTCGCCCAGCGCACGTCCGATGCCCAAAATGATCGCGGCGATGATCCCTGAGCGGGCGGCCGGCAGGACAACTGAGACGATCGTCTGCCATCTGGTAGCACCCATAGCCAACGACGCTTCTCGATAAGAATCCGGAACGGCCCGGATTGCATCTTCAGCTACGTTGGTGATGGTTGGCAGGATCATGATTGCCAGAATAATGGAGGCATTTAAAATGCCGAAACCGCTGTTCCCCGGGATTTCGATATTCCGGATCAGGGGAGCCAGCACAACCATGCCGAAAAGCCCAAAAATAACCGAGGGAATGCCTGCCAGCAGCTCAATCGCGGAACGGAAAATATCGCGGATGAACTGCGGGGCGACTTCACCCAACAGGATGGCAGTGAGTATCGATAGCGGCACACCCAGAATAACTGCGCCGAGAGTACTGTAGATGGATCCGACCAGCATTGGGACCAGGCCAAATTGACCTTCCTGATCGCCAATAATGGCACCCGGGCGCCAGATGGTGCCGGTCAGCAATTCGCCCAATCCGATATTCGTAATCGCGTCAGTGGATTCTATAAAAGTGAAGACGAAAATCAGGACTACGACCAGGATTGAGGTTGTGGCAATGACCATCAATACTTTTTGGATGAATTTATCCACAAAAAAGCGCTGTGCTTCACCTTCCAGAAATAGTTCGTCCAGCTCCTTGAGGCCATAGATCAAAGCCAGCGGGATTGCACTTTTGATCAGTAAGTCCAGAATGGATTGCCCCAGCGTCAGGAAGATGGTTCCCAGCGGGATAATAGCTTCGCCGGCGAATACAATAGTTGAAAAACTAAATATTTCGCTGATAGCAAAAACGACGATGGCCAAAATTGAAAGAATGCTGATGGTTGTTTTTGCCCAATTCTTAAATTTCCAAAGACCTGAAGCAATTAAGCCGGATATGATGGCTGTAATAATTCCAAGAATAAGTGTGAGAACTGTGGAGTCCAAGAGTACAAACGAAATTAAGCCAAAATAAGATCCTAAACAGACCGCGAGCGAAGTGACAGCCAGGATGGAGAACAAGACGGATAAAATCCGAACGGCTGTTTTTTTTGTATTTTGTGAGATTTTCATATTTCAGATCCCAATATCATTTAATTAAGGGGCACTCCTTTTGGGGAGTGCCCCTTGGTTTTTTATTCAGTCTTTATGAAAATTAGTTGGTAACGGTGATGTAATCTTCGGCAACGATGGTCTGTCCGTCACCCAGGATGTAGTCGATGAAAGCCTGAGCCAAAGGTGAAGGAGCGCCGTTGGAAAGCAGGTTCAGCGGGCGGAAGATGGAGTAGCTGCCGTTCTTTACATTGTCAACAGTCGGTTCAACACCTTCGATGGAGACACCCTTGACGGAGTCATCCAGGAAACCGAAGGACAGGAAACCGATGGTGTTGGGGGTGGTGGCAACCACGGTGCGCAGCTGGCCATTGGACTGCTGCAGCAATGCGGTTTCAATGATGGGCTTGACTTGCGTCTCACCGGCGTCGTCTTTGTATGACAAAACCAATTCTTCGAAGGCCGCGCGCGTGCCGGAGCCTTCTTCACGGGACACAACGGTGATGGGGGCATCGGGGCCGCCAACCTCAGAGAAGTTGGTTACTTCACCGGAGAAAATGGCCTGAACCTGTTCTTTGGTCAGGTTGTCGAGGGCCACGTCGGGGTTCACAACGATGGCAATGCCATCGTAAGCGATGGTGATGACTTGCAGGTCGGGATACGTTTCGAATTCGGAATCTTTAATTTCACGAGAAGCGGCACCCAAATCAACAGTGCCGTCGCCGGCGGAGGTCACACCAACGCTGGAACCGCCGCCCTGGATGTCGATGGAGACGTCGGGATTGGCATCCATGAATTCGGCAGCCAATTCTTCAGACAGGGGTTGAACAGTGGTGGAACCGGCAATTTGAAGCTGACCGGCAAGCGCAGCAGCGGGAGCGGCTTCTTCGTCGGTAACGGTGATGTAGTCCTCAGCAACGATGGCCTGACCGTCACTCAGGATGTAGTCGATGAAAGCCTGGGCTAATTCTGAGGGAGCGCCGTTGGAGAGCAGGTTCAGCGGGCGGAAGATGGAGTAGGTGCCGTTCTTCACGTTCGCAACAGTCGGTTCAACACCTTCCACGGAGACACCCTTGATGGAGTCATCCAGGAAACCGAAGGATAGGAAACCGACGGTGTTGGGGGTGGTGGCAACCACGGTACGCAGCTGACCATTGGACTGCTGCAGTAAAGCATCTTCAGCAATGGGCTTGACTTGCGTTTCGCCGGCATCGTCTTTATATGACATAACCAATTCTTCGAAGGCCGCGCGTGTGCCGGAACCTTCTTCACGGGACACAACAGTGATGGGGGCATCGGGGCCGCCAACCTCAGAGAAGTTGGTCACTTCGCCGGAGAAGATCGCCTGGATCTGTTCTTTGGTCAGGTTGTCGAGGGCCACGTCGGGGTTCACAACGATGGCAATGCCATCGTAAGCGATGGTGATGACCTGCAGGTCAGGGTATTGTTCGAATTCGGAATCTTTAATTTCACGAGAAGCGGCACCCAAATCAACAGTGCCGTCGCCAGCAGAGGTCACACCAACGCTGGAACCACCGCCCTGGATATCGATGGAGACTTCGGGATTGGCAGCCATGAATTCGGCAGCCAATTCTTCAGACAGGGGTTGAACAGTGGTGGAACCGGCAATTTGAAGCTGACCGGCAAGCGCCATCGCTTCTTCAGTAGGGGCGGCTTCTTCCGCAGGAGCAGTTTCTTCTGCCATGGCTGCTTCTTCGGTGGGTGCTGCCTGTTGGCAAGCGGCAAAAACAAGGGCGCTTACGAGCATAACAGCGGTTAAAACAAAAACCTTCTTTTTCATCTTTTTCTCCTATTTAGTTTGAGATTCAACATGAATCCTATCAAGTGAAAATTAACGCTGAGAAGAAGGAATGTTAAGAGAAGGTTAAAGGATGTTTAAATAGATGTGAATCTGCCCTAATTTACCTCATTGGGATGCTAAAGGAGAAAGTACTGCCCTGGTTAACCTGACTTTCGGCCCAAATCTTGCCGCCATGGGCTTCCACCAGGTGGCGGGCAATGGAGAGGCCTAGACCAGTGCCGCGCTCGGAGCGGGAGCGGTCGGATTTGTAAAAGCGTTCAAACACCCGTGCCAAGTCTTTGGGCGGGATGCCGATGCCACTGTCCTTTACCGAAAAGACAATCGTGTTCAGGTTTTGATAGGCCGAGAGTTCGATGCTACCGCCCGGGGGAGTAAACTTGATGGCGTTGTGCAGTAAATTGACCAACACGCTCTCCAGGCGGGTTTTGTCCACAAAGATGGACGGTAAATTGACACCGTAATTGAGATTGCAGGTCAGACCGGCGCGCTGCACCTGGAGCGTCATGCGTTCACAGGCTGCATCGATGATTTCACGTGGTTTCACCCATCGTTTTTCCAAAGGAACTCGTCCAGATTCAATTCGAGAAAGTTCGAGAAGTTCCTCTACCATTTGGCTCAGATTGTCTATTTCACCACTCATCCGGTCCAGAAATTTTGCCGCTTGCTGGGGATCATCGTACAGGCCGTCTTGCAGCGTTTCCGTGATTAATTTCAGCGAGGTCAGGGGCGTTCTCAATTCGTGTGAGACATTGCTGACAAAATCGCGGCGGATAATTTCCAATTGCCGGATGCGTGTCAGATCTTGCATGAGGAACAGGATGCTGCCGGGCATCTCTTTATCCAAGGGGGTGGCGATGCAGCGAATGTAATTCTTTTCAGGTGCTGTTTCAAAACTGTCAATTTGTGGACTGCTGCTGGAACGTGTTTTTTCCAATAACTCATTCATTTTGAAGTGGCGAATGACTTCCACCAGTGAGTGCCCAATGGCACCTTCCTTCGTTACGTTGAAAATCGAACCGGCAGCCTGGTTGATCAGCGTCACATTGCTGTTTACATCAACCACCAGAATGCCGTCGTTCATATTGCTCAGGATGGACGAAAATATTGCTTTTTCGGACTGGATACTTTCTTGCTCACGGCGGTCCTGTTGGATGGAATCGAGAACCCGTTTATATAAGCGTTGAATTTCGATTGGGAGCAACCTGGTGCGGAAAAATGAATCGGTCAGTACCTGAGGTTCCTTCAGATGTTGGGTGAGTGTGTTGATGGGATGTGTGAAGTTACGGCTGACCAGATAGGAAGCCCCCACCACGGCCACAACAATCAAGAGAACCAGGGAAGTGTGCTCACGGATAAGGTTGCTTGAACCTGAGGCGTTGAAGTAGATAAATAGAATGAGCAGTGGCAGCAACCCGATGGCAAGAATTCGCCAGAAAAGGGAATTACGCATGCTGCTTAGCCTTCAAAGCGGTATCCGGCGCTGCGGCTGGTGATGATCCTTTTGGGTTTAGCCGGGTCGCTTTCGATTTTCTCACGCAACCAGCGGATGTGGACATCCACAGTACGGCTGTCGCCAAAGTAATCCCAACCCCACACTTTTTCCAAAATCAACTCACGCGAAAGTACCTGACCCTTATGCTGACCCAGGAACAGCAGCAGCTCGTATTCTTTGGGCTTGAGGTTCAAAGGCTCCCCGTCCAGTGTTACTTCGCGGCGATTTTCATCTATCACCAGATTATCAAATGTATATAATTTGCGGTTTGGGAAATCACCGGTATTAACTTCCTGCATGATCTTGGCCCGGCGCAGCAGCGCTTTGATGCGTGCAATCAGCTCACGCATGCTGAAGGGTTTGGTGAGGTAATCATCCGCGCCCACTTCCAGGCCGACGACTCGGTCAATTTCGTCGTCGCGCGCGGTCAGCATTAGAATTGGCACGAGCATATCTTTCCGCAAAATGCGGCAAACTTCAAATCCGTCCATACCCGGCAGCATAATATCCAACATGATCATGTCGGGCTGGTATTGCTTGGCTTTAACGATGGCCGATGGACCGTCATTGGCACATTCGACTAAATAACCTTGCTTTTTGAGGTTGAATGCCAATGTTTCTTGCAAGGTCAATTCGTCTTCAACTATTAGTATTTTTTCTGCCATAACCACCAACCGTTTCCTGTATTTTCTCCAAAAAATCTGATGCAATCCTAGCGCGATCAAAATGCTGTGCCAGATGGCGCTGTCCGTTCAATCCTTTTTCTCGAGCGATTTCCGGATTCTGATACAACTTAAGTATAGCCTCACTCATTTCCTGCGGATTACCCGGCTGGCAGAATATACCACAATCCGAATTTACAACGACTTCACGAATGACACCGTCAATGGCCAGCACAATGGGTTTGCCTGCGGCCATGTAATCGAAGACTTTATTAGGGTAGGTGGTCTTGTACATTTCGATAGGTTTCAGGATTGCCAGGCAGGCATCTGCGGCTGCAATTACAGCGGGCATTCCTGTTTTGGGCAGGGGATCGTCGAATTCCAGGTTGGTCAAGCCCATATCAAAAGCCATTTGTATCAGATGTTGTTTTTCTTTGCCGTCCCCCAGCAGCACAAAATGTATATCGCTTTGCTCTCGCAGCAAATTGGCAGCCTGCAGCACGACTTCCAAATCGTTGGACATGCCGTGCGCGCCGGTATAGAGCACCACGAATTTCCCCTTCCAGTTGGGATGGTCTTTGCGAACGTCGGTGTGCGTTTCCTGGAAGAAGAGCGGGTCGGCGCCGTTGGGGATCAGGCAGATGTTACTGCCGCCACGGGCGCGAATGTGTTCGATGAAACCGGGCGAGTTAACCACGATCAGGTCGGCATGCCGGTAAAGAAAGCGTTCCAGCCACTGCGACAGCGCAATGAGGGTTTTATTATTCAACACGCCTACTGCGATGGCAAAAGCCGGCCACAGGTCGCGAATTTCCAGAATAAACGGGACACCTTTCAAACGGGCGACCAGCCAGGCGGTGAAACTCTGAAAAATTGGCGGGGAGGTTCCCCAGACTGCGTCCACATGCTGGATGGAGAGACTTTTAAAAAAAGATGAGAACATGAAGGAAAGAAAACTGAAGATGCGGTGGAAGAAACTTTTGTGCAGGGCTGGGTAGGTATAGGTGCGGTAAATGGTGATCAGTCCACCCGCGTCACGGGTGACTTTGGGTGTTTCCGCTTGTTTACCGGTCAGATAGCTGACCGGGCTGGCGATGATGCTGACGCGGTGGCCGTCCGCTGCGAAAAGACGTGCGAATTCATGATGCCGTGTGCCGCCGGGCTCATTGATGGCTGCAAAAGCTTGATGGATCAATAAAATATGCATGGATTGATTTTAACCGGGTTCACCCGCAAACAGGAACGCGGATTGGATCTGAATGGGCGGCGCCTGGAAGATTTTATACTGGATGGAGAGCGCGGGGTTTTTTATGCCATATGTGGGTGAATACCAGCCCAGATGTTCATCCTCTTCATTGGAGAGCAGGGACTGCCCAGCTCTGAAAATATCCATTGATGCAGTTGAGGGCAGATCGGGGATGTAAAATTTAAGCGTGATTTTTCCGGTTGGACTTTTCAGACTGACACTGTCATGCGCCGGTACAACAGGCCAATCTGGCAGCAGCCAATTTACCACCACGGTGAAGCTCTCCATCGTGTTGCGCAGCGGAAGCAATTCATCCTTGATCTCCCAACCATTGGGGCTGCCGGGGCATAGACTGCGGCGGTGCAGCAAACCCAGGCGCTGGTAGCCGTTGTGATTGGCAACAATCTCCTGGGAGGAGCGTTTTTCCACCTGCGCTTGCGCCCAATCCAACCACAGAAATTTTCCCGCGCGCGTCATCTGGTTCTGCCCGTTAACTGTCAGTGTGTTGTGTACCTTGGTGACAGCCAGGGCGTTTTCCCAGGGCGGGGGTGCATTGTATTGAAAAGTCCCAGGATCCAGTGCGATATTAATACCTTTGTGCCAGATGTCCACATGCAATTGATCGGCGTGGGCCGGACGGGAGTGGAATTGAACCGCATTCAGCGCGGCCCAATCCTGGTCATCAGCGAGAATGAGCTGGTCAAGTTGTGAACCGCTGGAAGGCGGGGGATTATTTCCGCTCAGAATGGGAATATCCAACCAGAGACACAGGTCATCCCAGGGGCCGGGCGGCAGGGCTGGGCAGGCTCGAAATGCACGGGAAGCCGCCTGTAGAACCGGACGATAATCATTGAAGTCCGCATTGCTGAGGGGCAGGATGTTGGAACCGTCGTTGTGGCCCAAGTTAGGCACTTGACCGGAATTGGGATCTACCCGCACTGCCAGCCATTGCGTGGCTGCCGCTAATTTATTGAGGACTGCATCCTCTAAAACCTGGTTTTCTTTTTCCAAAAACAGCTGCATCCACAAAGCCAGGGCTAACAGCATACGATGGTAGTTGCTGCTATGCTGCGCATAGGTACCATCTGAATCGACCTGGGTTTCGATACCCTGGTTGAACCAGCGCAGCCCTTTCTCGCGCCAGCGTCCGGATTTCGGGTGGCTTGAGAGGAAGAGTGCAGCTGCGTAAAGCCCGACGGCTTCTGAAAGCAGGTGATTATTATTTTGTGCTTTGGCATAGCTGATGGTGGGGGGAATGCGCTGGGCGTGATCGGCTACACTGGCACACAGCGTTTGCATACGCGATGCCGTCGATTCAGCTGCGCCCATCAATAAATGCGCACTGATGATGAGCGCTTGCATACGCATACTGACTTCCTGGGCTGAGGTCCAGTTTGGGCCGCGGTTTACAGGATTAGCCTGTGTGAATTGTGCAAAGTATTGCCAGAAGGCAGCTGCGTAGCGTTCATCTCCGCTGAAGAAATACGCCTTGGATAAAGTGATGGCCCAATTGAAGCGGGCTGGTTCCCAAATGTATTTAACATCTTCTACATCTACTCTGGCAGCACTGCGTTCATAGGCGCACCAATGCAGCGGGTTTGCGACTGGGGCAAGATTGAGCGTTTTCTGTTTGCCGCCAAAAAAGCGAATTTTCCCCTGCACAATTTCATCTGCCTCTGCGGTTAATTTCTGGATTTCCCCTCCGCTGATTTGCTTCAGGTACTTTTTATCGGGAAGATTTAAAAACCAGTTCGGCTTAAGCAGGTCATCATCCAGAAGGCTGCTGACTTCCAAAGCAGGGGTGCGCAGGCTGAAATAGCCGGAACGCAGCCCAAGCTGATAAAGGAGATAATAGCTGCTTTGTTTAAACCCCAATTGGGTTAACGATTTGAACTTGAGAGAAAACTGCTTCAAGTTGGGCATATTAATCCAAGTTGATAAACTCCGCCAATTTGACTGTCTTCCCGGTGACAAGCGCCTGGTTGCAGGCCAGCGTGGTGTAACTATTGAGCAGCAGCTGCTCATAAGGAATGGGTTCAATGGAATTTGTCTGCACAGCGTCAATGAATGCTTTCCAGGAAGCCTGATGGCCTTTATCTTGGCGCAGGAAGGATTTCTTGGTTATTGTTTTCTGCTCATCCCATAATTCCAGGGTGCGGAAATCGTTTAAAACACCTATTTTGCCGCCGTTGAACACCTCGACATATTCTTTGGGGAAGCGTTTGTTGCCGTTGGAGAGATAAGAGACAACTCCGACAGAACCATCTTCAAATTGTATGGTGATTTGGAAATTATCCTGGCTGTATTTGCCTTCATTTGGCAAACAAACTGTGCGGACATCGACAGGCTTGCTGTTAGCCATAAAGCAGACAAAATCAATGAAATGGCAAGCTTCCCCCACCAGGCGGCCGCCGCCCTGGTCGGGATCGTGCAGCCAATGATCAGACGGAATGAAACCCGCGTTGATGCGGTAATTTATATAAAATGGTTCAGCACTATTCCTGAAATACTCTTTCATAGCCTTGGACATGGGGGCAAAACGGCGGTTGAAACCAACCGAAAGATAGGGGTGAGCGCTTTGCTTTAAATAGGAAGCAATTTCATCTAATTCGGTTTTACGGATAGCCAAAGGCTTTTCGCAATAGACATGTTTGCCGCGTGATAGCGCTTCCAGGGTGAACCGGCTGTGGGTTTGGTGGCGTGTCAGGATGGCGATGGTGTTGATGGCCTCGCTATCCAGGATGTCCTGGTTGGAAGAGCTGGCAAACGAGAACCCGAACTTGCGGGCAGTCTGTTGCGCGCTCAGACCACTGGAAGAGGAAACACCGGTCAAATGAATACCGTTGGTTTTCTTGACCGCCGGCAGGAAAACCGCATTCGCGTAATTGCCTGCGCCGATAACCCCCAATGATAACGGAATGTCAGGGGTCGAGGCAGAATCTTCGGCATTGAAAATTATCTTGCGGACACGTTGGCCGCTTTGCTGCGGGTAGGTCAGCAGAACGCCCAAATAGGGTTCCTGAAGCTTTCCGGTGATCAATTCATATGCGCGGGAGGCATCCTCGATGGCAAACCGGTGGGTGATGAGCGCGTGCATGTCGATTTTACCGGCGGCCAGCAGGTCCACGAAGGCTTGTAAATTTCGCCCTTCTGTCCAACGTACGTAGCCGATGGGGTAGTCGTGTCCCTGTTCTTCATATGCCGCATCATAGCGCCCGGGGCCGGAAGAGCGCGCTACCTGGAAGAAGAGTTCCTTTTCATAATAGCCTTTGCGTTCAATATTCAATCCAACCACGCCCAGCGAGATGACATGCGCCCGGTCGCGGGCGATCTGGCCGGCCAGGTTGACGGTTTCATCGGAAGGGGTGTCCGCGCAAATTAAGATGATATCGAAACCTTTTCCACGGGTGAAAGGCAGGTAATTTTCCAGCATGACCTCATTTGTATCGGCTGTGATTCCCAATTTGCGGGCGAATTCCACACGCGTTGGGGAAATATCCATGCCGTACACGCTGCAGCCGTTGGCTTTAACGAGCTGCGCAGTGATCAACCCGAGCAGGCCCATACCCACCACGGCAACTTTGTCTCCGAGCTGTGGGTTGGCCAGGCGAATGCCATTCAGGGCGATCGATCCCATGGTAGCAAACGCGCCAGATTCGAAATCTACTTCATCAGGGAGGTGCGCGATCAGGTTTTTGGGAATCAGTCCGTATTCCGCGTGCACAGCATGCCCGCCGCCGGCGCAGACCACGCGGTCGCCCGGTTTGAAATCCAGCACATCCTCCGCGGCTTCTACTACCGTGCCGCAGGAAGAATACCCCAGCGATAAGGGTTGGTCGAGGCGGTTCATGGTCGCTTCAAAAGCGGTCAGCAATCCCTCACGCCTGGCTTTATCGATGACCTGTTTGACCAGATCCGGGCGTGATTGGGCTTTCTTGACCAGGTTTTTTTCGGCGAAGGAGACTAAATTGCGTTCCGTTCCGGCTGAAACCAGGGACGCGGCGGTTTGCACCAGGACATTCCCTTTCTTTAGTTGCGGAATGGGAACCTCCAAAATTTCGGTTTTTCCACTTTTAAGGTTTTGTAAAACCTGTTTCATACGACCTCACTGGTTGAATTTTTCTTACAGGATAGTAAGATTATACCTACAAGTTTATGGTCGGGAGGAAAACAAAAAGCAGGCCGCATGCCTGCTTTTTGTTTATTTTTAAATTGGTTTTTTTTAGGATTTGGCAGTTCCAAAACGGCTGAAGATGATGCCACCCAGACCGATGGCGCAAAGGGTACTGTTGATTAGTAATCCGCCAAATGGTATCAGCGAAATCAATGAGATCAGGATACCCGTCAACAAAGCACCGAATACAGCAGTTCCTTCTTTGTTCCAACCCAGATGAAGCCAGCGGGTCATTTGTTCGCCGACGATGTTGCTTAAGACTGACCAACTCCAAATAATACCGATTAAGTAAGCTAACAGCAAAATCAGGCCGATGGGGCTAAGGCAGATCGTGACAATCAGAACCAATGAGATGATGGGAACAGCGAAACTGATCACAACGCCAACGCCCCAGGAGACCGCCGGATTTGTACGGACGGCTGAAATGACTCTGAAAGTTGGATCAGTGAAGAGGGCTGTTGCCAGCAGGGTTGCCAAAATTAGAAATGAAATGCGGATCAATTGCAACACAACCCAAAAACCCGGTTTCATCCATTCCAGGATGTTTAAAATATTCTTACCAATCTTTCCATCCCCTGAAAATGGGATGATGAATGTATTAATCTCACCGCCAATAGAAGCTTTTGGGCTGGTCGTTGTTTGATTGAGAATCTGGTTAATTGACCCTGTAATGATGGCCGAATCGTCAATGGTGGTTGTACCGGCAAAGACGTTTACATCACCCATCACGCGTCCATTGATTTCCAGGCTGCCGCCAACTAGGCTGATATTTCCCATGACAACCGCACCGTCTTCTATAATGAGTGTGGTTCCAATGCCGGAAATGTTGCCGTTAATTTTTTCATGGTCTTTCAGGATATAAACATCTCCCGTAAGAAACTGGCTGGGGTAGGTGGTTGTAAAACTACCATTCCCTTCTGTTTGAGAGAATGGAGCGCTACCGCAGGCAGCCAGGAACCCTGCCAGAAAAATCAAAGAGAGAATGCTAATCAGTCTTGATTTCATCTGTTTGAAGTTTCCTTTGTTTGATGTTCCATACTGTGAACAACCCAACCAGAATAAAAGCGTTTATCAATCCAAAGAAAATGAAACCGATCGTTAAAGGTATCACAAATGATTGGTGATTCAGCCAATATCCAATGGATGAAAGGCCTTTAGTCAGGCCAATCACGAGGGATGTGGCGCTGCTGAATATATCGGCCAACATATGTAGAAAAGAACCGCTTGCAACCATATATGTCAAAGAAAGGGCAAAAACTGCCAACAACGCGATGAGGATGGAAATTCGTTGGCGGCGCACGATTTTCATTTGACATTTCTTTTCTGCAAATGCCTGCCAGCGCATGCTGAAGCCTGGTTCAGGGGCTTTAGTTGCAGCTTGTTTCATTAATTCCTTGCTGGCTTGCCAGCCGGTATCCAGCTGCTTGCATTTGGGGCAGGCGGCCAAATGTCCTTGCAAAACCATTTTTTGGCTGTCGCTTAATTTGGGTTCGTCCAGGATCCAACTTTCAAATTGTTTGTGATTCATGTTGCCTTCTTTCTGTTGCCTGGCTCTCCTGAGAAGTCGTCCATTGATCTGCCATGTGCTGACGTGCACGGTGTAAACGACTTTTTACTGCGCTTTTTGAAATTTGTAAAGTTTGGCAGATGTCTTCCTCCGAGAGTTCGTAAAAATACCTCAAAATCAGGACCGCACGGTCGTTTTCGTTCAATTCTTTTAACTGTCTCTGGATAGCTTCACTAAATTCAGTCTCAACCAGCGTCCTTTCGGGGTTGGGTGTTGGGTCTTCAGCGCTGAATTCAATGATTTCATCCAGGTCAACGGTCATGAGCCGTTTGCGTCGTTGTTGGTCAATGCAGTGATGCGCTGCAATGGAAAGCAGCCAGGTTACAAATGACCGCTCCGGGTCGTAGCGTTTCAGGTTGGAATAGGCCCGCCAGAAAGTCTCCTGCGCAGCATCCTCCGCAGCCTGCGGATTCCCCAGCATGCGGTAACAAAGGTTGTACACCGGGTTCTGGTATGCGTCCACAATTTGCGTAAAAGCATCCTGATTACCTTGCAACGCTAATGTGAGGCATTCGGCCTCTGTATTGGTCACGAGAGCTGCTCCAGTTCTTATTGTTCTTGTGTTCTGACCCTATATACGTTCGCTTTAACAAAAAGGTTTCTTCAATCCTGCCAAACTATCTGCGCGTTGAAATATTCACCCTTTTCTTTAAAGATAGAAATGCATAAAAGCTGAAAAGCATTTTGATTGTGCTAATGTTCATTTCTAGGCCGTGGATTGAAAAAAGTCTTTAATCTTGTTAAGATATATTAACACTTTGTTTGAAGCTTGTAAGTCTATTTTGCTTATAATTTATGAACAGACTGCGATATTCTAGTCTGTTAGGAGAAATAAAGTCTGATTTTGTCTGTTGAGCTGGCTAATGAAAATATTTTCCTGGTCTATTCAACGAATAACCAGGAAATTTCTCGATACGCTTAAATGATGCAAAAATATAGTGGTAATTGAAGGATAATTAGTTCCTGAATTAAGAAGGAGAAACATATGAAGTGTTGGAATTGCGGGACTCAAAATCAGAAGACTGCCAAAATCTGTAAGAAGTGCGGCAGTGACTTGACCCTGGCGGAAGCCAAAGAAAAAAAAGAGCCTGTGGTTGAGCAGCAGGAACGCAAAGTTCAACCCTGGGTGTGGGTGCTGGTAGGCCTGGCTGGCTTGGCTGTTGTAGTGACACTGGCCTTTGTGCTGATAAACATTTCCTCTGCAGAAAATAAAGATACGGCAAAACAAACTGCCGCGATATCGGATAATACAGCGGTTGAAGAGGCTGTCGAGAATGTTCCCGGATCCGAGGGCGCGGTGGAAGAACAAACAACGGTTGGTGAAACCACATCGGTAAACTTTACGGGTGTTGAAGCGCAGGGCGAAGGCTGCGATTGGAGCACTTGCGCCTGGATGGAAGAAGATCAATGCGTGACTTGCGGCGGCACTTGGATGGACTATGGCGACGAAGCATACTGTGATTGCAGTGCTGAAAAATGGCAGTCCCAGGAATTGGAATGGTGTAAATATGAAGGCGGTTCTTGGCTGGAAGATGAAAGCCGCTGCACATTTCTAAATGTAACAACTGAAGATACCCAAACTGAGTTTGTTTCAGCCTGTTCAGACCTGTATTTCAACAATCAAACCGGTGATGCTTCGGCTTACCAAACATTTAAAGCGGAATGTAAAGCTGCGGGCGGGGTGGATCAGTGCTGGGATGAAACCTGCACCTTGTCTGTGTGCCTGTGCCCGAATGAAGATAACGTGCCCCTTTCATGTAATTGGGTTACCGGACAGGAAGTCAATTCCAATATCAAGTGCTACGATGAAAACGGAACCTGCTGGCTGACAATTGAACCCACCGGGGCTTTCGGGAACCTTTCCTCCGGGGAAGGGCAGCCGGAAGTGGTGCTGAAAACCAGTGACGGGGCAACTTTCTCATCGGTGGATTTGAACCGCAATAACAGCGGCTGTATTTACGATGAGGACCAAATTTCCTGCTTGATCTCGGAAGACGGCACCTTCAATACTACCACCGTGGAATCGGTTTATATGTGCATGGACCTGTGCTGCCTGGATCTGGATAATCTGGAAAGCGGCAATGTAGTGGTGCAGTCCGGCAACTGCCCGGGCAGCGGCAACCTGGAAGTTCGGGATTTCCAATTGCTCAAAGGCGTGTTGACTCTGGAAATCCGCAACAGCATGGGCTGGGATGTGAACACGCTGGAAGTTTTCCTAGATGATGCCAAAGGCGATCATTGGTCCACATTGAGCTGCAAGATCGATGATAAATACGAGACGATCATGAACTGCGAAGGCTGGGCGGTTTATAAATCCGGCTATGCTACCATGAACTTCTATTACGGTTCCGGCAGCAGCGCCTGTTCGGTATCCAATGTCAAATTCTATTTGCCGGAAATGAGCCGATGCAATTACGACCAGAGCTATTGTTCCTACAGCGACTCCTGCTGCGGCTCCAGCTACACCTGCTGTTCTTGCGGCTGCAAGAAACTGGATGACGACGAGAGCTGCTCGGACGTTTGTGATTAGATCAACGCAAAAGCAATAACGTAAAAATCCGCCGGTATTACCGGCGGATTTAATTTTTATCGATATAGCTGAGGTCAGCTTTCCAGGCGGATCAGCCCGGCTTCCCGCGCCCAGGTTTTAGCCTGACGTACTTCTGTCTGAGAAATAAGGCGCATGAGGTCAGGGTATCCGGGGACGTGAAAATCCGGTTTGTATTGATCCATGATTGCCGTGCAGCGGATTCTCCTCGCCATGAAGCGCCATGTAGGTATAAACACGTGCCTGAGTGGTGCTGCGGTATTGGCCGGTTTTACTCACCGAACGGTTGACATGGCACTGACAGGGGCAAAGCATACAATCCTGCAATTGTTCATAAGCCCAATCGGATATGCATCGCAGATCACCGCTGTGAAACTTATTCAGGTATGCAGGTGAAAAGGGATGCATCAGCGTTTCAGGCTGAAAATTTGGAAGGACTGGTCAGGGAGAAAGTCGAACGAGCGGAATACATCTAAGCCCACTTGCAGCATTACATTGCGGATAGCGGTAGGGCTGCTGTAATGGTGGTGCAGGCTGGAAAAAGCCAACGAAAAACCCTTGACTTTTTTATAATCAATCACGACAACCAGGCCTTTTGTTTTTATAAAATTGGCGATCGGCTGGAAATAGGTCAGGGGATCCAAAATGTGATGGTACATGTCTCGCATGAATATCCAGTCAAATTTGCGGGCCGGCAGTTCCAATTGGTCTGTTGAGGTGAGGAAGGTTTGTACATTTATTAACCCCAGCGCATTTGCGTTGTCTTGAACATATGCCAGATTTTCTGCATCGGTATCAACGGCTACCACCAGTCCGCCTGGGGCGGCCGCTTTGGCGAAGGCTTGCGTGTAAAAGCCGCCCCCTGAACCCACGTCGGCAATGATTGCGCCCGGTTGTACGCTCAAAATATTCAGGATTTCTTGCGCTTTGTATTTGGGCGACCCAGCCAGTTTGTTGAATCGTTCCAGCCTATTTTTAGGTTTCATTTTCCCTTCTAATCAATATCAATTTTATCAAAAAACAACTTCTTCTTTTCCAGAAAGCTTATCGTTGATGCGCTGGATAACAATGTCCAGGTGTTTGGATTTGTGCACAAAATCCAGGTCATCCGTGCGGATGGTCAAGACGGGGCACAGGTCAAAACTTTGTATCCAGTCATCATAAAAGGATTCCAACAGGGCAAGGTAATCAGCGCTGATGCCAGATTCGATATCACGGCCGCGTTTGTGGATGCGCTGCATTAACGTATCCACCGGGCAGCGCAGATAGATCAGCATGGAAGGTGAGGGCAGGGTGGGGATCAATAAATTAAAAACATTCATATAAGTTTGGAAATCCAACTCACTTAAGTTGCCCATGTGGTGCAGTGCCCGGCAAAAAATGTAGGCGTCTTCGTAGATACTGCGGTCGATGATGGCTGAACGGGGGTCGGACGCCATCTGCAGATGCTGCTGTGCGCGGTGGCCGAGGAAATAAACCTGTAACTGGAAAGACCAGGCTTTCATATCCTGGTAGAAGGCGGGCAGATACGGATTATCCACAACCGATTCATAAGCTGTGCGCCAGCCCAGACGTTGGCCGATGCGGTCAGTAAGTGAAGTTTTGCCGGAACCGATATTTCCCGCTACCAAAATGAGATGTTTAGGCATTCATTCTCCCTCATGAATTTATTTCCTTTTATTATATTCCAGGTCATACCATCATGACTTTTAGCCAAGTTTTTAGTATTATTTAAAGCAGCATGGGTACTAAAATATCTTAAAAATGGATTCATAGTTCATGAAAAAATTGTCATTTGGTGTTAATTGACAAATTAACCCTACCGATATATGCTCTGATTTTGGTGTGATTTCGAATTCTTTTCCTTCAAGTCCCGGTCCTATTTGCGGAAAGGGGCTAAAAATATAGTCCTGCGGTTTTCTGAAGGAATGGAAGTGAGATTCATTTTGGACATCATCAAATGGACCAGGGTATCCGGGTTGATAGTATTCAAGGGGCGCTGCGGACCTCGGAATCAGGATCAATTGCGTAAGAACCCGAATAATCGATGAAGATTTCAGTTGGGCAGACTAAAATTCATGGTCTGCTTTTTTTAATAATGAGGCTGGTATGAAGCAAGTAAATAAAATAGAATTCAGCTGTATCAGAGTGTTGGATTGATAAAGTGGCGTGCAACTGATATCGGATATATATTACTCGAAGTAAATTGATCGTTTTGGCTTTTATGAAAAAACGGCTGCGTTTTTCAATGTCATCCTGTTTGGTATGTCTATTCTGCTTACCAAATATTTTTACATCTGGGAATGGCCTGATTTTTGCTGAGAGCCAGATAGATCAATCCCGCGCACCCGCACTGAAGGATAGCGCGCTTGCCGCGGTAAGTCAGCCGGTCAGCATGAGCGTTCAGGTTTTAAATTGCAAAGCCTGGGGATTCTGTGACGTGCAGCCTGAATTGCGTTTTTCATTAACCTATCTCGATTATGACGGTAGTGATTATGTCATGCATATTCAAATGGGGGAGAAGCACTATGAGTTCCCTTCCAGCCCGGCAGAAATTGAAGTGTCTGCAACTGGCGATGATGGGGTGGAGGTAATGTATTGGGTTGAGTCCGCAACCACAGGGTCTATCTATGGCCAGGATACTTTCCGCATGCGCTACGTGCAGGAGAATAATCAATCGGTATTCCAGTTACTGGGAAAGCAATGGGAAGCGGATATTCCCAGCGCTGCATTGATTTGGGAAATATTTCCGCCGGTAGAGAATTTTGAAGATGGTTGGGCCAAGATAATTGAAGATCCGGACGATTTGGATACCGATGTGAATTACACGCTGTTGGCCGGACGGTTGATCTGGGATGGTATTGTTATTCCGGATGCTTGCGGTGATAGCGGGCTTTTGGCGAATGGCGCTGCGACTACCTGCGGGATGGAAGTCGCACGCGAAAAAGTCATCGAATGGCAGAATAAGCACAACCAGGACATTCAAGAAGCGAGCTTGAAAGCGCTTGTTCCAGCCCGATTATTAAAAGGTGTCATTGGTCAGGAGTCACAGTTTTATGCGAAATGGGGATTGTCCGAAGAATATGGATTGGGCATGCTGACAGAACATGGCGTGGATATGCTGCTGCAATGGAACGAACCTTATTTCTTTTATAAATGCAGCTTGGTCTATGGAGCCGATTACTGTGAGCAGGGATATCTTAATATCACCGATGACCAACGCGCGGTTTTAATTAGTTACATCATGAAAGACATCGGTACCGATGATGAATATGAGGTTATGGCGGAGGCATTGTACGCCAGTTGCGTGCAAACCAACTATATTGTTTCGTACTATACCGATGAAGCGCCTAGTGATGTGGCGGATTACGAAACCCTTTGGCGCATTTCTTTGGGGGTATATCATGCCGGTTTTGGTTGTATGTCGGACGCGGTTTTAAATGCCTGGGATGAAGATGGTGACAATCTAACCTGGGATAACATAGCTACGTACCTGGTGGGGGATTGCAACAGTGCGATTGATTACTTTGATAAAGTTGTGAACTATAGCGAAGAGTGAAGAAAAAATTGGATAGCAAATAAAGAAGCATACGTAAAAATAACCTATATAGATGATTAAGAATTTGTTACAAAGTGTCATTGACAAAAAATGATTGCGGAATTATGCTGTGAAGCGATTCTGCCCTGGTTACATGAAGGCTGAGTTTATAAACTATGCCAAATCATTTTTAAATTAGGAAATCTGATAAACTGATAACCATATTGCATTTTCCTGGAAGGATTGCCGGTTCATCACAATGGACTGTGTATGAAGTAATTGATCCTATGCCACGATCCTCCACTTTTCAGGCTACCCGAATAAAACGATGTGTGGACGAGGGTGTATTGCGGAATCCTATCGTGTGCCAATTCCAATTAATCCTGGATGAAATTCGATAACCCAAGATTTGTGTATATAAATGAAAGGAAAAAATGAAAAATAAAAATTTTAGAAAAAATAGTCTGCAATGCATGATCGCTTTTATTATGCTTGCAAGCACTATGTTCAATACCGGGATGGTTTTCGCGGATGGGGACGTCTCGGCGGAAGATTCCGATGCGACAGAAGAGCCTACCGCGGTTCCGACTGAGGTTCCCACGGAAGTACCGACAGAGGTACCGGTTGCCGACCCGACCGATGTCCCGACTGCCGTACCCACTGAGGTAACAGTAGGCCAGCCAACTGAAACCGCAACGGCAGTGCCAACGGATGTTGTGGCGACGGAAACAGCTACGCAAGAATTTACGTTGACACCCACCATTACCCCAACGGAAGAGACCTTGAGCGCGCAAGCTGTAACCCTCACCAGCCCAGCGGGAACAGTTTATACGCGCACACCTTATTTCGTTTGGGATTATGAAGAAGATGCCTATAAATATCAGCTCTTTGTCTATCAGAAATCCTCAAAGGGCGATATCAAGATGTACGATAAGCTATATATAGCCAGCAAGGTGTGTGATGAAGACGAGGGAGTCTGCACAATCAAGTCACCTACTTCTTTGGCTTATGGCAGCTACTATTGGAAGATGCGCGAGTGCGTTGGCGATAGTGATGATTACATTTGTTATGACCTGGAATCGGCGTCAAGCATGGAATTTGTTGTTTCTTCCACAACGCCCACAACCGACGAACCCAGCGGCACGATTTATACCAATACCCCTACGTTTACCTGGACTGGTGTAGCCGATGACGAGGAACAATATTATTTGTTGGTTTATGATAGTGACGGCGACAAAGTTGCCATCAACGGCGGCACATACATTTTGGATGCCACAGATGTAACCTGCGAAACCAACGAAGATGATGAATACATCTGCAGTTACACTGACGCGGATGCGTTTGATAATGGTTCATACAAATGGAAAGTACGCGCTTATTACAGCGGCAAATGGCGCAGCTATAGCAGCTACAGAACGTTCACCGTTGCGTCGGAAATTGATGAGAGTTTTGATTCCTATGCCGCCGATTTCACCAAATTAGCGGGCGGTACCTGGCTGCTGGGGACTGAAGACGGCAACACTGTCTATTACACGAACGGTGTTTCCAAGAAGATGACCAGCCTGCGCAGTAAATATATCTTTGACGATGTCGATATCACTGCGGTTGTCAAACGTGACGCTGGTACAGTGGATGGTTCCTATCCGGCCAGCTACATCGGCGTGCGCATGGGAAAATCCAAGAGTTCCAGTACTTACATGTGGTACACCGGATATATCTTCGGTTATACCAACGCAGGCACTTACGCCATTTGGCGCGTTGACTCATCGAGCCGGGTGGAGACGATCCAACCGTGGACGGATATCACCGGAGGTATTAATGATGGAGATTGGAACACACTCAATATTACTGCTGAAGGGGATGATTTTACCTTCTCTATCAATGGTTCTGAAGTAGCCAGTTTTTCGGACGATACTTATTCAAAAGGTTTTGTCGGGTTTGAGATGTATCGGCCGGATTCAACCATTTTGCCTTTCTACATCGATTCAGTAACAGCAAATAATATATCCTCCACCAGCGTATCCGGCGCTTCTATCAGCTCGGAACAAGCTGCGGCCAACCTGACAGCACAAAGCAGCAGCACCGGATCGATTGAAGGATACGATGGCGGTACGGTGCACTCGCAGGCTATCACCCCGAATCCGAGTGAACCGTCTGACACTACTATTTACACCAGCAAACCGACCTTCAAATGGGACGATACCGGTGACGAGAAATATTATTTGTACTTAGCCAAGATCTCAACTGGCGGTATCGACAAAGTTTATGGCAAGACTTTAAGCGCTGAAACCTATTGTTCAGAAGGAGAGTGTGCTTATACATCTGCAAGTACGCTCAGCCAGAATGATTACGTCTGGAAGATTAAATCTTACGACGGGTCGGATTATAGCGACTATAGCGATGATCAATACTTTACAGTCGGAACAACCATGCCGACCGCCAAAAAACCATACAGCACCGGATATGACAACCAACCCACTTTTACCTGGACGGGAATCATTGACGCAGAACAATACAATATCGTGGCGTATGACTCGAAGGGTAAAAAGGTTGTCAGTTGGTGGCCATTGGCAGATGAAGTTACCTGCGATGCGGATAATATCTGCAGCGTGGAAATGGAAGATTTCTCCGGGATCGAGGAATCTAATTGGATCGCCCCTGATTCCCTGGATAACGGAAAATATCGCTGGCGGGTGAGAGCCTTATATAACAGCAAGTGGAGCGTCTTCAGCGCATACCGCGACTTTACGGTTGCCTCTGAGTTTGATTCCGACTTTACCAGCAACAGCGAGGGCTGGAGCCGCCTATGGGGTGGAAAATGGTATCGGTCCAGCGGTAATTTCTACAGCACCGGATCCGCCAAGGTCATGAATACGGCCAGGTATGCCTACACTTACAGCGACTTTACTTACACAGCGGTTGTCAAGCGTGAGCATACCAGCCAAACTTACAGCTCGTATCCGGCCAACTATGTCGCCGTGCGCATGGGCACCAGCCACACCTCTGATCTACAGTGGTATTCCGGTTATTTATTTGGGTACACCAATGCCGGTTATTACAGCATCTGGCGTGTGACAGGGAGTGGTAAGTCAGTGGCCCTGCAGCCCTGGACTGAAACGGATGCGATTGATAAAGGAAACTGGAATCAATTAACCGTTACTGCTGAAGGCAGCACCTTTGAGTTTTATATCAATGGCGAGTTGATGACTACTGTAGAGGATGATAATGACAGCAAGGGATATGTCGGCTTTGAATTTTACAGGCCTGCTTCAGCCTACACTGGAAAATTCTACATAGATGAAGCTCAGCTAACTTTGATTGAAAGCACTTCAACTTCCCTTTCAGCGCAATCTGCCGGCAGCAGTCAGCAGGCTATTTCAGCTGAACAGCAAGCTTTGAATGAAGCGGCATTGAATAGCGGTGTTGAAAGTTCGATTGAGGGTACTCCGCTAGAATAAATAAATCAGAAAATATACGAGACAAAGAGGCAATTCATTCGAATTGCCTCTTTTCTTTGTTAAAAATATACGAGTGTAGGATAAAATAATTGTCATGATTTATTAATTGACAAAATTAAATCTTCAATTTATTCTGAATTTTGGTTAAACCTTGTGATAGACAAGGAACTCAACTATGGGAGTTATGTTTATGAATCTTTCCTGGTAATACCGGTTTGCGTTTAAGTCTGCCGACCGCCTTTAGCAATATCTAATTTACAGCCTAACAGAAATTTCTTGCATACCTTCCGTGTTTTTGGAAGAGTAAAAAAAGTCCTATTTGTAAGACTAAAAAGGGTGAACATAATGATGAAAAAAAACGCTTTAACCAGCTTTATTGCTGTTTTAATGATCGTAGCAATGTTGCTCAGCCCCGGATTGGCTTTTGCGGATGATACACCGGAAGATGGTGAAGTGTCTGTAGAGGAAAATCAGGCAACAGCGGAACCTACTGAGATCATAACTGAAATACCCACAGAGGTGCCGACTGAAGCCCCAACAGATACATCAGCATACCAAACTGGCGGTGAAGGAACCGAAGACCCGCAGAGCACCGCAACCCAGGACCCTGCAGGGGAAGAACCCCAGCAAGCCACTGAAGTTCCAACCGAAATGCCCTCTGAGACGTCAACCGAAGAAATAACGGAAACTCCAACCGATGTTCCCACAGAGACGCCCACCGAAACGCCTACAGAGACATTGACACCGACTGTCACACCCACCGAGGAAAGCTTATCTGCCCTTTCAACGGATGAGTATGACCTGATAGGGCCATCTGACATCCTATACACCAAAAAACCTACTTTTAGCTGGTATGAGATCGAAGGTGCGACCAAGTACTTTATTTTTGTTACAAAGGTCACTCTGCGAGGGGAGATAAAGATCTACGAGAAGGGCTACAAATACAGCAGCATCTGTGACGATGGAATCTGTTCCGCCACTCCTTCGACTTCACTGGGTTACGCCGATTATCAATGGAAGGTGCGCCCGTATTACGATGATGGTATCTATGGTGATTACAGCGAGGCAATGAAATTTACGGTGGCAACCCTCACGCCGAGCGCGGAAGAACCCAGCGGGACGATTTATGAAGATACCCCTACATTTAAATGGACGGGTGTTTTAAATGCTGAAAAGTATTACTTACTAGTTTACGATGATGACAGCGATAAAGTCATCAACCAGGAAATTACAGATGATGAATTCGCTTGCGAAGAAGATGATGATGGCGATTACATCTGCAGTTACGTTCCCGAGGAAGCCTTCAACAATGGATCCTACAAATGGAAAGTGCGCGCTTATTACAACAGCAAGTGGAGAAGTTACAGCAGTTATGGGAAATTTATAGTAGCTTCGGATATTGATACCGAATTTGAAAGCTATAGCGCGGATTGGAAAAAATTTGCCGGTGGGAGCTGGCTTCTCTCCAACGGTACATATTACACCAAGGGGATTTCCAAGAAATACACCAGCCTGCGCACATCCTATCTCTTCTATGATTATGAGGTTACCGCGCGGGTAAAACGTGAGAGTTCTTCCGATGGATCCTATCCGGCCAGTTATCTGGCAGTGCGCATGGGTTCCTCGAAAGGTTCCAAGTATCTCTGGTACACCGGTTACATTTTTGGTTATACCAATGCAGGTACTTACAGTATCTGGCGTGTGGATTCGAGCAGCACGGCTAAAGCGATTCAACCCTGGACTTACACAGACGCGATTTTACCCGAGGACTGGAATGATCTGAAGGTAGTTGCGGACGGGGATGATTTTGAATTTTATATAAACGATGAACTGATGACCAGTTTCACGGACACGAACTATTCAAAAGGATATGTCGGCTTTGAAATGTACCGCCCGGATTCAACCCAAAGCCGCTTCTGGGTGGATTCGGCAACCCTGACGCGCCTGGAAGATGCAAGCGGGACAACTGCCAGCTTGAGCGCGCAGCAGGCTGCTTACAACCTGGCTGCCCAGAGCAGCAGTGTTGATGGCAGCATGGAAGTCTATGAAGGCGCGACCATTACCGCGCAAGATGTGGATATACCCACCGCTATAAGCCCCAGCGATACCACTGTGTATGAAACTAAACCCACATTTAGTTGGGATGAGGTGAGCGGAGCGGAAAAATACGCCATATCGCTCAGCAAGATCACTATTGACGGTATTGATAAGGTTTACACCAAGACTTATTACAGCAGCTCGGTCTGTGAAGATTCGATATGTTCCGTGACGCCTTCCAGCACATTGAGCAAGAATGACTATGTCTGGAAAGTACGCGCATACGATGGCGATGAATGGGGGGATTACTGTGAGGAGCAATCCTTCACTGTGGGCAGCACCACGCCAATCACCAAGAAGCCGAACACGACCATATATGAGGATACACCAACTTTCACCTTCACAGAGATCGTGGGTGCGGAAGAGTATAACATTATCGTGTATAACTCCAAAAAGAAGAAAATCGTGAATCTCTTTACCTCAGACTTTGAATGCGAAGGCTCTATTTGCAGCGTCAGTCCGGATATTACCTTTGACAACGGCAAATACCGTTGGCGTGTGAGGGCTTACTATAACGGTAAGTGGCGCTACTACAGCGGATATGAAAGCTTCACGGTGGGTTCCGGTTTTGAATCCGACTTTGAGGAAAACAACACTGGCTGGAGCCGTTTGTGGGGAGGCAGTTGGAAGCGTTCGGGAGGATATTTCTATACCTATGGAAAATCCAAGAAAATGACCACTGCGCGTTATGCTTACACCTATTCCGACTTTGAATTTGAGGCGAATATGAAGCGCGAAGGCGGCACCATGCACAGTTCTTACCCGGCCAGTTATTTGGGGGTGCGCATGAGCAGCTACAAGACCTCTGATTATATTTGGTACACCGGTTACATCTTCGGTTATACCAACGCTGGCAATTACAGTATTTACCGTATGGATTCCAAAGGCGCCATAACTGTCATTCAGCCATGGACCTATACAACCGCCATTAACATCGATGGCTGGAATGACCTGAAAGTAACTGCGGAAGACGAGAATTTTGAGTTTTATATCAATGGGGAACTGATCAACAGTTTTAGCGACGATACATACTCCAAAGGCTATGTCGGATTTGAGATGTATCGGCCGGGTTCGGCTACCAGCCGCCTGTGGATCGATGATGCCTCACTGAATTTATTGGGTGAGGATGTCAGCTCCGGCTCGATAACTACACTCTCTGCTCAATCTGTATCCGATACAATTGACTTGGAGCAACAGATCCTGAACCAGGCGGCTTTGGAAAGTGAAGCGCTTGGGTCAATCGAAGGTTATCCGGCGCCCTAAGGGCTGAGAAATAACTAAGCAGAAAGGCAGGTGTGTCATAAACACCTGCCTTTCCTGTTTAATATTACTGCGATATAGAAGACTGAGGTTACCACTACGAGTAAAAATCTCATCAATAAATTGTCATGGCTTATTAATTGACAAATATTTCTTCCGGAATTAATCTCATGAAAGAGCCAGTTCTGATGAAGATGGACGAATGCATGCTGAGTTCAGAAAAAAATTCATCCCGGCATGCTTATAAGCGGGATGAGGGTGTTTTTCATTCGTCACGGCTGTTATTCTCGATATGCCTGTTGGAGCTGGTTTATCCCACTTAGATGAAAATTACTTTATTTCGATGAATTAATAGGATTGATTGAATGACAAAGAAGATTCTGTGTGTGAAAAATGTCTTATCCGGTGTTATAGCAGCTATGATGCTATTGTCTTTGATCAGCACTCCGGGAATTGCCTTCGCGGACGCTTCGCAGCCAGAAGAAGCACCCACCGAAGCAATTCTGACTGCTGCCGAAGAAACGGAGGAAAGCACATCTGAACAGGAAGAGGAGCCTACGGAAGTACCCACGGATATCTCAACCGAGGTTCCCACTGCAATCATTACTGAAGCTCCTTCTGCCGCAGCCACACAGACTCCCACCCAGGCATTAAAGCAAGCAGTCACTGCAACAGCGCAAATCACATTAAAACCGACGGATAGCCAACTTCTGGAAGAGACGTTGACACCCAGTGCCACCCCCACAGAAGAATGCGTGAGTGCGCAGGATACATATATCCCAACAGCGCTTAGTCCCAGCGGGATCGTTTACACAACCAAACCGACTTTCGAATGGACCGAGGTGGAAGGCGCAACATATTACCATCTCTACGTTTATAAAGTTGTGTTGGGGGGAGTGGTCAAGGTTTATCGAAAAACATATAAAGGTTCAATTTGTGAGGATTCGGTCTGTTCTGTGACGCCTTCCACTTCGCTGGGCTATCGTGATTACCAGTGGAAGGTGCGCGCAGATGTGGATGAGGAGTGGCGCGATTTCAGTGACTACATGTATTTCTCCACGGCCGGGACCACGACCACCGCTAAAACGCCCAGCAGCACTATTTACACGGATACTCCGACCTTCTCATGGGTGGAGATCGTAGGGGCGACGCAGTATGAGATCCTGGTGTACAACAGCAAGGGCAAGGTGGTGCATGACCAGTACACTTCCGACTTTACCTGTGATGATGAGGGCCTTTGCAGTGTTGATGCCAGCGCGGCGCTGGAAATGGGCAGCTATAAATGGCGCGTGCGGGCCTATTACCGCAGCAAGTGGCGCAGTTACAGCGACAAGAAGAGCTTCATCGTGGCCGGAGATGTCAATTCGGATTTTGAGGATGATTCCGATTATTGGACACTGCTGGCCGGCGGAAAGTGGGTGCTATCTGACGGGTACTATTACACCGATGGGAAATCCAAGAAGATGACCAGCCTGAAGAGCACTTATATCTATGATGATGTGGAGGTTCAGGGGCGGGTCATGCGCGCGGGCGGATCGGCAGATAGTTCTTTCCCGGCCAATTACATTTGCGTGCGTATGAGCACTCACCGCACGTCACAATATTTATGGTACACGGGATATGTGTTTGGTTATTCCAACGCCGGCAATTACAGCATTTTGCGTATGGATTCAAGCGGAAAGGTGACCACCATCCAGCCCTGGACAGATACGGACGCGGTGAATCCGGATGACTGGAACGACTTGCGCGTTGTGGCGGAAGGAGACAACTTCTCTTTCTATATTAATGACACCCTGGTAAACAGTTTCACGGATTCAAAGTACAGCAAAGGTTACGTGGGTTTCGAAATGTATAACCCGGGTTCAGGACAGGCACGTTTCTACATCGATACGGCTGCCATTACGGTACTGGACGGCACCAGCGCGGGGAGCGTTTCATCATCCGGAGCAGTGGATGCAGAACAGCAAGTTCTCAACCAATCAGCCCAGAACGAAGAAGAAATTGGTTCCATCCTGGGCTATTTTGAAACGGAAGACCTGAGCGCGGAAGCCACCGCCGCAGCGACCGAAGAAACTGAAGAAGGCAGCCTGGAGGCAACCAGTACAGTTGAAGAGACGGAAATGGTTGCGGAAGATGAGACAGTTGAAACCGAAACACCTACTGATGAGATAAATATCTCCGCCCAAGGCACTTCCGGCATCCCCAGCCTGATCAGCCCCAATACGGCTGTATATACCCGCAAGCCGACCTTTAGCTGGTATGAAGTTGAGGGTGCCAGCTCTTATTCCCTATATGTGTATTACTACAATTTCGGCGGGATCATTCGTGTTTACCGCCAAGAGTACAGCAGTTCGGTATGCAGCGAAGGGATTTGCAGTGTGACCTCTCCCAAATCGCTTTCGTATCTAAAATACCAATGGCGCATGCAGGCTTATGACGGCACGGACTGGAGCGATTTCAGCGATTACCAGTACTTTGAAGTGCAGAAATTAGTGCCAACCGCGGAAACACCGGACAGCACGATTTACACTTCTTCGCCGGATTTCACCTGGTCGGAGATTGTGAACGCGGAGCAGTATAACATTGTGGTGTACAACTCCAAGGGTAAAAAAGTGCTCAATTCCTACACCACCGATTTCACCTGCGCAGATAGCGTTTGCAGCCTGCCCAGCGAGGTGGCTTTCGGCATCGGTACATATAAATGGCGCGTGCGCGCCTATCTGGACGGTAAATGGTCCTCCTATGGCGCATATGAAAGCTTTACGGTAGCCAATGAGATTGATTCAGACTTCGAAGACAACAAGACTGGTTGGAGCCGTTTCGCGGGCGCCAACTGGAAGAATGCGTACGGGTATTACTATACCGACGGCAAGGCCAACCGTATGTCCAGCGCGAAATATACCTATAAATACAGCGATTTCAGCATCACGGCGCGCGTAAAACGTGCAGCCGGAACAGTCAGCAGCTCCTACCCTGCCAGTTACCTGGCGGTACGTATGGGCGCTAACAAAACGTCTGAATATATCTGGTACACCGGTTATATCTTTGGCTATACCAACGCGGGCACCTATAGCATCTGGCGTTTGGGTTCGGGCGGCAGCAGCACAGCCATTCAGCCCTGGACGACCACCGACACCATCAACGCGGATGATTGGAATGACCTTAAGGTGACGGCGCAGGGCAGTACGTTCCAGTTCTACATCAACGATACTTTGGTGAACACTTTTACGGATAGCAAGTATTCCTCCGGGTACGTGGGCTTTGAGATGTACCGCCCCGGCTCTATGAACAGCCGCTTCTACGTGGATTCGGTTAGTCTGGATGTTATTGAGGCTGAGGCGCTTTCCGCGGCTTCGTTGGAGAGCAGCCCGGCCATCAGCACCCAGCAGCAGCAGTGGAACCGGGAGGCCTGGGAGGATTCGGATGGGGATTCGCTGGAGAGTTATACGGAGTGAATTTAGCCATATATTAACGATTGTTGAACACCCACCCCAACTCTCCCCCTTTCGGCAGTAGTAAATTTCTCTATAGGCTGATACGAAATGGGGAGGGAGAAAAGGTGATGGCGGTTGGCGGAGCAGGGAGGCTCCGCCTTTTTTATTTGATTCTACGACGTCCTCTCTGATGTCATCCTGACGAGCATAGCGAGGAGGGATCTCGGGCGGCAGGTAAATTGACCAGTCACCCGAGAGAAAGATTTGACATTCATTCTCTTCTGCCTCAGAGTTTAAATCACAGATGGACACAGATGGCTCTACTGAAAAAAGCACAAAAAGAGAACATAATATTTGTAAAAAGAAACGCAGATGCTAACGTAAACATCAGTGAATGACAGACAAAAAAAATGCCCTATTGATAATGGGCTATTCTTCGCAAATTTGTCATGGCTGTTGCCAGGATCATCATCTGCGAAACTCGAATTTGCCCGCGAACTGGAAGTTTCCCATGTGGAAAAGCGTGTTTGATTGAACGCATGGCAGCCTCAACCGCAGCGCGCGGATTGTGTTTTTGTTGTTTTAACCATAGATGCCTTTGGCGCCTGAGAGCCCATAAAAATTCTTGCTGTGAAAAGGCCCAGTTGAATTGA
>DHVJ01000050.1:0-153 GCA_002412595.1 Anaerolineaceae bacterium UBA5211
CCGAACAGGGGCCGCAGGGACCGGTATCGGCCATTTCCCAGAAATTATCTTTGCGCCCATAAGGCAGAATGTGGCTCTGTTCAATGCCGGGCTGCAACTTCCAATTGCTGGCAGCTTCCTCATCGGTATCCACTTCCCCTTTTTCATCTTTGA
>DHVJ01000050.1:213-102493 GCA_002412595.1 Anaerolineaceae bacterium UBA5211
GGTGTGGTGGTAATCATCGCGGCCCACATCGTCCAGGTCGTTATGCTTACCCGCCACACGCATGCACTTCTGTGAATTGACCGCGCGCGTATAAGGACGTTTGTCTGTCCCTAAAAATACATCCTTGAATTGCACCATTCCAGCGTTAGTGAACAATAGTGTCTGGTCACCTCCCGGGACAAGGGAAGCGGATGGTACAAATTTGTGCCCTTTTTGAATAAAGAAATCAATAAATTCTTTGCGGATCTGGTTACCAGTTAAATTTTTCGGCATGTGCTCCTCATAATTTATAGAATGGAAACTTGATTATAAATTAAACGGGAAAGATTTTGAATTGTTTTAGCGTGAAACAGCCAACTTGATGACCTTCCCATCCTCATCCAACGTGACGCGTGCGAATTGTTCGTGTACGTTGTGCGCCACTTTGGTCTTTTGGCTGTACATCACCTCGGTTCGCAGCGTGTATGCGCTGCCACTCGCGGCCTGATTGCCTTTGGCGGGAGACTGGATCACTTTGGCAATACGGATCTGGTGTTCGCGTACTTTCATGGAAGCACTGTCCAGGCTGGGCAGGTAAGTCGCCATCATAACATTCAAGTTAGCTGCCACCTCTTTGGAAATGCGCGGCGCTTTTGTCAACGCACCGTCCTGATCAGATACCGCTTTGATATCTACGCGCTTCTCGCCACGGGTCATCCCTTTATCCAGGTAGATATTGGCTTCCAGGTAACCCAGTGGGTCTCCATAAAGCACAAATGAAAGCAACGTTTTCTGGTCTTCGCCGTCCAGGTAACCCTGGCGCTGAGTCATCACGTCAATTAAGCCCAACTTAGCCTGCATAAAAGCTTCACCAAATGAAGAACCATCTTTGGTATATTTCCACAAAATAAAGGCAAATAAGTCAGCCCCAATCAGCGGAGTGTACACCGATCCGTAGGAGATACAGGTGGAAGCGACCAGCCCCTGGCTGCCGATGGAAATCAGCTTGAGTGCCATGGAATCATCGATTGTTTTATCGATGATATAACCGCCATAACAGGCCTCACTGATGACCAGGTCGATGTTATTGCTGGATTTGGGTAGGGTATCTACACTGATAGCCACTGGGAAGTCCGGCCCATCGGCATCTTCGCTGTAATCGCGCTGGCCGTACCATTCCGGCGTGGTGGCCATGCCGTGCAGGTTGAAATAAGCACATTTAGCTTTCATCAGGTTTTCGACATCGATCGTGTCCGAGTCAAATTGCGGGCAAACCCTCAAATCCGAACCGGTTCCGATCGGCCGGAATGCCGCCATGGATGAACGGCGCCAGACCGAAGCGGAATAACCGAAATCGCGTGGTTTTTTTACCATGTCACGGAAAATGCTGGAGGGTGTGATCCTTCCTGTCAATAATGAGAATGCCTGACTGATGAATGAAGTGGTATTCAGCGTAGATTTTTGGAATTCGATCGCATGCCGCAACTGCTCCAGGATCAAGCCCGCATCGTTGCCCTTCTCACCCGGGAATCGTCCCACCGGCCATTCAGGCGACAGGTAGTTGCCTGAAGTAGTTGCATACGGATTATCCGAATAAACTTCTTCATCACTATCATCGGTTGGATTGGGTAATTTGTGGAACGGCACTACCTCGTGGCAGCCCACGATCAATACTGCGCCCACCATCAGTGATTTTTCTTTAAGCGCCTTGTCCAGATCAGTCAACGCCAATTTGATCTTCCAGGGATCCACCGCGCTGATATTGGTCAGTCCCCATTGATCCATATAGCTGAAATCGTCCGGCAGAAAAACCATCGCTTCCCAGTTTTCCTTCTGTTTAACAACCCCGGCTAATTCTTCCATTTTCTGGATTAATACCTCAGTGGTCTTGCTGCCATATTTGGCCTCCAAACCCAGACGTGTGCTGAGGATCACGTAAACAGGTGTGGGACTGCTGCTGCCTTTTCGGGATGCTTTTCTGGCGGGGATTTCTTCACGGGCGCTCTTGTTATCATGCATCGGCCTGTGTGAACCCGGACGATGAGCCGTGTATTTCGCGCCCTCAATTTCCCCAGCGTTCAGTTGATTCCAGTTCAAAGACACAGCAATACTGGAAGGCACTTGCATGGTCAGGTCGATTGATTGCAGCTTAGGCCATAGTGACGAAAAATCATGTCCGCTGCCCCACATGCGGTCAGCCACAAGTCCAGCCGGGTCTTTACCCACACAGCTATGCAGCAGCGAGACGGCGTCCGCTTCTTTTCCAGTTTCAAACAGTGCTTTGGCTCGACACAAATCAATTTGGAGGCAGTTCGGCCAACGTTGGTGATAAATTTCCGTCAACTGCAGCAGGGTCTTACTTTCATCAACCAGGCTGGACAGGCGGCAATGCTCCACCACCGCCAGCAGGTTTTCCTGTTCGTTAGAGATAATTTTTCGCAGCAGCTTCTCGCTGTGCGCGTATTCCTTTTTATGAATGCCCTGGCGCACAGCCCGCAAAGTGACTGCCCATGGATAAATTTCAGCGATGTCGTCCATACGCCCGGTTAGAACATGGATGGCTGAGTTGAGTGCTTTCTTGTTCTCGCTGATATTAAGTTTGATCAACAAATCATAGGCTGAAACAAATTCAGGATCGCGGACCAGTAGTTCTTCTAATATCTTTGCGGCTGCCTGGTCATCTGTTTGTAAGTGTTTGACTGTCGCCAGCTGGTAGCGTGCCACAATGTCATTGGGATATTTCTCGAACCACAATTCCAAAAAATCTTCTAAAAATGAAAATTCCGCGGTTTTAATTCCCGCGTGCAGGATTTTATCAAAGTCTGCTCTTCCAAGTGCGATGGCTGCTGACATAGTAGGTTAGGCCTCTTCTACAAAGGTATCGTTTTGCATGTTCCCTTGTATTATATTGGCATTCGTCAGTGTGCTCAACAAACGTTTTACGTTTTCATCACGCGGATTAATAGAGGCCGCCTGCTGCAAATTCTCCTGAGCCAGATGGTACTGTCCTTGTTGGTAATACAGCAACCCTAAGGCACTGGGCAGATCAAAATTGAGGGGAATGGCCCGTTGTCCCTTCTGCAGCGTTTCCGTGGCTGCCACGATATCCCGGCGGGATTGATAAATTCGCGCCAATTCGATGTAGAACGCGGCTTCAAATGGTGCATTCTGGATGGCTTTGATCAATAGATCCACAGCTTTATCCAGATCACCGCTTTGACCGAAAATTCTGGCCAACATACTCATCGGTTGGGAATCCAGTGGGTTGAGCTGCAGTGCCCGTTCAGCAAATTCCTCTGATAAATCCAACTTGCCCATTTCCAGATAATTCTTGGCCGTTTCCAACAACAGTGCGCTGTTATCCGAATCATAGGACTTCGGCAGCAGGAATTCCAAGGCTTTCTCAGCACCTTTCACTGCCCGGATGTATTCTGCTTGCCGGATGATCACATCCGCGTTTTGCTGGATTTCTGTATTTTGCAGGTGCTGCAGATAATCCAGGGCTGCCTGACTGCTTTCACCCTTTTCAATGATGGCAGCTTTTTGCAGCAAAATCTGCGCATCATGCGGCTGTATTTGGTCAGCTTCGGATATCATCTCACGGGCTTTCTCCAGGTTGCCAACTGCCATTGCCACTTCACTCAACAGCAGGTGCACGCGTGCATCCTTGGGGTTGATTTTGCGCGCGTTTTCCAGGTATCGAGCGGCCTTCTGTAATTTATTATTTTTGATACCCAACTCACCCAATTGCAGCAATACGTCAAAATCTTGCCGGGTGCCGTTCAGTTTCTTTTCCAAATAGGCAATGCCCACCGGACTGCCTGCTTGCAGGCTTAATTCACCCAAATATATCTGTGTGTCATCATCCTTGTTGACTTCCGCCGCTTTTTTAAAATGCTCCAGCGATGAACGCACATCTCCCAGCGATTTGCTCATTTCACCGGCTTGCAATTGCCATTTATATTCTTCCGGCCAATCAGCCAGGGCTAAATTGAGGGCCGCATATGCGTCCGCGTTTTGACCCAAGTTTTTCTTTCCAAATGCCAATAGTGCGTATTTAAGCGCATCAGCCTGACCGCTCCGCAGCAGCGCGGTGGTATATTCCACTGATTTAATTGGGTTGTCCTTCAATTCCAATATCGCTAAAATCATCCATGCTTCAGGATCATCCTGAAAATTATCCATCAATATTTGTGCTTTTTGGCTGCCCTCACACAGGTAAGTTGCCGTCAACTGCACATAAGCATGAGTGCCTGCCATATTTTCGATCTGGAATTGACCAATTCCGGATTCGCCATTACCCAGCCAGAATTTGATATCCGCAATCAGAGCGCCAATTTCTTTGTCCTCACGGATTTTAGGGTCTTCGCTGTTGCATAGTGCCTCAAAGCATGCCAGATCGTCATCATTGATCGCATCCAGGTGAATTTCGACATCAAGCTTATGTTTGAGCCAGTTTTCAAAAACTACCCGAACCATTGCCTTCAGGAAAAGGCTGGCAGTGGTCTGAGTAAATCCGCACAAATCGATAGCTTGCCGGACAATTTCCATGGCTTGTGAATAGTGCTTAAGTTCAAGCGTAGCTTCCGCCAACCACAAAATATTGCCATTATTCCCGTCAAATAGCATTTGCGGATCCGCTTGTTGAATTGTTAACAATTCATCCAATAAAGCGGCAGCATCATCATGATTGCCGTTCCGTTCCAGTAAACGCGCCTGCAGGGCTTTGACACGCGCTGATTGGGGTGTCACTTCCAAACAGCGAGAAAGCACATTGGCCGCCAAGACTTCCTGCCCAAATTGCAGTGCGGTCTCCCCCCATATAGGCATGTTCGTGCGAATCGCGCTAATGGCTTTCCAATCAGGTGAATTTTCCAATATCTCTTGGACAATCGCATCCTCACCCAAAATATGGGCCAATTCAAGTGCCAGTGTTTGCAGGCCCAGGTCATTCGGAAAACGATCCAGGTTTTTCATCACTTGCTCGAAAGCACCGATAATATCTTTGCTAGCTATGCGCAGTTCAATGGAATATGCGTACAAATCCTGGGGTTTCCCATTGAAACGCTGCCATGCTTCTGGTGGCTGTATGCCGCGTATTGCATTTAAGTTAACTAAACTGTGCGCGGGCGACTCGACCAATTCCAGAGCCAACTGGATTGCCGCAAGAGCTTCATGCGGCTGATCAAGCTTCATATAAAACTCGGCTTTGAGCGCCAAAACAGCCGAATTGGTATGTTCAATCAGGTTAAGTAAATTGGCTGCTTTGCGTGTCTCGTTCATTTTCAAATACAGGAAGGCAGCTGATAGATATTCGCCATCCCGGATCTCTTCTTTTCCGGAAAGGAATCCTTCCAATAAGCGCCGTGCTTCTTTTTCCAATCCCGCCTGCAGCAAGATCTGGACGCAAGCCAATCGATCGCCGGCAGAAGCCGCATCGGTCAAGCCTGATTTTCGAACGTAGGTCAGGGTCTTTTCCGTTTCTTTTTTTCCAGCATACAATTCCGCCAATCCTATTAGTAGAATTGTATTTTTAGGTTGGATTTGGGCAAATTTTTCCAGGTTGAGCAGCCATTGGTCAGACCGTTTCAGGCTGGCATTGATCTCCATCATATCTGCAATATCCAGGCTGCCCTGCGCCAGCATTGCCGTGAATACAGACATAGCTTCATCGTATAAACCTATGCGTCCAAGCGCTTTGAGCAACATGACGTTTAGTGCTTTTTTCTGCGGCTGTGCTTTACCGGCCTCTTTGAAGTTCACTACAGCCAGGTCAAACTGACCCTTTTCAAAATAATATTTTCCCAACCCAGCATGCACGCGCCAAATCTCCGGATTGAGATGATTATTTTTATCAGCCAGGATTTCTTGATAGCAACTCAATTTATGATCCGGGTCTAATTCAGTTCGGATGACCTGCAGGAGCATATTCTCTGGGTATTTCTGGAAATTCGCTTCAAACTGTTCATCCAAAATGACCCGCGATATAGCAGTGCTCTCCAACGGGAATTTTTCCTGACGACTTTCCAATAATGCCAATCCATATTGGACCAGCCAAGATTCACAAACATCTTTGCGCTGCAGTAAGGGTTCCAAAAGCTCTCTGGCCTGCCAATGCTTACCCTGCTCATTTAATATTTGTGCCTGATAAGCGGTCAAATGGGGTGCCAAAATCCATTTCCCTACTGTGTTATGGAGGATTTCAGCTGCGCAACTTAAATCCGAATCTTCAAGACAAGCCGCAATTAGTTTTTCGATGGCGGATAAATTGTTGATTTGGCTATCCGCTGCGGCTTGTGCCAGGATATTCTTGCAGTTATCACGATCGCCAGCCTGATCTGCCAGTTCGTACCGTTTAACATAAATTTCCGGAGTATTTAATTCCAGTGAGGAGAGTGACTCAAATACTTCGCGTGCTTCGTCCCACTGTTCGGTTTTTTGGTAGTATTCAATCAGAAAACGAATGGAATAACGGTCGCGTTTGCGGTTTTGCAGAAATGCGTCAATCAACTGTTGAGCTGATTCAGAATGAGCGTTGTCTAATTCAATCAAAGCTTCCAGGACTTGAAATAAACCCTCGCTGCTGTAGAAATTATTGGCGTAATTTTTAGTTTCTTCAAGACAGTTTGCGTCACCAGCTTTATAGCAGCAAATCGCTTTTTTCTGATAATCATCCAATGAAACCAGATTGATGCGCTTCCAAACGACCAAAGCGGGCAGCCACTTTCCGCTATTTTGCAGCGCCTCTACCTGGTTAATCTTTTCTTCTCGGGTCAGATCAGCTAGGAGCTCTAAATGTTCATAATATAAGGCGGATTTAGCATAATCCCCATATTCTGAATTCAACCGGGCGGCCAGGCGCAGCAGATCCGCGTTGAGCGGCTGAAAGGCTATCAAGCAGTCAGCAGACTGAGCCGCTTCGTTGATTAGGCCCAAATCCATTAACAGATTAACCAGTTGTACCGGACTAACAACACTTCCCAAATTTCCTTCCTCAAAGAGAGAACCGATATCTCGGGAAACCGTAATTTCGTGATAAATTTGCTTGCCAATTTTTCGAGCTGTTTCCAGGTCGCTGTCTTTGATTTGGGTTGCCTGAAGCGCTTTCCCGGCCACGCCATTTGCGGACGCCATCGATAATTTTGCGGAGAGATCGGCATCATTTTTCTCCGGCATCTTTATGGCATTGTTCAACGCTGTTAGCATTTGACTGAGTTGTTCACTATTGTTCAAAGCTATTTTGGAAAAATCATCCGCCAATTCCTTGTGCGAACTATAGTTTGCTAAACAGGCATAGTTCCTGAAAAAATCAATATTTCGCAGTAAATCTTGCCCATTGTTGGAATTCAATTTTGAGGAAACCGCGATTACTTCATTGACTGGATTATTGAGCAAATAACCATCCGCCATGCGCTGGATAATGGTTTTAGATTCATACAAGCTCATTTTCTTCAATAATTGAAGTAAATCATCCAAGGCAACTTTGGGAATAATTTGATCATCGTTTTGATATTCTGCTTCAATCCAAGAGGGATTCGCGCTGAGTATGAAAGCCAGCAAATCCGGCATGCAGGTATTGGAATTTTGCGTGAATTCCTGCAGGAATACAGGTCGCTCGTTGCTCAGGTATAAAACCAGGGTGAAAACCGTCCCCCAAAGCTCTTGAATTTCGCTGGCATTTAACTGATCCAAGCCTTTTTCTTCCAAATACTTTGACCAACTAACGCTGGAACTCTTTTCAGAAAGAATGCCGGCAGCCACGGGGGCAATTTGATCAAGCGGAATGGTTAATTTTTGATTGGTTTTTTGGGGTAAAGCTTGCGGGGTAATCTGACTGGGATCGAAAGAATTACTTCCAGATGAAAGTACACCTATTGCAGCCAGGCATACATGCGCAGCGCTCCAATTCTCTTTTTGGGTGGGTAACAATGCCAGCAGGTTCTCCAGATAGCCTTCATCGGCCAGACGGTTCCAAATGACGCGGTGATGGATCAGTCCTGAGACGACAATTTCGGCGTCATTTCTGGAGAAATGCTGTTTAAATACATAGATTGGATCGCTGTTACCCATAGTCACCTGCCTGATCCCGTCTTAGACGACGCGAGAAACCAGGTAATATGCGACTACGAACAGGACAAACGAAACAAAAATCAGGAAAATACCGACACCAACCTTGGTTTTGGTCATCTCAGTAATAGACTTCAACACTTCTGATATGCCATTGACCAGATCGGTAACATCATCGGTCAGTCCTTTTTCTGTTAATTTGGCTGAATTGGCCGTAATTTCATTAAAATCTGAGCTATTGACCCGAAAAGCCAGGGTGAATAAACCAACAATGAAAGCAATTACGCCCAACGCCAGCACGATTCCTGCCAGAGTTAGAACAAAGTCGTTTGCGCTTAATGCGAACATCACTACCTCCAAAATACTTTTATATGCAGGTAATGATGCAATTTATGTGCCAGGAATTGGTTTATTAATTCCCTTTTTTCGTGATATCCATGGGCAGGTCACCCAGCGCGATTTTTTCACCATCGCTGAATAACATGGCACGTTGGATAATATTGCTCAATTCCCGGATGTTTCCCTGCCATTTGTAATTGACCAGCGCTTCTAGGGCATCCGGAGAAATGTTGACGATATTCTTTCCCATTTGCATGTTGTATTTGTTGATGAAAAATCCTACCAACTCCGGGATATCTTGTTTTCTGTCGCGTAAGGGCAGCAAATGCAAGTCAACCACTTTCAAACGGTAATACAAATCCTCGCGGAATTTTTCTTCCTTGATCAACTCCTGTACATCGCGGTTGGATGCCGCGAGAATTTGTACATCCACGTTGATCAAAGCTGTGCCGCCCACCCGCCGGAAAGCGTGTTCTTCAATGGCACGCAGCAGCTTGGCTTGGATATCCGTTGGCATGGAGGAAATTTCATCCAGGAATAAAATCCCACCGTCCGCCACTTCCATCAGGCCATGTTTGCGTTTCTCTGCCCCCGTAAATGCTCCCTGCTCGTAACCGAACAATTCTGATTCCAACACCGTAGGTTGAATAGCCGCGCAATTGATGGCAATAAAGGGTTTTTTAGCACGCGGGCTGGTTTGGTGGATAAAACGTGCTAAAACCTCTTTACCCGTGCCGGTTTCGCCGGTGATCAACACCGAAACGGAAGCATCGGCTGCTTTGGCAGCATGTTCCATCAGCATTTTAAATTCGGGTGAATTGCCAACCACAAAATCGTTCGAATTTTGTTGGCTCTGCCTGAAATGGTTCAACTCTCGGCGCATTTGGATAATCTCTGTTGCACGAGAAATAGAGGTTTCCAGATTTTCCAGGTCCATAATGGGTTTTGTCAGAAAATCATGCGCGCCGTTTTTCATGGCATCCACTGCCATTTGAATATCGCCATAACCCGTAATCAGAATGACGGGCGGTTTGGAAGGCATAGCTGTGATTTCCGTCAGAAAATCCAGGCCGAGCCCGTCCGGCAGTTGTACATCCAAAACGATAATATCGCCGTCTCCTTTGGCCAGAAATTCGCGCCCCTCTTTAATAGTTCCAGCCTCAAAAACCTCATAGCCGCTGGTTCTTAGATATTCGGAAATATTATGGCGTGCGTGATCTTCGTCGTCAATGATTAATATGGTGTAGCTCATGCCTATTCTCCTGAAATTTCTTGTGTAGGTAAGATAACTTTAAAGATGGTCCCGCCGGGATAAGTTTCCAACTCAATGAGGCCTTTATGCGCCTCAACCATGCGTTTCGTAATTGCCAACCCCAGGCCGGTACCTTTGGGCTTTCCGGTTACAAATGGTTCAAATATTTTTTCTTGAATTTCTGGAGGAATACCCGGTCCTGTATCTGAGATACTTACATCCAAAAAACGTTCGTCCGTTTCATTGGGCGCGATCTGCACAGAGATAACACCGCCTTCCGGTTTAATCGCGTCGTACGCATTGGTGATAATGTTGATGAACACCTGCTCCAATGAGCGCTGGTCGGCATATACGTTACGCATTTCCGTCTTGCAAGTCACCATAGCTGAGACGTTAGCGCGCGTAAACTTGGTATTCATTGAACTAAAAATACGCCGGATCAATAGTTCAACATTGATATCCTTGAAATTCTCAACTTTTTGGCGGGAATAAGACAACACAGATTCCATCAGATCGTTGATACGGAAACAATCATCCATCATTTGGTTAATTGTTTCCAACGCTGGGTCTTGTGGATCAGCTTTCTTCTTCATGATCTGCAGACCGCTGACAAAACTATGGATGGGATTGCGGACTTCATGCGCAAAGTCGGCTATCACTTCCCCCAGAGCTGCCTTGTTTTCATATTGCTGGATTTTTTGTTCTGCCTCGACCTGGATGGTTGCGTCTTTCAGGATCAGCAGTCTCCTTCCTGCGCCTTTTCGCTCCAACGGTACAATTTTATAGAATACCGGTTTCCGGCTGCCTTCGCGGTCGTAAATTACAGTCGGATTGAGGTTAAAAGCCTGTTCGGAGAGATCTTCTTGTGCTAATTTATCAGCCAACTCTGAATTTTCAAAAATCACTGCGGCTTTTTGGTTGAGTAATTCAATTGGGGTATATTTTAATAATTGCGCACTATTTTGATTGATATCAATAATAATATTTTCCTTATTGATTAAAATAGCACTGTCCCCGGCATTCTCATAATATTGAGCATACTGGTCATTTTCCAGGCCAAGTACTGCATTTTTAGCACCCACGATTTCCTGAATTTGTTGGTTTTTGAACAAGATATTAGCCCACTCCGCATAAATTTGCAGGAGGAGCAGCCAATCTTCACCGGGCCGCATATTTTCCCATGCCAATACCAATAACCCGCTTGTGTCATTATTTACTGTCACTGGCAGGGTAATAATGGACATCAGATTATTCAATCGTCCAGCGCGGTGTATCTCTGACAACACGCGCTTGCCGGGTTCCCAAAAATCGATTTGTCCCAAGCGGTTCATTTCGATAGCTGGCAAACTTTGCGGGAAAAGCTTATCTTCACCCTGAATTTTTAGTGCTTGATCCCGCTCCGATTCAAGCATATAAAATGTACATGTCTTGGAAAGAAAGACATTCCGACCCGTCTGCGTAATTTTTTGGGTCAGCGTTTCCAATGAAATATCAGAGAAAGTTTCATTGATTTTGAGCAATCCTTCCAACATTCGCATGGCCAGGGATTCCGGCCGGGTTTCCTTATCCTCAATTTCTTGAATGATTAATAAAACTAGTTGGTCGTTTTGATTGACAAAAGAAGCATTGACGAGCGTTTGGATGGGATTTTTATTCTTGCGGATCAGGCTCCACTGCAGTGCATTGCCATCCTTGATCTTTTCCGGCTCCACATCCACTAACACACGTTCCAAACCGGCATGGTAAAGCTCATCTGTTCCGAAACCGGTTAGTTGGGTGTATTGGTAATTAACCGCAATTACTCGTTTTTCAGACAGCTGGATTAATATTGCCGCATTGGAAATTTGGTCCAGCAGAATGCGGAAATCTTCAGAATCCATATGAAATTCTGATGAGTCATTGGGGGACCGCGAGAAAGGATTGTTCAACATTAATCCTTTTTATCTTTTTTGCGGAGATGTGTCGGAAGGATACCTTCCATGGAACGATATTTCGCAACTGTTCTGCGAGCCAGCTCATAGCCTTCTTTTTTTAGAAGAACAACCAAGTCCGAATCACTGAGCGGTTTATCCGGATTTTCTGCTTCAATAATCTCGCGCATGGTAGTTCTCACACCCAGGCTTTTATCAAAGAAAACATTCATGGGAACGATCTGGCCGCTGGGAAGTTGCACTGATTTGTTGGACACGGCTCTGGAAATGGTCGATTCGTGCACTTCCAATTCCCTGGAAATTTCGGCGCGTGTGACCGGACGCAGATATTTATCTCCCTCATCAATAAAGTCTTTTTGCAAATTCACAATCTTTTCCATTAACCGCTGCATGGTATTGTTGCGTTGTTGGATGCATTTAATCAATAAGTTAGCTTTTTCGTAATCGGTTTTCAGATCTTCCTTGGTTTCATCGGAAGATTGTTTAATCGCTTGCTTATAAAGCGGGTTGATATCCAACGTCCCATAGGAGGGTGTGATGATCTCGACCATCAAAGGCATATCTGGATCGTGGTTCATGTGGTTGATGATGACATCCGGGCTGGTGTAAACCTGGCCTTTGTCTTCGCCGGGCATGCGAAAGCTGCCCCAATGGGCTCTGGCTGGGAATGGGTATAAATTCTTGCTGATGAAATCAATCGCTTTTTCAGCTTCGCTGCTGGTGATTCCCACCGATTTAGCAATTTGTGGAAATTGCTTCTTTGAAAGCACCCCTAAGCCACTTTGGATCACCTCAAAATAATATTGCGGTACCTTGCGGGATTCGCTGATCAATTCCATTTGGATGACCAGTGCTTCTTCAGGTGAACTGGACCCCACCCCCACCGGCTCAGCATGTTGGATCATGTTCTTGACATGTTCTACCCGGGATAATGGAACATGATAATAACTTGCAATTTCAACCAGGTTTTCATGCAGGAATCCATCTTCGTCCACCTGATTGAGGATATAGGCCGCAATGATGCGATCTTCCGGTTCAAGGTCAATAGCAATTTGCCGCAGAATAAATTCTGCCAAACTAACCTCATCCGTATTAGTGATTTCATCGGAAAAATATTCCTCATCGGTTGAGGATTTAGAATATGTAAATTCATTCCGCGGCGATAGGAAAACAATGGCCTCATCCGAACCCGGATTTTTGGGTTTGCTGCATACCGGACACACCTGGTTGCTGGTCAGAAGACGCCCACATCCGGGACAGCGTCTCTCTTCCTTTATCACCAAAGCCGGATTTTCAGCCATGGAGCGGTTTATTTCCTGATTAAGCTCATCCACATTCATGCTTAAAAGCGTCATGGTTTGCGCTAGATGAGCGGTGGTTTGCGGTTGGATTTTATGGAATTGTCGTTGATACATGTCTTTTTCCTGATGTTTAGTATAGCGTGAATGCAGGTCATAGGCAATATTTATGCCAAAATGAAATCGGAATGATAAAATCGAGCTATATAAATTATGAATGAATTAATCATCATCGGCGGCGGTTTGGCCGGCAGCGAAGCTGCCTGGCAGGCAGCCAAACGCGGTTTTTCGGTGCGTCTGTTTGAAATGAGGCCGAATAAGTCAACTCCGGCCCATCAAACGTCACATTTGGCAGAAATAGTTTGTTCCAATTCCCTGGGTTCCCTGCTGCTTTCACGACCTTCTGGATTGTTAATAACCGAGCTGCAAAGACTCGATTCCCTATTGATCAAATGTGCGTTGGAAAGCCAGATTCCAGCCGGCAAAGCCTTGGCAGTGGATCGGAAATCTTTTTCCAGCGCGGTTCAAGAACATTTGCAGAATATGCCCAATATCGAAATTGTACGCAAAGAGGTCAAAAAACTGCCGAAGTCGCCCGCGATTTTGGCTTCCGGCCCCTTGACCTCTGCGGCTCTCGCAAAATCATTGAGCCGTTTCACCCGCCAGGACAATCTGTTTTTCTATGATGCCGTGGCTCCCATTGTCCAGGCAGATTCAATTAACATGAATATTGCCTACTGGGGTTCCCGCTACGGCAAAGGTGCCAAATCCGGTGGTGATTACATCAATTGTCCCTTCAATATGCTGGCCGAATACGAACATTTCGTCAATGAACTGCTATTGGCTGAGAAAGTAACCCTAAAAGATTTTGAAAAGGATATCCATTCCGGTGTGCGCGGCGGTAAAGGAAAATTCTTTGAAGCCTGTCTGCCAATTGAAGTGATGGCCGAACGTGGAATGAAAACGCTGGCGTTTGGCCCCTTGCGACCGGTTGGGCTGCGCAACCCGCATACCGACAGCCGGCCGCAGGCTGTGGTGCAGCTGCGCCAGGATAACCAGGCTGCCACCTTGTTCAATTTAGTCGGTTTTCAAACCAACCTGACTTATGCGGAACAAAAACGTATCTTTCGCTTAATACCCGGTTTAGAGCAGGCTGAATTTGTACGCTTCGGTCAAATGCACCGCAATACCTATCTTTATGCGCCAGCCATCCTGCAGCCGAACCTGCAAAGCTGTATAAATCCCAATTTATTCATGGCTGGCCAGATCACAGGGGTTGAGGGCTACCTGGCTAACATTGCCACCGGTATGCTAGCCGGTATCAACGCTGCTCGTTATCTAAAAGACGAACCACAGCTCACCCTGCCGCCCACTTCTATGCTGGGAGCTTTGTGCACATACATCACCACTCCCAACCCGCACAGTTTCCAACCTATGAAGGCCAATTTCAATTTACTTCCGCCGCTGGAAAATCTCGTCAAGAATAAAGAAGAGCGCTTCCTGGCTCTCTCCAATCGAGGTTTACAAGACTTATCTGCTTACTTACGAGAACAAAATGAACCAGAAACTATTTAGATACCCGATTATCATTTTCTTAGCAGTTCTTTATATCTCGACCAGCTGCCAATCAACGTCCGTACCGGTCTCCTCCGCTGATTTTGACGGCGAGCAGGCTTATAGCTATGCCGAAACCCTAATGGATTTTGGCCCGCGCATACCCGAAAGCAGTGCTTCTGCAAATACGGCTGAATACATCCGCGCAGAATTGGAGCAATATGGCTGGCAGGTGGATTTTCAGCCGTTCAATCACGCAGGCGTAGAAATGAACAACCTGTTTGCCTATCAAAATTCTGACGCGCCGGATGTCATTATCGGCGCGCATTACGATACCCGCCAGATCAGCGACCAGGAAAGCGATCCTGCTTTGCAGGCGCTGCCAGTTCCCGGTGCCAATGACGGCACATCCGGTACTGCTGTCCTGATGGAACTGGCTCGTGCGCTACAAGGATACGACAGCCGCGTTTGGCTGGTATTCTTTGACGGCGAAGACCAGGGCCGTATCAATGATTGGGAGTGGAGTATCGGCGCGCAGTATTTTGCGGACAATCTGGTAAGAACGCCAAAGGCCGTGGTTGTCATTGATATGATTGGTGACAAGGACCTCGATATCTATCGAGAAAAACAATCCGATCAAGCATTATGCGATCAGATTTGGAATAGTGCGGACCAGTTGGGGTTGAGCACTAATTTCATCAATCAGGAGAAATACGCCATGCTGGACGACCATTTACCATTTATTAAACTAGGTATCCCGTCTTGTCTTCTGATTGACTTTGATTACCCCTATTGGCATACCCAATCCGATACATTGGAAAACATCTCAGCGCAAAGTCTTGATACCGTCGGGGATGTGCTGCTGCACTGGCTCCAGAACAACTAGTCTCAATTAAATTGCAAAACCCCCGGGGAATCGGGGGTTTTGCGTGGGAAGATGATGAAGTAGGATTGCGAATTATTAAACGACCGGCTCTGCAATCAGGAATAATCTGCCCCATGAATCTTCAGAACCGACCTGGATACAAGTTTGCAAAGTCAAATGCGAACTGCCTGCATATACACGCTTAAATAACTGTGATGCACTCAATGTTTCACCGCTGTCTAGGTCAACAAACGAACTGGTCGCGGATTTAGGTGAAAGGGCTTGATAATGCAGCACTTCCACAATCTGATAAGTCTGAGTGCTGCCGTCGCCATAAACAACCTGGATAAGGTCATCAGCTTCCAGTGTGAAGAAAGCCTGTCCGGCCAGGTAGTTATGTGCCAAGATACCGGTCACGCCATATTGTCTGGCCATGGCAAATTCTGTTACGACATCTTGTTGTGAAGATACAAAACCTGGCTGTCCGGAAGGTTGCTGAACAACTGGGAATTCCATGCTATTTTCCGCATAAATGCCGCGCACAACACCGGCTTGTCCATCGGAAACGGATTCTACGAATTTTTGCAAAGCAACGGAGCTGCCAGAATCGCCCGAAGATACTGCGGCCTGGTCAGAATCCTGAACATAGGCAATCGGGTCGGAAATCAGATCATCGATCTGAACATTTCCACCGGTTATTGGAATAGCACCTATGCCAGTTATGCTAAACTGGATCATTAGTGCAGTAATTATTAGTGTTTTGAAAAATGTATTTAAAGCTCTCATCATCTTATTTCCACTGACAAGAGCCTCCCCCAGGCGAGCGTTCGCTTTAAAATCAAGCGTTAGCTTGTTACGTTTTCGGAAGCCTGGCAGTCATAACTCCTCGTGAGTTTTAGACCCATAGCTTTGCGCCGCCAGTTTTCACTGGGTTAGCCCTTGTCGAACGTACTAATCTGTTAATTTTCAATTAAACAAAAAACGGACACAGCCAGAGGCAAAGTCCGTTAAAAACAAAAGACTTCGGCGGCCTGGCAGTCATAACTCCTCGTGAGTTTTAGACCCATAGCTTTGCGTCCCCAGTTTTCACTGGGTTTACCTTTTCGTGTCGCTTTTATAATGTTCTGATCCAAATTTAGCACAGATTATAATGACTGTCAATCAAAATTTATTGGAGAAATATAAGAACTCATTAATGCCTATAATGAATAAACCATATGAAAAATAATACGTTCAGTACACAAATGAAGAAAGAACGCGCTTTCTTGGTTGGCGTTGAATTCAGCCAACATCTCAATGCGCTTTCTATTGAAGATTCTCTGGAAGAATTAACTTTACTGGCGACAACCGCCGGTTTGAAGGTTGTCGGTTCAGATTACCAAAAATTATCAACTCCCAATCCTTCAACTTTAATTGGCAGTGGCAAAGTGCAGGAAGTTAAAGCGGTTGCTGAAAGTCTGCATGCGGATATCATTCTATTTGATGAAGAACTCTCTCCCAGACATTTCCGGGAGTTGGAAGAAGCTTTCGGCGTAAATATCCGCGTGATCGACCGCACCACCCTGATTCTCGATATTTTCGCCCAGCATGCCCAGACACGTGAAGGAAAGTTGCAGGTTGAATTAGCACAGTATGAATATTTACTTCCGCGTCTGACGCGCGCCTGGACACATCTGGCTCGCCAGGCAGGCGGCGGCGGCGGACGGTCCGGCGGCGTAGGTGGTGTAGGATTGCGCGGTCCGGGTGAAACACAGTTGGAAGTTGACCGCCGAAAAATTCGCGACAAGATCACCCATTTGAAAGTTGACATTGAAAAAGTACGCCAACACCGCCAGCGCTATCGCGCCAATCGCAAACGCTCCCTAATCCCGGTGGTTACACTGGTTGGATATACAAATGCCGGTAAATCCACTTTATTGAATAACCTGACTCACGCAGATGTTTATGTAGCTGACCAGCTTTTTGCCACACTTGATCCGACCACCCGCCGGCTTGAGTTGTCTGGTGGAAACGCATTGCTGTTGACCGATACGGTTGGATTTATTCAAAAACTACCCACGAATTTAGTGGCAGCGTTTCGCGCAACGCTGGAGGAAATATCCGATTCTGATTTACTGCTGCATGTGGTGGATATCACCCACCCCAATGCCATCCAGCAATGGCGCTCCGTATTGGATACTTTGAAAGAAATTGAAGCTGACCATATCCCTATGCTTACTGTTCTGAATAAAATTGATAAAGCTGGCGATGTTGATGAAATTAAAAAACAATATCCTGAATTTGGGGACGCGGTTATGATTTCAGCTAAAAACGGGATCGGGATTGACCAATTATTGATACGGATTAGAAAAGAGTTGTTTGAGACATTTATTCCCGTCTCCTTATCCATACCATATAAAAACGGCGATTTAATTTCCTTGTTCCATGAGTTTGGGAAAATTGAAAAGATCGATCACAATGTGGGATCGGTCAAGATTACCGGCAGCATACCCGGTCGCTTAATGGCTGAGTTTGAAAAGTTTAATCAACAACAAAAAAGCCGAGACATTGAATAGTCTCGGCTCTTTCGATTTTTAATTGACAAAATATTTAATCTTCGTGCTTATCGACGGAAACGACTTCACGGCCCTTATAGAAACCGCAATTGGGGCAAACAGTGTGCGGCAACCGCATCTCACCGCAGTTATTGCAAGTGACGAGATTACGGGCAGTTAACGCATCATGCGCACGTCGGCGGTCTCGGCGTCCCTTGGATAATTTTCTTTTTGGTAAAGGTGTCATCTTTATATTCCTTAATAATTTCTACTAGTTTACACAGATTTGCTATTATAGAAGACGGATGTTTTTCTGTCAAGACAGTAGTAATTTTATTTTAAATGAGAAATTAAATTTTCACAAGATATCAAGGAGAGTATAATTCAGTCCTTGGCAGTTTATGTTTGAGAGAGGATTCTATTTCATATGAAAAATAAGACGTTACGAAACATTCTCATCATTGTTGTTGTCATCCTGGTAATTCTGATTGATTTCCCAATTTTGAGCAATGTCAAGGAGAAGATATTCAAACGCGAAGTAACCGCAGAACTCGGCCTTGATTTGCGGGGCGGCATGCAGGTGGTCCTGCAAGCACCCGAAGGTTACCAAATTGATCAAGAAACCCTGCAAGTGGCTGCTTCAATTTTGGAGAATCGCGCCAACGCCCTGGGTGTTAGTGAAGTGGTTTTTCAAGTAGCCGGCGATAATTACATCGTTGGCGAATTTCCAGGTTTGGAAAACATTGACGAAGTCGTGGGTGTGATCAAACAGACAGGTATGCTCGAATTCGTAGATGTCGGTGACGATTATCTGGAACCCGGGACTGTTATTCAGACCGATTATACCGGCAGTGGTTCAACCGCCTCAACCGATACCGCAGCAACAGAAACAACCGCAGCTGCAACACCTGAGGTTGCTCCCACGGCTGAAAGTACAGATGCCGCTGCTACAGAAGCCGCCGCAGTGCCGACTTCCGATAAGATCTACCACACAGTTATTACTGGCGCTGATCTGGAGGATGTCTTTGTCTCAGCTCCCCAATCGCCAACCGATGGTTACGCGGTGTCCTTTACATTGAAATCAGATGCTACTCAGGTATTTGCTGATTACACAACCAATAATATTGGTAAGGCGCTGGCAATTGTTCTGGATCACAAAGTGGTCTCCACCCCCGTGATCCGCCAAGCCATCACCTCAGGTGAAGGCGCGATCAGCGGTTCCGGTGAAAATGCCTACACCTATGATGAAGCCAACAATCTGCGCATCACCCTCTTTTATGGCACATTGCCGGTTTCATTGGAAATTGCGGAAAGTCGTGTGGTCGGCCCAACGCTTGGCCAGGATTCATTGAACAAAAGCCTTCTTGCTGCCGCAATTGGGTTCATAATCATCTCACTCTTTATGCTAATTTATTACCGCTTGCCTGGTTTTGTAGCAATAATTTCGATCACGATTTTCGGATTGATCACTTACGCCATTTATTTGGTGATCCCCGTTACGCTCACTCTTCCGGGTATTGCCGGTTTCCTGTTGAGCGTGGGCAGCGCGCTTGACGCCAATATTCTTCAATTCGAACGGCTGAAGGAAGAATTGCGGCGCGGACGGAATTTGCAGCAGGCAGTCGATTTGGGTTGGAGCCGTGCCTGGCCTTCCATCCGCGACTCTAACCTGGCTACTTTGATCACCAGCGCCATCCTTTTCTGGTTTGGTTCAACTTTTGGCGCAAGTATTGTGAAGGGCTTTGCGCTGACACTGGCTATCGGTGTGGTCATCAGCTTATTTACAGCTTTGTTTGTCACCAGAACATTATTGAGTTCCACTATCGAACGGTTTAAAGATTCTGATAAAGCCAAATGGTTTGGAATTTAGAAGGGTTTAGAAAATGAAATTAAACATTCTTGGAAAAAGATACCTATTCTTCTTTATCTCGTTGGCGATGATCATTCCTGGATTGGTCATCATTGCCATTCATGGTCTGCCGCTTTCCATTGACTTTACCGGTGGGTCCATGCTGGAAGTTCAATTTGCGACCGAAAAAGCGCCTGCCATGAATGATGTTCTCGATCTCTATGCAAGCAACGGCATCACGGATACGCAGGTTCAATTCAGCAACAGTGATGAGGGAGTTGTCGCAGTAATCAAATCTTCTTCCTTAACGCAAGAACAGCATTCAGCGATCATATCCAGTCTGGAATCCGATTTTGATCCCAATTTGGTCGAATTGAAATTCGACACGGTTGGCCCCTCCATTAGTCAATCGGTTACACAAAGGGCGCTATTAGCGATTGCGATTTCCGCTCTGGCAGTCATCATTTACATCACATTTGCCTTCCGCGGGATTCAACATGCTTTCCGTTATGGTGTCTGCGCTATTATTGCCATGGTGCATGATATTCTGATCGTCATCAGCCTTGGTGCGATCGGCAGCCAATTATTCGGCTGGCAGATGGATTCGCTATACCTGACAGCCTTATTGACCGTCATTGGGTTTTCTACACAAGACAAAATCGTCGTATTTGACCGCATCCGCGAAAATTCGCCTATCATGCGCCGCGTACCCTTTGAAAAAATCGTCAATCATTCCATCGTGCAATCCTTACAGCGTTCCATCAACACCCAGTTGATGACCAGTGAATTTTTACTGCTGTCACTGGCGTTATTTGGTGGAACAACATTACGCGAAATGTGCATCATCCTGCTGGTTGGTTTGCTTAGCGGTACCTATTCTTCCATTTTCATTGCTTCTCCTATATTGGTTGTTTGGGAAAATAAGGAATGGAAAACTTGGTTCAAAAAAGCCAAAACTACGGAAGCGTAAATAGACAAAATACCGAAAGGGTTCTGATTTATAGTCTAATCAGAACCCTTTTTTTTCATATAAACTTACTGTTAATGAAATAAATCAAGGAAGGTAAAAATGCGCCGAGAAGTTGTATTAATAACAGGAGCAAATGGAGAAATTGGTCACGGCCTGATTACCCAGATCCATAAAGAAAATCGGGCCAGAGTGGTTGCGTTAGACTTAAAACCATTAGATGATTGCTTAATGCCATATTGTGAACGTTTCATCGTCGGCGATATCCTCGATAAAATGCTGCTGGGCCGTTTGATTGCAGAATACGAAATTACTTCTATCTTTCATTTGGCGTCCATACTTTCCACCAAGGCAGAATACAACCCCGAGGCTGCCCATGAGATCAACGTGGAAGGTACCATCAATTTGCTGCGTCTGGGCGTGGAATTGTCTCAGTGGCAAGGGAAACCGGTCAAGTTCATCTATCCCAGTTCAATCGCAGTTTACGGCCTTCCCAGCATCGAATCCAAACGTTCAGCCGGCAAGGTCAGGGAAAATCAATTTTGCAGCCCTAACACCATGTACGGCTGTAATAAAATTTATTGTGAACACCTTGGGCGTTATTATTCCAAACATTACCGCCAATTAGCGAAAGATCCGGTGAAAAACACGGTCGATTTCCGCTGCCTGCGCTTCCCCGGTCTGGTCAGTGCGGAGACCACTCCAACCGGCGGTACCAGCGATTTCGGCCCAGAAATGCTGCATTATGCGGCTCAGAATATCCCTTATGATTGTTTTGTGCGTGAGGATACGCGTATTCCATTCATGGCCATGCCGGATGCCATCAAAGCATTGTTGTTGCTGGAAGCGGCCCCGGTTGAGAATTTATCGCAAATAAGTTACAACGTCACCAGTTTTTCACCCTCTGCCAGCGAAATTGAACAGTATGTTCTCAAAGCCTTCCCGGATGCTCAAATCAATTACGCGGTTCATTCCCAACGCCAATCCATCGTCGATAGTTGGCCGGAAGATGTGGATGACAGCCCGGCGCGCAAAGATTGGAATTGGCTGCCTGATTACGATATGCGTAAAGCTTTTGATGAATACCTGATACCGGCTATCCGCAATCGATATTTACACGGTTCCTGTTAGAAAACATAATCTAAAAGGCAAAAGCAAATACCAGATCATTAACATTGGTTCCTGTCGGGCCAATTTTAATCAGGCTATCCACCGCCTCCAGGTAATGGTAGGCGTCATTTCGTTCCAGATATTCATCTGCGTCCAAACCCTGCTCGATCCCTTTTGTGATTGTAAATCCATTGACGGCAGCACCCGCAGCGTCTGTCGGCCCATCCTCACCATCGGTCGCCAGCGATATGAACAGGCAATTTGGGCAACCCTTGAGTTCTTTGGCAGCGCTAAGAGAAGCCTCCTGGTTGCGCCCGCCCTTGCCCTCTCCTTTTACGGTAACCGTGGTCTCACCTCCCGCAATTAAAAGACCCGGCTTCCCGTCAGAATTCAGCTCCCCGGCCATAAGCAGCAATTCACCGGCCAATTTCTCACCCACCTCGCGCGCCTCACCGGTCAACTCGCTGGTTAATATTCTGGTGTTGAAACCGGTCTGTGCGGCTTTCTTTGCTGCAGCCTGGATAGACAATGTCAGGCTGCCCACGATATAAGTATGCGCAGCTTGCATGCATTCATCGTCCGATTTTACGGTTTCGGGGATCTGGCCATTTTTCCCGGCTTTAATATAAAGCAATACATTTTCAGGAATGCTGCTCTCCAATTGATATTTGTGGATAATTAGCAGCACATCGGAATAGGTGCTGGCGTCGGGTACGGTTGGTCCAGATGCGATTGCATCCAGTGAATCTCCAATTACATCCGAAAGCACCAGGGTGGTCAATTTGGCCGGCCATACATATTTGGCCAATCCCCCACCCTTGATCTTGTCCAGATGTTTGCGGACAGCGTTGACCTCGTTTATGGTCGCGCCAGAAAAGAGCAGCTGCCGGGTAACCTCTTGCATGTCTGCCAGGCTGACCGTTTCCACCGGCAATGTCATCAAGGATGACCCGCCGCCTGAAATCAGGCATATTACCAGATCCTTGGCTTTCATGCGATCCGTAAACGCCGTCATCTTTTGAGCACTTTCAAATGACCGCTCGCTTGGCACGGGATGATCGCCAAAATGAACCTGTATTGAGTGTGGTAATTTATCTAATATTTGGCTATCCGCATGTTTGCCGATGATTACGCCACCAGCAAGATGATCGCCCAGAACGTTGCAAACCGCCTGAGTCATGGGCAGTACCGCTTTGCCTGTTCCCAGAACGTAGATATCACCAATTTCGTTCATTATATAGGTTTCATTACCAATTTTCAAGTAGGAATCAGTGAGATTTATAAATTTTTGTGTACATCGGTAGGGATCGACAGCTTCCAACGCTGTTTCTATGATGTCATTGACCATTGCATATTGAACGCATAATTTTGAAGAAATAAATTTCCTTGCCATGACATATTTCCTTATCTTAATGATTTGATGTCCAATTTTACAATATCCTCACAGATACTCGCAGCAAAACAGAGTAAAATAATGAATTGTGAGATGAGAAGGTAAAATACTTCTGTAAATAAATACCATTCTTTCATCCTAATGATAATGATGAGTTGTAAACCTATCAAAACCTATCAAATTTTATATTTCAGGAGGTCCCGTTGTGGATATCGATAAATTAAACGGTTTATTCAAACCAAAATCTGTAGCTGTCATAGGCGCTTCTTCGACAGTCGGTAAAATTGGCCATACGGTTGTTCTCAATTTACAAGAGAGCAAATATGAAGGCGGGGTTTATCCAATCAACCCCAATGCAGATGAAATCTTAGGATTCAAATGCTACCCGAGCATTCTAGATGTCAAGAAACCTATCGATTTAGCCATCATCACTATTCCGGCGAAATTCGTTTCTGCTACAGTCGATGAATGCGGTAAAGCTGGTGTAAAAGGTCTAGCCATTATCACTTCCGGATTTGCCGAAGTCGGCCTAGTCGATCTTGAAAACGAAATTGTTGAAAAAGCACATAGCTACGGCATGCGCGTTTTAGGCCCCAATATTGTTGGTGTCCTTTCCAACTCAGACAAGTTCAATGGTTCTTTCGCGCCTTTCCTGCCTTTCAATGGCAAAGGTTCTTTGGTTTCACAGAGTGGTGCTCTACTGATCGGCATTGATGCCGCCACATACATGCGCGGTATTGGTTTCGACAAGCTGATTTCCATCGGCAATATGTCAGATGTAAACTTTGCCGATACCATTGAGTTCCTAGACAGTGATCCCAATACTTCCTGCATTTCCCTATATATTGAAGGCTTCAAGGATGGCCGGCGTGTGATTGACGTTGGACGCAAAGCCAAGAAACCCATTGTGGCATTGAAATCTGGCGTCTCCGCGCATGGTGCCGCCGCAGCAGCTTCTCATACCGGATCACTGGCAGGCGCAGCCAAAGTGTACAAATCCGCTTTCGCTCAGGCGGGCATCATTCAGGCTGAAGACCTCGATAATCTGTTTGATCGCACTCTGGCGCTCTCTCTCCAACCACCCTTGAAGGGAGACAATATCCTCATCCTCACCAATGGCGGCGGCGTGGGTGTGTTGGGTACAGATTCAGCTGAAAAATACGGCATTCCGCTGAAATTCGCTCCCGAAGACGTGCAGGAGGAATTAAAGAAGCATATGCCTGAATTTGGTTCCGCCAAGAACCCCGTTGATTTAACCGGGATGGCCGGAGACGAATGGTACTTTGACACAGTCAATTTCTCCTTCGCTCATAAATGGGTTGATGGTTTGGTAGTACTTTATTGCGAAACAGCCATGACCGATCCCATGGGAATTGCCAAAGCCATCAAAGAGGCTGTTGAAAAAACCGGTATCAAAGATAAACCGGTCGCAGTCTCCTTCGTGGGCGGCGAACGCAGTGAAAAAGCCATGCATTGGTTGGTTGAGAACGGCATTCCCGCCTACCAGGCTCCCGATATCGCCTTGAACGCCATGGCTGCCCTGCGCGAATATGCAAATATCCGCGAATCAGCCAACGATGAACCCTTCACCTACGATAAGGCCGATAAGAAACGGGCGCTGGAAATCATCAACAAAGCCCGCAGCGAAAATCGCGAAGCATTAACCGAAATTGAAGCCAAGGAGATCTTCAGCGCGTATGGTATGCCCGTTACCAAAGTGAAACTGTCCACAAACGAAGAAGAAGCAGTTCAATTCGCTAAAGAAATAGGTTTCCCGTTAGTCATGAAGATCGTATCCCCTGATATTCTGCATAAATCGGACGCTGGCGGTGTGAAAGTTGACATCAAAGACGAAAAAGGCGTGCGGGAAGCATATAACGAAATCATGAAGAACGCCAAGGCCTACAAAGCGGATGCAGATATCCACGGTGTCGTCATCCAGGAAATGGCTCCCTGGGGAACCGAAGTAATCCTCGGTTCAGTCAACGATCCCACCTTCGGGCCTACTTTAATGTTTGGGCTCGGCGGTATTTTTGTTGAGGTTATGAAAGATGTCACTTTCAGGGTGGCACCCTTCTCTAAGAACCAGGCTAAAAGCATGTTGACCGAGATTAAGTCTGCGCCAATTCTGGCAGGCGTGCGCGGCGAAAAAGCGCGCGACCGCGAAATGCTGGCAGACACAATTTGTCTGTATGCCAATATGATCGTGGATTTGAAAGATGAAATCAGTGAATCGGATGCGAATCCGGTCCTGGTTTATGAAGAAGGCTCCGGCTTGAAAGTTGCCGACGCCAGGATCATCCTGAAAAAGAAATAGCGTTCTTGCGTTTTATAAAAAAAGCTGTGATACAAGAAATCACAGCTTTTTTTATTATTATTTTTGCGATTGGTAAAGCGCGTACGAGCCTTCCCAAAACGCACCCAGCTTTTTACGTGTAGGCTTCACACTGGCTAAGTGAGCAAATAAATCACCCAGGGCGCCCGGCCACCTATTCCAGCCCTTGCCTGTTTCTTCATCCATGATCTCTTGCTTGACCTTGGCAACCCATTCCCACTCCCTACGGAATTTATCGGCTTTGGTCCAATACCCTCTTTTTTCCCAGGGGCCCAATGATTCTTCTACCGATTTTTCCACTTCGCTTAGCGTCAGGATTACAAAGGCAACAATGTCGTTTCGGTTGCTGCTAGTTAATTGCGGAGATTGGATATCCGGCATAAGATTGACCAACAGCTTCAATAATTTTGAGCGTCTATTCCCCGGCGTTTCTGAATGTACAATGTTACTCATGATGCTCCGTTATTTAAGTGATTAGAGACAACATTATAACGAAAACTTCAGTTGACGGTAGTATTTCAATAGCATATAATTTTAGCGCTTTGGGGAAGTGCTGGAATTGGCAGACAGGCATGACTTAGGATCATGTGTCGCAAGGCGTGAGGGTTCAAGTCCCTCCTTCCCCATAAATCTATTAAAGAGGTATTACTTTGAAGTTCGAAAAAAAGCTATTAGAAAATCATCAGGTTGAAATCACGGTTGAAGCTGATGAGGAGCAGTTCAAAAAAAGCAAGGGCAAAGCTGCTCGTGAAATATCCAAGGAGTCAAAGATTCCCGGCTTTCGTCCAGGTAAAGCTCCTTACGATGTGGTGCAGCGAATCTACGGGGAGGATTACATTGATGAGCGCGCAGTTGAACTGATCATCAACGAACTTTATCCTCAAATATTGGAAGAAGCGGATATCAAACCCTATGGTCCAGGGAAATTAGAAGATATCATCGAAAAGAATCCGCCTAAATTCAAATTGTCCATCCCACTGGAACCAGTTGTTGAACTGGCAGACTATAAAACGCTCAAGATGCCCTACAAACTGCCAAAAATATCCGAAAAGGACATTGAAGCAGTGTTGAAGAATCTGCAAACCAATTACGCTACCGCCGAAGAAGTTGATCGCGCGACAGAGAGCGGTGATTTGGTTTCAGCGGTCATCAATGCTGAATTGACCAAACCGGAAGAGGATCAGGACGCGCAAATCTTGAAAGATACCCCCCATCAGGTCATCTTGGGTGAAAATACCGAGGAAGAACAATTCCCCTTCAAAGGATTCTCGGATAAGCTCATTGGCATGCTTAAGGGAGAAGAAAAAGAATTCACGCATAAATACCCCAAGGATTCCGAATTTGAACATCTGCAGGGTAAAGACGTCAAATTCAAAGTGCGTTTGGAGAATGTCAAGAAATTAATCAAACCCGACTTGGATGATGAATTCGCGAAGACTTTGGGACTTGAGGATTTAAAGACGGTCAAAGAATCTATCAAGCTTCAGCTCGAAACCGAAAAACGCAATGAATACGATAATGAGTACTACGACAATTTGCTCGACAAATTGGTCAAAAAATCTGTTGTAAAATATCCTCCGCTGGCTTTGGAAGATGAAATAAATGACGTTTTGAGCAATTACGAGTCAAACCTGGCTAAGCAGAATTTGGATTTAGATACTTACCTGAAAATCAACACCCGTGAAAAAGAAGATTTCATCGAGAAGGACATCAAACCAGCTGCCAAAAAACGGCTGGAGCATGCCCTGGTTATGGATGAAGTCAGCCGTGTCGAGAAAATCGAATTAGATCAAGTTGAACTTCAACAGGAATACACCCGGTCATTCATGCAGATGCAGTCCGCGCCGGATTTTCACAAACTTCAAAAGCAATTTACCACTCAGAAGTTGGCCAACGTCACAGTTATGCAGGCTGCCTCACGCTTGATGAACCTGAAAACGCTGGAGAAGCTCAAAGCTTACGCAAGTGGTGAAGTTGAAGCTGAATCCAAGGAAGCTGCCGAACCCGTGTCTGAACCCGCCTTAGAAGCCGCTAAAACCGAAAAACCGGCTGTTGAGGAATCTGAAACCCAAAGAATAAATCAAATAAAATTTTGATATTATTTCTTACGGTTATACCTTATGATTGCTGCCTATAACAAATAAGGTGATAAATATGAATAAAAATTTCAACAATGTAATTCCGATGGTTGTGGAATCCTCCGGCCGAGGCGAACGCGCTTATGATATCTATTCCCTGCTTCTGCGGGAACGGATCATTTTTGTTGGCACGCCCATTGACGATCAGGTTGCCAATGTCGTCGTCGCGCAACTGTTGTATTTGAGCCGTGAGGACGCCGACCGGGAAATTTCCATGTATATTAACTCACCCGGCGGACAAATCTATTCCGGCCTGGCTATTTTCGATACCATGCGCATGATCCCTAATAAGATAAGCACGGTTGCAGTTGGTGTTACCGCTTCATTTGGCACAGTTTTATTGACCGCCGGCACCAAAGGCCATCGCTATGCCCTGCCGCACGCCACCATTCACATGCATCAACCGTTGGGTGGTGCTCAAGGCCAGGCTTCCGACATTGAAATTCAGGCCAAGGAAATCCTGAGGCTAAAATCACGTTTGAATGAAATTATGTCAGAAAGCACCGGTCAACCATTGGAAGTGATTGAACGGGATACCGAACGCGACTTTTACATGAGCGCCGATCAGGCAGTGGAATACGGGTTGGTGGATAAAGTATTAACACCACCTGAAAAATAAATAACCACGGTACAAAAATCGAAGTACAGCCGGATGGCCTTTTGGCATCCGGCTTTTTATAGGAATTAGGAGAGGATATGCTTCAAATCCAAAAATTGAATGTTAAAGCTGCAATATTGGACATGGACGGCGTATTGTGGCGCTTGACAACCCCTTTGGTGGATCTACCGGAATTATTCAGACAGTTTGATCAATATAACGTACGGGTTATGTTTGCCACCAACAACGGTACTGCCACCATCGATCAATATGTCATGAAGTTAGCCGGATTTGGCGTATCTGTAGAAGCCTGGCAGGTAGTTACTTCAGCCATGGCCACCGGCTATGCCTTGAAGAAAGCTTTTCCCAATGGTGGGCCCATTTACATCATGGGCGAAAAAGCGCTGCATGACACCCTCAAAGACTTTGATTTCTATCACGACACGAAGGCCCCCCAGGCAGTTGCTGCCGGATTGGCCCGTAATTTTGATTACAACATGATCAAGGACGCCTCTTTGATGATCCAAAAAGGCTTGCCCTTCTATTTCACCAATCCCGATCCCACCTATCCTACCCCGGAGGGTAATATTCCCGGCGCAGGAACCGTTCTGGCTGCCCTGGAGACCGCTTCAGGCGTAAAAGCACATCTGGCCGGAAAACCGCTGCCATTTCTGTTTGAACTGGGCATGCAGCGTTTACATACAACCCCGGAGGAAACATTGGTGGTCGGCGATCGGTTGGATACGGATATCCTGGGCGGTCAGGAATCCGGTTGTAAGACTGCTATGGTGCTGACCGGGATTTCCACCCGAGATGATGCAGAAAAATGGCGGCCCCAGCCTGACCTGATCATAGACAATGTAATGGGATTGTTCCAGGAAGCCTGATCAAGTTTAGAATTGGATCTGATGAATAATTTCTTTGATCTGCGATTCGAAGACCTTGAAGACGAACTGCACGGCCTTTCTCAACCAGGATTTCGCGCTAAACAAATTTGGGAAGGGATCTACCAGCAGTTGCTTTCTTCCTGGCAGGATTTCACCAACCTGCCAAAGGATTTATGCACCTTCCTCGAAGGTCGTTATTCCCTTGAATCGTTAAACGTCCTGGATGAAACCACTGCGCTTGATCAACAATCCACAAAATATTTATTTACGCTTGCTGATGATAATTTCGTTGAATCTGTTATCCTGCGAAATAACGACCGCATCACCCTGTGCGTCTCAACCCAATCCGGCTGTCCGGTGGGATGTGTTTTTTGCGCCACCGGAAATTTCGGTTATTACCGCGACCTTACCAGCGGCGAAATCGTTGAACAGGTCATCTTGCTGTCCAGGTTGCTTAACAAAGAGGATGAACACATCACCAATATCGTTCTGATGGGAATGGGCGAACCTTTTTTGAATTATGACGCCACATTGGAAGCAATCAAACGCTTCAATGACAATTCCGGTATGAATATCGGCGCCCGGCGCATCACTATTTCCACCATTGGCATCCCCGATAAAATACTTCGATTTGCGCAGGAAGGACTGCAAGTTAATCTGGCCGTTTCATTGCATGCGCCCAATGATGAACTCCGCCGTAAATTAGTACCGCTGGCTGCCAAGATTAAAATTACAGATCTCATGGAAGTCTGCCGCCAGTATATTAAAATCACTAACCGCCGCGTAACATTCGAGTACGTGCTCATCAAGGGCATAAATGACCAGCCTCAGCAAGCTGAACAGTTAGCAGCTTTATTAAACGGCATGTTATGCCACGTCAACCTGATTGGCTTGAACCCCACCGTGCATTATCCTGGACAACCCCCCAGTAATCAGGCTATGAACGCCTTCGGGCATATCCTGCTTTCTCACCGTATTCCTACTTCCGTTCGCAACAGCCAGGGTTCCGATATTCAGGCTGCCTGCGGCCAGCTGGCCGGCAAGGTGCGAAAACCAAACAAGGTAAAATAATTTAATATTCTTACTGGAGGAATTATGCAAGATTTGATCAATCGATTTGAAGAGTTGCGGCAGCGTATTACTGAATTAATGGAGCATCTTTGACTGGGACAAAAAACAGTCTAAATTAAAAGCTTTAACAAAAGAATCTGAGGGGGATAATTTCTGGCAGGATAACAAAAGTGCCCAACAGGTGATGAAAGAAATTTCAGATATTCAATCTGAGATGGATTTGTGGAATGGGCTCACCAATCAAGTCAACGATTTTCTGGATCTGGCTGCCAGCGGAGATGAAAGTTTCCGTGAAGAATTAGAACAGGAAGCTGTAAAACTTGAAACCAGTCTGGATCGCCTGGAAATCACAACCCTGCTATCCGGCCACTATGATAAGGGCAATGCACTGCTCTCAATAAATTCCGGCGCGGGAGGCACAGATGCACAGGATTGGGCCGCCATGCTGCTGCGCATGTACTTACGCTGGGCAGAAAAACATAATTATAAAATTGAAACGATCCATCAAACTGAAGGCGAGGAAGCCGGTATCAAAAGCGTCACGCTTTTAATCGAAGGGCCATATGCCTTTGGTTATTTACGCGCTGAGAAAGGTGTGCACCGTTTGGTGCGCTTATCGCCTTTTGACGCGGCTCACCGCCGCCATACATCCTTCGTCCAGGTAGAAGTCCTGCCGGAAGTGGCCGCGGAAGATCCCACTATCGAACTTAATCCGGATGATCTGGTCATTGATATCTACAAATCCTCCGGCGCGGGCGGGCAGAATGTGCAGAAGAACGCGACTGCTATCCGTATTACCCACAAACCTACCGGCATTGTGGTTTCCTGCCAGAATGAACGCTCGCAGCTTCAAAACCGCGAGAATGCCATGAAAGTGTTGCGCGGCCGTTTATACGAAATAAAACTGGCTGAACAGGAAGAAAAACTGTCTAAATTGCGCGGGGAGTATCAGAAGGCCGAATGGGGCAGTCAAATTCGCTCGTATGTGCTGCATCCTTACCAGTTGGTAAAAGACCATCGCACTGAATACGAAAAAGGAAATACACAAGCGGTTCTGGATGGGGATATAGACGAATTTATTGAGGCTTATCTAAAGAACCGGTAAATCATTACCGGTTCTTCTTTTATTTTTTGTAAACTCAGTCTAATTTTCTGGCGAGATCAAAGAGATTCATATCAATTTTTTTAGTTTTTCCAACCACGTCCTTTAGGGCCGTTGTATGGAGTTGACCATTCACCCAACCGACCAAAACACCGTATTCACCCGTTTCCAGCGCGTCGGTGGCGCCTGCGCCTAAACGGCTGGCCAGGATGCGGTCGGAAGCACTGGGAACGCCGCCGCGCTGTACATGGCCCAACACGGTCACCCGCAGCGCGAAACCGATGCGATCCTCATGCTTTTTAAAATATTCCGCTAAACGCGCGGCATTATATGTCGCGCCTTCTGCTACCACCACAATCGCGTGAGATTTGCCTTTCTCATAAGCCCGGATAAGGATTTTCGCTATTTCTTCCGGATCTGATTCCACTTCCGGAATGACCACGGTTTCCGCGCCGCCTGCAATGGCAGCCATCAATGCCAGATAACCGCATTTACGTCCCATAACTTCAATCAGGAAACCTCTTTGATGAGAGGAGCCGGTTACCTTCAACCGGTCGATCGCTTCCAGGGCAATGTTCAAGGCAGTATCCACACCGATGGTTATGTCAGTCCCTACTAGGTCGTTATCAATAGTGGAAGCCACACCCACCACCGGGAAACCCATTTCGTACAATTTAAAAGTCCCGGTCTGGGAACCGTTTCCGCCAATGACAACCAAACCCTCAATATCATGTTCGTTTAAAGATCGGATGGCTTTTAGACGGCCACCTTCAGTTTTGAATTCCTCACAGCGTGCGCTGCCTAAGACAGTACCACCGCGTTGAATAATTCCGCCGACATCGCGCACGCCCAACGGGATCATCTTTCCTTCAATCAATCCCTTGTAACCCTCACGGATACCATATACATCCCAGCCTTTAGCCACACCAGTCCTGACAACCGCGCGAATTGCCGCGTTCATTCCGGGTGCGTCACCACCGCTGGTTAATACTCCAATTCGTTTCATAGACACTCCAAGTCAAAATTCTAAAAAAATTCTAACATCAATTATCCCACTTATTGTATTTTTCTCATTAGATTATTCAAATGGATGTTAAAATTTCAGTTAAAGGTTTTTTCTCAAGAATGGAGCCGAAAATGACCAGAATTCAAGTGAATGATTTAAAGAATTTTATGGAAACAGCTTTTATCAAACTAGGAGTATCAGAACAGGATGCTAAGGTTTGTGCCGAGATCCTGATCACCTCCGATTTACGCGGCATTGAATCTCATGGGGTCGGCCGCCTGCGCATGTATGTAGATCGCATCGGCAAAGGTTTAATTGAAACCGACTCGCAGCCTTTGGTCGTGCGGGAATCACCCACCACAGCTGTTATTGATGGTCAACATGGCATTGGCATGGTGATTGCGCACCAATCCATGCAAATGGCCATTGATAAGGCCCAGCAGTATGGAATGGGCGCGGTGGCTGTGCGCAATTCGACTCACTTTGGCATAGACGGTTATTATCCCCTGATGGCAATCTCGGCTGGGATGATTGGTATGAGTTTCACCAACGCGCGCCCCTCTGTGGCGCCCACCTTTGGCGTGCAGCCCATGTTAGGCACCAACCCAATTGCTTTTGGTGCCCCTACGGATGAAGATTTTCCCTTCCTCTATGACGCCGCTACTTCCATCACCCAGCGTGGCAAAATCGAAGTCCTGCATCGTAAGAATGACCAACCGGCATATCCGGATTGGGTCATCGGCTCCAATGGCCAATCGCTGACAAACCCAAGCGAAATTTTAGAAATGCTGGTCAATCAAGAGGCTGCGCTGCTGCCTTTAGGTGGATCTAAAGAAGAATCCGGTGGTCACAAAGGCTACGACCTTTCCACCATCGTGGAAATCCTGTCTTCCGCTCTGCAATCCGGTGCATATCTATCCGCATTATCTGGATTAACAACAGACGGAAAGGAAACCAGATTCAGAGTTGGCCATTTCTTCATGGCCATGAATATTGAAAACTTCCTGCCGTTAGATGAGTTCAAACACAATATCGGTGGACTGTTGCGCGAGCTGCGCGCCTCCAGAAAGATGCCCGGCAAAGACCGTATCTACACAGCTGGTGAAAAAGAGTACGAAATCGAAAAAGAAGTCCGCCAAAACGGGGTCTATATCAATGACAATCTGAAAAAGGACTTGCTGCATGTGAAAGAGACTTTAAACATTGCTGAGCTTTCACTCGATTGACGAACGGCGGATTATATGACGATTAAAGGTATAGTTTTTGACTTTGATGGGCTGATTATCGATACCGAAACACCCGAATTGAAAGCCTGGCAGGAATTGTTTGAAAGTTACCAGATCGATTTTCCATTTCAGGATTATTCCCAAAATATCGGTATGGTTTACGATGATTCATCGGCTATCAAGATTCTAGAAGAGCGTCTGGGTGAGAATTTGGACCAGAATGCGGTATTTCAGGATTTCAAGCGCCGTAAGGTTGCCTTAATTGACGAAGAACCACTTTGCGAAGGCATTTTGGACTACCTGCAGACCGCTGAAATTTTGGATTTAAAAATCGGTCTGGCCTCCAGTGCAAAACGGGAATGGGTTGATTATCATATCAAAAGGCAGAACATCGAAAGTTATTTCGACACCATCTTTACAGTGGAAGATGTCAGTCTGCCCAAACCTGATCCGGAACTTTATGCACTTACCGTGAAGACTCTCGCCCTTCAACCGCAAGAAGTTATCGCGTTTGAAGACTCCTTCAACGGAGTCCAATCCGCAAAAGCAGCCGGCTTGCATGCAGTGGCCATACCGAATCCGGTCACCAGAGTTTTTGACTTTAGTCAGGCCGATTTGATATTAGATAGTTTATCCGATATCACCCTTGCAGATTTGATGGCTAAATTTGAATAACAAATTTATGACTTTCTGATAACCAGCTTGCAGACTTTTTAGGTGTTTCTATCAATTAAGGTTTAACTCTTGTAGAATAATACATACATTGAAGCAATCATCTGCCAGGAAAATATGAATATTGAAGACTTGTTAAGTATCTTACCGGAAAATTACAGCGTTGTTGATCGTGAGTTGATCAAAAATGCTTATGCCTACGCGGAAGAAGCCCATCGGGGGCAATTGCGCGCATCCGGCGAACCTTACATCACGCATTGTGTGGCAGTTGCCTACATCCTGGCTGAATTAAAAGTTCCACCGGTTATTATCGCAGCTGCCCTACTGCATGACACTGTTGAGGATACACCTGTCACGCTGGATGACCTAAAAAACAAATTTGGCGAAGAGATTACCTCACTCGTTGACGGCGTCACCAAATTGACCAACTTACCACGTGTGTCTCGTGGGGACAAGAAAGCAGAAGCGAACAAAGATCCCAACGTGGTTTATTCGGAAGAAGAGCAGCTCATTATGGGGGATGCGCTGGAGAAAAGCCGTAAAAAAGATCTTGCCACAGAAACGCTGCGCAAAACCTTAATGGCTATGGGGGATGATGTCCGCGTTGTGATGATCAAGCTGGCTGACCGCCTACACAACATGCGTACGTTGAGCTATATCCCGGAGTCCAAACGCTACCGCATTGCCAAAGAGACTATGGATATCTTTGCACCGTTGGCCAACCGCTTGGGTATTTGGCAGATCAAATGGGAATTGGAAGATTTGGCTTTCCGTTACACGCAGCCGGAAGAATATAAAGCCGTCGCGGAGAAACTTGCTGATCGGCGCGTGAACCGTGAAGCTGAAGTAAAAAAGATTATTGTCGAGCTTGAAAAAGTACTCAGTGAAGGCGGCATCAAAGCCGAAATCAGCGGCCGCCCTAAGCACATTTATTCCATCTATCAAAAAATGGTGCAGAAAGACAAATCTTTTGAGATGGTTCGCGATTTACGGGGTGTACGCCTGATTGTGCAGGATATCCCCTCCTGTTACGCCGCGCTGGGCATCATCCATACCCATTGGCGCCCGATTCCCAACGAATTTGATGACTACATCGCTGCTCCAAAGGATAATTTCTACCAATCTATACACACTTCCGTTATTTACAGCGACGGCAAGCCCCTTGAGGTTCAAATCCGCAGTGAAGCGATGCATCACTCCGCGGAATATGGCATTGCCGCTCACTGGCTCTACAAAGAAAAAGGCAGCCAGGATGACCATTACCAACAACGCGTTACTTGGCTGCGTAAGCTGATGGAATGGCGCCAGGATGTGGACGACGCACAGGAATTCGTTGATGGCGTCAAATCGGATGTTTTTGAAGACCGCGCTTATGTTTTCACACCCCGCGGTGATATCATTGACCTCCCCATTGGCTCAACGCCCATCGATTTTGCCTACGCTGTCCACACAGAAGTTGGCAACCGCTGTCGCGGCGCCAAGATCAACGGGAAACTGGTCCCGCTGGATTACAAATTAAAAACCGGCGACCAAGTGGAAATTCTGACTGCCAAGCGCGGTGGTCCTTCGCGCGATTGGTTGAACACCCATTTAGGATTGGTCACCACCCAACGCGCGCGCGCTAAAATCCGCCAATGGTTCAAGAAGCAGGACCGCGAGCAAAACCTCTCCCAGGGCCGTGAAATTCTGGATAAGGAATTGAAACGCTTGGGGATTGTTGACCTCGACATTGATGACCTAGGTAAATTCTTCGATTTTAAAGGCTCCGACGACCTGTATGTGGCTCTGGGTTGTGGAGATTTGGCCATTGGCAAGATCATCAATCACATCCAGGAAGTCGAAAATGGTGATACCGACCCGCTCTTCACCGTCTCACCGGTAGCGGTTGAGCGTAAGGACAGCGAATCCGTCAATGTCCTGGGGTTGAAAGGCATCCTCACAAGCTTCGCCAAGTGCTGTAATCCGGCCCCCGGAGATGAGATTGTTGGGTACATCACCCGCGGCCGCGGCGCCACCATTCATCGCAAAGACTGCCCCAATATCCTGCGTATGAAGGACAAGGAACGCATAGTGAAAGTCAGTTGGGGCGAAGCCAAACGTACCTTCCCAGTTTCCATTATGATCAAAGCTTACGACCGACAGGGCCTTATGGGCGATATTTCCACCGTGCTGGGCAACGAAGGCATTAATATGCGCGACATCCATATCACCATTTCAAATAATCTGGCTACCATCAATCTACTGCTCGACATTGGCGACATTGGCCAACTCAGCCGCGTTTTAACCCTGATGGAATCTCTGCCCAATGTCATGGAAGCCTTCCGCATAAAACCCGGATAGGCTATTTTTCGACCATTTTATTTTGAAAATTATTCAACTACTAGATTTATGGCGCTAATATATTAATTCAGATCTTCGTCTGAAAACAGATATACAACCATCAATAATCCGTTAATCCCCCAGCTTTGGATTGTTGACGGTAATTTAAAGCAAACTAAATTATTTTGTTCTAGCTTACGCTATTTTTTATCTTTTTTTTCTTTCTTTTCCTTTTTATCTTTCTTCTCGCTCTTATCTTTCTTGTGTTTCTTTTCCTTCTCGTCTTTATCTTTCTTAGCCATTGTAAATCTCCTTTTTTCCGTATTTTTTGATAATTTGATTATATTTGATTATATATGAGGTTCTTTTTTTTATAACACTCTATGATTATTAATACTTTGTTAATTTTTTTATTAAATAAAAAACGCCCCTTTCGGAGCGTTTAGGCTGGGGGCAAAGGATTCGAACCTCTATATACAGATTCAGAGTCTGCAGTCCTGCCGTTAGACGAGCCCCCAATTTGGGTGCGGGCATTATTTTACCACTTTTTTTTTCTCGCACCTATATTAATCTTAAATAATTTCCAAACTTTCTTTAACCCTTTGGATGGTGCGTTCTTTTCCTAAAACCTGCATGCAATCGAACAAAGGTGGTGTCACGCGCTGTCCTGAAACCGCTTCCCGCAGGAAACTAAAAAGTTCTTTAGGAGTTAGACTTTGCTCATTCATATACTGGGTAAGTTCTTGATCGATAGTGTCAATTGACCAATCGGAAATATTCTTTATTACCTCCAACGCCCCTATTCCAAGTTGGCGGGTCTCCTCGCTGCTTTTACCTTTAATAACCAATGACTCGGGACTATGCATAATTTCATCTTTGAATAAGAAAGCGCACATATCCACCGAATCATCCAGCGTCGTGATGCGGTCTTTTAACATCGGCGCAATTGCTTCCATTTCCTTTAGAGTTACGCTAAATCCTTCTTTTTCAAAGAAAGGTATAAACCGAGCGCCTAAATCGGCGTCGTCCAATGCTTTGATGTGCTGTTTATTGAAATAATCCAATTTCGAGAAATTGATGGCCGCCGGTGAAGGATTCAGCTTTTTCAGCGAGAACTTTTCCACCAGATCTTCCAGCGTGAAGAACTCTGTATGGTCATCATAGCTCCAACCCATCAAAGCCACCCAGTTAATCACGGCCTCCGGTAAATATCCAAAGTCTTCAAGATCTTTGACGAAAATGGAATAGCCATCATTGCTAAGATCAGCAGCTTCGCGCTTGCTCATCTTGCCTTTTCCGCTGGGTTTGAGGAAAACGGACAAATGCACCCATACAGGTTCTTCCCAGCCAAATGCCTGCCAAATCAAACTATGCAGCGGCGAAGTCGGCAGCCACTCCGACCCGCGGATCACGTGGGTAACCTTCATCAAATAGTCATCGACAATCGCGGCCAAATGATACAAAGCCCATCCATCCGATTTCACCAGAATAAAATCATCCAAGTTTGAATTCTCAAAGAGAATATCGCCGCGCAGTAAGTCATGCACAACCGTAATGCCCTGCTTGGGTGTTTTAAATCGGATCACGTGGGATTCACCATTTTTAGCCCGTTCTTCGGCCTCTGCTTTGTCCAGGTTGCGGCAAAAACCATCATAATGGGGTAGTAGCTTATTTTTTTGTTTTTCCTGCCTTACCTGCGCCAGGCGTTCCGAAGAACAAAAACAGTAGTATGCCATGTCTTTTTTAATTAATTCATGGGCATATTTCTGGTAAATTTCTTTCCGTTCTGACTGCCGGTAAGGGCCATAAGGACCGCCCTTATCTGAGCCCTCATCCCAATCAATACCCAGCCAGCGCATACTCTTCATCAATTCTTCTTCAGCGCCTTCTACAAGGCGCTTGCGGTCCGTATCTTCAATTCTTAGGATAAATTGACCTTGCGTTTGTTTAGCGATCAAATAATCATATAATGCCGTGCGCGCTGACCCTAAATGAACATGGCCAGTGGGTGAAGGCGCAAATCGAACTCGGTATGGGGTATTCTGTGACATCATCCTCCAGGTATTAGGTAATACTTCCCTTTCTCAGGGATACGCTTTCAACCAGCCCAATGCCCACAATCGAACTGAGCAATGAGCTGCCTCCGTAGCTGATAAACGGTAGTGGTAATCCGGACACCGGCACAACGTTTAGATTGACGCCAATGTTAACCGCGGTTTGAAAAAACAACATAGCCGCATAACCATAGGCAAGCAATGACCCATACAGGTCGCTGGCCGTTCGGCCAATCACCAAACATCGCCATATAACAAATACCAAAAGCAGCATGACCGCCATAGTTCCTACAAAACCGAATTCTTCCGCCATCGCGGAAAAAATAAAGTCTGTATGGCGGACTTTTAGGAACCTTAATTGCACTTGTGTTCCCTGTCCGTAACCCTGGCCCATCAAGCCGCCGGATCCGATGGTTATAAGTGCTTGTTCAACGTTATATGTATCACCGTAGCTGGCCTCCGGGTCGGGAAAAATAAAATTTAAAATACGGCCTCTCTGATAGTCTTCCAGCAGCGGAAAAGCAGCTGCGATTAGTATGATAGCCACCAAACCCAGAATGAGCAAATATTTCAACGGTATTCCGCAAATCCACAATAAAGCAAACCAGATCACCATGATCACAATGGATGTGCTCAGATTGGGTTGCAGCAGAATCCATATAACCACCCCAAAGGTCATCATGAAGCTTTGAAAAACCCATTTCAAATCGTGGGGTTTATCCATATTTTTCGCGAAATAATCCGCCAAAACCATAATCATCAGGATTTTCACAATTTCAGAAGGTTGGATCAGGATAACACCGGTATCCAACCAGCGTGCGGAACCAAACCGCGCCTGGCCAACAACATAAATTACTAACAGGGACGAGATTGCGAAAATATATATGAATCTGGCCAAAGAGCTCCAATAGTGATAGTCAATCGCGGCCATGATTAACATCAAAACCGTACCGCCAGCCAAAAATAACGGTTGGCGGGAAACAGATTGTGCCAGTGTTTCATTTCCGGCTATAGCAGATTGGATCATCATGATGCCGAAAATACTCAGAAAGATGGCAGCACCAAATAGCCAGAAATCGAAATTTCGCCAGATTACGCGCTTCATTTATTTTTCAATCAAATTTGATATTAATTTTGATAACTAATTTATCTTTTTTCGGTCATAATGCTTGAGGGGAATATCAGCAACCAGGCGTTGTTCTCTGCCTTCATGCATCATGGTAATTTTTACCAATTCAGGTTCAATCGCGATATGCTGGGAGATGGTTTTTAACAAATCATCTTTCAACTCTTCCATAGTATCCGGGTTGATGTCCGTACGGTCATGGATCAATACCAACTTTAATCGCTCTTTCGCTTCATCAGCGCTGCCAGTTTGGCCGCTGATTCTTTTCAGCCAATCAGCCATCTCATCAACCTCCTTTTTATTTAAACACTCGCGATAATTTGTGCAAAAAATCTTCTTTGAAGTCCAAGTTGAGCAGTGGCACTTCATCCCCCATTAATCGACGGGAAATATTCCTGAATGCCTGGCCCGCTCTGGATTTTTCGTCCAAAGCCACCGGTTTCCCAACATTTGTACTGACAATCACATTTTCATCTTCTGGCACAATTCCAAGCAACTTAATGGCCAGCAGTTCAAGCACATCTTCCGCATCCAACATATCGCCGCGTTGAACCATTTCAGGATTCAATCGGTTGATGATCAGCTTTGCGGGTTCTTTCTGTTCTGCTTCAATTAATCCAATAATCCTGTCCGCATCTCGAACAGCAGATACATCCGGATTGGTGATCACTATAATCTCATCCGCCGGAGCAATTGCGTTTCTAAATCCGCGTTCGATTCCCGCAGGGGAATCAATGATGACCCAATCGGCTTCATCGCGTAAATCTTCACCTAATTTAATCATATCACTGGGTGAAATGGCATTTTTATCACGGGTTTGGGCGGCTGGGATGAGATGCAAATCGTCGAATCTTTTATCGCGAATCATGGCCTGTTTCAAACGGCAGCGTCCTTCGATAACATCCACTATGTCGTAAACAATGCGATTTTCCAACCCCATCACAACGTCCAAATTCCGTAAGCCGATATCTGCATCCAGGCAGACCACTCGTTGACCCATTTGGGCCAAAGCGACGGCAAGATTAGCGGTAGCTGTTGTTTTACCAACCCCTCCTTTTCCTGATGTAACCGTTATTATTTTTGCTGTCATGCTTTCCTCAAATGAATAGATTATGTATAGATTATTGTTATTCTATCAGTTTATGTTGTTCCCATTCAATAAATTTCAGGCTATTCCCATCGATAACAACTTTGCATATCTTCTTCTTAGGTTTTATTTTTAATTTATTTTCTCTATAAGATATATTGGCTATGCGCATTTTTTCTGTGCTGATTTCCAGTGCGGCTATGACTTCTTTTTCTGAACCGCCTATACCAGCATGCACCGTCCCGCGAATTTTTCCCCACACGTAAATTGATCCATCTGCAAATACCTCTGCACCCGGGTTAATGTCCCCCTCCACAAATACGCTGCCGGAATATTTCACTGAAGTACCCGACCGTAATGTTTTTCGGATCATCAAAGCAGTTTCGCCGTCATATAACGCCCGTGGTAAATCTTCTTCATTGACTTTCAGGATGCTTTTTTTGGTGGACAGTCCCAAAGTTTCAGCCACTGCTTCGGTTGAAGGAGATTGGCTCAGCAATGCAAAAAGGGTCACTCTGCGGTCAGCTAGTCTATCCCGAAGTGCACACACTTCAGCCGCGCGTAGTTTTCGTTCTCCGACATCGATAGCCACCTTGGCGCCTTCAAAAAATTCGCGTCTCCCATCAATTTGCTGCAGAAGCGCATCGAAATTCTTCTGCCAGTCTCCTTCCCCGATGGTAATCAGGAGCCCTTCTCGAAATCCTTTAATCGGGAATGCTTCCAATGTTTTCATGGCAATTCTTCTCTTCTACTCAATTTCTTCTGCCACTTCTTGTTCGCCGGCATCAATCGCCTTCAATTCAAAATAAGCTTCAAAGATCTTGCGAGCGATGGGGCCGGCCACACTGGCGCCCTCACCACCGTTATAGACAAAAGCCACTACGGCAATTTCGGGGTCGTCGTATGGGGCATATCCCACAAACCACGAGTGAGTAGGCCAGCTACCAGAAATGCACAATCCTTTTTCCTGAGCTACATTGTCGCAATATTCAGCCGTGCCGGTTTTTCCGGCCACGGGAATGTCCTTGCCGTTGATGATGATATTATCCAGGTAATTATGGGCTGTGCCTTCTGTATCAGCGACCACTTTCCGCATGCCCTCTTGGGTCAGGTCAATCACCCATGGTGCCACGGTTTTCTTTTCTTCTGTTGCAATGCCATTTTCATCGAAAACGGTGATGAGCGGATCCTTGGTAATATCCCATTTCACTTCAGGGGTAAACGGCTCGATCACGTTGCCATCCGAATCCAGTACTTCCCGCACCAGGGTCGGTTGCATATATACCCCATCGTTAGCGATAATGGCCGCGGATTCAACTACCTGCAATGCAGTGGAAAGTACGTAGCCCTGACCCATAGCAGCAATGTATGTATCACCCGTGGACCAGTTTTCGCTTAAATTAATACGTTTCCAGGCGGATGTTGGAATCAAACCCTCAGCTTCACCCGGCAATTCAATTCCGGTTACCTGCCCATAGCCCAGGGCTTTGGCATACTCTGCCAAACGATCAATTCCTAAACCCTCATCTACTTCTCCGGTGTAACCACCGCCAACTTTATAAAAGTAAATATCGCAAGATAGGGCCACAGCCCGTGTGAAGCTAACCTTACCGTGTCCCAAGTCGTCATAGCAAACATATTCCCGTTCAGAACCGGGGTCATTAGGTGAATACTTTTCAGTTATCGTGATTTTTCCAGGGCATGTCACGCTTTGTGTGGGGGTGACCACTCCTTCGTTTAGTACGCCTATGGCAGTTGCCAGCTTAAACACGGATCCTGGCGGATGTTCGGCAGAAATGGCGTGGTTGAACAATGGTGTTAACGGATCAGCCAGAAGTTGATTGTAATAATAAGCCGGAATGTATTTCGCCATGCGGTTATTTTCAAACGTGGGATATGACACCATCGCCAGAACTTCCCCGGTTTTCGGGTTCACCGCGATGGCAACACCATTTGAGGAGCGGATGGTATTAAAATAGCGGTTCCACCACTCAATTTCGCCAATCAAAGCAGCTTTGGTAGCTGCCTGCAAGCGGGTATCAATGGTTAATTTGACATTATTTCCAGGTACCGGATCGACGGGTGGCTCCAGGTTACGAATTTCTTTGCCAGCCACATCTACTTCCACGACCCGTTTGCCATTTTTTCCAGCCAGAGTTTCGTTAAGTGTTGACTCGACGCCTGCGTAACCAACTTTATCACGATCCGCAACAAATCCCTCTTCGAGGTAATAATCCTCAAGCGTTGCCGGAATAGGACCAAGGAAACCGATAACTTCAGAGGTCATGTCACCTGTTGGATATTCCCGAATGGGTTCAATCTCAATGCCAACCCCCGGCCAGTCAGTTGCTTTTTCACTGATGATCATGGCAGTCTCTTTATCAATGTCACAGGCAACATTAACGGCAGTATAGGGTGCATTGGTATCCTGAATCACCACAACTTCTGTAATGCCAAAATCTGTATAACAAGGTGTAAATAGCTTTACAGTTTCATCGTTTAACACCCCATTGGAAACCGGAATATCAATCAATGGGGATAGTTCCCGGTAAATCTCCTGTATCGCACCTGGAAGAGGTTCTTCAGTCGGATCACCCGGTAAATCCGCCGGTGTTATTGTGACATTATAGGATGCCACATTACGCGCCAATACCACCCCATTACGATCCATAATGATCCCGCGTTCAGTTTGGATGTTAATTTCACTGGTGCGGTTGTCTTCGGATTGTGCCAGATAGTAATCCCCATTAGTTACCTGCACATCAAACAATCGCAGGGCATAGAAAGCAAAAACAGCTGCTATCAAAACGTAGATGACGTGCAAGCGCCATTTTTCAATTTCAGGTTTATTCCCCTTTGTATTATTCATAGTCTTCTCCAGGGAGTACCCATTGCCGCACATCAGAAATGATCACATACATCGGAAAAATGAAGAATAAATTGAGAAGCAAACTGGGTAGGGTAATATTTTGCATACTGTTAATAAGGCCGGCATTTACACCATTGACCTGCAGGTAAAAAATGCTCAATAAATGTTGAAAAAGAGTTCCGACGAACACTACGACTATAAGCATCAAAATTGGAGACTGCCAAATCCGTCCAAATAATAATTTGGCCAATATTGCAACAAAAAAATAAGAGAGGATTGGGATGTAAAATGGCATGGCCGTGTTCAAAGCAACAACTAATCCACCAACAAGAGCCCACACGAAAGCATTATATCCCTTCTCTTTGACACCCCAACAAGCAACTGCAATTAATATAATATCTGCACTACCGTTAATCAACGCAATACGGCTGATAGTTGTGGTTTGCAGCACAGAGAGCAGTAGCATGACAGGTATAGAGATAAAGTTAGCAATCATTATCTCGTGGTCTCATTGGTTAATGGTGTGATGTTGGTTGTCTGGAAGTTGGTGATAACCAATACCGCCCGCAATGTCTCAAAATCAACTACCGGCTGCACATAAGCTGTTTGGAACAATTCATTCTCAGTTTTTTGAAAATCCACCACCTGCCCAACAAGGATATCGGAGGGAAAATTGCCGCCTAAGCCGGAGGTTAGTAGGATTTCGCCGGTATTCAATGAAATATTTTGGTTGAGCATCTCCAGAGTGATATCACCGCTAATAGACCCTTCCACAAGTGCATCCGCGCCCTGCGTTTGCAGCGAAACGTTAACGATGGATTGGGCATCGGAAATCAGTTGCACGCGCGCCGCACTGGCTGTTACAGCTTCCACCCGGCCAACCAACCCTTGTTGAGTGACTACAGGCATACCGTAGCGAATGCCGTCATCCGAACCGTGGTCGATGATGATATATTGCAGGAATGGGCTGGGGTCTCGGCCAATCACAGCAGCTGCAATATACTCATCAGCCGGTCTGGAACGTGCGTAATCCAATAATGAATAGAGGATATCCGCTTCCTGTAGTTGCTCCTGAAGTTGGATGATCTGGCTTTGCAGATTAGCTACTTCGTCTTCCAATTCCGAGTTGCGTTGGATCAATTCAGTAACATCACGTGGAAGTGTGAAGAAATCATAAACTGCCATGACGCGTTCTGAAAGCCAGCGCTGGGCAGCCACGAAAGGATCCATCACCACGCCCAAAACAGGCCTGAGAAATCCACTCAAGGCCATGAAAAGAATACCGATTATCAAAAATACAACCACTGCATTACGCAGCGTGTTGGGTGATACTGGTTTCATGCTGGTTCTTATTTGTTAAGTCTGTACTCAAGCAGATTTTTGTTTGCTTGAGCGATCCACATCCACCAATAAATGCTGAAAACGGTTTAGATCTTCCAAAACAATTCCGGCTCCGCGCGCCACACAGGTCATCGGGTCTTCGGCCAGCCAGACGTGCATTTTCAATTCGTTAGCCAGGCGCTGCACTAGGTTTTGGAGCTGCGAACTGCCGCCAGCCATACAGATGCCGGTATCCAACAGATCCGCGCCGATTTCCGGCGGAGCTTCGTCTAAAGCATCTTTGATGGTGTCAATGATCACTTGCAGCGAGGGCTGCAATGCTTCTCGTATTTCAATTGAAGATATTTCCAAAGCTTCCGGCAAACCGCTGACCAAATTCCGTCCGCGGATTGTCATCGTCTTTTCAGTTTCCAATGGATAAGCGGAACCGATCTGAATCTTGACATCCTCAGCCATTCGTTCACCAATAAATAGGTTGTACTTGTTGCGGATATAGTTGATGATATCCTGGTCCATCTCATCACCGGCTACGCGCAGCGAGCGTGAAACCACCATACCGCCCAGCGAACTGATAGCTACTTCTGTGGTACCCCCGCCAATATCCACGATCATCGTGCCGCGCACGTCTGCCATGGGTAGTCCGGCACCCAGGCTGGCCGCCAAGGGTTCTTCTATCAGATATACTTCCCTGGCACCTGCCGCCATGGTCGCGTCAAAGACAGCCCGTTTTTCCACTTCGGTTGCACCTGAAGGAATGCCAATCACTACACGCGGGCGCGGCATAGGCACAATGGATTGTTGGTGTACCCGTCCAATGAAATATCCCAACATAGCCTGGGTAATTTCAAATTCCGAAATGACACCATCCCGCAACGGTCGTAAAGCTATGATATTGTTGGGAGTTCGGCCGATCATTTCTTTGGCTTGCGCACCAATTGCTAACGGTCGGCGCGTTCGTTTATCAATCGCAACCCAGGAAGGTTCCTGAATCACGATGCCCTTTCCCCTTACATAGATGAGGGTGTTCGCGGTACCTAAATCGATACCCAAGTCAAGTGAAAACAGCCCCATCAACCAATTTACAGGATTAGTAACCAAGTAACGCTCTCCTATTTGCTTAAAAGCGGAATGTTCAATATTAGCTTAAAAATCGGGCAATATTATAACATTATAACGAAATTTACAATTTTTAAGTGTTTTTCCAAGTTTTTGTTAAAACTTGACAGGCCTATCTGCACTCGCTATAATTTCTTGCAGTGTGCGGGTGTAGCCAAGTGGTAAGGCAGTAGCTTCCCAAGCTACCATTCGTGGGTTCGAATCCCATCACCCGCTCTTCTTTATTTAACCCACCTTTTTAATATATCACCTAAATTATTTGCCACCAAATCTGGTTGGAATGGTGAACCTTTCAGGTCTTCCCTTTTTGTCTCTCCCGATAACACTAAAATGGTTTTAATCCCAGCCATCCCCATGGCAATGTCTGTATATAGCCGATCGCCAATCATAGCTATCTGGCTCTTGGGAAAACCGGTCTTTTGCACCACCGCATCCACAATATGCACGTTGGGTTTTCCAATGATAACATCCGGCTTTCGTCCGGTGGAAGCCTCAATGAGCGCCATGAAGGAACCGATATCCGGGATAAACCCGTTCGGCACCGGGCAGTTTATATCCGGATGTGTGGCAATGTACGGTTTTCCTTCTCTTACTAAGTCACAAAAGGTGATTAGCTTTTCATAGGTCAGGCTGGTATCAAATCCCAATACCACAAAATCAGGATTCTCGTTTGTAAGCTTAAATCCGCTCCGTTCAAATTCATCTTGTAATGCTTTTGTGCCTACCAGGTAAACTTTCGCACCCGGCTTCTGCTTTTGCAGGTAAATCGTCGTAGCGGCGCCGGAGGTAAATATTTTCTCTTCGGGTACATCAAACCCCAACTTCCGTATCTTTTCCGCGTATAAGCCGGCATGTTTGGATGAATTATTGGTCAGGAAGAGGTAGTCCAATCCGTTTTTATCCAGGTAATCCATGAAATCTAATGCACCGGGTAAAAGCTCATCCCCCAGGAAAAAGGTGCCGTCCATATCCAGTAAAAAGCATTGCATGTCATCCAGGAATGTCGTCATTGTGTACCTGCCTTTAAAAAGTAAATCAGGACTTTCCTGACAATTCTAAACCATTTCAATTTATTTCAACTTTTTCCCTTGTGCCCCTTTATAATGAGGTTATAAAATATTTACCGTCACATGAGGCAGAATTTTGAAAAAGAGCATTCGTGGATTTTTAGCTGATCAATGGGAACATCCTTTTCGCTTGATTTTTTCTCTCCTGGCAGGTCTTTGTATAGGGATTTTAGTTTATATCTATCATTTTCAACTGCCTCTTTTTAGCGGAAGTCAAATTTTCGTCTGCCTGTTCATTGCAATTTGTATGGCCATTCTGGTGGATATCTTCCTCGCCAGAATCACTTGCCCCATTTTCCAATTGAAAACGCGCAGGCTGCGCGCTGGTATCCTTTTCAGCACAGTCCTGGTCAGTTTGTTGCTCAGTCTTTCACTAGTTTTTACTGTCCCTCATATTTACCCACTCTACCCCGAACATACCCTGACCGTAAACCTCAACCTGGAAGATATGCCGTCGGACAGTGAAGGTATCTATTTTAGCCACCTTCAATTGGCCTATCGGGATGTCAGCTTCAATGAATTGGATATTTCCGGAGAATATCAGGTTAATGAAGACTCAATCTATTTTTCCCCGGCACAAACCGCCAGTTTATCATGGCAGGGAATTACCGGAGAAGCAGCCGCCATCTATTTTCAATCCACCTCCGGGTCACATCCCATTGAGATCGTATGGGATGGACAAAGCCAGCTCGTAGATTTAGGTTCAAATGCGGAAATAGGCAAATTCAATCAGGAATTTTCTATTCTTTCCTACGAACGGCTCATCGTAAACCTGGCTGTCTTTCCCATCATCTTGCTGATTATTTTCGTCTTGTTCACCGGGATTTTAAGCCGTCATCCCTATGCCTACATTCTTGTATTTGTTTGGTTGTTTGTTTACATCCTCTTCTGGCCCGGCATCATCGGCGACGTCAGCGTTTTGGCTGTGGATGAATTACGGCAAGGTCATCCTACTGATTGGCATCCCATTATATTCACTTTATTGCTGTCATTCTGTATTAAGTTTTTCGCCTCGGCATCTTCCATGCTCATCGTCCAAATCCTGGCCTTGGCATTACTGGTTGGCAATGCTTTTTCATTCCTGAACCACAAAGGCGTCTCCAACAAAGCACTGATTCCAATCACTTGTGTACTGGCGCTGCTGCCCACCAATTTCCTCTCCATCATCACCCTGACCAATGACATTCCATACAGTATCGTTCTGATGGGCTTGACTTACCTGGCATTTAGAATCGTACTGTCGAAGGGAAAATGGCTGGAAAGCAAATCTAATCTGCTCCTCTTAACAGCGGTTGCATCGCTGGCAATTCTTTTCCGTTACAACGGCATTCCCGCAGTTGGTTTCTTTTTCCTCTGTCTATTGATCATCTATCCAAAATTTTGGCGTAAGTCGCTGATCAGTCTTTCCATCGTTATTGCGGTCTGGCTTTTCGTCAGCGGCCCATTCTCAACACTCTTGAATGTGACCCACGACTCTCAGGGACATTTTGACAACATTCTCCTTCACCATATCAGCGCGCATGTCATTAACGGCACGCCCATGACCGCTGAAGAGTCCGCTTATCTGGACACACTGCTGCCGCTGGAAGAATGGAAGTATTCCTGCTGCTCAAATACGGCCATGTGGGCCAACGACGATTTCGACCGCGACGAATTTCATGCCAACTCAACCTTCAACCGTCAATTGGAATTATCGCTTCTCCAACGCAATCCTGGACTGGAAATATCGCATATGCTGTGTGCCAGCGACATCGTTTGGAACGTCTCCGGCGGATGTGAAATCAAACATCCGTTTGTTGAAAAAATAAAAGGGAAATACTATTGGACCCGCAGTTATATTCCACAATACCTGGAAAATTCTTTTTTACCGGGTTTGATCGACCCTATTTCAAGCTGGTTAATCAGTCTGGATGAAAAAGTCTTTTCTTCCGCGCTTCTTTGGCATCCCGCCTGGTACTTGTATGCCGCTATCCTTTGTACGATCATCTTCTCTTCAAAGATCAAATCCTGGCGGGGTTTACTGGTTCTTTCGCCAGCTTTGGGACAATCGTTGTTTTTGCTTCTTTTCAACCGAGTCCAAAATTTCCGTTATCAATATTGCATCGTTCTGGTGGGTTTCCTCCTAATAGCAATTGCCTTTTATAAACCCAATTCGGAAGGATAAAAATGTCAGTCGATCCTAAAAAATATAATAAACAAACCAGATTCCGTTTGATTCTTTGGTTTGTTATTCTGCTTTTTACGCTTGGCTTGGGCATGATTTGGTTAATCTACGGGAAGAATGCTGCCCTGTTAGGGCTTCTTTGTCTTCTCGGAATGGCCATTCCGGTCGGGTTGATCGCATTGGTCATGCTTGGTCTGGATAAAATTGTTAAGAAGGACCAATAACCTTTATTTAAATAGACTTTTCCTTTTTATTTGGGGGATTTTCAAGCAAAATTTAATTCATTAATGATATAGTATTGAATGTAAATTGTATAAATATTTTTCATCGCAGCATGAGGGACTGATAATTAAGCATGAAGATACCTGATTTACTCACCATCGAGAATTTGAATTTTCGTTATCTGATCCGCGAAGAACCCGCCTTGACGAATATCAGTTTATCCTTCTCATCTGGCGAAGTTGCTTTGATTGCCGGAGCTAGCGGTTGCGGAAAAACCACGCTCATCCGTTGCATCAATGGTCTTATCCCGCATAGTTATCGCGGCGTAAAAAGCGGCCGGATTATGGCAGACGGCAAGGATTTGGCACAACTAAAGCTGGCAGAAATCTCACAGATGATCGGAACCGTCTTACAGGACCCCGAGAGACAAATCCTTGGAACCAAAGTCATCAACGAAGTCGCGTTCGGATTAGAGAATCTTGGCTTTAATCGTCAAGAGATTTTAGAAAGGGTGGATGAATCGCTGGCACGCTTGAAGATTTCTGACTTGCGCGACCGTGACACTTTCAGCCTATCCGGCGGTGAAAAGCAGAAAGTAGCCCTGGCAGGGGTGTTAGCCATGCGTCCCCGCATTTTACTATTGGACGAACCCCTGGCTTCCCTGGACCCGGCCAGTGCAGAAGAAACACTCGCAATTTTGCGTATCCTGGCAGATGAAGGCATGGCGATCTTGTTGGTGGAACATCGGGTGGAAGATGTACTAAAGATTCACCCCGAGCAAGTCGTTTTCATGTCCAATGGAGAAGTCCGTTATCAGGGTAACGCGGAAGATTTGGATGAATCCATTAATTATCGGGATGTGAAACTCCCCGCGCCCATGATTATCGAGCGCGCCCGAAACCAGAAGCCCGCAGTCTCCTTTCCTGTTTTTGAGCTGCCAGCCTCAAATCGAGAATCCCTTGTCAGTTTTGTAGATGTTGAATTTAACTATGAAGAGGGAGTACCGATCCTGCACGGCATTTCTTTGGACATCCATCAGGGCGATGTGATTGCCGTTTTGGGACCAAACGGTGCCGGCAAAACCACACTTGTGAAACATGCCATTGGCTTGCTCAAACCCAAAGCTGGTCAGGTACTGATTGGCGGCCAAGACACCTGTAAGATGAGTGTGGCTGAAATTGCTCAAACCCTTGGATATGTCTTTCAAAGTCCCAGTCATATGTTATTCGCTCCCACCGTTGAGGAGGAATTATCTTTTGGCCCGCAAAATTTAGGTCACAACAAAGATAGTATTACGAAGGAGGTGAAAGAAGCTATTGATATTGTGAATCTCTCAGGAATGGAGCAAATTCCGCCGTTGTCCTTATCCTTTGGACAACAAAAGCGCGTCAGCATTGCCGCAGTACTTGCCATGCGCTCCAAAATATTGGTCATGGATGAACCTTCCGCAGGGCAGGATTATCGCAATTACATTGACTTCATGGATGCCATTCTGCAGCTGCCTAATTTTGACGCCATTCTTTTCATCACGCATGATATTGATCTGGCAGTCATCTACGCGAACCGCATCCTGATGGTCAATAATGGACAGCTGGTTGCCGATGGGAAACCGCAGGATATCTTGAAAGACTATGACCATCTACACAAAAACAGGTTGGTACCCACATCCCTGCTGGATGTAAATTTGAAATATTTGGGAAAAACTGGCCGGTTCATGCGCGCAGAACAATTAGCCCAGGTGCTTTAGTATTGTCCGAGGAGATTCATCTAAGGTTGGCAGCCTTGATGATCGGGAGTAATACGAATTGTCTAATTATGATGGAGGAAAAATGAAAAACAAAACTTTATCGATTTTTCTCGCTCTCGTTGCAGTTGTTGTAGTCTTTTTTGCGATCTGGCAAATTGGTAAACTAATCAACCCGGACCTGGATTTGGATGAAACCGCTCTCCTGCGCTTCGTCTTTGTCGGCGTAGGTTTGCTGATAGCCTTTTTGGTATATCTGGCAACCAGCAAGCACAAGATGTGGGAAGTTGGCACGCGTGAAGTGGTTTACATGGCCATCGGTGCAGCATTGTACGCTATCTTTTCTTATCTCTTCAACGGCACTGTATTCGTAGTGCCGTCCGTCAGCCAGGTGTCACTGCGCCCCGCTATTGCCATTCCGATGTTCTTCGGCTATGCCTTTGGACCTGTGGTTGGACTTTTCACCGGTGCAGTCGGCAACATGTTCGGCGACGCGCTAACCGGCTTTGGCTTATCCCCGCAGTGGAGTGTTGGCAATGGGCTGGTCGGTTTTATTGCCGGCCTTTCATGGTTATTCAGCGATAAAAAGAAAGGCATCAATACAGTTTTGATCATCAGTGCTGTTTTAACAGCACTGGCTACTGCTTTTTACCTGATGAACGCTAACCAAAGCAACACGCTATTCTATGATGTGGAAAACAACATATTCGGCGACGCGCAGATTTCCATATTTGCCGGTATTTCAATCGCTATCGGCTTTATCCTGGTGCTGTTGGTTCGGTTTGTATTCGGTAAAAATATCGATGTTGCGGCCGCGGTTACCTGGTCTATGCTGGGCAACCTGATCGGCATGGGCTTTGCGGCATTATCCGACATTTGGATCAATGGCTATTCTCTTGCTATTGCCATTGTAGGTGAATTTATCCCCTCGGCCGGCCCCAACCTGATTTTTGCTGCCATCCTGGTACCACTGTTGGTTAGTGCCTTCAGTGCCAGCCGCCGCCAAACAGGTCGTTAATTTTGTTCTTTTGGATTGGGCTGTCTGTTTAATGGACAGTCCAATCTAAAATAGAAAAACATCAAGTAGGAAAGAAACGTTATGCTTGTCACCTGGCGCTATCAAGAGCGTAAATCCATCATCCAATACTTCGACCCGCGAGCCTGGATCATCTTTTATATCTGCTTCATCGCTTCCACAGTCTTTTTTTGGGACCTTCGTTTCCTAAGTTTCTTCTTCTTCGTGGCGCTTTTGGTCGCTATCACTTCAGGCATCCGTTGGAAAGAGATGCGCCGCGGGTGGCTTTTCATTGGCGCCTTCATTATCTTTTTCTCCCTGCTCACTTTCCTCACCGGCCGTGGCAGTATGGAGTTATATACGACTGAACATCTCATCCGCAATATCAATTTGCCATTTTCTGTTTTTGGCTGGCAGCCTATGCTGAAAATCACCTGGGAAAAGACTTTTTACGCGTTCAGCATGATCTTGCGGGTATTCAGCCTGGCCAGCATGACCATTTTACTTCCCTACTCGCTCGACCCCGCTCTTTATGGCATCATCTTTAAAGGCTTGGGGCTTCCGGATAAATTTGCCTATGGCATGGACCTGACCATGCGCTTCATCCCCACTTTCGGCCGCGATTTCCAATTAACCATGGACGCCCAAAAAGCGCGCGGATATGAACTGGAAAAGATCAATGGCGGACTTTTCAAACAGGTGCGGAAACTAGCCCCATTAATGGTTCCCGTAACCATTCATGCCATCGCCGGCAGTGAAGACATTATCGATGCCATGGATCTGCGCGCGTTTGGTATCGGGATCCGCACCTGGATACAGGAACTTCACTACCACAAACGAGATTATTGGCTGATCGCTTTCAGCATTCTGATGCTGCTGTTGGTTATCGCTTTATCCCTCTTTGGAATTGGCAAATTTTGGGTACCGGCTTCTTTGATCGTTTAAGTCCGCGGAAAACCTACCCGAAGTCCACCACCCGCTCTCAGGTTATCTAATCTTTGTTTTTTTGTCTATCAGCTTCCAATTTTAAAGATGCCGGATTAGAATCTGATATGATTACAGCTATGCAAAAAATCCTCAAAAATGACCTGGTTTTAATCTTAATCCTCATTCTTGTGGCTGTCGGGGTACAGTTCTTTTTTTTGAATCCGCCCATCCTCAGCGACCAAATGGAATATTACATCACGGCGGTTCGTTTTCCCCATCTGCCGGATAATCCTAATATAGGCAGTATGCGCATCGGTTTGGAATTGCCTGTTGCGGTGCTTTACCGTATATTTGGCTCTTCGGAAGTCGCTTATTACACTATTCCAATTTTGTCCGCAGCATTGCTTTCTGTAAGCATTTATTTAATAAGTAAGAGGCTCTTTTCACGCCGGGTTGGCTTTTTTGCGGGGATTTGGGTCATTTTTATCCCTAACCTGATCCAGGATGCCGGCCATTTACTTCCCGACCTGCCTGCCACAGCCTGCTCAGCCGCAGCTTTCGCAGTATTATTTACCTATTTTGGCGATAAAGTTCACCAGCGTAAATTTTCATCCAAAGCCAGCATATCCATGTTCATCCTTGCCGGTCTGTTGTTCGGTTGGTCTTACCTGGTCAAAGAATATCTGGCTATCCTGTTCCTACTGATCCCGCTTGTTTTCTGGATGTTGGAAATCCCTTACCGTTATTTAATCCCTGTAGCCATCAGTATGCTGTTGATGTATGGCATTGAGATAGCCGTTGGCGTAATTTATTATCATAACCCGCTCATCCGCTTCCTAGCTGCCAGCCCAAGAGAAACTACCGGTGAGATCCAAAAAGATGTTGGCCGCATTGTTAACTATTTCGCCCTGTTGCTCATCAAAGACGGTGGTGAAGGCATTCTGGCATTCATGGGATTGGGTGTTTTGAACAGTATGGTCAAATCTTTCAAAAAAGAGAAAAACCACATATTTTTGTTGACCTGGATTTTACTGATTTACGTTTTGTTCACCATTGCCGGTTTACTCCCAGTTATTTTCAACTGGGAAGGTATTGTTCTGCTCAGGCTTCACAAGTTCCGTTATTGGGTTCCAATACTCCCGCCTTTGGTGATAGGCGCCGTTGCCATGCTGGATTCTGTTTTTGTTTGGCTAAAGAGCAAATTACCGGCCTGGAAATTTTCTGAAAATATTTTTGTCCCTCTCTTCTTGGTTTTGTTCCTTTCGCTGTCCTCCATTCGTGGAATCGCCACAATAAAGGATGATCCGGATTTCATCCGAAACGGCGCGGACCATTACCTGGAGCTGCGCGCCTATCTAGAAACGCATGATAACCCGGATGACACCATCTGGATTGATCGCGACAACAAACGCGCCTTTGAACGAGTACTGCCCATGTACATTCGCGGCCCCTTCGGCCGGTTGATTTGGCATGGCCAAACTAAATACATCAATACCGATAACTTATATTTACGTGCAGATGAAATCGATCAGGGCTACATTATCATCGATCGTGATTTTATGAACCCGGATTTGTACACAGTACCGGATTACCTTTATTACCCACCGGAAGACTGGCAGCTGGTTTTTGAAAGTGAAAACAAGAAAATCGCCCTTTTCAAAGTGGATTGACCATTTACGCGTTTTATTAACTCACGTTTGGTTTTTTTATTGCGCTTCAAGCTTGCTTATAAGATAATAGGAAGTAATTACATCTGGAAATTTATGGATAAGAAAATGAAGCTGTTGGTATATATCCCTGCCCTGAATGAAGAAGAGAACATCGCCTGCGTAATTGAACAGATCCCGGCTTCAATAAGCGGCATTGACATTGTAAATTGTCTCGTGGTGGATGATGGCAGTACCGATCGCACCGCGGAAGTTTCCCGTCAAAGCGGCGCCCAGGTAGTCAGTCACGGCCACAACCAGGGTGTAGGCATGGCCTTTCAATCCGCTGTCCAATTTGCCTGGGATCATGAATATGATATTTTGGTCGGTATTGATGCGGATGGCCAGTTTGATCCGGCTGAAATCCCGGATATCATCCAACCGCTGCTCCAAAACCAGGCTGACATGGTAATTGGCAGCCGCTTCACCCAGGGCCGCCCGCAATATATGCCACCCATCAAATATCGGGGAAATAAAATGGTTGCTTCATTGGTTAGTTCGATCAGCGATCAGAAATTTCAGGATGTCTCCTGCGGCTTCCGCGCCTACAACCGCGAAGCACTTCTGCGTTTGAATGTTTTTGAGAAATTTACCTACACGCATGAAAGCATTTTATCGTTGGTCTATCAAGGTATGCGCGTAACGGAAATGCCCATCAGTATTCGCTATTATCCTGAACGTAAATCCAGAGTAGCTGGATCAATCTCCAATTACGCATCTAAAACCAGCCGTATCATCCTGCGGGTTTTGCTGGACTATCGTCCCCTGCGCGTATTCGGTACCCTCGGCTCAATTTTCTTCGTAATCGGGATCGCTTTTGAAGTTTTCCTTTTTATTTTTTACCTGATCAACCATTCCTTCACGCCATATAAATCAGCCGGTTTTATCGGCCTGGGTTTTATCATTTTTGGTATGTTGATCTTCATTATCGCTTTAGTGGCGGAGATGTTAAATCGTCTGCGCCTGAACCAGGATCGTTTGATGATTGAATTGAAAAGACGTCGTTTTTGATTGTGAGTACCAGACAGCAATTGTATTTTCTAGATGAACGCAATAAGCCTTTTATATTGCTACAAGTAATATGAATTTAATTTCCGTTCTTTACTGGTAAATAGTTATTTGTTCATATACTCTCGATACTGAATCTTAGGCAAGCAAGTATCCATTCCCATTCTTTCCTTACTATAACACTTATTAAATGTTCACTGTTGAAAAATATTCTATTAATTTATCGTGGAAAGTTAAGAGAATGCTAACTCACGGAATGGAAACAATTAGCCGTTAGAAAAGAAATAGCTCAATTAATTACCCCGTTCAATAATTTCAGTTCTAAAGCATTGTTATTTATTCGCTTGTTATATGAACAAATCCTCTTCGATTTAATAATTTTGATTACAATTTATTAATGTCAGTATTCTGATGGATTCAAAGTCCAATTATTTATATTATTAGCGTATAATTTCGCTTTGTACTAGGTTGACGTTATGTCAATCTTTTACCAAGAGTATAGACAAATTTCATACACAATCGAAAAGGCAAATCCTGCGAAAGCTGGAGACGCAAAGCTTTTGGTCTAAGGTAATCAATTATTGATTATTAGGATTGCAAAGCTGCCGAAATGAGTTAACTTTTTACGTCTCTTTTCATAAGGAATTGTCGTATGTGTGAAAGGAGGCATTTTTTATTTAATCATATAGCACGAAATTCAATCCATATTACTTCACACTATTTCAATAATATTAATCAATGGAAGGAATGAAAATGACAATTTCAAAAATAATGCAGCCTAAATACATTGCAATTGCGTTCATAATCTTAACGCTTGGCGTAATTGCTTATGGGTATGCTGCAGCAAATGTTGTACCGGAATCTGGCGCTGGAGATGGCTCGGGAACAGTTAGCGGGTACACGATTTCTAATATCGATTACGCACTCTTGTCTAGCGATCCCTCAAAAGTTGCGAGCGTGTCATTTGATGTTGACGCCACAAGCGGTGCGTCTGATCCAAATGATGTTCAAGTTACGGTCGATTCCGGCACTACTTGGACAGCCTGCACTGGTCCGGTGGAATCCACTTGGACCTGTACTTTTACAGCGTCCTCAGAACCAAGCGTTTCAGCAATCGAGGAACTACAGGTGGTAGCAGCAGAATAGGTTGAAAATCCAGTAACAACTGTATGCCAATAAAAATGGGTTTGGAAATTTAGTTTCCAAACCCCATTTTCTTATGAAATTCAAAGAAAAAAAGCAATCATCGACCCGCACTATTTTTTCAGCAGCCGGTTTTGTGTTTGTCATAATCGGCTGGTTTATCTTTGCCCCACCTGCCATAGGCGGCCAGACTTCTTATATTATTATTATTGGGAACAGCATGGAACCCGATTTTTATTACGGGGATTTGGTTTTAATACACGCTGCTGATTCGTATGATATTGGCAATATTGTTGCCTATGGGCAACCTGAAATTGGCACTATATTCCACCGGATAACAACAATTGAAGATGATTACTTCACATTGAAAGGTGATAATAACACCTGGGAAGACTCATACCACCCACAACTACAGGAAATTATTGGCAAATATTGGTTCCATATCCCATCAGCCGGCAAATTCTTCAATAAGTTAAGATCACCGGCAAGTTTCTCTTTACTGGTGGTTATTTTTGCTGTTGTAATCATCTATACATTGTCGATTGAGGAAAAACCTGGCAAGTTAAACAAAGAAGGAAATAAGAAAATAATGAGTGAAAAACCAGATAATGCATATAATCCTTCGGATTGGCTATATATCATATCCATCATTGGATTTATCGCTCTTGTTCTAGCCTTTGTCTCATTTACCAAACCGATTGAAACAACAGTCACAGACAATTATGAATATACCCATTCCGGATTCTTTAGTTATTATTCCGACGTTCCGGATAATATTTATGAAGGCAACCAATTGGAAACAGGTGATCCGATATTTCGCCAAATCAATGATTCTGTCAATATTGATTTTTCTTACGAATTGGATTCGGATAAACACGTAGATATCAGTGGGACTTATCAGCTTGTGGCAATCATCAAGGACACTACCGGCTGGGAGCGATCTATAGAAATCATTCCACTCTCACTGATTCAGGAAAGCTCTTTTACTTCTTCGGGCGTTTTGGATTTAAATGAGGTTGATGAAGTTATCGAGAATTTTGAGGAACAAACGGGGGTTATCAGCAAACGCTATACTTTGATCTTGCAGCCGCAGGTTACTGTTGAAGGGGAAATCGGCGGGCGTGCTTTTGAGGATTCCTTTACTCCCGATCTGACTTTTTTCTTGGATGAACAAAAATTAACGCTGGTGGACGATGTTACTGAAAATGGAGAGATTTTGAATCCCACTTCCTCCGGTACCGTGCTGGGAACCAAATCCTCACCTAATACCATTTCGATTCTCGGTTGGAAATTGAATGTCCTAATGATGCGCATAATTTCCATTTACATGATTGGGGCAACAGTCATTGCACTGTTTGTTTTTAATAAAAATTTTGGAATTAATCCGGAATCTAACAATGAACCGGGTCATGATCAGAAAAACAAATAACCGGAAAGGATCTTCATGTCCACAAAAGTTCTGCGTATTCTTCTGATCAGTACTGCTTTCATGATCTTGCTCAGTGCAATTTATGGGTTGACCACTTCCAATACTGTTCCGGAATCCGGCCTGGATATGGAAACTCAGGAAGTAACGGCGGATCAGATGAAACCGGCGGATTGCAGTGCACTCAGCTTAGAATATCTTGCCTCCTCCTCCACAGGATCAACGTTGAATGATCTGGTGATCGGTTCACCCTCAACCGATTTCTTATCGGGTTTGGAGGGAAATGATTGCCTTGTCGGAGGGGACGGTGATGACACACTGGATGGCGGAGATGGAACAGATATTTGCATCGGCGGTGCCGGTTCAGATACATTTCTTAATTGTGAAACAGAAATTGACTGAGCATATTTATTACCTATCTTTCATTGAGATTGAATTATCTTATTTTTGTTGACATCTGGTAATTTCCATGCTATTATGCCTCTCATTGTGAACAAGAAAATGCAATCCAACACCATGAATTTGCGACGAGAGCTAACCACATCCCTTACCTACGGAATGGTTGGCTTATTTTGCTTGGATGGATCATAAAATTCCCAAATCACATCAATAAAGCATATAGAAATGATTGAAAAGCTTTCCGATTCCGGAAAGCTTTTTTTATTTCTAGCTTTTTTCAAAAATTATTCATTTATTGAGGAGAAAATTGTCATGATCAAAAATAAATCTAAAAATAACATCAAAAAAGTCGTTCTGGCCTACTCGGGCGGTCTGGACACATCAATCATCGTTTCCTGGTTGAAGGAAAATTACGATTGTGAGGTCATATGTTATACAGCCGATGTCGGCCAGGGCGAAGAACTCACACATCTGCCGGAAAAAGCGATTGCCACCGGCGCCAGTAAGATTTTTATTGAAGACCTTACGGATGAATTTGCCAGTGATTATCTGTATAAAATGCTGCGTTCGGGTGCGATTTACGAGAACAAATATCTTCTCGGCACCTCCATTGCCCGCCCTTTGATTGCCCAGCACATGGTCAAGGTCGCCCAACAGGAAGGCGCGGATGCTATCGCCCACGGCTGCACCGGCAAAGGCAACGACCAGGTCCGTTTTGAATTGACTGTCATGGCGTTGGATCCCAGTTTAAAAGTTATTGCGCCCTGGCGCGAATGGGATATCTGTTCACGTGAAGACGCGCTGGACTACGCCGCCTCACATGGCATTCCGGTCTCTTCCAGCTTGAAATCAATTTACAGCCGTGATCGCAACCTGTGGCACCTGTCCCACGAAGGTGGTAACCTGGAAAACACCTGGAATGAACCTTTGGAGGACATGTTCCAACTAACAGTCTCGCCTGAACAAGCCCCGGATGAAGCGGAGATGGTCGAAATTGAATTTATCCAGGGTTATCCGGTAAAGTTAAATGGCGCAGCGCTCTCTCCCGCTGACTTTATTAAGGAATTGAATGTGCTGGGCGGAAAGCACGGCATTGGCCGCGCGGACATGGTTGAAAACCGTTTGGTAGGTATGAAATCCCGCGGTGTCTATGAGACGCCTGGCGGCACCATTCTGGTGGCTGCACATCAGGATTTGGAATCTATCTGCCTGGATCGTGATACCCAGCACTATAAAAACCTGGTTTCCCAACGCTATGCTGACCTGGTTTATAACGGTCAATGGTTTACTCCCCTGCGTGAAGCCCTGGATGCGTTTGTGGATGTGACCCAAAAGCATATGACCGGTATTGTGAAATTGAAATTGTATAAAGGCAGTGTCACACCCATTGCACGTCAAAGTCCGTACAGCCTCTACAACGAAGATTTCGCCACCTTTGAAGAGGACAGCGTTTACGACCAAAGCGACGCGGAAGGGTTCATCAACCTGTTCGGTCTGCCTTTGAAAGTAGCTGCTTTGCGCAATATGAAAACGGATGCCGCGCTTCCCGTAGAAGCACCTGATTTTTCAACCGTTAGCAGTGAGCCGGCGTAATATGAAAAATCTTTGGGGAGGTCGTTTTGCCAGCGGAGTTGATCCGCTGGCATGGCAATTCAACGCATCCATATCAATCGATTGGCGCCTGGCCGAAGTAGATATTCAAGGCTCGCTCGCCTGGGCCAAGGCTCTGTCCAAAGCAGGTGTTCTTCAACTGGCTGAAATGCAATCAATCGTTGACGGTTTGAAAGCTGTATTAGTTGAAGTTCAAACTGAAGAATTCCAGCTTCAGCCTACTGACGAGGATGTGCATACGGCGGTCGAACGGCGTCTTACCGAGTTGATCGGTCCCCTGGGCGGCAAGCTGCACACCGGCCGCAGTCGCAACGATCAGGTAGCCACCGATTTTACTTTGTGGCTGCAAGGCGCCATCGCGCAGGTGGATGAATATCTTGCACAACTTCAATCAGCAATTATCAACCGTGCAGAGCAGGATATGGGCACGCTAATTAGTGGCTATACGCATTTACAGCAATCCCAGCCTATCTTGCTCAGCCACTGGTGGCTTTCCTTCTTCTGGCCGCTCGCGCGCGATCGCCAACGCCTGGCTGAACTGCGCCAGCGTGCATCGGTGCTGCCCTTGGGTTCCGGCGCCATGGCCGGCACGCCCTACCCCATCGACCGTGATTTTCTGGCGAAAGAGCTGGGTTTAGAGTCCATCAGCCCCAACAGCATTGACGCAGTCTCCAACCGTGATGCCGCGGCCGAGTTCCTCTTCATTGCCTCCCTGCTGGCTGTTCATCTGTCTAAGTTATCTGAATCACTAGTCTTATATTCCACTTCTGAATTCGGCTTTATCCACCTGTCAGATGCCTATACCACCGGTTCCAGCCTGATGCCCCAGAAGAAAAACCCGGATTCGCTGGAATTGACCCGTGGCAAGACTGGCACCATCATCGGGCGTCTGACCGGATTGCTCTCGACTCTCAAAGGCTTACCTTCGACGTATGATAAAGACCTTCAGGAAGATAAGCAGCCCGTTTTTGAAACTTACGACAATCTGTGCATGATGCTGCCGGTCATGGCCGGTGTTCTGGAAACGCTGAAGGTCGATGCAGAGCGTATGCAATCGAATTTGAATCCCGCCATCCTCGCTACCGATCTGGCGGATTACCTGGTGGCTAAAGGCATACCATTTCGTGAAGCGCACGCTCTGGTTGGTCAGGCAGTGCGTTTATCGGAGGAACAGCATATTGATTTACACCAGCTGCCTCTGGCAGAATTCCAGGCTATCAGCTCAGTATTTAAGGCTGATGTATATCAGGTCTTCAATTTTAACGCTGCAATAGATAAACGTGATTTGCCAGGTGGTACGGCTACCACCGCGGTACAAGCCCAATTGGAACTTGCAAAAGAAACGTTCAAAGGAGCAGCAAATTAACCTTCAAAAACCATAGGATAATATTTCCTTGACTTCGTTTTTTTATTAGTTATAATAGTTTCTAATATTCAAAAGCGTTGAAGAGGACGAGTAAACGCTGAACGACGGCACAGAGAACAGGCATCAGGTGAGAGTCCTGCCCGAAACGACAGCGTTGAATGGACCTCGGAGCTGTAGGCCTAAAGCACAATAAGCAAGTAAGCCGAGCCGGAATGCCCCCGTTATAGGGCTAGGGTATAAATCATTAATAGTTTTTATAATGACCGTACTCGAAAAGAGTGAGCTGGCTTTTTCCCCTTGTGCATCACCGGGAAATTTTTGGTTAATAGCTGCTTAACTTGGGTGGCACCACAGACCGCGCGTTCGTCCCAATTTGGGATGAGCGCGTTTTATTTTAAGCAATCATCCCCTTATAAAATTTTGATAAGGAATTTGACATGCAGCATGTAAACGCAATGAAAAAACACTTACATTTTTTTCGGGAGGTTTCCGCACTCACGCCCATCAGTTTTCATCCGCCTTGAAGGGATTCATAAGCCGAATGAATAATTTTCAACTGTCAATCAATTAATAACAATATTTCTTTAGGAGAATAATCATGTCTGAACAAACCCGTTTTTTATTGAACGAAACCGACCTGCCTAAGCAGTGGTACAACATTTTAGCCGACAGCCCAACACCGCCGGCTGCGGTACTTAACCCGCAAACGCTTGAACCGGTCACGCCCGAATTTATGTCGGTCATCTTCCCCATGAACCTGATCATGCAAGAGATGAGCAGCGACCGCTACATTGATATTCCGGAAGAAGTGCGCGAGATTTACAAACTCTGGCGGCCAACCCCCCTCATCCGCGCCCGCCGATTGGAAAAGGCTTTGGGTACCCCTGCGCATATTTACTTCAAGAATGAGAGTGTCTCCCCTTCCGGCAGCCATAAACCGAATACCGCCGTGGCTCAAGCTTACTATAACAAGATCGCCGGCGTAAAAGCCATGACCACCGAAACCGGCGCTGGTCAGTGGGGTTCCGCTCTGGCTATGGCCTGCAATTTTTTTGACCTCGAATTGCAGGTTTACATGGTCAGGGTATCTTATGACCTCAAACCCTACCGCCGTATCCTGATGAAATCCTTCGGCGCCGAGGTTTACGCCAGCCCCACTGCCACCACTGATTATGGCCGCTCCGTTCTTGCAGAGAACCCGGACAATCCCGGTTCATTGGGTATTGCCATCTCTGAGGCAGTGGAAGTTGCTGCCAAATCCGGCGGCGCTAAGAAATACGGTCTGGGTTCGGTGTTGAATCATGTCATGATCCATCAGAGTGTTATCGGTGAAGAATCCCTCAAGCAAATGGATATGGCCGGCGAATACCCGGATGTGGTCATCGGCTGCGTGGGCGGCGGTTCAAACTTTGCCGGTATCGCCTATCCTTTTATTCGCGAGAACCTGAAGGACGGGCAGCGCACACGCCTGCTGGCAGTCGAACCGGACGCGGTCCCTTCGCTAACCAAGGGTAAGTACGCCTTCGATTACGGTGATACCGCCAAGATGGCGCCAGTTTTGAAAATGTACACCCTCGGCCATGGCTTTGTACCGCCCACCATTCACGCCGGCGGTCTGCGCTACCATGGCATGGCGCCCAGCCTTTCCGCTTTATACGATGCTGGCCTGATTGAAGCCACTACTGTTCCGCAGAAGGCCACTTTCGAAGCCGCGCTGCTGTTCGCCCAAACGGAGGGTATATTACCCGCACCGGAAAGCGCGCATGCCATCCGTGCAGCCATCGATGAAGCACTGGACGCCAAGGAAAAGGGCGAGAAGCGCGTTATCCTGTTCAATCTCTCCGGTCACGGCCATTTTGATATGGCTTCCTACCAAAAATATATAGACGGTGAACTCCAGGATTTTGCCCTGCCGGTTGATGCCATCAACGTAGCTATGGCAGAACTTCCTCAAGTTAACTAAATCCAACAATTTCTTTTCTCGAAGGACATTGGATAATTCTTTCCGATGTCCTTATTTTTTTAATCTTTTACGCCGTTTGTCATATTTTTCATATGACTTATGTTCCTTTTTTTCTCATTTTGCGATAAAATGAAACACTTTACCTTAAAGCCAGTTGCACTTATGCCCTTTTATAACCTTATTTTATAGAAATTATGCGTATTACATAAAGAGGAAGCTATGTCGATCAAACCCATTCGCACAGATGTACCACTCAATGCACCTTACGGGCCGGAGCACGATTCCTGTGCACTTTACTTAAGCGCGCGTAAGAACGGTCAAAGCACCTTTGGAACATTGAAAAGGGCTTTGTGGCGTTTGGCAAACATGGGGCACCGAACCGGTTATGTGCGTGGTGAAGGCGACGGCGCTGGCGTGCAAACGGATATTCCACGCGGTCTATGGGCCAAGAAACTCAGCCAAGCCGGTCTTCCCGCTTCTTTAGCTACTCAGCCTGGCTTTTGGGTGGGCCATTTGTTTATTCCCGCTGCGACAGCTTATACCGATATCCAGGCTGTCATCAACCGGGAATTTGACCAGGCCGGTTTGAACTTGCTGCTAGCCCAACCCGGTCCGGTGCGTTGTGAAGCCCTGGGTTTGAACGCCCAGAACAATCCGCCTGCTTTCTGGCAGTTGGCCGGCGCGGCTAACCTGCCAGACCTTGAAAGTCGTTTGTACACGGTCAAACAAAACCTGGAAAATGTGCTGCCGGTCCATTTCGCATCACTTAGTTCTTACACAGTCATTTACAAAATGCGCGGTTCGGTGGAAACGCTGGCGCGCTATTATCCCGAGCTGCAGGATCGCAGTTATGACACCGTGATGGTGCTGTGCCATGCCCGCTATTCCACCAACACGGTATCGACTTTCGAACGCGCCCAGCCTTTCGCCCTCCTCGGTCATAACGGCGAGATCAACACAATTAACCGTTTTCGCCAGGAAGCCCGCCAGGCAGGGGTTCAGCTGCCGCGCGATGGTTCCGATTCACAGGATGTGGACCGCGCTTTAGAGCATTTCTGTGTTCGCGACAACTTCAACCTGATGGAAGCCATGGAAATGGTCTTCCCGCCCTCTCCTTTCGAAATTGATCAGTTGACCTCTCCATTAAGCGAGATATATACCCGCATGACGTTAGCCTTCGGCGCCTTCGCCCAGGGGCCTGCGGCCATTGCCGCCCGCTACGGTGACACAGCCGTTTGCAGTCTGGACACATTGGGGCTGCGGCCCTTGTGGTTCAGTGAAACGGAAAAAGAATACATCTTCAGTTCGGAGCGTGGTGCCATTCAATTGGAGGACATGGTCAACGATTCACGGCCTTTGGCGCCGGGCGAGAAAATGGGATTGGTGATTCACCGCGGCCGCGATGTGGAGGTGCTTTCTCACCGCAAGATCCGCCAGCAGGTCATGACCAGCTGCCTGCAGCGAGCTTCCACACAAGCAACGCGCTTGCCAGATTCTCCTGCCATTCCAAATCCCCAGTTTGGCCAACAGATCCAATCCCAGTCCTCCCAGCAAGGAGATCAGTTCAATGCTATAAATCATACGATCCCAAACACGAGAGCTTCTCGTGTTTTATTTTCTCAGCACCCGGAAGAAAAACTGAGTCCTTACGACCACTTCACACTGACAGATTCCGTTCTTTCAGCCGCCGGCTGGAATCGTGAACACATCGATGATGTTCGCCAGCAAGCTCTAACCGGGCACGAAACTGTCGGTTCGCTGGGTTATGATGGCCCGTTAGCGGCCCTCAGCCGCAGCCGCGTGAATTTGGCCGATTATTTCAAGGAGACCGTCGCCGTGGTCACCAACCCGGCCATTGACCGCGGACGCGAGAGCGAAGCTTTCTCAACACGTGTGATCCTGGGGATGCGCCCGAACATTGTCAAATCTTCAACTGATGAAGAGAAATTTCTACTGCTCTCTTCTCCGCTGCTCTCAAGTGGTCTTTCACGCGTTAGCAGCGCGGATAAATCCGGCAGCGATGAGTTTTTTTATGCCCTGGAAGCTGTCAGCGCATACTTTAATGACCGGTTAGTTTGGCTGTCTTTAGCCGTACCACAGGGCGAGTCCCTGCAATCTTATTTGGTTACGTTTTCGCAAACCGCCGTCGAGGCAGTCAAATCCGGCGCACTCTGCCTGGTTTTGGATGATTCCACCGCTATAGCTCAACAGCAGCGTGTGCTTGACCCGATCCTGGCTGTAGCAGCCCTGGATGATATTCTGCGCAAAACCTCTGAACCTTTCAATTTACGCCGCCATACAGGCATCATCGTACGCAGTGCCGCTATCCGCTGCTTGCATGACATCGTCCTCTTGTGCAGTTTTGGCGCAGATGCCGTCAATCCCTACGCGATGCTCAGCCTAGCAGCTGAAGGCATGCAGGAAAATTCTGCGCAAGGAATGTCGAATCTGCTCCAGTCCCTGCAAGTCGGCCTCGAAAAGGTCATTTCCACTATTGGCAGCCACGAATTGCGGGGGTATGGGCGGGTATCCAGCTCCATTGGTCTTTCCCCCGAACTGGCCGGGGTCTTCCAAACTCCGAATTTTTTAGGGTGCAGTTCATCCGGGTTAACCTGGCGGGATTTGGAAAAGGATGCGGAAGAACGCCGTGAGATTCTAATCGGCGATAAATCAGACAAGCTCGCCATGACCGACCATTTCTACCCGCGCTTTTGGAAAGCAGTTGGTAATTACACGCATGCTCAGGGCGACTACCAGGACATCACAAATAAATACCGGGAGCTGGCTGCTAAAACACCCGTGGCCTTACGGCACCTCATTGATTTCAAATCTTTCCCATCTCCCTTGTCACCTGAAACAACGGATATTTCCATCGGTGAACATGCCTTTCCCTTTGTGATCAGCGCTATGTCATTCGGTTCGCAGGGCGAGGCTGCCTATAGCACCTATGCATGCGCCGCGGACAAACTCAATATGATCTGTATCAACGGTGAAGGCGGTGAAGTGCCGGAATTGATCGGTAAATACCGGCACAACCGCGGCCAACAGGTGGCTTCCGGCCGCTTCGGCGTCAATGCTGAATTTCTCAACTCCTGCGGTCTGATCGAGATTAAGATTGGGCAGGGTGCCAAACCCGGCGAAGGCGGTATGCTGCCTGCTGAAAAGGTCAATCCCCGTGTAGCTCAGGCGCGCCGTACTCCGCCTTACGTGGCCTTGCTTTCCCCTTCCAATAATCACGACCTGTATTCAATTGAAGATCTGGCCCAATTGATTGAAGAATTAAAGACAGTCAATCCGAACGCCAAGATTGGGGTTAAATGCCCCTGCGTGCCGGGTATTGGCGTCATCGCCGTAGGTGTGGCCAAAGCTGGCGCGGATGTGATCAACCTGTCTGGTTACGACGGAGCCACCGGCGCGGCTCGCAAACACGCCATTCAGCATGTCGGTCTGCCGGTTGAGATCGGTGTAGTACAAGCCCACCGCGCTCTGGTCGAAGCCGGCATCCGCGAACGTGTGGAAATTTGGTGTGACGGTGGTATGAAGACTGGTGCGGATGTGCTCAAAATGGTCCTGTTGGGCGCCAACCGTGTCGGTTTTGCCACGTTGTCCATGGTGGCCATTGGCTGCACCATCTGCCGTAAGTGCAACCAGGGCACCTGTCACAAAGGCATCACGACCCATATCAAAACGCTGGAAGAAGCGCAAAAGCTGGGCCTGAAGAGCTTTACTCCGTTGGATATGGAAGCATCCGTAATCAAGTTAGAGCGCTTGTTTAACGGCATCGGTGAAGAATTGCGTCAACTCACCGCTAATTTGGGGGCTGCCAGGCTGCAGGACTTGGTGGGTAAAGCCGATTTATTGGAGCAAATTAGCATGACAGATCGTATTGACCTGTCTGCTATGTTGGAGCCTGTACCCATGCCGCCTCACACCAGGAGAGAGCCGGGCGTCGGTCGCCTATTGACGCGTGACCGCAATCACCTGACCCGTTTCATCAGTGAAACGGTGCTGGACGCGCTGGATGAAGGCGAAACAGAAATTACTTATCAGGACCAGGTCATGGCTTATGACCGGGCCCTGGGTTCGCATTTATTTGGGGCGCTCATGCGCCATCCCCAGCTCGACCATGAAATCGACCAACTCCACCTGCATTTCAGCCCATCTTCAATCGGCGGCAATGGTTTTGCTGCCTGGATCACGGGTAACATGGATGTTTTGATTGAAGGCGGAGCACAGGACGGCGCTGCCAAGGGAGCTAACGGCGGCCGCGTGGCGGTCATGAAAGGCCTCAACCACGACGGTCTGCGCATTGACGGCAGCGTTGGCAAGAGCTTTGCCTACGGCGCCCAGCAGGGTATTCTGCTGGTGCAGGGTAATGCCGATTCACGCGCCTGCATCCGCCTGTCGGGAGCCAATGTGGTTTTGGGTGGACAAATTACCCATCCCATTGACGACAATGCCGGCAGTGTGGGTACTTCCGCCAACTTGAAAGGTTATGCTTGTGAGTATATGACTTCCGGGCGTGTGGTCATCTTGGGAGACCCCGGCCCTTGCGCCTTCTCCGGTATGACCGGGGGTATAGTCTATCAGCTGCTCACCCCGGAAATGGGTTTCACCTTGGATGTACTCGAACGCCGTTTGGGTGTGGGTGCACAGGTCAATATTTTGCCGGTGGAAGGACCGGATATCCGCGCCATTCAGGAACTGTTGGGGTATTACCACCAGGCCCTGCTGCAGACCAACCAACCTGAGTGCGCCGAACAGATCAACCAGTTTTGCCTGCCGCAGGTAGCTCTTTCCCGCTTTGTGAAAATTCTCCCGCGCCAAATCACACCCATGGAATGAGTTCAATTTTTATCAGTTTTTAATAAGGGCATGACAACAGCCAATCAGGGCCTAAGCAGGAATTCAACCCTGCTGGCAGCCTGGCTAGCCAGCGGGTATCGGCGTGATAATTAGCATCACCCGCATTATCAATAAAGAAGTTTTATCTCTTTGAAGACCGGATCTTTTTAAAATCGATATAACCCCTATCCACATTCACATTGATCAGCTGCACCCGAACGCGGTCCCCCACGTCCAAGCCTTCCACACCATGCACCAGCTTGCCTTCCACCGGGATTTTTAATAATCTCACCCAGGTACCTTTTTGTGCCGCACCGGTAACGATGGCTTCGAAACGTTCGCCAATGTGACCTTCCAATAGGAGAGCAGCCGCGGATTTACCGACCTGTCTTTCTACTTTATTTGCAGCATCTTCCGCTTCAGTGCAATGCGCTGCCAACGCTTCCAGTTCTTCAGCTGTACAAGGCACGGGGTTATCCTGCAATGCGGCTTTCAATAAGCGATGCGTGATCAAATCCGGATAGCGTCGGTTTGGAGCGGTTGAGTGTGAATAATCCTTTACTGCCAGACCGAAGTGGCCGGGAACGCTTCCATCAGGCAGATCTGCCACATATTCTCCAGCACCCATTAATTTGATAATAGCCAGTGATAAATCCGGGAATCGCATCGGATCCTTTGTCTTTTGGCTGATCAGAAATTTTTCCAATGCGCTTGAGTCTGGTTTTTCCGGTAATTCATATTGATGCTCAGCAGCAATTTCAACAATACGTTCCCATCTTTTAGGGACGCGCACAACCCTTCGCAGCGAAGGATAATTTCTCTTTTCCAGATAACGCGCGGTCACACCGTTGGCCGCAACCATGAAATTCTCAATCAGGTCCTTGGCACGGTTCCGCTCCTCTATTTCCAATTCACGAATTTGGTCGCCGTCAAATACGGCCTTGGCTTCGATTGTCTCAAAGCTCAGAGCGCCGTGCGCATGTCGGAATTTTTTCATTTGCTGGGCCGTCTCATCCTGCAAGCGCAGATTCGCAGCCAACCCATCCACGGCCGCGACTTCCTCCGGGATAGGCGCTAAGCCCTCCAGCCAGGCCGCCACGCTGTTATAAGCCAGCTTGGCATAATTATGGGTGAGAGCCTGATAAACAGAGCCTTCCCGCAATGAGCCATCCGGATCGATTATCATATCGATGACCATAGAAACCCGGTCAGCATCATAGTTCAGAGAGGTCAGGTCGGTAGAAAGTTTTTCAGGCAGCATCGGAAATATCTTGGCGGCTGTGTAAACAGAGGTGGTGTTATGGCGTGCGTGTGCATCCAGCTCCGTTCCTTCTTTTACCAAAGCATCCACGTCGGCTACGGCAACTAAAATCCTCACCTGTCCGCCGGGCAACTCTTCTGCGGCAGTGGTTTGGTCCAGGTCCAACGAATCATCGTTATCGATGGAAGCCCACAACATTTTCCGCAGATCGTGCACAGACGCTTGTGGAGTGTTTGCCGGCCCTTGAATGCGATCCAGTTCTGTCAAAGCCGCCTTTGAAAAATCCGGCAATAAACCTCTTTCAAGCATGGCCGTATGTGCAATGTGCTCCAACCGTTCGCGGTGTCGTTCTATATGTTGTTCCAAGGTACCCTCTTTTCAGCTTAATAAATTATATAAGTCGTGTGGTTTCATTTTTAATAGGTTTATCTAAAATTGTATAATATGCTGCCCGGATACCTTGATAGAAAGATGTTAATTTTCTTAAACAAACCCCTTCAAAGCGGCCCTCAAAATTATTAATACAACCTTCGTTGATTACAGATTACTTTCATTACAAATGGTAAGGTGCTTCCCGCATATGTGTGGAAGCCCGGTAAAGTTGATCCAATTGATCAACCATTTTGGGATCATATACCGGGTATAAATCTTCCTTGGACACGTTGTTCTCGAGGTTGAAAAGCACTTGATCCGCTTGCTCAAATCCTCCTAAAAATTCGCCCTTATCAATTTTTGTAGGATAAAGGTCCGGGTCGGAGGGTTTGTTGCGGATGTAGTCCGGTACTTGGATGTAATCCGCTATCTGCTCCACTTGCGAGCGGTAGAGATGCATCACCGGCATAATATCCGCGCAGTGGTCCACACCCCACTTGCAGTAAGTGCCCGTCATTACCTCTGTACGGTTGGCTGCTCCCACAACCATCAAGTTGCGCACCTCAGCGTATTGATAAATCATCAACATGCGCATGCGGTGTTTGGACATGCCATAAGAATTACCGCGCGCCATCCAGGAGTTACCATCAGCTGTCATACGGTCCATGAAGATGCGTTCATCATTATGTTTGATCAATTTCTCGCGTCCGTAAGTGACCAGCCTGCCGCGTACTCTGCGCGATGGCACCAGCCACAGCGGCAGTGTTTTATAAGCCCCGGCCGCGCGCAAAGCGGATGATATATTGATAACCTGTAATTCAATTCCCAATTCTTTTGCCAGCTGCTTGGCGTGCCGGCGGTGAATGGGATTGCTGTCTTGTTCGGGCAGATTAACCAGATGCACTTTTTGGCTGCCCAGGCTTCTAACGGTCAGCATGGCCACCACTGCCGAATCCAGTCCCCCGCTCAATGCGATGGCTGTTCCTTCGCGGCCTAACTTACGGATATTTTGGCGGATAAATTCCTCAATCGCCCGGCTTATTGCCTGCGGATCAGTTTGCAATTCCTTTACTTTGTGTTTCATGAGATTTGTCCTGTTAATCAGCTTCATTCTATTACACTTCTACAATTAACAACATAATAGATTTAGGATGATCAGAGAGTATTGGAATTTTTATTTAAATAAAATATTGAACTTGACGGCCGTTTTCATCCAGATAATTGATTTGAGTTTCATAATTCGCCAAATTAATCTTCAATTCGCAGCTCAAATCATCCTTCGTCCAGCATAAATGAATATGTTGTGAATCGGTGTCAATCACGCCAAAATGTCCGTTGAAAGCCGCATAATCATTACGGAAGTGAATGAGATTTTCTAGCCGCCCAACGACATCGCGTTGCTTCTCTTTCTCAATTTCCCGCATACTGTAATTATGCCGGTTGATGACCCGCCCATCCTTGCTTTTCTCCAACGCAGCCAGGTCATTCTCCCCTGCCAGTAGTCCAACATAATAAACTTGAGGGATGCCCGGCGAAAAGAATTGGATCGCTCGCGCTGCCAGGTAAGCATCATCGTTGCAGCCTAACAGTGAATAATACGTGCCTCGGATTTGGTGCACATCGAATCCGTCCGGATCGCGGTGTTTGGGTGAATAGATCAGGCTCAAATTACCGCCGCGTTCCATGCAGGTGTCCACAACTTCCCGCACCATAGTGCTTTCATACAGACCATTCAGGTCCGGTTTCACCGGAACACCGTCGTGGCAGTCCAGCATAGTGAATTGTTTCTGCGGCCGGCCGCGTAGATACTGCTTTAATGAATCGCCAGAGTGCGTGATGAGTGCTTCCAATACGCGATACGGCAAAATGAAATCATAGATCCAAAATCCTTGTTCCGATAAACGCTTTTGAAGGCTGTATTCGGCGTGCACTTCCGGCAGCAGCACGATTCCTCTGGATTCGGCCTCGGCTTGTATCCATTTCATGAATTCATATATCTCCGGTTCCACCATAAAGCATGCTGTACCCGGTTTCTTGATAACATACCCCACCGCGTCCAGACGCACCATGCGCACGCCACTTCGGCTAAACTGATCCAGAAATTCTTTCAGCAAGTTGCGCGTTCTGCTGGAATGGATATCCAGGTCCACCTGTTCGGAAGGATCTTCTTTCCCAAACGTCGTCCACAGTCTTCGCGGTTCATGGCCTTCTCCCACCGGATAAGTGGAGTATGGTTGCGGCCTGCGCAAGAATATTCTTTGCAAATCATCCTGCGGCAACTCTCCATCCTGCCAAATCTTTTCAACCGGTAGAAACATATCTGAGAAGGGAGATTGCGTTCCTTGCGCTAAGTAATCTGTGAAATAAGGCGAATGTGCAGAGATATGGTTAACCATCAGGTCCAGTAAAACATCCGTTGTCTCTCCGATTTTTCGAATGTCTTTCCAGGTTCCGAATTTCGGTTCAATATCCAGGTAAGTCAGTGGTGCAAATCCCCTGTCCCCGGAAGAAGGGAAAGGCGGCAATATATGTACTCCCGCAAAAGTATGGGGAAATTGCTCTTCCAATACCCGCAGCAATCCATGCAAGTCTTCTCCCAGTGAGTCGGGATAAGTTATCAATTGAACCTTGTTCTTAAGCGTCACGCAGAAACCTCAGTTCCCCCGGATGACTTCATGTGCTTTGGTAATCACGAAATCCGCCAGATTCTTATGGCCGGCAATGATCTTATGCTCTGTTGCCAGGACCTGCTCAATGAAATCATCGCCCACTTCTTTGCCGCGGTTTCGTTTTTCCCGGTAGGCCAGTGTATCCAGTCGGCTGCTGTCAATAAACACGCGCTGATCTACATGCTTCAACAGGGAGGTGTAAGTACCTTCCGCGATGACTACCTGGATGCCTGTCAGGTTGATCGTTTCCATCTCGATCGTATTCTGGTTGTAGTCAATCAGCGGCTTCACAATTTGGGCTTCCCCCTTTATTGCGTCCTTGAGATTGCCTTCCAACACGTCCATTCGCAATTCAATATGCGGTCCCAGCCATTCCGGGTCTTCGCGCCGGCGCGCGTCGTTATCATATGGCGGCAGCACAAAATAATCATCCTGCCCCAACACTACCGTGCCTATCCCGTTTTTTGCCAGCTCATCCTGGATAGCCTTTCCCATCTCCGACTTACCGCTCCCGGATTCACCTGCAACAGTCAGTGTGAATCGTGCCGGTTTACTTCGGATATCCGCCAGTATCTTTGCAACAATTTCTCTTGCAGCTTTCTTATGATGTTCTTCTACAATGACAACATCACCTTTCATGAATAACTTCCTCCAGATTCATGGAATTTTTTTACCGTCAAACGACCATCTGCCTGCACCTCAATTGGCATCGGGTCGCTAATCTCCCCGATATACCCATTTTTTTCTCCATGCTGCCGGCAGGCCAGCAAAACCCAATCGCCTTGATTGTTTTGAATGACTTTCCCTGAGTAAAAAGAACCGATCTCATCCCCATAAAGGAAATCATCCGTAAGCAGCCGGTATGGCCCCAGCGGATGTTCGCCGACCATATAATGCGTACCGGTTTGTGCGCAGACATCTTTCCGCGCTGCGCGCTGCTGCGAATAACGCTCCTTTTCTACACTGAAAAACAGGTACCAGTGCTCACCGATTTGCACAACCTGCGGCACTTCCAGATACGCAAACTCACCCGGGTTGGTTATAGGCCTTTCAACTTTCCAGTGGAACAAATCTTCCGAAACAGCATGCGCGACTACCCCGCGCGAGCGCGGCTCACCATATGGTACGCGCGCGGTGATGAGTGCATGAAATTTATCTTCCCATCGAAACACCCATGGGTCGCGCCAGGTTTCCTCATACCACACCTGCTTGTCCAGGCGTTCATAGCAATTCGGATCAATTGAGATAACTGGATTACCCGCGTATTTTTCCCAATGTACCAGGTCAGGCGAACTGGCTAAGCCAATGCGCTGCACCAGGCCTTCCTCTGCATGGCTGATACCTGTATAAAACATGTACCATTTTTCCGCGTAATGAAGCACGCTGCCGGTCCAGGTAGCCAGGTTATCCCATTTATTTACCTCGACAGAAGGCTGCAGCGCATCCGGCAGGATTTCCCAGTCCCGCAGATCGCGTGAACGGGCGTGCCCAATACTGGCATGCCAATGACGGATATCCGCATCCATCAACTGCCGCGCTGCCTGCAAGTAGAAGATATGCGTGAATTCCCCCTCACGGGCAAACCAAAAATCCCATACCCATTTATCCGCCAAGTGCAGCGTCATGAAACTGTCCTTTTGCTCAATTTTCTCTTCCCCCTGCGCTACTCATACCGCTCGAGTGTCTTTCTTGCCATTTCAGCTGCAGCGCTTGGATTTCCCTGGCATAAATACAAACCCAAATGTTCAAAGCCGCCCATTTCCTGTGTGTAGGGTAAAAATTCAAAATAAAGTCCTGCGCCGTCAGTGTTATGGGTGGTGACGTTGTAAGCTGTTTCTCGTCCTATCTGCGGCATAATTGTCAGCATAATACGGATGGCGTCCTGCCATCCATCCGCAACCGCTGCCAGTTCATCTTCTGATAAGTCAAATAAATGTGATTTGGTGTTATCTTTCAGGATTAACTGCATATCGAAGGGCCGCCGCATGAAATACGGCGTTAGCAGCACAGCCGGTCCGTAATCTTTGATCAACAGCACTTGCGGATTTTCACGCAGCATATAATCATTGAAGGTTTCATCATGCTCCGTCATATAAACCTGGTCCTGGCGTATGCGATTGGGTAGAATATTGCTGGCGCCAATTTGCTGGTGTCCGTGTGTTAACGAACCGCCCACCAACTGCCCATAATTTTTGATTATTGAGACATACCCGCCGGATTCCTCCAGCAGTTTGCTTTCCAAAGCCGCCATACGTTGCAGCACGATGATGCGATCAGCTTGCGGCATATTATGCCAATCCCGTTCATGGTACGAAGAAGTCCACTGCAGGAAATGAACTCCGTGAACAAGATTGCCCATTACCGGCAGGTTGGATTGAACGTGGTATTTCACATTAGACTCCGGGTAAAAAATAGGGAATAAGTTCTTATTGATAAATGTAAATCCTTCGCTCAGCTCCGCCACATCCACAACCCGGGTGGTTAACCCGTCGCAAATCCGGCAAGCCTTTTCCGCCTGAATCCCATTGTCGCCAGTCGTCTCCGCTTTGTTATCGTGCGGCCGCCGGGCGCGCGCAGAATTATAGACAATGCGGTCTCCATTGCGCGGATCTGTCTGGCAAATTCCATCTGGTGCAAAAGTGTGTATCTCTTTTTCTGTTAATACAAACGCTTCAAGCTGTGCGGGCGTTAATTGATCAACTTGCTCAGCTTGCAGCAGCTCGTTCAATTTTTCGCGGTTTAAATGTTGGTTCATAAAGCCTCTCCCCCATCCCCGGATTTTATTCCGCCTTCTCGCAGGAATTCTCTCACAATATTCCCCCAGGTGAAATAAGGGATGGTGATGTGGTAAGCCGCACCTCCCATTTTGTCTCTTTTCTCGTTATGCGAAAGAAGCCACGTCAATGCTTGTGCAAAGCCCTCCACATCATCAGCCGGTACCACCAATGCGCCCGCTCCTGCTTGTATATTTGTTGGCTGCCCTTTTATCTTGAGAACTTGCGCATCATCCCCCAGCAGGTATTCCACCACGAAGGGGACCAGATTGCTGGATACCACCGGGACGCGTGTGGCGGCCGCTTCCTGGGGTGTCATGCCAAACCCTTCCATTACGGAAGGGGTACAGTAAATATCCGTGACTGCGTAGATATCCGGCAGTTCTTCCCACACCGACCCCAGCACAACAACACGCTCTTGGATGCCCAGTACGTGGATTAACTGCACCAATTCCTCACTTAATTGCTTGTTCTGTGGATCAATGGTCAATACCAAAACCGTTTCTGGGAAGTCTGGGTACACTTGCGCGAATGCTTTGATCAGCACATCCTTGCGCTTGGTGCTGTCCGTTCGGCTGATTTCAGTAATGATCCTGCCGTTTCGGATTTCTTCCGCTCTCAATTGTCCGTGGTTCTCCAGAAAATTCCAAATATTATGGTTAGCGGGTATCTCATGCGGAAAATAACGGTCGGAATTTACACAGGGCGGCAAAAAGAGCATTTTATCGCCATAGCCGTAATCATTTTTTAATGACTGCCCAATGATGCTTGATGTGGAAGCGATCTGGTCAACTTCCTGAATGATGAGCTTCTCATTCTCAATGCGTTCGTCTATGCGCAGTTTATTCCATTCCTCAGGATTGACGTTGCGCTTCTTTACCTGCCCCAGAGAATGCGGTACCCAGATGTGCTTCTTTCTTTTCGCCAGGGTTCGGTTGTAAAGTACGCCCAGCTTAGCCCCATCCCAATAATGTGAAATGATATAGTCGATCTCGCTCCCCTCTTCATCGAGCTGCTTTTTCAGGTTTTCCAGCAGCATCGGCAGCTGCGCATCCATATCTTCCTTGCGCACGAAATCAGCGCATTCATCTTCAAGATACATAATGCGTTGGTTTTCATCCTTATAATGGATACCCTTGCGCATCTCTCCATTGACTGGACTGGCATATCCGCCCCTGTTTACAATCGTAATCTTAAATCCAGCTTTCGCCATAGCATCGCTAAACTGGTTGACAAAAACATTCTGTCCGCCAGTGTCCGGCAATCCAGGAATGATCTTCCAATGGTGCATGCCGTGATTGGTGATCATGAGGATATGTTGCCGGTTTGAATGGTTAAATTTTTCAGCGAAATTCATTATCGTTCTTTCTGAGTATGTTTTCGGTTAATTATGATAGCTTGCGTAAGCCGTACAATATTCCATTATGGTTTATTATATAAATATACGGTGCTGTATAAGGTTTGTAATCCCTTTCTTGCCAGGCTTTGTTGGGTCTTAGTATCTTCCGAGCAACATGAACCTCCTGTTGCTCATCCCTTTATGCCGGTAGAAGCCACACTGCGCACAAACCATTTCTGGAATAGCAGGAATATGATCAGCACCGGAATGGTTATAAGAGATGCGAAGGCCATCAAATCACCCCATAGGCGCGGATCCTGCCCGAAATAAGACTGAATGCCCACCGTAAGTGGGCGCACGTCTGGACCGCGCGTCACCATCAGCGGCCACATGAAGCGGTTCCAACTATTGAGCGCTTGCAGGATGGCTACTGTGGCGAAAATCGGTTTTGAAAGCGGTAAGACAATCTTCCAATAAATTCCGAAATAGCTGGCCCCGTCGATTAATGCTGCCTCTTCCAGGTCTTTGGGAATGTCAATAAAAAACTGGTAGAACAAAAAGATGGAAAAAGCATCCGCGATAAAGGGGATGATTTGAACCTGGTATGAATCCAGCCAGGAAGTCTCTCCGCCAAACCAGGGTAAGTGGTTAACCAGCACCAGCAGGGGTATGGCAACAGATTCAAATGGAATAATGATCAGCGAAATAATGGTGGAGAGCAGAAATTTCTTTCCCTTGAACCGCAGCCTTGCCAAAGCGTACGCAATCATACTATTAACAAATAATCCCGTAATGACGGTTAGCAACATGATGATCACTGAATTAAACATCAAGTGTCCAAAATTCTGGGATTCAAAAACGTCTTTGTAATTCTGAAATCCCAAATCGCCAATAGGCAGGAAGGCTCTGAGGGAACTCATGTCAGTCACAACCTGAAATTCATTATTCTTAATGGATGACATTAGCATAAACACAATTGGAAACATGAAAAAGATAGCCAACAAGATCATCAATAAGTAAGTCAGCCATTTCTTTACGCGTTTTTGTCTCTTGAAACTACGCCTTGGGGATTTTTCTTGAGCTGTCATCATGCCGCACTTCCTTTCTCACGTGTGAGGTAGCGCTGTATCAGCGAGACAAACAGCACGATCACAAAGAATACAATACTGATTGCAGAGGCGTATCCCACCTTCAATTGCCCCCAACCCATTTCAACCACATATACCATTGTGGTCATGGAAGCGTTCTGTGGGCCGCCGTTGGTCATAACCTGCACCTGGTCAAACAATTTGAAGGCCATTATGGTTGTAGAAAGCACCACAAAAATAGTGGTATTGCGCAATTGCGGCAGGGTAATATGTTTAAACTGCTGCCAGCCACTGGCGCCATCCACCTGCGCTGCTTCGTATAAAGCATGTGGAATTTCCTGCAACCCTGCTAAATAAATCACCATCTGGAAACCAACCCCCTGCCAGATCGAAAGCAGCATGATAGCTGGAAACACCAACTTGGTATCCAATAACCAGTTATAAGGTCCTAATCTTCCAAAACTAATGGCCTGCAGGAAAGCATTGATCAACCCTTCTCCGGGATTGTAGAGCAGTGTCCAAACAATGGAAACCACTGTCATGGCTGTAACCACCGGGGCAAAATAGACTGTCCGGAAGAGATTCATGCCCTTGAGCTGCTGATTGATCAACATAGCCAACGCCAGTGCCAGGGATGTCTGTATAGGCACCACCACTGCAATAAAATAAAAGTTGTTCAATAATCCGCGTTGAAAAGTTTCATCCTGGAAAAGGCGGATGTAGTTACGCAAGCCCACAAATTCAGTCGGTAAATTCGGGTTTGGAATTAAACGCTGGTTGGTAAAAGATAGCCAAATCGCCCATACAAAGGGCACAATCAGGAATAATACAAGCAGGATAATTGCAGGGGTTGAAAATAACCAGGCAGTCAAAGATTCCTTACGCCGATATTTCGGAACGGTCGGCTTGATGTTTTTTTGCTTTGCCATCGTTTTCCTCCGGTCTTTATTTTGAGAGGGGCCGTTTAATTTACGACCCCTCTCATTTACGCTAATACATGAGGAACGTGATCCTCAGTTCTTTACGCTTTTACTCAGGCAGCGGATAACCATTGTTATCCTGAATATCCTGGTCAATCGTTACTACAGCTTTATCAAGCTCGGTTTGCACATCTGCGCCTGCGATGATATTCCAAATTGCAGTGCGGAAGGAAGAGGTGATCACCGGATATGCAGGCGTGGTCGGGCGTTCAACAGCCACGCCGTTCTCTAACTGCTGCACAAAAATGTTCAGCTTGCCGCCTTCAGCATAGAGTTCGGATTTAGCAATAGCGCTCTTGCGGGCCGGGACTGCGCCGTTGGCATTGGTCATATGCAGGATCTCATCCGGTTCCGTCAAGTAGCTCAGGAAGGCATAAGCTGCTTCGGGGTTTTCACAAGTTGAGGTAATACCCCAGTTCCAGGAACCCATGCCCGTGACGGCTTTATCGCCCAGGATCGGCATGGGGATCAATACAACATCGTCGCCCAGACCCTCTGTGTGAGGACCGTACATCCAGTGGCCTACCCAGGAGAGCGCAGCAACCTTGCTGCCGTAGAAATCATCGTCTCCAGCCGGGCTGGCATTGGCGTAGCCATCTTCGAACAAGCTCTGGAACCATTCCATAGCTGCCACAGATTCAGGGCCATTCAACACGCCATCGGCACTCTGATAGTCAGTGCGGTCAATCAAATCACCACCAAAGGATTGAACGATGGGAATTAATCCGTAAGTGTTCCACTCATCATCCGGTCCATAGTTCAGTTTGAAATCGATTGCGTAATCGACCTGATCCAATGCGTTCAACTTCTGCAACGCATCCATGAATTCGTCCATCGTCCAGGCATCGTCGATGCTGGTCGGAATGCGCACACCGGCTTCATCCAAATAGGCTTTATTTCCCCAAATCGCCAAACCAGAGTCAAACGTTCCCAAGCTATACAGTTTTCCACCGTATGTACCTTGTGCAATGATGGAAGGCAAGAAATCTGCTTTCACATCCGCAGGCACCAGGTCATCCAAGGGGCGCAGATATCCGGCCCAGGCATAGTTGTACAGGAATGGCCCATCAAAGTCCAGCAGACAGGGCAGGTCACCGGCCAGAGCGCCAGCGTTCACCTGATCATTATACGAACCTTCCGGAAGCAGGATGGCATTGACAACTACGTCATTCTGCATTTCATTGAAGGCGGTTACTTGAGCGTCTAAAACCTCGCGCTCCTCGCCTTTTCCGGAATGGAACCATACATCAATTGTCACCGGCTCGGCTGCAGTATCTTCCGCAACAGCTTCTTCCATAGCCGGTTCTTCAACTGCTGCATCTTCCACTGCGGCAGCCTCTGCCTGGGCTGTGTCAGCACCGCTGCCGCAGGAAACCATCACCATGGATAGCACGGCTAAGAGCGAGATGAGCATTAACCACTTATTTTTCTTCATTTTTTTCTCCTTTAATTAAATTCTGCCTTTTATTTGGGTAGTATCGTTTAAGTTATTTCTTTCCCTATCCACCTCCTCCTTTTATGTGTTCAAACATCTAAAGCTGAGACAATTAATAAATAGAAGAATTGCTCAAGTTGTGCTTCGTTCAATTAATTTAAGTTGGATAAAAGTGTTTTCAACCAATCTGGCCGGATCTGCCATATGAGTTATTAAGTGTTCAGCAGCTAATTTTCCACTTTCGAAAAGTGATTGGCTGATTGTGGTTAGTTCAAGATATTCAGCTATGTCAATATCATCGAAACCAATCACTGCCAAATTATCCGGAATTGACACACCTCGACTACGTGCAATCTTAAGCACACGTAAAGCCAGGTCATCGGTTGCCGCAAAAATCGCAGTTGGTGGTTGTGGCAAATCCAATAATTCATAAACCTGCTTATCCGGATCTCTTGGTGGAAAAGCAGGTAATTTGATATATTCTTCGGGTAAATCCAAGCCATTATCCAATAAAGCCTGTCGGTAACCTTCAAGACGGATGTCTTCCGGGCTAAGGGTATAGTCAGGCGTGACCGCATCGCCAACATAAGCGCAGCGGGTATGTCCTTTACTGATAAAGTGTTCAGCAGCCAGTTTGCCGCCATAAGCATTGTCAATTTCCAGGCTGGAGAAATTAGGAATGTGGTTTTCAATCAGGAAAATAGGAATTTCGCTTTGCTGCAAGCGCTTAAGAGCCAAAGAATCAATTGGTAGCGAAACAATGATCAACCCATCCACTTGTTTTGAATAAGGCAATACAGTGAAGTAACTCTCCAATCGAGTGGTCGAATCCACCGGGTAAATCGTCAAATCATATGGCGAATTGACCAATGCCGCTGCTATTCCACGCAGACGCTGTGAAAAAGAAGGTAATGTAAAGAACGGTGTGATAACACCGATACGACCAATTTCTTTGCGCGCTCTTTCGCGCGCATCGGCTTTTGGCATGAAACCCAGTTCATCAATTGCAGCCAATACCTTGGTGCGTGTTTTCGGCCTGACCTGCTCGGGTGAATTCAACACACGGGAAACGGTTGCAATGCTGACGCCTGCCGATTTTGCTACATCGTAAATGGTTGTTGTATTTTCAGTCGCTTTCATGGCAAAATGTAAGTGCTTTCATAAAATTGCTTACATTCCGAGTTTAGCATTTATTTTTATGCTTGTCAATAATTTGCGGGAATATTTAAGATTTTCTCAATTTCTTTTTATATCAAATTTATTTTTGCCAATGAATGTTGGGGTTAGTCCACCCAACGCATGAAAATTCAATCGATATTCTTGTTAATTTCTAAGAGAATCTCAGCCTTCGGCACACGATCATTGTTTATACAAAGGTTTAAATTCAATAAAATTAGAGAGGCGTTTTTATCTCATAGCGCACCTGGCACTCGTGGCACGGTCAAACGCATGGGCTTTCATTTTCTTGGCTTTGTCTAAAGAATACTAACCGCAGTATTAAGCCATCGAATTATCAATCGCGTTAATCTCAGTCACGATCGCCAATATCTCTTTATATGTGCGCATACAACCGCGGGCAAAGTCCTTCACCCCATATCCTTTCATTCGGTATTTTCAAACCAGGTTGAAAATCACAGAAACTGGTTGGGGTGCCCCCAGGACCTGTCCTCGCTTGCCGGGTGAACACCCGCCTACTTCCAGCCGAAATTCACCGGGTTCCAAAGTAAGTCTCCCCTCATCATTGAAGAACGACATCATCTCAGGCGTTATTGAAAATTCCACCTTTCGGCGCTTTCCTGCGTCAAGCACAATCCGTTTAAATCCAATTAAATGGTGCAAGGGAACGATTGTGGAGGCTTCGAGATCGGTCAAATAAAATTGAATAACTTCGGCCGCCGCTCGGTCACCGCTGTTTTGCACCATCAAGGTGATATTAAGGGATTCTCCCTGCTCAATATCTTTCTTTTCCAGGCGCAGGTCTGAATACCCAAATTGACTGTAACTCAACCCAAAACCGAACGGATATAACGGCTCATCTGTCATATAGCGATATGTCCGACCTGCCATATGATAATCATCAAATGGCGGGATTTGGTCCAGCGATTTAGGGAATGTCAAAGGCAGTTTACCAGATGGTGAAACATCGCCAAAGAGTACATCAGCTACAGCTTTACCGCCTTCCATTCCGGGATACCAGACAAAAATGATGGCATCCACCATCTCTTCAACTTCGCCCAATGTAATCGGGCTTCCACCTGTCAAGACAAGCACAATCTTTGTACCGGATATTGCCAGCTCTTTTATATAATTGATTTGACTCGCGGGCAGGGAAATGCTGTTGCGATCTCCGTTCTGCGGTGACAGAAGGGACTCGCCTTCTTCACCTTCCAAGAAGGAGGAAAATCCGCCGCATACAATTGCCAGATCGGACGATTGCGCCATTCCCGGAGCCCAGGTCTCTTTAATTTCTCGAGGGTGCTTCAACATTGCGCCGGTGGTGTATTCCATTCCCATCCCTTCCGGAATGCGCCCCGTGATTCCTTCCAACAGCGTAACCATTTGGTTATTGAATCCGTAATAATTTCCCAGAAGAACTTCCGTACTGGTCGCGTTGGGGCCAGTGACAAAAATCTTTTTGGTGGACGGTTTAATCGGGAGGATGTTGTTCTTATTCTTAAGCAGGATTATTGATTCGATTGCCGTCTGATAGGCTAATTTTCGATGGGCTTCACAACCCACCACCTCAGCCGGGATTGACGTAAACGGAACATCTTCAGGTGGATCAAACATGCCAAGTTTAAACCGGGAAAGCAGAGAACGTTCCAGCGCATTGTCCACATCCTCTTCCGTAATTAGCCTCCTTTTAATTGCTTCCGGGATTTCATCAAAAACATGGTCACAGCCTAAATCACATCCCCGTTTGATTGCCAACGCGGCTGATTCAGCCGCATCTTTGGTTACTTTGTGATTGAGGTGAAAATCAGAAAGTGCCCAACAGTCAGAAACGTAATGCCCCTGGAAATGCCATTCACCCCGTAAGATATCTCCGATCAGAAGCTTACTTGCACAGCAGACCTCACCCAGCGTTCGGTTATACGCACCCATCACCGCTTCTACCTTTGCCTCTTGGACCAGTTTTTTAAACGCTGGTAGGTAGGTGTCATATAGCTCACGCCTGGTAACGATCGCATTAAAAGTATGACGGTCTTTCTCCGGCCCCGAGTGCACCGCAAAATGCTTGGCGCAGGCAGCGGTTTTTAAATATTTTGGATCATCACCCTGCAATCCTTTAACGAAAGCGGAAGCCATCTCTCCAGTTAAAAACGGATCTTCACCCCAAGTTTCCTGCCCTCGTCCCCAGCGGGGATCGCGAAATATGTTGACATTGGGTGACCAGAAATTCAATCCCTGATATTGGTCGGTATATCCATTTCTCTTCAGTGCCGCGTGATATTTAACCCGCCCTTCGTCGCCAATAGCAGATGCTACTTTTCGGATCAGATCCTTATCCCAGGTTGCCGCCATACCAATAGCTTGTGGGAAGACAGTTGCGCGTCCATTTCGCGCCACACCATGTAGTGCCTCACTCCAGTAGTTGTAAGCAGGGATATTCAAGCGCCGGATACCCTTTGCGGGATGGCTCATTAAGCCCACCTTTTCTTCAAGACTGAGCTGCCCAACAAGGATTTTTACCCTTTCGTTAAAAGGTAAAGATGTATCAAGATACGATTGTTTATCCGGTTTACCGTTTTCTTTCATGAACACTCCTCTATGTATCAATCCGAAATTGGAAGAACTCCTTTTCGGTGTTTTTTTTACATAAACTTCTTTAATAAAAGTGATTATCCTTTGCCAAGGACCTCTTCTGCTTCTGTTTTGATGTTACTGAACCGGCTGGATAACGGTGATTTCCAAGAATTCGTTCTTTCTGCTCCGACCAACGCAGCTTTGTTACAGGACCACTCTGCATGTAAATCCATTCGGCTACCCTTTTACCGCACCTGCCGTCAATCCCGAAACGATCTGGCGTTCGGCGAAAAAATAAAAAATGATCGTGGGAATAGCGGATAAGGCCACAAAAGCCGAAACCAAAGCCAAATCCTGTCCATACTGACCTTGGAACTGCATCGTGCCCAAAGGTAAAGTCCAAAGTTGGTTGCTGTTCAGGACAATCAAAGGAACAAGTAGATCATTCCAACTTGCTATCATCACCAGCGCACCAACAGCTGATAGAGAGGGTTTTACCAGCGGCAGCATAATGCGCCAGAAGAAATCAAAATTCGTACACCCATCCATATATGCTACATCTTGAAGATCAGTTGGCACAGCCGTGAAGAATCCACGTAGTATCATGATATTCCCGGAGAGTTGAAACGCGATTTGTACCAGGATGACGCCCCATAATTGATCGATCATCGGAATTCCCATAAGTTCTAATTGGCGAAGCACAAAATACACTGGCAGAATTGCCACGTTGATGGGAAACATAAGTCCGATTGTGAACAGGTTGAAAAGGAAGTTCTTCCCCCGAAATTGCATCCGTGCGAAAACAAATGCAGCCAAAGCGCAAATACTGACTGTCCCGCCTGTGGTTGCAACCATGACAATCAAGCTGTTTTTTAGCATGTTCCAAAAACTGGGCGTGCTCAATATTAAAAGGATATTTTCCCAATTGGGTGGATTAGGTATGGAATATGGATGCGAATACATTTGCCCGGTAGTTTTTACACTTCCGAAAAGCAGGATCACAATGGGAATGAAGATCATTATGGTAGCGCTGATTAGAAATACATAAATGATAATCCTTGGGATGACCTTTTGTATCCAACGTGGAGTAGTAAGGTATTTACCCATGAAAGCGTCCTTTCTATAACCCGGTAATGTAATCGGGTTTTCTTGTAAGCGCCTGATAGAGCAGGGAAAAGATCATACAGAGGATGAACATAATAATTGCGACCGCAGATCCATAACCTAATTGGTAGCGCACGAACCCGAACCGATACATGTAGGTAGCCATGGTTTCACTGGCGTTGACAGGTCCCCCTCTGGTCATCACCCAAACCAAGACAAATTGCTGAATTGAACCTAATACGGACATATAAACAGAAGTTTTTATCGTACTTCCCAATAGAGGCAGGGTTATATAAAAGAAATTTTGAATTGAATTAGCACCATCGATGCGTGCGGCTTCTTCGATTTCTTTTGGGATATTTTGAAGTCCGGTCAGATACAGCAGCATGTGAAAACCAAAATATTTCCAGGTCAAAGTAATGAAGATCGCGAAAATTACAACGTTCATATCCGCTAGCCAGGCAATCGGTTCAAAACCCAGTTGTACCATGATCGAATTTATAAAACCCCTAGTAGGATCGGCATTATAGAGCAACATCCACATAATTCCGGTATTAACTTCGGAGAGGACATAGGGTAAGAAAAATATTGTACGGAATAAAGAACGTCCAGGTAGATCACGCCCTACCAGGACAGCCAATATCAACGCCAAAGGTAACTGTAATCCCAGGGAGAGAGTAATAATGATCAAGACATTTTTGATAGCTTTTAAGAACACCTCGTCGGTTAGGATCTTTTTATAGTTATCCAGCCCGATATAATCCACTGCCGGTCCAAAACCCTTCCAATCAAATGTGCTGAAATATACCGAACGGAAGATGGGATAAATTACAAAAAGCAGGAAAAGGATTAATGCCGGCAGCAAAAATAGGGCAATTACAATTCGATCTTGAGTTCGCCGTCCGTTCATTGTGTTTTTCGCGAGGTTGAGTTTTTGTTTAGCGACAGGAAGAAATTGCATTATTTACTCTTTCTATAAGTTACTGGGAATAGGGTGCAAATGCCATTCCGCTATAAAACCTTATGGTCTTCCCATAAAGTTAAATATTCATCAAAAACCAATTGATAATTAGGAGACAGGTGCAATTCAGTCTATTTTGACCGTCATACACCTGTCTCCCTAATTTTGACTATTTAATTTGTTCTTGTGCACCGGCTTCAATTTCAGCCGCTACATCATCAGCAGTAGCTGTTCCGGCATACAGTTTTTGCACTGCATCATTGATAATGCCGCCCATTGCGGAAGGTAATACCTGATCGTAGTACAGTTGAAAGTATTTGGCAGCCGCGAAGCTTTGCTGGACAAGCAGCAGGTTCGGATCAGTCAGACCAACCTCGGCACCTTTCACCACCGGAATACCGGTTCCGGACGCACCAATAATCGTTTGGTTCTGCACGTTGGTCAGATATTTGACGAAGTCGATGGCCTCCGGTTCGGCATCTTTCCCGATCGCGAAGCCATTGCCACCGCCGATGACATCCGTGATAGCACCTGCGCCGCCTTCAACAGTGGGGAAGTTGAACATACCCAGGTTTGCCACGCCAACGCCATCCGCGCTGTTAGCAGCTTCGACTGAAGGTGCCCATTGGCCCGAAAGTTCCATGGCAGCCTTGCCATTGCCAAAGGTCGCCTGCATCTCATCATGGGTAGCGCCCAGGTAGCCATCCTGGAAAGGCTCCATGTCTATCAAGTTTTGGAGTTCGACACCGGCCTGTACAAAAGCCGGGTCAGTGAAAGCACCCGAGCGATCCGCTGCCGCGGTGAAAGCTGCTTCGCCGCCAATGCGGGTGGCAAGATACGACCAGATGTGCATACCGGTCCATGAGTCCCCTTCGCCCAAGGCGATTGGGGTAATCCCAGCATCTTTCAGCAGCTGAACATCCGTCAGGAATTCAGCCCATGTCTTGGGAGTGTCGGTGATTCCGGCTTGGGTAAAGAGATCCTTGTTGTACCACCAGCCGACCATACCCATATCCCACGGCACACCATAATTTTCGCCATCTGAACTAAATACTGCCAAAGCACCGGGGGCAAATGTATCGCGCCAAGCGCCGCCATCCGCATCCAAATCCGCGGTAATGTCCTTCAGCAGACCGGCATCAATTTGTTCCTTTAAAGTACCGCCGCCCCAGCTTTGGAATATATCCGGAACCTCACCAGACTGCATGACCGTTGTGAGTTTGGTCTTAAAGGACTCATTTTCCAGCACAGTGATTTCAATGTTCACATTGGGATGATCTGCCATATAATCATCGGCCATCTTTTGCCAATCTGATAAAGCCGGATCCTTGGTTGAAATGTGCCACCAGGTAATGGTAACCGGTTCGGCTGCCGCTTCCGCGGGAGCTTCTTCCATCGCAGTGTCGTCCATCGCAGGTTCTTCGGCTGCTGCCTCTGTTGCTGCTGCAGTTCCGCATGCGGTCAGCATGAAAGTTGCAGCGAGTAATACACTAAGTAATACAAAAATCTTCCGATTCATGTTTCTCCTCCAATTTTAGGTGTCAACAAGATATAATAGGAAAGTGCGGAGAGCACCTCCACACAACAACGCAGGTCTTCTCAAAACGGTCAAAGGTTGAAGAGAAGGCCTGCTTTTATTTTATTTTGTCCGATTTTCCCCACCTCCCCTCTTAGTCATTTTACACATCTGTAGTATTTAATAGTCGATTGAAATTAGTTTGCCTAATCCCTTTCAGGATTTTCACGGCACGAATTCCGAACTACAAGCTGTGTTTGCACTTTCTGAGTTTGATTCTCCAGTGGAATTTCATTAATTATTTGTATTAACATTTGAGTTGCCCCATAACCCTGTTCTGAAATGAACTGATCTACCGTGGTCAATCCAAGGTATTTTGATTCGGTTATATTATCGAATCCGACTAACGAAAAATCATCTGGAACGCTAAGTCCCATTTCTTCTGCAACCCGATATACGCCCATGGCCATTTGGTCATTTGACGCGAAAATCGCTGTTGGCCTATTATTAAGGGAAAGAAGTTGACGTCCGCACGAGACACCTGTTTCCGTGGTGTAATCTCCATTTGCAATCAATTCCGCATCAATCTGTATCCCCGCTTCTTTTAGAGCATCGCGGTAACCCATTAGACGTCTGTTGGCACTTTCCAATTCCGCACGGCCGTTGATATATCCAATTCTTTTATGGCCCAAATCGATGAGATACCGCATTACATCCAACGATCCTTGATAATTGGTTGCGTGAATAGATGGATAACTTGGATTACTCATCACAGGATCAATAGAGACAATGGGTTTATCAATGTTATATTCGGAAGCGACAGGAGCAACAACAATAACGCCATCGGAAATGGATTTTGCTAAAAGCGTAATATATTTTTGCTCTGAAGTTACTCTTCCCCTCTTTCTGACATCACCAGATGTGTAAACCAACAGATCAAAATTCGATTCCGCGATGGCCTGGTTTACCCCCTTCATTACTTCAATTGCAAATGGGTAGGCAATATCGGGCATGATCAAACCAATCAGGTTCTTTTTCTGGCTGCGCATGCTGCGCGCAGCCAGATTGGTGGAATAGCCCAGATCATCAATTACCGACAGTATGTTGTTTTTAGTTTCTTTGGCAACATCCACTTTGCCGTTTAATACCCGCGAGACAGTCGAAACTGACACGCCGGCTGTCTTTGCAACATCTCGAATTGTGACGGATCGCTTTTCTTGTTCCATTTTTTATAATAACGTTGCCGGTATCATTACCGGTATCGTTATTGGTATTATTCCACGTAGGAATGGAAATGTCAACAGTTTTTAAGATTTGAACTTCTTGTTAGGTTTTTCAAAGAAACATCAAAGACATTTAAAACCTCTAGACATATGGAGGAGTTCGCTCGGGAGATAAAACGGTACACAAAGTTATTCGTGTATTCCCCACTGAGCAATCTACTATCCTGAACTGAAAGAGTCGAACCTGTTTCTCAGAAAAATTGACACATAACCGAATTATTTTTTTCTCAACCAACAATCAATCATCTTTGTCAATGTATAATTAAAGTATTAAATATGACTATCCATAAGATTTATTTCTTCTGCGATAAACTCACATATACAACCTATATTAAGAATAAATCTTATTGTATTGATACTCGAATTAATATAAGTAAATTGTATCCACGAGAAATAGATTTACCAGGACACGGGTATGGTTGCAAAATTTGTTCGCCGAGTATTAGAAAACCGCAATTCCAGCAACAAAGATGATCGCACATTAATTATCGCAATATTGCTTTTTTCCATTCTTGCTAATTTTGTTTTTATATCTTTCAAAACTGAAACCTTTGTTACCGTCAGACCTATCCTTATCGTTTTTACAATAATACAAATTATTACCCTGCTATTCGCGTTTTGGAATATTTTGCAGCCTGGCCGCATTATTTTTCCAATAGGAGGGTTTATTGTTATTACATTGTTGCTCTTAATTGGCGGTATTCATGATGATGCCATTGGTGGTTATTATTTACTACTTATCTTCAGTACTCTTTTACTCGGTCGAAAGGGATTGAGAATTTTTGCAATATTAAATACAACTACAATTATTGTCATTGGATTTTTAGAAACAAGTGGAAAAATCGTTACTCGTTTTGGTTCTTTAACTGAACCCTCAATGATCTTTACGAGTGCTTTTTTCATGATTGCCTCATCCCTGACTTTATATTTCTTCATTACACGTCTCACTCGTATGATCGAAATTGCCCGCAAGAATGAGCAGGAGCAGATAGAAGCAAATCGAGAGCTAAAAGAGTTGCAGGCCGTTCTAGAACAGCGTGTAAAAGACCGCACCGCTGAGTTGCGGGCACTTTTCGCCTCCATGCAGGATTTAGTGATCGTTTACAATGAGGAAGGTTGTTATCTGAAAATTCTTTCGGCTTCCTCTAATTTATTACTAGCGCTTCCGGAAGATTTTGTCGGGAAAAACATTCATGAATTTTTTCCTAAAGAAGATGCCGATCGATTTGTTCTTCATATCCAAAACGTCTTACAGACCCAAAAGACAATTCCTATTGAATACTCAATAGAAATTAACCAACGCAAGGTTTATTTCGATGCTTCTGTATCTCCTTTAAATGATAATTCTGTAATTTGGGTAGCACGGGATATCACCGATCGTAAGCTAATGGAAGAGGCATCCCATTTTATCGGAACACACGATATCTTGACCAAACTTTATAACCGTACATTTTTTGAGGAGGAGTTATCCCGTCTGGAGAACAGTCGTTTATTCCCGGTCAGTGTATTAATGATAGATGTGGATGGTCTAAAAATAATAAATGACAACCAAGGTCATTCAGCCGGAGATGAAATCCTTAGAAGAACAGGTAATGTTCTCTTGAAATCGTTCCGCACCGAAGATATGGTGGCAAGAATTGGGGGGGATGAATTTGTGGTAGTTTTACCCAAGACCGACGAAAAAGCCGCTGAGAGTGCATTAGAACGGATTGACCATTTTCTGGAGTTGGATAATAAAAACAACTCTAACGAACTAAAAATCTCTGTTGGGATTGCAACCTGTTATGAACAAGGTACATTTACGGCTACAGTCAAGCAGGCTGATGATCGCATGTATCAAAATAAGCGATCGAAACGAGGATTTTGAGCAAAAACTGACTCTTTTTTAAGAACGGCCTATAATTAAATCCGGTTTTAGATTCATACGATGGACCCCTTGCGCGGGGATATAAGTCGTAACTTACACATTTAGATGAGAAAGAATCCTGTTTAGTGATGATTTATCATTCTTAAAAGAATTGAGCTTTTCCAAAATTAACTGACTGATCTTATATTTTGTTTTTCACTTTCAGAATAAAAACAAAACGTGAAAGGTAATGAATAAATGAGTACTATCCCTCGTAATCAAATTAAAATTGGACAGCGAGTTCGAATTGTATTAAAAGCAGATCAAAGAACAGGCAAATTGACAGAAGGAATTGTGAAAGACCTTTTGACAAAATCCAGCACGCATCCCCATGGCATCAAGGTTCGTCTGGAAAATGGCCAGGTAGGCAGGGTTAAAGAGTTGGTAGGAGAAACGAACAACTAAGCAATTTATTCCTTGCCGATAAACTATCTGAGTTCATCCGATTAATTTTTTTTTAGTTTTTATCAGTGTCTATTTGTGGCAAAAATAAGTGCCTTTGTAAATCGATTGCCGCAATTCACTTTAAAACAAAAGAGCCTCTTACGAGGCTCCAAGTGTCTGGGTGGCTGACGGGGGTCGAACCCGCAACATCTTGATCCACAGTCAAGCACTCTGCCATTGAGCTACAGCCACCATGTCAGACATAGATTTTACTATGCTCACCACTTCAGGGCAAGTGCTTTCCGGGTTAATTTAAATACTCTTCCACTTTTATTTGACGTATTTTGAATAAGAGGTCCCCAAGAGTGCACGCGTGACCATCTCCTCGTTAGACAAAGTCAACAGGCAAATATTACATGCGCTGATTTCGCTCTTCAACACTGGGTCAAATTTCTGAGGTTCATTCAATAGCCGGATAACGGCATAAGCATTATCGTCACCGGCAATGCGGTTGCAGGAAATTTTTCCGCAGGACAGGCAGTAATGCACAATCATGATCTCACCGCTGTTTTCTCTGGCATAGCGATTGATCTTGCCGGCCTTCAACGTGAGACCGACAGGCTGCATGCGTGCGCCGCAGGAGGATAACCTGTCACCAGGACGCCCTGCATCCAGGTGTCTGGACCACAGACAGCTTGAGCAATGATTACGATGTTTTGTGCCTACCGCACGATTGGATATTAAACTATGACAATTCAGACATCGGAAGGATGTCTGACGAGGCGAAAATCTTTATTCCACGAAGTATTATTTTTCAAACACGCCAATTTTACCAAAAAAAGAACCCCATCATTGATGGAGTTCTTCGATTCTGGTTTCTTTAATATTCAGGAAATATTACGGCAACATTAATTTCTTAATAACATCCACCAAGTCGCCAATTTTTACGCTGGTCTGTTCCCCGCTCCGCATATCCTTTACTTGCAATATCTTCTGGTCACGTTCATCCGGTCCGGCCACGATTACGTAACATACTCCCACCCGGTCAGCGAATTTAAATTGCTTGCCAATTTTCGCTGCCTCCGGATAAACCAGCACGTTAATATTTGCAGCGCGTAAGGCTGTCGCAATAGATAAGCTGTAAACCTGGCAATCGGCATCAAAAACCGTCACCAGCACTTCAGCCGGATTCAAAGGCAACTCCGGCAGTTTCCCAAATTGTTCCAAGATCAATGGCAGCACCACGTCACCCATCGCAAAACCCACACCAGCCAATGAAGTACCGCCCACATCTTCAACCAGGTTGCCGTAATGCCCGCCGCCCAGGATAGCTCGTGAGCTTTCTCCCACATCGCGCGCCTCAAATACAATACCGGTGTAGTAATCCAAACCACGCACGATGCGCGGATCATAGTCCACGTAATCTGCCACACCCATCGATTCCAACGCATTGAAGAAGCGCATCATCTCAGGTGAGGTTTTGTATAATTCTTTATCATTCAAAACCGCTTTCAACCCATCCAATTGTGCCTGGCTGAAGCCTGATTCCAAAACGTAAACTTCCCAGTCCTTTTCGTTCAATTTATCGCGGCGATCAATGATGCCCAACATAGCTTTCTTTTGGTCAACGGAAGTCACACCCAGTTTGATTAACTGCTTATCCATTAACCGGCGGTCATTGACTAGGATCTTGACTTCGCTTGAACTCAAATCAACAGCTTTGAAGAAATCAGCCGCAATAGCTACCAGCTCCGCATCCCCTTCAGGGCAATCCACTCCAATTAAGTCAATATTCCATTGGAAGAATTCGCGCGTGCGTCCTTTCTGGGGTTTTTCATAACGCCAAAATGGTCCAAATGACCACCAGCGCAGCGGGTAAACCAGTTGATTCTGTTTTTGTGCTACCATGCGTGCCAGGCTGGGAGTCAGCTCTGGCCGCAATGTGATCAGATTACCGCCGCGGTCCGGAAAAACAAAGGACTGTTCTTTGACCAGCTCTTCGCCGGATTTAGCAGCATACAATTCAATGGATTCCAAGAACGGTCCATCGTATTCCTGATAACCAAAGGATTGTGAAACAGCTTTGATTTTCGCATACATCCAATTGCGCAATGCCATTTCAGCAGGATAAAACTCACGCGTACCTTTAACAGCTTGAATAATATTTTTCATTGTAATTGGTCCAATTGTCAAAAAATTTTAACATATAATTATTTCGATTATGGATTATACAATGATGAAAGTAATTAGCCCTGCATGAATATCAAAAATCTCATAAAGTTTATTGATGGCGATTTACTGACCAAGTCAGCAGACCTGACGCGCGAAATTAAAGGCGGGTGTGGTGCTGATCTGATGAGTGACGTTCTGGCATCCATCCAACCGGACGCAGTCTTGTTGACTGGACTATGTAACCCGCAAGTGGTCCGCACCGCGCAGATGTCTGACGTGGCCGCCATTATCTTTGTACGCGGAAAAAAACCGCCACAGGAAACCATCGACCTGGCTAATGAGGAAGGTATTCCCTTAATCACCTCCCCGTTTGGCATGTTTGAATTGTCCGGCCGCCTCTACCTGGCCGGCTTACCTAGTTTGGAACGACCTATATCGGAATAAATTATGAACAATCGAGACACCAATTTTGACCAGGCACCCTCCAGATTTAAAGGAAAGATTATCACAGATGAAATGGCTGGAAAGATTACGCGTGTCGAAGAATTGGCTTACATCCTTAAAAATTCCGAGGTCATGTCCAGCAGCCTGAAAACGCTCAGCCCTGACCACACCATGCAGGATGTGCTGGTTACCATGCGAGAAAATCGTATTTCAGGCATCCCCATCGTAGATGACGATACACATGCCTTGCTTGGCATGGTCAGCACAGAAGATTTGATCAAATGTCTGGCTAATCAGGATATCGATGCAAATCTGCAAAAATATATGACCAGCGATCTGTACACGTGCAATTCGTTCGATTACCTGACTGAAGCGCTCAAGATCTTTGCCCGGACCGGCCTGGGCAGATTACCGGTTTTGGATGAAAGCGGAGCATTGGTTGGCATCCTTACCAAAGGCGATGTGACTTATGGTTTGCTACGGGCCCTTGAACATGACTATATAGAAGAAGAAGTACGCCGTTACCGCGCATCCCATCTCTTCGAGGATATTGAGTCCGACCGTTCCAGTCTGATCCTGCGCTATACCATTGAGCGTTACGATTTCACCCACGGCGGTTCAGCCTCCAGCAATATCAAGCGTGCCTTGCTGCGCCTGGGCGCCAACGCTCAACTGGCTCGCCGGGTTGGGATCGGTATCTATGAAGCAGAGATGAACCTTATCATCCATACCAATCATGGCGGCACTATCCATGTCGAAATTGAACCACACCAAATTTCCGTCTTCATCTGGGATGAGGGCCCCGGAATTGAAGATGTCCAAAAAGCAATGCAGCCGGGTTACTCCACCGCCACTGAGGAGATTAGGGAACTTGGTTTCGGTGCTGGTATGGGCTTGACCAACATTTCGCGCTGTGCGGATGAGATGGATTTACAGTCAGAGCTAGGCAAAGGTACTCATTTAACCATGAAGTTCTTCCTTAAAGGTGAAGATGTGGTTGGAGAAGGCTATACTGGTAAAGGAAAAAAGGAGACGGAAAATGACGCTTGATCAAATAATTGCGGATCTTCAATTAAAAGTTTTAACCAAACCCACAGATTTTTCATCCATTTCCCCTACCCATGGCTACGTTTCGGATATGTTAAGCTGTGTCATGACCAGCGCTAAACATCAATCCATTTGGATTACGCTGCAAGCTCATAACAATATTGTTGCTGTCGCTTGCCTCTTGGAATTGGCCGCTGTGATCATTACAGAAAACGCCCAACCGGATGCCGCAACTATCAATAAAGCCAATGAAGAAGGTATCACGTTGTTATCCTGTCCGCAGAATTCATTCTACATCAGCGGCAAATTGTGGGAAATGGGGCTGCGCGACCAATAACTTGCAGCTTTCCTGTGACTGAAAACAACCCCAAATTAAGTAAATTTCGAGCCGAGCTTCATCTCCATACGGTCCTTTCACCCTGTGCCGCAATTGAGATGATTCCTCCTTTAATTATCCAAACCGCTGAATCCAGAGACATAAACCTGATTGCCATCAGCGACCATAATGCCATAGCCAACATTGCTGCCGTCATGCAGGCCGCACGCGGCAGCAGCGTGACTGTCTTGCCAGCCATTGAACTTCAAACTCGCGAGGAAATTCACAGTCTTTGTATCTTTGACACACTCGATCAGATTGAAGTGTTTTTCAATCAAATCCTTCCCTTCATGCCGGCTATCCAAAATAACGTTGATTTTTTCGGGGAACAGTTTGTGGTTGACCAAACCGGCGATTTTGTCCGGCGGGAAGAGCGGCTGTTGATCAGTTCTTGCGCGCTTTCGCTAAAAGAAGCTTGGCAGCTGGTTGAAGAAAATCAAGGGCTGTTGATTCCTGCTCATGTTAACCGCTCTGCTTTTGGCCTTTTCCCAATCTTAGGATTTATCCCCCAGGATATAGAACTGGAGATATTGGAAATTTCACGTCATATCACCCCAGCTCAAGCATTATTGGACTATCCCCAGCTGGCTGATTATGGCTTAATCCAAAGCGGCGATGCGCATTTTCTGGATGATATTCTGGGCTGGAACGAATTCTTAATTGAACAACCTACCGTAAATGAAATTAGAAAAGCTTTACTGGGAAAAAGCGGCCGAAAATACCGCAATCTTTCCGTTAATTCTTGATTTACAGCAAAACAAAGCTTTTTCGGTGGTCAAAAACCGCCCAGTTATCTATCCACCCCTATATTATTGACTATACAAACTGCCTATTAAACCGTGGTAAAATCACATGGTTTTAACCAAATTTAAACTACGGCGAATCAAATGCTAAACACTATAACAAATACTTTACAAATTGATCCAACCCAAAACCCCGAGTTAGCTGCCCAAATTGATGCAATTCTGGAAGAACACCGCAATAAACCAGGCTGCCTGATGGTTGTTCTCAATGAAGTCCAAACGAAGGTCGGATTTGTTTCCGAACAAATCCAGGACTACATTGCCGCAAGTTTGCATGTTCCGGTCAGCAAAGTTCATGGGGTAATTTCTTTTTACTCATTTTTTACTACCCGTCCACGTGGCAAGCATACCATTAAGTTCTGTCTTGGAACCGCTTGTTATGTTGGCGGATCGCCTCAACTTATTGAGAAGGCCAAGCAGCTGCTTGGTATTGAATTGGGTGACACCACTGAAGATGGAAACATCTCCATTACAATGGAAGCCTGCCGCTGTGTAGGTGCCTGCAGTCAAGCACCTGTCGTGGTGGTTGATGACACCATTTATGGCCGCGTGAAACCCTCAAAAGTAACTCAACTTATCCGAGCCCTTGAGAAGGAGGGGTAAAGGAGTCCTGAATTGAAGGAACTTTCACTGCATATCCTGGATATCGCAGAGAACAGCGTCAACGCTGGTGCTTCAAATATTGAAATTACGGTTTTAGAGAACATTAATAAAGATAAATTGACCATTATCATCAAAGATAATGGAAAAGGCATGGATGCGGAGACCGTTCAGCACATCACCGATCCTTTTATTACCAGCCGCACAACCCGAAAAGTCGGCCTTGGCTTACCTTTTCTAAAAGCCGCAGCCGAAGCCTGTCAGGGCAACCTCAAAATCCAGTCCCAACCTGGCATCGGAACGGAAATTGAGGTAAATTTCCAACGCAGTCACATTGACCGAATGCCGTTAGGTGATCTTAAAACAACTTTTCTGAATTTGTTGATTGGTTATCCTCAAGTTCATTGGATTTTCAATTATCAAATCGACGAAAAGCGTTTCATGCTGGATGATAACCCCATCAAAGAAATCCTTGCGGGTGTTTCTTTATCAGAACCATCAGTAATCAATTATCTAAAAAATGTAATAACAGAAGGTATTGAAGAAATAGTTCAGGACAACTATTAATCCAATCGAGTTTATAGGAGAAAAAATGAACGCGATTAAAAGCTTAGATGATCTAAAAAATGTTCGAGAAGCTGCCTTAGCCAAACGCAAATTATCCGAAAATGATGGTTCAACTCAGGTAATCGTCGGTATGGGTACCTGCGGTATTGCGGCCGGCGCACGAGAGACCATGAAATCCGTTTTGGATTACATTGAAGCGAACAACCTCGAAAATGTTACGGTCACCCAGACTGGCTGCATCGGCCTGTGCGAACAGGAACCGATCATGCAAGTTGTTTTATCAGGCAAAGAAAAAGTCACCTACGGCAAAGTCAATCCCGATGTAGCCAAAAAGATTATGAAGGACCATGTTGGTTCAGGTACGGTTGTACAGGATCACTTGATCACTCTATAACCTTTTCACAAAATTTAAAGATTGCACAGGTAACAGAATAATGACATACTTTCGTTCCCATATATTAGTCTGCAACGACCCGGTTTGCACCAACAAAGGGTCAATGGAAATTATGCAGGCATTAATAGATGAAATCTCATCCAAAGGTCTTCAGGATGAGGTTCAGGTTTTAGATACACCTCGTATTGGCAATTGTGAAAATGGTCCCGAAATCCTGGTTTACCCAGAAGGTCTCCACTATATCAACCTGAAGAAAGATCAGATTCCTTTTCTGGTTGAAGAACAATTTCTCAAAGGTCGTCCCATTCCTGATTTTTTGGCTCCTCCCAAGAAAGAGCAAGCTCAGGAATTAGGCGAACCAACGGCTAAAGAAGTCCGTGTAGTTTTACGAAATTGCGGCAAGATTGATCCGCAAAATATTGAAGAATACATCGCTGAAGACGGTTACCAGGCTTTGGCCAAAGTTTTAAGCGAATCTACCCCCGATGAAGTGATTGATACTGTCCGGCGTTCCGGCCTGCGCGGCCGCGGCGGCGCAGGTTTTCCAACTGGTCTGAAATGGTCACTCACTCGTGATACGGTCAGCAACACCAAGTTCTTGGTCTGCAACGCAGATGAAGGCGACCCGGGCGCTTTCATGAACCGCAGCGTTCTCGAAGGCGATCCGCACTCTGTCGTTGAAGGCATGATCATTGCCGCGTATGCCATTGGCGCAACCCAGGGTTACATCTACTGCCGTGCGGAATACCCCATTGCAGTACGCACCTTGAACATCGCCATTGAACAAGCTCGCGCTTACGGCTTGCTGGGCGAGCATATTATGGGCACTGATTTCTCATTTGACATGGAAGTACGCAAAGGCGCTGGCGCCTTCGTTTGCGGTGAAGAAACCGCATTGATCAAATCCATTGAGGGCAAACGTGGTGAACCGCGCCCGCGTCCTCCCTTCCCTTCAGTCAAAGGATTATTTGGCAAACCCACCAACATCAACAATGTGGAATCTTACGCCAACGTTCCGCAAATCATCCTGCGTGGACCGGAATGGTTCTCCAGCATGGGAACAGAAAAAAGCAAGGGTACCAAAACCTTCGCTTTGGCTGGCGATGTAAATCGCACCGGTTTGATTGAAGTTCCCTTCGGTATCACCCTGCGTGAAATCGTCTTTGACGTCGGCGGCGGTATTAAAAATGGCCACGAATTTAAAGCCATCCAAACCGGCGGCCCCATGGGCGGTTGTCTGCCCACAGCGGACCTTGACCTGGAAGTTGACTATGAAAAACTAACCCAGGCCGGTTCCATTATGGGTTCGGGCGGTATGGTTGTTATGGACGATGAAACCTGTATGGTTGACATCGCGCGCTTTTTTATGGACTTTATTCAGGATGAAAGCTGCGGCAAATGTGTCCCCTGCCGCGTGGGCACCCGCCGTATGCTGGAAATTCTCACACGCATCTGCAATGGTGAGGGCCGCGACGGCGATATTGAACTGCTTGAAGAGCTATGCGTTGAAATCAAACAAGACAGTTTATGCGGTTTAGGTCAAGGTGCTCCCAATGTGATCGTCAGCACGCTGAAAAATTTCCGCGATGAATACGAAGCGCATATTTACAAGAAAGAATGTCCCGCCAAAGTTTGCCGGGCTTTAATTCAATATGAAATTCAAGCGGACAAGTGCGTCGGCTGCACAGCCTGCGCGCGCAACTGTCCAGTGGATGCAATCAGCGGTGAAGCAAAGAAGCCACATAGCATTAATCCCGACACCTGCATCCGTTGCGGTATTTGTAAAAATGTTTGCAACTATGACGCTATTTTGGTGAAGTAAGAAAGGACTTAACTTTTATCTCGATCAAAATATAAATATGCACCCTAAAAGGAGGAACTTGCATGTCTAATAACAATAACGGTCGGGATGTAATTAAAACGGTCAATGCAGCAGTAGGTGAGTTTCATGCTAAACAGGAGGAATTGATCCCAATCCTGATGAAAGTCAATCAGGAATTGGGCTACATTCCAAATGATGCGCTGGAACAAATCAGCGAGGCGATGCACATCCCTCAAAGCAGAGTCTATTCGGTTGCCAGTTTTTACCATATGATTTCAACCAAACCAACTGGCAGGCATGTAATCAAGTTTTGTGAGAGTGCGCCCTGTCATGTAGCTGGCGGCAAAGCAGTTTGGGATGCGCTCCTGGAAGAGCTGCAGATCAAACCCGGAGAAACCAGTCCGGATGGTAAATGGACACTGAAAACGACCAGTTGTCTTGGCGTTTGCGCTGTCGGCCCGGTGATGATGGTTGATGACGATATCTATGGCAATCTCAAACCGGACCAGGTCCAAGAAATTCTAGAAAGATACGAGTGAAAGGATAACAAAAATGAAAATCAAACGCTCAATGGTATTGGTTTCCAGTGATCCTCACTCTATTGAAAAGGGCTCTGAGGAAATTTACGCGCGGCTGGTCGATGAATTGAAAGCCTTTAATTTATCCGATGAAATCTCATTATCCAAAGTTCCGGATATTGACCGAATTGATGCATCACCACTCGTTATTGTTTACCCGGAAGCCGTCGTCTATGGCCCGCTGGTCCCGGATGACGTTCATTACCTGGTAGAAGAACATTTATATAAAGGAAGAATTGCTTCCCGTCTGCAAGCTCCCACCAAGGAACTAAGCGGAAAGATTGCCTGGGTCTCAGCCCGGGAAGGAACTCTGCCAGCCGAACAGCGCATTGTGCTGGAGCGCGCCGGTCAGATTGATCCCGATTCTATCGAAGAGTACATCGTTCACGATGGCTATCAAGCACTTGGAAAGGTTTTATCCGAGATGAAACCGGCGGAAGTGATCGACGTCGTCAAGAAATCCGGCCTCAAAGGCCGCGGCGGCGCGGGCTTCCCCACCGGCTTGAAATGGGGTTTCGTGGCCGACGCAGCCGGCGATAAGCGCTACGTCATCTGCAACGCGGATGAAAGCGAACCCGGCACGTTTAAAGATCGCTTGATCCTGGAAGGCGATCCGCACAGCATTATTGAAGCCATGGCCATCGCCGCTTACGCGGTCGGGGCGGATGAAGGATACATTTACATTCGCGGCGAATACACCCTCGCGCAAGCGCGCTTGTTGAAAGCTATTTTACAAGCTAAAGAAATGGGATTTCTGGGAGAGAATATCTTCAATTCCGGCTTTAATTTTGACGTGCACGTGCACGGTGGAGCCGGTGCTTACATTTGCGGTGAAGAGACAGCTCTGATTGAATCCATTGAGGGCAAACGCGGTGAACCCCGTCCGCGCCCGCCTTACCCCACCACCAATGGCCTGTGGGATAAACCCACAATGGTCAATAACGTGGAAACATTGGCTAATATTCCGCCAATTATCCGCAACGGTGCGGATTGGTTCAAGTCATTTGGAACTCCTTCCAGCCCAGGTACCAAGGTCTATACCATCCTGGGTAACGTCAATAACACCGGATTGGTGGAAGTTCCCATGGGGATCACACTGCGCGAAATAATTTCGATTTATGCTAAAGGCATGAAAAACGGCGCTCATTTCAAACTGGCCCAAACCGGAGGTTCCAGCGGTTCCATTATTCCGGCAGTCCTTCAGGACACCCCTATGGATTACGAATCCTATAGCAAAGCAGGGGTCTCCATGGGTTCAGGTGCCCTGTTGATTTGCAGCGAAGAAACCTGTGTGGTCGATTTGGCCAAAGTTCTGCTCAACTTCTTCCGTTTTGAAAGCTGCGGCAAATGCAATCCGTGCCGCATCGGCAATCAGCGGGCTTTCGAAATTCTAAACAACATTTCGGAAGGCTTAGGCAGCACAAAAGATATCAATGATCTGCAAGAGATCAGTAAATGGTTGTATGAAATGTCCAACTGCGGCCTTGGGCAAACTGCAGGGTCTCCATTAAAGGATATTATGAAAAACTTCCGCGCTGAAGTTGACGCCCATATCACCAATAAAGTATGCCCTGCGGGGGTTTGCCAGATGAGTGGCAAAACCGCCTCATTGGTCTAATTTGTATTTTCGGAGAAAATAAACATGGTAAATTTGACAATTGATGGAAAAAATATTGAAATAAAGGAAGGTACGACTGTTCTGAATGCCGCACGAGCAGCCGGAATTGAAATCCCGACCCTGTGCGACCATCCTCAGTTGACCCCTTATGGCGGTTGTCGTCTCTGTTTGGTTGAGGTTGAGGGTGCCCGCACCCTGCAGCCCTCCTGCACATTGCCGGTTAACAACGAAATGAAGGTTCATACCGATACAGAGAAAGTTCGCCAGGCACGCAAATTTGTTCTTTCCATGATTTTCAGTGAGCGCAACCACTTTTGCCCTTACTGCCAGGTCAGCGGCGGCGATTGTG